>DATGGK010000122.1:0-68870 GCA_035308565.1 Planctomycetota bacterium | reverse complement strand
CCGCACTCGAACGCTCCATTCACTCCGTTGCACATTTCCACGCCGCCGCATAGGATGGCAACTGGTTCAATTCACTACACTGGCTTGCGCGAAGAAAAAGCGCTAAAATAGATTCTTTACGGAGCGTCGCATTTAGGCCGCTCGCATTATTCTCGTAGGACGGCTCTCCGAGCCGTCGTGCCGTGCGAGCCTCATTTTCGACGGCTCGGAGAGCCGTCCTACAATCGGAGCGCCGGCTTCCAGCCGGCCCGCATCGGAATCGCCATGTCCGAATTCACACCGCCCTCTCGTCGGCAGCTTGAAGTCAGTTCGTGCGCCACAGTCTGTACCCAGCCAGTGCCGGATTCGAATCGCCGCTCCGAATTCCAAAACGCCCTTTCGCCGGCAAAGAGAACTGCATGGCTCGTCCGCATCGCCGCCGCCGCGTTCCTCCTTCTCTCCACAGCCTGCGAAGAAGCCCAGCTTCAAGGCCTCAACCCGCGCGAACGCGCCGAGCTCGAAAAAGTCTTCGCAGAAGCCCGCGAACTTGACGACGCCGGCCGCTACCACGAAGCGCTCGTGCGCTACGAGTCGATCCTCGGCCTGCATCCCGAATTCGTCTCCACGCGCTTGAACGCCGCAATGGCCGCGTACGACTCCGGCCAGTACCAGAAAGCCGCGGACCATTTTGAAATGCTGCACAAACTCGGCCCGACCGACTGGTTCGTCGTTCGAAAACTGATTCAATGTTACGAACGATTGGGGCGCGACGAGCAGGTGAAAGTCTATCGCGCGAAGCTCGACAAACTGCGCCAGCAAAAAGACGGCAGTTTGATTCTCAAAAGCTACGAAGGCTTGACGCGCGATTACATTCCAATGGGCACGATGCATCTGATCGGCTACGAATTCTTCGAGCCAAAAAAACACGGGCGCTTGTGGCTGTTCAAACTCGAAGACAAAGACCACGCGACGGTCAGTACTTTCTTGTTGGAATCAACACCCTATTTCGACAACGCCGGCCATCGTCTTTTTTGTCTCGCCGAAGCCAACCGCGGTTGGATGAACGTCTGGCACGTCGGCGTCGAAGGCCGCGATTACAAATGGACGCGCGATTTTGTGATCGATTGTCTGCAAGGAAAACGCGAGCCACTGGTGACACGCCCACTGCCGTCCGATTACGTCAACATCGCCATACCCGAAGTCTCCGGCCCGCCAGGTGAGGAAGCGCCGCCGAAACCAAAATCGCCGAATGGGCCGTGAGAACGCACGGGGTTAGAAGTCTGAGGGTCAGGGGGTCAGGGGGTCAGGGGGTCAGGGGGTCAGGGGTCAGCGGTCAGGGGTCAGGGGTAAGAGCACTCTGTTGAAATATTTGGTAAGTTGCATTTTTACCCCGGGGTCGCAGAGGGTTTCAACAGAGGCATTGACGATTCCTGTGACCTTGTTCGCTGGTTAGCGCTTAAGAGACGCGATGATGTACATCCAATCTTTTCTTTTTGTCTTTCTTGCAGCGGCGTGCTTGCGGGCCTTTTGCGAAGAGCCGCCCAAACCCACCGCCAAAGACGATGCCGCCGCGCTGGTTAAAGAGGGGCGCGCATTTTTTGCGAAGGCGCATTACGCCGAAGCTTTGCGTTCATTCGAAAAAGCGCTGCTGAAAGATCCCGCCGGCAAGGAAATCCGCACGATGGCGGCGGTTTCCGCGTATTGGGCGCAGCAGCCGCAGCGCGCGCTGGAGTATTGGAATTACCTATACGATGTCACGCCGCGCGGCGGGAACGAAGAGTGGAATTTGCAGATGAACCGCGTGATGACGTTGTCGGCGCTGGGAAAATGGGAGGCGGTGGACTTGGCGATATTGCGCCTGCGCGAAATTCGCGAGGGCGGCAAATCCAAAGCCGCGCGCGACGCCACCGGCTTTGTGCGCGAAAATTATTTCGGCAAAGGCATGCGCGCTGGATTCTGGGAATCGCTAGACGAGCGCGGCGAATCGCCCACGCTGTGGAAAATCAATGTGATGCGCGAAGTCGATCCGTCCAAGCGCAACAAGGAGAGCCTGAAGGAAACTGCTAACGAAAAAGTTGCGACGCTCGCCGTCGAAACCGTCGCGCTTCCCGGCGGCGGGCCGGGCTTCTCGCTCTCTGAAGAGGCCGGCGATGTGCGGCGCATTTACAAATACTGGACCTCGCGTCCGAATTACGCCGAAGTGCGCAAGCTGGTCATCGCCGTGCTGCACGGCGAAGCTCAGGCGCTTTCGGAAAAACCGATTCGGCTCGTTGACAAAGGCACCAACGAGCCGACGGCGCCAGTCGCGCAGGTGCCGCTTGAAATCCTCGCGCTGGGACTTTCGCCGCAAGCAGAGGCCATCGCCTTCAACGCGTGGAAGCTCAATGCGGTGAGCGCGGATGTGTCGCGCCTCTCGCGCATCGGCGGCGATGCGGCCGCGTTCGAAAATTACATGCGCGAATTCAATACAAGATTTCCGACCGCCGCGGCAACCGCCAACGAATTGGCGGAGGCCGTCACGAAGGCGAAACCTGAAGTGTTGTTCGATGCGTGCGATGCGATTTTGAAATTCCCCGCGCGCAGCGCGTATCTCGAATTTTCGCTGCTCACGGCGCTGAACACGCGCACGCCTGAAGGAATACTGCTGGCGTTTTCGAAGAGCAGCGACGCCGTCGTGCGCCAAACGTCAGCGGACATCATGGGCCGCATCGGCAACAAAGTTGGTCTCGAATTGCTCTTCAGCGAACTCGACAAAGCCGACGCACGCGGCTGCGAAGTGATCAAAGTTTTCGTGGACGAATTGGTTGGACACGCCTTCGACGACCCGCCCAATTCGCAGGCAGCGGACGCGAACGAGAAGTTAAAGGATTGGAAGCTGATCGCCGCGCAGTGGCACGATGAAAACATGCCGCTGCTCAAATATGATGTGAATTCGCAGCCGGGCGAGCCGTATTGGATTAAGAAATAACGCTCAAAAATTCTCGCCCAGCACGCCCTCCGCACGCTTCTTCGGCGCGCTTCCGTCGATTGAAATGCCTGTGAGTGTGAACGGCAGATTCTCCATTTTCAAATCGGAGATGAAATTGAGTTCCAGCGTCGTGGGGAATTTGTGACTGAGATGAAATACGCGGCGAATCGCGGCGGGCGATTCCTTCCCCACTTCTGGATTGAGCACTGACTTATCCGAGCACACCAGCGTCGCCTTGAGCTGCCGCGTCTGCCAGAGCTTCTCATCGCCGGCGGCATCGACCGGCGCTTTGCAATTCCATTCGGCCAGCAGCGTGTCGTTGGCGATCTCACATTTGGTCAACGTCAGATCAAAACCGTTCACGGAGCGTTTGCTGCCGATTTGCGCGCTGAACGGCTCGCGCCAGGCCAGCGTGCTGCGTTCGCGCGCGCGCAGGACGGTCACGGCGCCGTTGAGCATGTTCACCGCTTTCGTCTCGAGCGGCACACGCGCCTGCACGGAAAAACGCGCGTCCTTGAATTCATGAATGTCGCTGATCACGCCGAATCCCGGCGCGCCTTCGATCACTTCGGCGTCGGTTTGCAGTCGCGTCACCAGCCCCAGTTCCGCCATGCCGACGATGGGCTGTTCGGCGCATTGGTCGGCGAACGAGCAGTAAACGACCACGATCATCCCGCCAGCGTCGTAATCCACGCCGCCGCTGCCGACGTTGATGAACTTCACCGAGTATTTCGGCGCGTAAGCTTGTCTCGATGGAATAACCGCCTGGCAGCACGGCGCCAGCGGCGGCATCGCGCAGTGGCGGCTCGCCGATTTTTCATCGGGCGCGCCGCTGACCGGTCCGCCGACGTCGATCAGCGTAAGCGCGATCACCGCCATGACCGGCGCCAGCGGAAAAAGCATTCGGTAAAGAGCCGGATATTTCCCAGGCATTGACGCCGCCCTCCGCATTTTAAGGTGATTGAAAAGAGACTCTCTAATGTCAACAGTCGAGCGCAAGCGAGTAACGTGACAATTTCAAATTTTTTAAAGAAAAATCGATAGCCCTGTGGTGCAGGCGTCCCGCCTGCACGGCGCTTCGCGAAGCGAAACGCGAAGTCTTCGCGATTACAAACATGCAGGCGAGACGCCTGCACCACGGGCGCGTTACGGATTTTCAGTCTCCGGTCTCTTCTTCTGAAGTTTCTGAAGTTCCGGATCGATCTCCTCAATTGCCGGCACCAATCCGCCCTTTTTGCGCTCGAACGGCGTCAGCACGTCGCGGCGCGTTGCATCGCCGGCATATTTAAGCGTTTCGGCCAGAATGTTCAATTCCTGAACAATGTAGTCGATCCGGTCCAGCTTTTCCTTTGGCGTACGGTCCATGTTGCGGCGCACCGCTTGCAGTTCGGTGCTCAATTCGTTGAAGCGCTTCGTCGCAATTTCCAGATCGCGCGCATTCTTCTGCGCGGCCACCACAGTGGGATCTTCCTTCGCCGGATTGTAAATCAGCCACGGTTTGCGCTTGAGCAGATTCGTGCCTTCCTCGAAATTTTCCGCGCCCAGCCGCAGCGCCAGCACCAGGCGTCGCACGTCCGGATAGCTCTCCTGGATCATGCGTTCGCCAGCGGCCAGCACTTTGTCGAGTTCGCCGGCGCTGCCCTGAAAACGTGCCGCCAGATCGCGCGCGTTTTTCACCATCGCCGGCACGTCGTCCTTCGATTTGGAGGTGATGTACGTCAAATCCTGGAACACCGGCTTCACGTCGTTTTTGATTTCGCGCACGGCGTCCTTCGCTTCGTCGGCCAGTTTGCCAACGCGGTCGCGCAAGTCGGTCACGGCATCGGTCGCCGCGTGCAGCGTTTTCTTTACGTCCGGCTCCACACCCACGACAGCATCACCTATGCGCGTAAAATTGGATTGCGCCCCGTCGGCGAGCTTGTCCACACGGTCCCACGTTTTCGGCAGACGGTCGTCCACGACCGTGACGATCTTTTCGAGGCGCTCGGTGATCGTGTCGAAGCGCCGCAGCGCTTTGCGCACGCTTTCGCGCTCGTCTTTGCCGACCACGTCGCTGACCGAACTCAAAATCTCTTTCACCTGCTCGACGGAGCGTGCTAGATTCGTAAAGAAATCGCCGGAGCGTCCCAGCACCATGCGGTTTTCGGCCAGAGGTTCGCCGCTGCCGGAAGCGATCTCGACCGACGTGTCGCCCATCAATGTAGTATTGATGCGAATGTCGTCGTCTTCGCGGAAGCGTTTGGTGTCGTGCTCGTTAATCACTTCTAAAATCAGATTGATCATGGTTCGCTTGAGCAGGATTTTTTCGAGTTCGCTTGAGAACGCAGCAGCGGGCATTGCGCGCAATTGTTTGCGTTCTGTGTCGGTGAGCGGCAGTTTGTCGAGCTCCCCGGCGGTAAGCGATGGCAAACGTTTGAGGTCGCCCTCCTTTAAATGGAGGATGCGGATTTCCTTGACGCGCCCGACTTCGACGCCGTTGTAACGCACAGGAGCGTTGGGGCGCAGCGCCGTCACCGACGCGAAGGCGACGGAGATTTCCTGGCTGCCTTTGTAACGGCGGCTCCAATCGCTGTACATGAACATCATGCCCACTAACAAGGCGATGCAGAGCGTTATGAAGCATCCGGCTTTGACTTCGGAATGCGCGTAGCCTGAATTAGCCATGATCGTTACCTCTTTTTTGCGGGCTTGAAAGCCCGTCCTACTTTTTGACGGCTCGCAAAGCCGTCCTACATTTAATTTCCGCGCGGCAAACCGTCGCCGGTCCACGCGGCACGCTTGCGTTCGGTCCACGGGCGGTACATCTCTGCGCCGAGCACTTCGCGCATTTCATCGAACGGCGCGCGCGCCGCGTTCAATTTGCGCACCGCGTTTTCGGCCCGCGCAATCGTGGGATCGGCGGCGACGTCGGCCTCCATGTCGTGCGCGGCCTCGTACACGTCGGATGCGGCATTGAGCATGCGGCTGGAAATGGCGCCAAGCCGGCGATGCACGTCCAGCGCGGTTTGAGCAAAGTTCTCGCCGGCGTCGCGCCGCGAGATCATCAAGTCCTTGTTTTCCCTCGCGACGAAAGCAGTGATCTTCAAGTTGAGCAAGCTTTTCTTCGCGGATTCAGAGAACCGATTCATGTCGTCCACGCTTTGCAATTGCATGCTGCCCGCGGCGTCGTATCCGGAATCCAACCGGGCAGGCGCTTTTTCCACGTCGGTTTTCGCAGCGATCAACGGGCTTTTGATGCCGTCGATTCCGTCGCGCACCTGCTGAATCGGCACGCGCACGGATTCCTGCGCCGTTTCGTACTCGGACTTGATCTCGTCCATCGCGGAACTGGCTTCATTTCGCGCCTCAGTCGTCATCCGCTCAATTTCCTTCAGCGCTTTTTGAATCGAATCGGTCGCTTCCTCCGCGGCCGGCTGAAACGATTGCAGCACGTCGCCGGTTTTGTTCAGTTTTTCGCGCGCACAGTCGGTCAGCGCGCTGTAACGCTTGAGTGTCTTCTCCATGCGCTCGTTGGCGTTTTTGTTGAGCGCGGCGATGCGGTCGTTGAGCGGCGTGTAGCGCGCCTGCGATTTGGCGAAATTCTTCCGCTCCTCCGTGCCGATCACATCCTTGACGCCCGCGAGAATGTCGCGCACTTCGCTCATGCTGTTCGAGAGGTTGCTGAAGAAATCGCCCGAATTCCCGATCACGTATTGATTGGGCGAATCGTTGATCGGTCCGCTGCCCGAGATGATTTCTACGGACGAATCGCCGAAGACCGTCGCGTCGATGCGGATTTCGTCGTCGAGACGATAGCGGATGGGGTCGTTGTCGTTGAGGACTTCCAGACTCAATTCGATCATGCTCGTGCCCACCAATTTCTGGCGGCATTGTTTGTCGAATTCATCGGACGCCAGTTCCAGCAATTCGCGCTTGAGCGCGTCAGTGCGGATGGGCAGATTGTTGATGTCGCGGCGCGTGAGCGTGCGGAAGCGCTCGCCGATGATTTTTTCGTCCAGGTGCACTGGCTGCAAACTTTTGACGCGCCCGATTTCAATGCCATTGTAGCGCACCGGCGCGTTGCGCGTCAGCGATCCGACGTTTTCAAAGACAACCAGAATTTCCTGACGGCGCTTCCAGAGTCGCGCGACATTGAGGTATTTCACGCCGAAATAACCCGCCGCGCCCAGACCCAGAATGCCCGCGAGGCCAAGCACGATCTCCTTCCACGAAAAGCCGTTCAACGCGCCGTTGCTCATGGCTTGGCTCCTCGTTGAAGGGGTTCGCCAGAGCCGCCCACGTCGGTAAGCGGCTGGAAATTATTGCGGTTGACGCTGAAGAAATCGTCGGATTCGGCCAGCAGTTGTTCGATGTGCCGCGCGCGTTCGCGGTCGGCCGGATCGGCGACGCTTATGCCCGCTTGCAGCGCCGCCAATTCGCGGCGCAGTTCGATGTACTGCGAGCGCGCCATGTCGTAACGCCACGCCAGGTGGCGCTGCCCCAGTTGCGCGAGCGGGTATTTTGTCGAAAAATACACCGGGGATTTTCTAAATTGCCACGCCACTTCCTGAAAGCCCATTGCCGCGTCGGTCTGCTGATTCAACGCGGCGCGCGCGCCCTGATCGCCGATGTCCATCTGCGACTCCACGCGCGCAAGCATCGCGTCGATTTTATCGGCGGCGGAAAGCGCGCCTTCAGCCGCCTTGCGCAGTTCCTTCAATTGCTCCGGCGTGTTCGCGCGATACTCCTGCGACGTTTTGTGCCAAAGCTCGATCTGCTCCTTCGCTTCTTTTCGATAATTGCGCAGGTTCTCGACGCCGGAATCGGCGGACGCGCTGAGGCTCTTGCGCATCGACAAAATCGCGTCGTTAGTCCGGGACATGGCTTTGTCGATGTCCGGGCGCAGCGCGAGAATTTTGTTCACGATGTCGTTCATGTTCTCTTCAGACTGCTTTGCGCGCGTGTCGATGCCGTCCCACACCTCCGGCACTTTTTTCTCAATCGAAGCGACCTGCGCATCGACGGTTCCGGTGAAGCCTTCGAAGTTGCGAATTTGCGTCTGAACCATGCCCTTGTTGGCTTCGCCGCCGATGATGTCGGCAATCGATTCCATCGCGTCCTGAATCTGCGCCATGTTCTTGCCGATGTCCGAAATCAAATCGGCGTTGACGCCCAGCACGATCATGCCCGGCTGCGGCACAATCGGCTTGCCGCTGCCGGTCACCATTTCGACGGAACTGTCGCCGAGCGAACTGGCGGCCACGAAATACGTGTCGTCGTCGCGGAATCGCCTTTCGTCCTGCTCAAGCAGAACGTCCAGCGTGGCGAGCACCATCACGCGGCCGTCGATAGTCTTGCGCGCGGAAGCATCGACTTCCTCGTCGGGCACGCGGTTAAGTTTTTCGCGCTCGGGTTCGCTCAGCGGCAGGTTCAGCAGATCGTGCTTTTTAAAGGGCGGCAGATCTTTGAGCAATGCTGCGTCGGCGTGCACGACTCGCACGTCTTTGACGCGCCCCAATTCCATGCCGTCGTAGCGAATCGGCGCGCCGGCGCGCAGCGATTTGACTTGCGCGAAAAGCACGCGCATTTCCGCCACGCCGCGCCACGTGCGGCCCAATTTTCCATAGAGGAAAAACATACCCGTAAAGAGCGCCGCGCAAAAAGTCGCGAAAAGGCCGGCCACCAAAATGGCGTTCGCGCCGCGCCGTTTGTATCTGCGCCTCGCCACTAGGCCACTCCTCCCTGCCCGGCGTTTTTGGGCGGCGCCGCGGGCTTTTGTTCGATAGGCGGCACGGGATTGACGGGAATCAAGTCGACGACCGAACTGGATGGCGATGAAAACGTCGGCGGCGGCATCAACACCGTCGCGGCCGGATCGGCATTCGTCTTTTCAGCGGCCACAGCCGGCACACTCGGCGGCGGCGGCGCCACGGGCGGCGGGAGTACTGCAGGCACCGGCGAAAATTGTGGTGCGGGCGGCTCGCTTGCACGAATCTCAGTGGGGCGCCGCTTGGGAATGTAGAGTCCCGGCGCAAGATGCGGCGCAGGCGCGGCGGCGGGAACCGCCGCCGGAGCCTGCTCGCGCGCGGACACGTCAGCAACTCGCGGCGCCGCTTCGCGAATGGGAAAATCGGCCACGCTGGGCGCGTTCGGCATCGGCGGCGGTTTTGCGCTCGAATCCTTCTGTTCCGCCGGTTTCTGCTCGACCGCTCGTAATCGCGGCGATGACGACACCAGCGTCGCGCCGGGATTTGGAAAAAAGTCAGAGCCGCGCGGCGGGCGGTCCGCCTGCGCGCGGTCGGACGGTGTTTTCTGCAACACGACAGTCTTCGATTCCACCGGCCCGTGAATGAAGCGCTTCACGAACGGATCGGAACTGGCGCGGACTTCGTGCGGCTGGCCTTGCTGGACGATGCGGCCATTATTCAACACGACCATGCGGTCGGCGACGCGGAATGCGCTTTTGAGATCGTGCGTCACGACAACCGACGTCACGTTCATCGTCCGCGCCAGATCGACGATCAGGCTGTCGATGATCTGTGTCATGATCGGGTCGAGGCCGGATGTCGGTTCGTCGTAGAACAGTAATTCCGGGTCGAGCGCAATGGCCCGCGCCAGTCCCGCACGTTTGGCCATGCCGCCTGAAATCTCAGAGGGCAGGCGGTCTTCGGCTTCGCGCAACCCGACCAGTTCCAGTTTGACTTTCACCATCAGATCGACCATGTCTGCGCTCAAGCGCGCGTGCTCTTTCAACGGCAGCGCGACGTTCTCGCCAACGGTCATGGAACTGAATAGCGCGCCGGATTGGAACAAGATTCCGAAGCGCTTGCGCACGCCATCGAGTTCGCGCGTGCGCATTTTCCCCATGTCTTTTCCGAAGAGTTTGATCGTGCCTTTGTCCGGCGAGTGCGCGCCGATCAGGCAGCGCAGCAGCGTGCTTTTCCCGCAGCCGGACGCGCCCATAATCACCAGCGTTTCGCCGCGGCGCACCGTCAGGCTGACGCCGTCGAGGACGTTTCGGCCGTTGAACGTCTTGACCACGTCGGTGACTTCAATCACCGGCTGGGCGTCGTGGCCGTTTGTGGGCGAATCCAATGCGGCGGGCATTCGTGCTCCAAATGCTTCGTGGTGCAGGCGTCCCGCCTGCACGACTCTTAAATTCCATTCGTGCAGGCGGGGGCGCCTGCACCACGGGCTACTTTCGTGCGCGGTTCCAGGCGACGTGCGCCAGCGCCAGTACGGCTCCGACGACAAGGCCCGCAATGAACAGCTCCGGATGATTGGCATGTGCGACGATCAACATGTGTACGCTCCTTTGTGGTTTGAAAATAGACGGGCTGGCAGCCCGTCCTACTATTATTTTCCCGTCATGGCCCAATGAAACAGAATCGAAAAACACAATGCCGCGGCGATGATGCAGACAATCGAGCGCACCACCGCAGTTGTCGTGGCGCGGCCCACGCCCAGCGCGCCGCCGTGCGCGCTCAATCCCTGGCGGCAGGCGACGATAGTGATAATCATGCCGTACGCCGCGGCTTTGATCAGCCCCTTCGGAATGTCCGGCCATTCCACGGCTTTGTTGTTGATATCGATGTATTGCAGCGGCGAAATGTTCAGCAGATTCGTGCCGACGATAAATCCGCCGAACATGCCCATCACATCGGCGACCAGCGTCAGGCACATCATCATGGTCATCACGCCGATCACGCGCGGCAGCACCAGGAAGCGAATCGGCGAGAGCGCGCCGGCTTCGAGCGCGAGGATTTCTTCGTTGACGTTCATCGACGCGATTTCAGCGGCGATAGCCGCGCCGGCGAATCCCGACATGGTCAGCCCCGTCATTAGCGGCCCCAATTCGCGCGTCACCGCGACCGCGCAGATTTCAGCGGTGCGGTTGATCGCGTTGAAATTTTCGAGCGTCGAAGACATCGAGACCGCGACGATCATGCCCACGAACAGATTGACCATTGAGATAATCGGCACCGCCCGAATGCCAAAGCGCAACATCTGCACCGCAGTCGGTTCAGGCCGCATGCGCGGCAGTGAAAAGAGCGTGCGCTGGACCAGCCGCCCCATTTGGCCGAGTTCGTCGGCCCACATGATCGCCATGCGGCCAAGTATGCCGAAAATTCGCGCAATAAATCCCATCTGGCGCCGGAGCTCTCCTTTGATAACCTTAAAATAGCGTGGGGCACAGTTTAGCGTAAAGTAATTATTTGTCGAGTAGGACGAAGCGAAAGCTGCTGCGGTTTCCGGCGCGTCTCGAGTTTCAACGCGGACGTGGCCTGCATCCACAAATTATTTATACTCCCGACGATGGCACATCCGGCGCGGCGAGCCGCAGATATTCTTCCAGTTTCGTGATAAGCATATCAAGCTTGGCGATGGCCTTTGGCGTATTGGCGTCCAGCGAGCCTGCGAAGACATTGACCGGCCCTACCATTTCCTGGCTTTCGCGGTCGATCATCATGCACCAACGCTTGACGGCTTTGAGCTTGCGTTCGGCGTCGTCGCGGCGCATTTCGCAGAGGCGCATTTCCTTGCGTTCGTCCACGGCGCTGTCTTTGCGGTAAGCGCTCATGGGATCCTTGGCGTTTTTGAAGGCGAGTTTGGCAAGCTGGAATTCTTCCTCGCGCTTGCGCAATTCCATCTGCCAATATTTCGCCTGATCGTGCGAAAGCCACGCCGAAACGCGGTAAATATCGCCGGTGATGCCGGCAATGGCCTGCCGCGCCGTCTCGTCGAATTTGATCAAACGAAAACGAAAGTCCTTGATGACTTCGGGCGAATCGATGTCTGCTCTGTTTAATGGCATGTGCACCTCACAGTCGAAAGTCGAAGAAGTCGAAACAGTCGAAACGATTGCGGCCGGCCGACTTTTGACTTTTTCGACCCTCGACTTTCGACTTTCGACTAATCAAGGTATTCTTGAATCTTCTGCGCCTTTCGCAGCAAAAACGGAATATGCTTATCGGTCGCATCCACGAATTTGGCCATCGCGGCGATGATTTTTTCGAAATCATCAGCGAATTTCTGATGCTCCTGATCCTGCCAGGTTTCGCCGAGCTTGACGAAACGGCGCTGAATGGAGACGATCTGGGATTGCATTTCCGTATTGAAACGCTTGAGGTCGAACGCGAAGCGGCGCAATTCTTCGGGGTCTACGGCGGCTCTGGACACGGGAGTATCTCCGGTGGGTTGAAGCTGTGTCAAATGAGACGTGCGATCCGCCCATTTCATTGCACGCTACGGTTTTTTTTCGATTTTTTCAAGGAGGAATTCCTCATGGCAGACGTGGTCAGCGCAAAATCAATTGAGAGTGAGCCGGAGCCGATCGTCATGCCGAGTTGGTCGATAGTGCTCTTTATGATCGCGGCGTGCTTCCTCTTGGGATCACTGTTGGGGTTCGTTGGCGACTCGCACGACTATATCGGATCGATCGTCAGAAGTTGTGTAGTCGCGGCGGTTTTCGTGGCGCTAGGGCGAATCTTAAACTACGCAAACGAAATCGTCATCCGATTGCGGCGTATGCAGAAACCTGACAATCCGCGATGACGCTGGCAAGCTCTTTGCGTTAATATCCCTTGTCGTTCGTGACGATACTTCGTTACATTGAAGAATCTGCCACGATGACACGTCATAATGACAGAAAATGAGTCGAAAAACAGCCTGCGTTTTGAGGAGAAATTCGTATGCGCGCGTTGAAACAAAGTTGGCCGATTACATTGGGAATTATCTTGGGCGTTGCGGTCGGCGTGTTTTTAGCCAAAGGAATCGACCATTGGAATTCCCCCGCCTTTGCCGACGGCCGCGAAGGGCGCAAGGCCGCCTCGCAGCATTCGGAGACATTCCGCTACGCGGCGAAAGTCATCGCGCCGGCGGTCGTAAACATCACCACGGTGCAGAAGGTGCGCATGCAAGTCGGCGGAAACCGCTTTGCGTTTGATCAAGACGGCCTGCCCTTTTATATCCAGCCTCAAATTAAGGAGGGCATGGTGCCCAAGGGCGTCGGTTCCGGGTTTATTTTCGACGCGAAAAATGGATTCATTCTCACCAACAATCACGTCGTCGAAGGCGGCGATGGCTTTATCGTGCGCCTCGCGGATAAACGCGAAGTCGAAGCAAAAGTCATCGGCACCGATTCTCAAACCGATGTTGCCGTGTTAAAGATTGCCGCGAACAATCTGACGGCGGCGGAACTGGGCAATTCCGACGACGGCTGCGAAGTCGGCGACTGGGTGCTGGCCGTGGGCAATCCGTTCGGCTTGCTGGAACAGACCGTGACCGCCGGCATCATTTCAGCGAAAGGCCGCAGGGGTTTTGGCCTCGCGAATTACGAAGACTTCCTGCAAACCGACGCGGCGATCAACATGGGCAATTCCGGCGGCCCGCTGGTGAACCTCGACGGCCAGGTCATCGGCATGAATTCAGCAATTTATTCCAAGACGGGCGGATATCAGGGCATCGGCTTCGCAATCCCGATCAACCAAGCGCGCAAAATCGCCGACCAACTCGTGCGCAACGGCGCCGTCGTTCGCGGCTGGCTCGGCGTAAATCTGCGCGAACTGACGCCAGACGATTATTCGCGCATCAAGCTGGATTACGGAGCGATGGTGGATGGCGTGTATTTCCGCAGCCCCGCGAAGGGCGCCGGCATTATCCCTGGCGATATCCTGCTGAAGATCGACGGCAAGCCCGTGCGCAATTCAAACGACATCCCCGCGATGGTTGCCGAGATGAAGCCAGGCACCGAAGTAGGCATCGAAGCGCTCACCAGCAAAGGCGAAGCGCGGACACTGCGCGTGCAAATCGGCACGCAACCGAAGGATTGGGGCATTCGGAAGAACTCGGAGTAAAAAACGCCTCAGGCAGAGGCGCCGAGAAAGCAAACGCCAATCTGGATTAAGACCAAAAACGGCGAGCCGAAGCTCGCCGTTTTTTTGTATTTCTTTGCATTGCTGATGTCTCGAATCTTTCTTAATTCAAAGATTTCATGCGGCAAGTGAGGATACCCTCTTGAAATTTGAGGCTTTAGCGGTAGCGAGGGCGACCATTTCGCGTGGGCAAGTCGTAGTTTCGAAATTCCTTCAACACGTATTCTCCACGCCCCCGTCAGTGTGAAAAACTAATGCTCAGCGAGATTTTTTTCTTGAAGGCTCGCCGCGGTGCCGACACTCTACTACTGTGCGCGCGGTCGCGGCGCATTAATTTTTTTTCGGACGAACAGCGTGACTTTTTCGGAGTAATCGTTTTTGTACGCAACGCAACTATTTAATGCAAAGCGCCGGAAAAATGTTGAATCTTCGAAAAGCCGCGATAAATCGGTTGCCTCGCAGCAACGATTTTTCTTAACGCACTGCAATGTGAGCAGCAGTTTTCTTTTTTGAATGTGGAAGCGAAACGCCAATGCCTTTTACCAAAGAACAGTTGAACCGGTCCCGCGATGTCCTGCTCGAAAAGCGCGCCAATCTCGTCCGCCAGGTCGAACGGCTTGCGCAGGACGCCGCCGAATCGACCGAGGCCACCGAGAATTCCAAGTCGCCGCTCAACAGCGCCGACAACGCCGCCGACGCCTATGAACAGGATTTCGCCTTCATCAGCATGGAAAGCGAAGAAGAAATCCTGCGCAAAGTCGATGTCGCGCTGCAGCGCATCCGCGACAAGACGTATGGCCAGTGCGACGAATGCGGCAAGGAGATCAACGCCGAGCGCCTCGACTATTTGCCGTGGGCCACGCTCTGCATCAAATGCCAGGAACTCGAGGAGCGTGGCATTCGCCGGCGCAAAGCGGGGCGCGAATTCGAAATCGACGACGACGGCGAAGAGGCGCTCATCGGCGACGACAAGGAGCGCGCGTAGTTCCCCTCTCCCTCCGGGAGAGGGCCGACGAGCGTACCCGCTCGCGGGGTGAGGGGAAAGGTTCACCGCAAACGCTTCGGTTTGTTATTCATCCATGCGCAAGCCCATTCCATTCGCCATCGTCGTCGCTTTAGGCCTCGCGCTCGACCTGCTGACCAAAAAACTCGCCTTCGACAAACTCTCGCCGAACGAATCGTATTCGCTGATTCCGGACGTATTGCAACTGGTCCACGCCGAAAATCACGGCGTGGCCTTCAGCATGCTCGCGAGTTACCCCAGCGTGATTCTGGTCGTGACCAGCCTCGCGATCATATTCTTAATTTGGCTTTACGCGCGCGTTCGTTTGCGCGCGAACCGAGTGGCGCTGGTGTCGATTGCGCTGCTGCTGATCGGCGCGACGGGAAATTTGATCGACCGGGTCATTTTTCACTACGTTCGCGATTTCATCGACTTCATGCCGCAACTGCCGCTGATCGGACACTGGGCCGTCTTTAACGTCGCCGACATCTGCATCACGACTGGCGTTATTCTGTACGCGGTCAACGAAATATTTTTTGCGAAAACGCCGCGCGATGAAGAGGCGGCGTAAACGCCCACGTGATCGGAGGGGCAGCACTCTTGCCGCCCTGAATCTTGCGCTTGAAAAAATGGGCGGCAAGAGTGCCGCCCCTCCATCACTTCGCCATCGCCTTTTCTTTGTCTCGTACCACCGGACAGCGCACCAAATGCCCCGGCGCGCCCATCGGATCCTGCGGCGGCAGCGCGTCGTTGCAGGCCGGCATCACCAGCGGGCAGCGCGGCGCGAACGGACAGCCGGGCGGCGGATTGATCGGGCTCGGCGGTTCGCCCTGCAATTTCGCGCGGTTGTGCGCATCATCCGGCGTGCGTTTGGGCACGCTGTCGAGCAGAAAACGCGTGTACGGATGTTTCGCATTCGCGAACAACTCGCGCGTGTCCGCCGTCTCGACGATGTTGCCCAGATACATCACCGCCACGCGCTGGCTGATGTGTTCGACGACCGAAAGATCGTGCGCGATGAACAGGTAGCTGATGTTGCGCTCTTTCTGCAAATCCATCAGCAGATTAATAATCTGCGCCTGCACCGAAACGTCCAGCGCGCTGACCGCTTCGTCGCAAACGATGAATTCCGGATTGACCGCCAGCGCGCGCGCGATGCCGATGCGCTGTCGCTGACCGCCGGAAAATTCGTGCGGGTAGCGTTCGATCGCCTGCGGCGCAAGGCCCACGCTTTTGAGCAGCCCGTAGACTTTTTCGCGCCGGTCCAGCGCGCTCAATTCCGGCTCGTGTACGATCAATCCCTCGGCGATGATCTGCTCGACGGTCATGCGCGGGTTCAAGCTTGAATACGGGTCCTGAAAAATGATCTGCATGCGCTTGCGGTACGGACGCAGCGCCGATTGCGGCAAATCCTGAATCTCCTCGCCGTCGTAAATCACGCGCCCCGCCGTCGGTTCGATCAGCCGCAAAATGCTGCGCCCGATGGTGGTTTTGCCGCAGCCGGATTCGCCGACCAACCCCAGCGTTTCGCCGCGCCGCACGTTGAACGAGACGTTGGTCACCGCTTGCACGTGCCCGACGGTGCGGTTGAGCAGTCCGCGCTTGATCGGAAAATGCTTGGTGAGATTCTGAACCTGCAGCAGCGGCGCCGAAGTCGGCGTGTCCGCCGCGTGCGCAAAAGCCATATCGTTCGGGGCAATTGTAACCATGAGACCCATTCGCCGTTTCAATTGAATGCGCCAATGAATGGCGTATTCTTACCCGAAATTCGCGCGGACGGAAAGTGCAGTTGCCCCCTCCCTCCGGGAGAGGGCCGACGAGAGCGCGGCCGTTTGCGCTCTCGCGCGGTGAAGGGAAGGTGTGGCACAAATTATGCCCGCGGCAACCCCATTCACCTCCCCCGTCGTCGAAGTCCGCCGCCTCGTCAAAACGTATGGCGCGAAGACGACCAACCCCGTTTACGCGCTGCGCGGGGTCAGCTTCGCAATTCAACGCCGCGATTTTATCGCTGTCATGGGACATTCCGGATCGGGCAAATCCACGCTGATGAACATTCTCGGCTGCCTGGACCGCCCCAGCGGCGGCGCGTACCTGCTTAAC
The DNA here is from genome assembly GCA_035308565.1 of Planctomycetota bacterium. Lineage (GTDB taxonomy): Bacteria > Planctomycetota > SZUA-567 > H5-PLA8 > H5-PLA8 > JANXLS01. The sequence goes on along the minus strand of DATGGK010000122.1, from coordinate 51,967 downwards.
GGCGATGACGTGTCGCGAAAATCGCGGCGCGAACTGGCGCGCATCCGCTCGCGCACGCTGGGTTTCGTTTTTCAAAGCTTCCAGCTTCTGCCGCGCGTGAGCACGCGCGCGAATTGCGAATTGCCGCTGCAATACGGCGGCGTGCGCTGGCGGGAACGCCGCGAGCGTGCGGAAGAAGCGCTGGTGCGCGTGGGCTTGAAGGACAAGCTCGAACGCAAACCCACGGAGCTTTCCGGCGGGCAGCAGCAGCGCGTCGCGATCGCCCGCGCGCTGGTCAACCGCCCTTCCCTGCTTTTGGCCGACGAACCGACCGGCAATTTGGACACACGCACCGGCTACGAGATTCTGGCGCTGCTTCAGCAACTCAATAGCGAAGGCCTCACCATCTTAATGGTCACGCACGAACACGACGTGGCCGCGTGCGCCGGCCGCGCGCTGATGATGCGCGACGGGATGGTCGTCAAGGAATCGACGCACGAAAAGCCGGTAGATGCGCTGGCCGCGCTTGAAGAATGGAAGGTCGAAGAAGCGGCGCGAGGAACCGAGATGTGAACCGAATTATTTTCCATTGTCCATTTATCATTTTCCTTTTTTCATTGAGTCTATTTCCCGCGACACGCAATCGTTAAAATGGAAAATGATTAATGAAAAATGAACAATGGGAAATGAATCCGTAGGAATTCAACAATGCTCTCGCCCATCGTCATGGCCTTCCAGGCGCTCGCCGCGAACAAACTCCGCGCGGCGCTGACTATGCTTGGAAACATTATTGGCGTCACCTGCGTCATTGCGTTGTGGAACATCGGCGAAAGCGGGCGCGCGTACATGAGCAACGCGGTCGCATCGTTCGGCCAGAATCTCATTTTTATCCGGCCCAATTACAACGTTGATGAAAACGAACAGGGAAAATTCCAATTTCACCCGCTCAGCCTCAAGGATGTCGATGCGATTGAGGAAAATTGTCCGTCGGTGGAAGACACTTCGCCTGTGCTGATGTTTCAATCCAATGTGTCGGAAGGCCCGCGTTCGCACATGACGCGCATCGAAGGCTGCTTCCCGTCGTACCTGAGAATCCGCCAGTGGAAGGTCGCCTCCGGCGCCTCGTTCAGCGGCACCGACGCGCAAGAGCGCGTGCGCGTGGCGCTGATCGGTTCGTTTGTCGCAAGCGAACTTTTTCCCGGCCGCGATCCCGTCGGCGAACGCATCCGCATCGACAAAACGCCGTTCACCGTGATCGGCGTGCTTGAATCGAAAGGCTCCGTCTTCGGCCAGAATTTCGACGACATACTGCTGATGCCCTATCAGACGCTGGCCGATTGCATGGGGCAGGGGCGCAACATCCACATGATTTTTTGCTCGGCGCGCACACGCGACGGCATCGAAAAGGCAAAGAGCGAAATTCGCGGCGCTGTGCGCGAATCGCAGAAAATCCTGCCGGGGCGAAAGGATCCTATTCACATGGAGGATCAAGGCGAAATGCTGCGCATGGTGGATGGCGTGCTCGTCGGCGCGACCATGCTGCTGGGCGCCATCGCTTGCATTTCTCTGCTGGTCGGCGGGATCGGCATCATGAACATCATGCTCGTTTCGGTCACCGAACGCACGCGAGAGATTGGCCTGCGTATGGCGCTGGGCGCCAGCGACGCCAACATTCTAATCCAGTTTCTCATCGAAGCGATGGTCCTGAGCGCCGTAGGTGGTGCCATCGGCGCGGGGATGGGCCTGGGCGTCTCCGCGCTGGCGGTGAAAATCCTGAGTCTCATCACAAAGAGCGATTGGCCGATGGTCTTTAGTTTAGTCTCGGTCGCCGTGGCCTTGGTGTTTTCCATGTTCGTCGGTATCTTTTTCGGCTTCTATCCAGCATGGCGCGCCAGCCGGCTCGATCCGATTGTGGCGCTGCGGCGCGAATAAATGTACCGCCGGCGAGATTCTGGCCGGCAGGATAGAATTTCCGCGTTGACAAATCCCGCGCGCCGAATGACAACTGCGTGCACCAGCGGAGCACTCATCATCATGGCGTATTATGTGGGCATCGACATCGGCACATCCGGCACGCGCGCTATCGTCATCGACGAGGCGGGCAAATTGCAAGGCACTGGCACGGCGGCGCACACGTGCCAGGCGCCGCATCCTTTATGGAGCGAACAGTCGCCGCTGGAATGGTGGGAAGCCGTGAAGACGGCGGTGCCCGCGGCCGTCGCTGCGGCGAACGTGAAGCCTGATGACATTAAAGGAGTCGGATTGTCCGGGCAGATGCACGGCCTGGTGCTGCTGGACAAGAAACACGATGTGTTGCGGCCGGCGATTTTGTGGAACGATCAGCGCACGGCTGACGAATGCGTTCAAATCACCGAGCGCGCAGGCGGGCGCGCGAAATTGCTGGACCTCGTGAGCAATCCCGCGCTCACCGGTTTCACCGCGCCGAAAATTCTGTGGGTGCGCAACAACGAACCGGAACTTTACGCGCACGCCGTTAAAGCGCTGCTGCCGAAAGATTACATTCGCTTCAAACTCAGCGGCGAATTCGCCACTGAAGTTTCAGACGCATCCGGCACGTTGCTGCTGGATGTCAACAAGCGGCAGTGGTCGATGGAACTGCTTTCGAAATTGGAGATCGATGCGGCGCTGCTGCCGGAATGCTTCGAAAGCACGGTGCCGAGCGCCCAAGTTAGCGCGGCGTCGTCGGAAGCGCTAGGCGGAGCGCTCAAAGCCGGCACGCCCATTGTCGGCGGCGCGGGCGATTGCGCCGCGGGCGCGGTGGGCGCCGGAATCGTAAAGAGCGGCGTGGCCAACATTTCGATAGGAACCAGCGGCGTGGTTTTCGTGCACGCCGATGAACCTAAGACCGATCCGCTTGGCCGCGCGCACACGTTCTGTCACGCCGTTCCCGGCAAATGGCACAACATGGGCGTGACGCTGAGCGCGGGCGGCTCGCTGCAATGGTTCAAGAACACGCTGGGCCATCCGGAGGCAGCGGTCGCGAAACTCACCGAAGGCGACGCGTATGACATTCTGGTGCTGGAAGTGCAGACGGTGCAAGCCGGCTGCGAAGGATTGTGTTTCCTGCCGTACTTGACCGGTGAGCGCACGCCGCACGCCGATCCATTCGCGACTGGCTGTTTCATCGGCATCACGCCGCGAACCACGAAGGGCCATCTGGCGCGCGCGGTGATCGAAGGCGTCTGCTACAGCCTGCGCGAATGCGTCGAGATTTTCCGCGGCATGAACATACCGGTTTCGGAAGCGCGCGTGACAGGCGGCGGATCGAAGAATCCGTTCTGGAGCCAGACGCTCGCCGACATGTTTGGGCAGAATACGTGCTCGCTGGTTGCCGCCGAAGGCGCCGCGTACGGCGTGGCACTGCTCGCCGCCGTGGGGACAGGCGCGTACGCCAGCGTCGAAGAAGCCTGTGCGGCCGCCGTGAACACATGCCGCGAAATGACGCCAAACCCGTCGCATGCAGCGGCGTACGAGCGCTATTACCCGGTATGGACGGACCTTTATGCGGCGCTGCGGAGCAGTTTTGCGCGGCTGGCGAAGGCGTAGGCGCGCGTATTTTCTCTCGAAAAATGCAGCGCGACGGTGAGAGATGGTTTTTTCTCTTCGACTTTGCGCCTTTGCGCGAGAACAATTGGCATCGCATCGACGTACGCGCAACTTTTTTTAATAATTTGCGAGCGAAATCGCAAGCGCTTGCGCGCGCGCGTTTACGGCGAATGAAAAAATTCACAAAAGCACAATAATAATTTGAAGCGCGCGCGCGACGGCTAGAATCGCGCGCATGGATGGCAACACGGCGCTGGAACCGCCACCGCTCTTCGACCGCTTGCGCGGCGCACTACTGGAGGACTTGATGTCCGCCGGCGACGTGACCTCGCAGGCATTGGTTCACGAGCAGAAGTCGGCGCAGGCCGATTTTCTCGCGAAAAGCGGCGGCGTGCTCTGCGGCGTGAAGCTGCTGCCGCTGATTTTTCAGATGGCCGAGCAGCTTGTTTCGACGGAAGCCGCCGGGCGCGCGTGGGATTTGGATGACGCTCAAGCGGCGGCAGCAGCGGGAAAATTGAGCTGGGACGATGCGCTGCGGCTGCGCGAAAAAGCCGAGCGGCAGGGTATTTCAGTGCAGCTTTTGCGCAAGGACGGCGACCGTCTCGCCAAAGGCGATGTCTGTGCCACGGTAAGCGGCAACGCGCGCGCGATTCTGGCCGGTGAACGCACGGCGCTGAATCTGCTTTCGCATCTATCCGGCATTGCGACATACACGGCCCGCTGCGTGGCGAAGATCGCACACACGAAAGCGAAAGTGCTGGACACGCGCAAAACCATGCCGCTATGGCGCGATCTGCAAAAATACGCGGTGAAATGCGGTGGGGGTGAGAACCATCGCAAGGGCCTTTATGATGAGATTTTGATCAAGGACAATCATCTGGCGCTGTGGGGCGTGCGCGATCCGGCGGGTGCTGTGCGCGCGGCGCGCGCGCGTTTTTCGGATCTGAGAATTGAAGTGGAAGTGACAGATTTGGAGGGGCTAAAGCAAGTCGTGTTGAATAGCCAACCGGACTATATATTACTTGACAATTTTCCTGTTGAAGCGCTGAAAGAAGCAGTGCACTGGTGCGAAAAGCATTTTCAGAATTCACAAAATCCTCACATGCGCCCAACACTTGAAGCATCGGGCGGAATTACGAGTGAAACGCTCGCGGCGGTTGCCGAAACGGGTGTCGATCGAATTAGTTTGGGCGCGTTGACGCACACGATTTCTCCTATGGATTTTTCACTTGAGATGCGCTTCGACGAAAAAGTTTTCGGAAAAAAATTTCAGCGAAATGCGTGATGTCCGATAACCGATTTGAGTGTTGGCCTTTACGAAAACGTAAAGCGTTCATCACAATTAACACAGTTCATTTTCGCACAAGAACAGGGCAAATGTGAAAAAAAAATGGGCTGCGCAACTTGAATCACTTCGGCATTTTACGGCCACTGAACGAAAAAAAAAAAGCAGTGAAGAGAATTGTTCTTGAACTCGTTTTGCGCGTGCTAAATTCGGATTCGATTTTTAAAACAAAATTAAACGCGGTGGATTAAGGTTCTCGCTTCACATTTCAACAAGCGATCCATGGTGAATTGAACCGCCGGAAAAAAGTGTGCTATCCGGTGCGAGGGGCGTCATTGTGTCAAAAAAGATTATCGATGATCATTCGATAACGGAAAGCGTGCTGGAGCATCTGCGCCGGAACGTGAGCCCTGACAGTTTCGACGCCTACTGCGCCGGCCTAGTCGTGCGCATCGAAGACGACGGAAACGCCACCGTGCTGACGCCCACGCGCCACGCCCGTGAAAATCTCGAGAAGATTTTTAAACGCGAAATCGCCAACGCGATCCGCACCGCTTTTCCTTCGCTGCTCGATGTCCATTTTTGCGCAAAGCCGCGCGCGGCGAATGAATCGTCAACGACGGTTGGCGCTGTGCTGCCGTCCGCGCACGCTCACGTGAATCACACGCCGCACGCGGCAGCCACGGCGACACTGCCGGGAAATAACAATGGGAAAGTGATGTGGGCCGCGCTCCTCGAACCGCCGCTCTCGCCGCTCTATCGACTGGAGAATTTTGAAAGCGGCGTGTGCAACCGCATCGCCTGCGCCGCGGCGCAAACCGTGGTTGAAAGTCCGGGCAGCGTGTATTGTCCGCTTTATTTGCACGGCGACAATGGGCTGGGCAAGACGCATTTGCTGCAGGGCATCGCGCAGGGGATCAAAGAACGCAATCCCGCCGCGAAGGTGATTTTCACCTCCTGCGAAGCGTTTGCGAACGGCTACATCGCGGCGCTGCAAGCGCGCACGCTGGATGCCTTCCGCGCGCGCTTCCGCGCCTGCGATGCGCTGCTCATCGACGACATCGAATTCCTCTCACGGACTGTCAAGATTCAGGAAGAACTGCTGCACACGGTCCAATATCTGCGCAACGCCGGCAAGCAAGTCGTCTTCAGCGCGATCGTCGCGCCGTCAGAACTGGCGCGCATCGAGCCGAAGTTGGCCGAAGTGCTGCGCTCGGGGCTTTCGATCAAGCTCGAGTTCCCCGAATTCGAATTGCGCGTGAAATTGTTGCACGCGCTGGCGAAGCGCCGCAGTTGGGCGCTGGACGACGGCGCCGCGCGGATTCTTGCGTTGCATATCGAAAAAAGCGTCGGCGAACTTGAAGGAGCGCTCTGCAAAATGGTCGCGGTGTCGCGCGCCAACGGGGTCTGTACTTCGAGCGAGTTGGCGCTGGGCGCGCTGCGCGATCTGGGCATCGTGCGCAGCGGCCCGCCCACGCTCAGCGACGTGCTGGAAGCCTGTGCGAAAACGTTTGGTGTCAAAGCCGACGACATTCGCAGCGGCAAACGCGACGCCAGCGTGGCACACGCCCGGCACATTGGCATGTACGTTTCGCGCCATGTCACGCCGCACACGGTGGCAGAAATTGGACGCTTCTACGGGAATCGCGATCACTCCACCGTGCTGCATGGCATTCGCAAAGTCACCGGCATGGCCAAGCGCGACGAGCCGATTCGGCAGCAAATTCATCAGATCAAGCAGCTTGTTGGAAGTTGAGCACTCCTGCACATGCTTCAGCTATGCACTTGTTCACGGTGCTAAGTTTATGCGCGAATTGAATCTTCTTGAAATGCGGCTAGCCACGGATAACTTAGCGCGGTGGCGCGAGGGGTTACCGTCGGAGCGTGTTGTCACTGTGGCCAAGCTGATTTTCAGAAGCGGCATGTATGCCGGAAAAAACATGAGCCTGCCCGAGGGCAAGGCCATTGTGCTGGGCCGCAATCGCGATGTCGATCTTCCGCTGAACGATCCCAAGCTCTCGCGCCGCCACTGCCAGATTCTCGCCACGCTCAACGGCTGCGTCATCACCGACATGGGCAGCACCAATGGCACCTACGTAAACGGAAACCGCCTGGACGCCGACAAGCCGCTGGAACTGATCGAATTCGACCGCATTGTTCTCGGAGACACAGAGATCGAACTGTATCTCTCCGAGCCGGGCGAGAAAATCCTTGCCGTTTCCAGCGACGACAACATGCCGATTGTCAGAATCAACGACGACAGTTCGCCGTTGAACAAAGCTGTCGGCCCGCCGCCGACCCAGTCGCAGATGAAGGCAGTGGATTCCGCTTCGACGGCAACGGCGAATGAGAGCGAACTGGAATTAAACGTCGATCCGGATCCGCTGCTGGCGGCGCTGTACGAAATGAATCTGCCGCTGCCGCCAGAACCGCCGCTGCCCAGCGGTTCGCAGCCGCTCAAAAACGAGCCGGCCTTTTGCAGTTATTGCGGTGCGAAAATTCCGGAAATGGACCGCTCCTCAGGCAAGGCCTGCAGCTTGAATAACAAGATGGCCTGCAAAGATTGCCTGTCAAAGCCGCCCGTGCCGCACGGGCATTCGACGCGCCCCGGCGTGGACGCGGTGCTCGCGGCACTGGATAACGAACCGACGGTGATCGACACGTCAAAAGGCCCGCGCTTGACCGCAGTGGACCGCAGCGTGGAAGCCGTGCGTACGCCACCGACGCCGACGCCCGTCCAACGGACGGCGGCTGAAAAAAGCGGCGACAAGCACAAATTGTTTGGCGACGAATTCGAGGAAATCGTCTGAATTCCGCAGCGAAATCTTCCGCCGGCCTGCCTTCCGGCCCGGCGTATTGGAAGGAAAGCCGCCTGCCGATTTATTCCGCGGCGCTGGTGCTCCCTTTTCTGCTTGCCTATGAAATCGGGCTGGTGCTGATGCCGGCGGACGTGATCAACGGCGGCGACGCCATCGTCATGCGACTGGGCGCGCCGATCATCAAAAATCTCGGCGTCTCCGGAAGCTTCGTTTCGGTGCTGTTCATTGCCGCCGCGTTCATCGTGTGGCAGGTTCGCCGCAAGGGTTCGTGGAAGATTCGCGCGCCAATTCTCGCCACGATGTTTCTGGAAAGCCTGTTCTTTGCGGTGCTGCTGTTTCTGATGCTCCAATTTTTCGTGCAACACGTCACCGACGAACCGCGCGGCGGACGAGGACGAACGGCGATGCAGTCGCCGCAGGCCGTGCCAGCCGCGCGGCTGGTGCCGTGCGCGAAACACGCCGTTACAGGCACCGTGGGTCTGCGCGATTTCGTGCTCTTCTGCGGCGCGGGCGTCTTCGAGGAACTCGTATTCCGCGTGATGCTGCTGGGACTTTTAATGCTGGTCCTCACGCGCCTGCTGCACATGGAACACGCGTATGCGGCAGCGTGGTCGGTGGCATTGGGAGCGATTATTTTTTCGGCGTTCCACCACATGGGCGGCGGGGAGCGCTTTGAATGGAACGCGTTCATCCAGCGCTTTTTCGCGGGGCTGTATTTTTCCGCAATCTATTTCAACCGATCCTTCGGAGTCGCCGCGGCCAGCCATGCGCTCTACGATATTCTGGTCGGATTAAATCTTTTAAGCCAGTGGTGAGTGGGCGCCCCACCCCTCACGCCAGGCCCCTCTCCCCCAAGGGGCGAGGGGAGAACAGGGGCGAGGGGAGAACGGCAATCAGCACTTTTCGTTAGAACGCCCGCTCTTTCACATTCACGATATCGCCATCCTTTAATTCAATGTCCTCGTCCCAATTGCCTTTGAGAATCGCATCGACATCGACGATTTTGATGATGCCGCTGCCGGGACGGTTGATCGTAACTTTTTTCCCGTTCGCAAATTCACTGAGTCCGCCGGCCAGCATCACGAGTTTGCTGAGCTTCAAGCCATTCTCGCCAATCGGATAAGTCCCCGGCGTCTTAATCCCCTTGCCAATTATCGAAACGCTCGACGCAAGCGTGCTTTCTTTGGTCTGAGGCTTTGCGGTAACCTCAACGATATCGCCATTCTTTAAGAGCGGATCTTCCTTGCCGACGCCATTCTCGAACGGCGTGATGACATCGCGCGTGCCATCGGGCTTCAGTCTGAAGATCTTCAGCTTTTTAGCATCGGCTTCTTTTTTCAACCCGCCCAAGCCTGCGATGACGCGCGAGAGCAGCATCTTTTCGCCGGGTTCCATGTGCAGATCCCCCACTGGAATCATGCCCACGCGATTGAATTCGCCACTGAACACAAAATGGTCGCCGCGCGGCACCAGCACCGTGTCGCCGGGGAGCAGCTTTGGTCCGAGGTCGGCGCTGCCGGGTTGAGCGAGCTTGGTCGTGTCAATCACCACGCTGCTGCGCTTGCCGTCGGAATCCGTGTGCACGATATTGACGCGCGTGGGATCTCCCGACTCGCTGACGCCTCCCGCGTCCTGCAGCACACTCAGCAGATATACTGGTACGCCGGGCGTGAGCGTGGTGGAACCTGGTTTGCGAACGTCGCCGGCAACGTACACTTTGCGCGGCGGATAATCCAGCACGCTCAACGTCACTTTCACATTGAGGATCGTCGTGTCTTTCATGACCTGATCGGCGATAATTTTCTGTGCCTCGGCCGCGGTTTTGCCTTTGATGTTCACGGTTGAGCCGGTGGGCAAGCTGATGTTGCCGTTGTCGTTGACGACTTGCTCGGCGATCTCGCCCGCGTTGGCCGGATTGAATTTAAGCTGAATCTTTTCGCCGCCGATGAAGCGGTACGCATCGGAATCCGATTCCGCTCGCGCCGCGCACGCGGTTAGCGCGACGAGGATCACCCCAACGGTAATGCTGCGCATAAATCTTCCCTTTCCATGCAGGCGAGCCGCCTGCGCCACAAACAAGACTCCACTACCATTGCACCGAAATGTTCAGACGCAATTCGTTGATCCGAATGTTTCCGCCATCCAGCGTGTCTCGCCGCAACGCATGATCGTAACCGAAATTCGCGGTTGAAAAATGGTTGATTTTATAAGTGTAGCCGCACGTCAGACGATCGGTGATGCGTTTAGATTTGTCGGAACGCTCGCGGTCCTCGTGATAATAATCCACGCTTGCCACCGCGTTGGGTTTCAGCACGAAGCCGATTCCGCCCAGTCCGGTAAAAACGTTGTCGCGCGTTCCGCCCGAAACACTTTCAAGCGAGTATTTCGTGCCAAGGTGCGGTTCGAGCCAGCCCAGAATCGTATGCTTGTAATTCAACTCGGACGCGGCGACGCGGTCGAGGCCCGTCGTGGCCCGATCCGTGCGCTGAAAGATGTGCGAAATCGAAAGCACTCCGCGCAGCATCGGATGAATGTTGATCGTGCCGCCATAGGCGTCGGTAAGCTGCTCGCCGGTGAGCACGCCTTCTTCGTATGAGTGATTTGCAAAAAGCGAAAAATCGAAGCGGGGCGAATAGGCGTACCCGACGTCCGCGGCAAGCAGCGGATGCGCCAGCGTCGTGCCCGTGGCGAGGTGATCGACGAGACTGTAGCCGGTTTTCACCTGATACGTCACGCTATCGAAGCGGCCGCGCACCCCGGCATACAGGCGCGCGAAATCATAATCGGCCGCCAGGTTGTCGGGATAGCGCGTGTAATTGTAACTGCATTCGCCAAACGCCGTGCAATGATCGGGCGTGATGTCGTACGACCCGCGCAGCGTGCCGGTATGCTGCTGCGCATCCGATGCATTGTTGGCTTTGCTGAAATAATCGGTCACATCGTACGAATAGGTCGCTTCGAGCGTCAGCGGGCCCGCGGCGTATCTGAACCCGACAGGCAGCGAATTGGTGGCGTAACGCGTACCAAGCCGGAATTCGAGGCTGTTGATGTCGAACTGGTCCGCCAGCGGATTGACGATGGTGTTGCCCGTCTGGTTATACGCGTCGGCGATGTTGAAGCTTAAGCCGTCGATCCCGAAACGTTTGATCCTGATCGAAATCCCTGTACTTTCGTCGTAATAATCGCGCTCGACGCTGGTCGAATAATCGTGAATGGTGGCATTGTAATACATGTCGATGGATGGCGCACCGTCGGCTTGGTAGCTCAGCGAAAAATTCGGAGAGTAATTGCGCAGCCACGAAGCGCGCGGGTTGGTCACGGAGCCGAAATAATTGTCGTTCAGAAAATTCTCGACCGTTATGCCCGTATGAAACAAAAATGGCCCGGAGCGCAGCGGCGGCGGTCCTTCTGCGCCGGGCACGCTGTAAGGCTGAACCGTGGGATGCGGCCCGGCGCCGGGTTGAAAGATCGACTCGTTTGTGACGGTTTGCACCAATTGGTTGGCGACAGGGGAAGAACTGTTTTCGACGACTTGGTTGAGCGCCTTGGTCACCGGGCTGTAGACGGGAGCGATGGGCACGTAGTCGCTGAACGTCGCCGGGCGCGGAGCGGTCGTATCGGTCGGGGGCTTGGTTTCGGGCGGCGGCTTGTTCTCGTCGTCGGAATTGTCGTCGGCGGCAAAAGCGGCAAAAGAGAGCAGCACGAAAGCGGCGAGCGCGCAACGGAACGTGTTCGGGCGAGTTCTCACAAGTCGCGCGCGGCGATTCGGAAACGCACCGCGCGCAAATCTCTCAAGCGCTTGTACGTCCCACCAGCGCCAGCTCCTCTCTCAGTGGAATCGAATTTCAGCGCATAAGATTACGTGCGAAAATGCCACAAATCAAGCCGCGAAAGCGCTTCCCTTTCGCGCGGCGTATGCGCTGCGCCTTCAGCGCCGCGCATTCTTCCAGCGTACAGTTTGCTTGCTAAAACCTGAAATGCGCTGTAGGACGGCTCTCCGAGCCGTCGGAATTGAACGTCAATCTTGAGCCTTGTCATGCGCGAAATCGAATTTAAATTCACCCAAAGCGAGCCGATTCCGGAGCGTATGCGCCGGATTTACGCCGCGTTGTCAACGCGGATTGGCGAGGACGGGACCGACATTTCGCACGAACGCATTCACGACACGCGTACAAACATCAAAAAACTGCGCGCTCTCTGGCATTTAATTCGGCCCATCGTGGCGAAGGACATTTACGAGCGGAACAACCAGCGTTTGCGAAATGCCGCGCACGGACTCTCGCCGCTGCGCGACCCGCACATGGCCGCGGAGCAGCTTGAGGAATTAGTCAAGCGCGCCGCTTCCAAGAAAGTACGCGCCGCCTGTGCGCATTCGCTTGAAGTCATCGCAAGCCAGAATTCAGCGCGGCAACCCGCCGCCGGCGAGGCGCGCGAAAAGCTCGAACGCGTGTGGAAAGAGATGCGCGAATCGCTGCGCCAATTCTCGAAGCTCGATTTGGACAAAGACGAATGGGTCCTCATCGGCCCGGGCTTGCAGCGCATGTATCGCACCGCGCGGCGGCGCATGAAGAAAGCGCGCAAAAACGACGACGACCATGATTTTCACAACTGGCGCAAAGCGGCCAAGTACTACATGTACTATGTGGAACTGTTGTCGTTCGTTTGGCCGGAGACTTTGGAGAAAGAGGCAGAGCGGCTCAAAGCTCTGGAACAGGCGTTGGGCGAAGATCACGATCTGACGATGCTTGCGGAACGCTTGGATCAGGAAAAAGCAGCGATCGGTCGCGACGTCGTTTCGGATGTGCTCGGCGAAATCGACAAACGCAAGAAGGCGCTGCGGCGGCAGAGCCTGAAAGATGGAGAGGAACTCTTCGCGCGCAAGCCGAAGAAGCTAATCGCGAAAATCGCACGGCATTGGCAGAAGGCGCGCGCGTAGCGGCGTGCTCGGTTACTTCGCCTCAATCAGCTTGAACGACTTTACGATGGCGTCGATGTCTTTGGCGTATTTTTCGTAGTCGGGCTTCTCACAAAAGAAGCTTATAACGTACCCGCGCTTGCCTGCCACAATGCAGTAAATTTCCATCCTTTGCACTTCAATGTCCCCTACTTCCCATTCCTCGCCGTCTAATCCTTTAATAATTGCCTTGTCCGGAGCTTCTTCGCGGATTCCCTGATATGCGGTAATGTCGTTGATTTTCGCCTCGCCTGTCTTAAGCCAAAACCAGAGATTCCCGAATTTGCTACTATAGAGATCTTTAATCGTCGTCCCCTCTTTTACGCTGTAACAATCGACAGTTGCGGTTACGCGCGATCCGTTCGAACACGCGCGTGTTGCTACGGATTCGTCGTCGCCCTTTTGTTTTCCATATACGGTCCACGACTTAGGAAACGTAAGCTCAAACGCGTGCTCTTTGTCGGTCACTGTCTTATCCGCGCCGCTGGCCGCGAGCATCAAGAGCGTCAGCACAACAAAGGCCCAGCGCGCCACGGCAACTTTGCGCATGATGAAGAATCTCCGCTTCTTGATCTCTGCTTACACCACGCGCACAAAACCGCGCGCACGGCATCGTGCTGGATTATCGCTCCCTTTCTTGTTAAAATGACGCCCCATAAAAGGAAGAAGTTTCGTCATGGCCAGTCACGAAGAAGAAATCAAACGCGTCCGCATCATCCCCGACGTTTACACGCTCGCCGCCGGCGGGTTCGACAAAATCCCGAAGGACGACATCGCGCGCCTCAAGTGGGTCGGGTTCTACAAGCAGAAGCAGGCGCCGTTTTTCATGGTGCGCATCAAGATTCCCGGCGGCGCGATCACGCTCGACCAGCTCGCCGCAGTCTCGCGCATGGCGATGAAATTCGGCAACGGCATCGACCACATTTCCACGCGGCAGGACATCGAGCTGCATGGCGTGCTGATCAACTCCGCGCCCGAACTGCTGCACGAACTCGGCGACGTGGGCCTGACCACCAAAGGCGCGTGCGGCGACACCGTGCGCAACATCGTCGGCGTGCCGTGTGCCGGCGTCTGCCCGCACGAAATTTACAACGTCGAAAGTCTGCGCACGCATTTGTACAAACATTTCCTCAGCGACGATGCGGTGCTGAATCTGCCGCGCAAATTCAAGGTCGCGATTTCCGGCTGCCTGCGCCACGCGGGACAATACACCATTAATGACATCGGCCTCTTCCCGTCAAAGAACGCGGCGCGCGTGGCTGAAGAAGGGCCGGGCTTCGAAATGTGGGTTGGCGGCGGCCTTGGCGCGCAGCCGATTCTCGCGCAGAAGATGCTCGATTACATTCCGGCCAGCGACGTGCCCGCGGCGTGCGCGGCGGTGGTCGAGACGCATCGCCTCTACGGAAACCGCGACAGCCGCACGACCGCGCGTTTGAAATTCGTGATGAAGAAATGGGGCATCGAAAAATACCGCGGCGTGTGGCAGGAACATTTCGAGGATTATCTCGAAAAACTCGGCCGCCCGAAATTCAATTTAAAAGCCGAGCCGAGCGAAATCTGGGCGCCGGCATTGGGCGCGCCGTTTTACAAGCAGAAGAAAAAAGGCATGTACGGCGTCGAATGCATGGTTCCCATCGGCGATGCGCGCGCCGAAGACATGATCTCGCTCGTCGGATTCTGCCGCAAGCACGGCGCGACCGTACGCCTCACGCAGGGGCAGAATCTCCACGTCCAGAACATGCCGGAAGCCGCGGCGGGCGAATTGAAGACGCTGCTCGACTATTACGGCTGGTCGATGCAGGACGCCGAGTTGTCGCCAAACGTGATTGCGTGCGTGGGCATGGACGAATGCGGCAAGGCCGTCTTCTACACGAAGGCCGTCGCAAAGAAAATTTCGCAGGATCTCATCAACGACGCGCGCGGAATTCCGAAAGGCCTGACGATTAATTTCTCCGGCTGCCCGAACAACTGCGGCCAGAACAGCTCCGGCGCGATCGGCCTGATGGGCGCAACGCGCCCGGGCGCGTGGCAGAAGGAAGGCGTCTATTCGCTCTACCTCGGCGGTTCGCTCGAAGGCGCCGGCGTCGTCGGCAAAATGGCCGCGACGGGCTTGAAGCCCGACAAGCTCGGCTACGTGATTCACGAACTGGTCAACGCGTATCACGCCGACCGCCAGATTCCGAGCGACGACGCGCACAGCACGAGCGAAGATTTCAGCGCGTGGGCGCGCACGCTGGACAAAAATCGGCTGGTGAAATTGATTAAGGAGGCGGAAAGCAAGTAGTCGCTACTTTTTCGCTTCGCTTAATTCCCCCGGAACGGGCGGCCGGTGCCGCGGAATCTCCGCTTTGAAATCGCCGAGGCTCGGCCATTCCAAGCGTGCGTCGAGATCGACCTCCGCCACAATCACGCTGCCCCACTTTTCCGCTTTCGCGATCGGCTGGCCGGAATGGTCGTAGACGGCGGTGATCATCCAATTGTGCGCGATGTCCTCATACGTGCTGCTGACGAGGTAGACGTGATTCTCGCAGGCGCGCGCGCCGGCGAGATTGGGGTTGCAGCCCCACACCGGCCACGCGATCACTTCCGCGCCGCGGTTCGACAGCTCACGCGCGACTTCCGGGAAAAATCCATCGTAGCAAACCATCATCCCCAGTTTTCCGAAGCGCGTTTCGAAGACGGGATAATCGCTCCCCGGCGTGACTCCCGCGGCGACTTCCGAACGCGGCAGCGACGTCTTGCGGTATTTTCCCGCGACTTTGCCGTCAGGCCCAATCAGCACCGCGACGTTGTAAATCAAATGCTGCTCGCGTTCGATCAGGCCGGCGACAATGTAGAGATTGTGCTGCTTCGCCAGCGTGCCGAAATAATCCGTTGAAGGACCCGGAATCGATTCCGCGCAATCCGCATACGACTTATGCAGACCGTAATAAGTGAGCGTCTCCGGCAGCACGACCAGGTCCGCTTTTTTCTGCGCGGCCTCTTCGATCAAGGTCGCGAACTGCTTGCAATTCTCCATCGGCGTTTTGCCGCTCGGGCGAAAATGCACCGACGCCAAATGAACTTTGCGCCCCGCCGGCGCCACCGTTTCGCTCAGCGAAATGTCGCTCCAATCCACGCGGCCCTGAGCGGCCCATTGCAGATAAAGTTCGACGGCCGCATGTGTCGCCTTCGCCGGCGCGTGGTAAGTCCCTGAAACTTCCGTCCAGCCCGCAGAATCCGTTTGCCGGTCAACCGGATATTCCGGCTCCGCATTGCCTTTCCAACCGACCAGGAAATTCTGCACCAGCGCTTCGTCGCACGGCACGGATTTGCCGGCGTCGTCCTGCCAAACAATGCGCGCGACCACATTGCGCCGCGGGAACGGCGCGTTCTCCACGCGGCGATACGCATCGAATCGATAGAATTTTCCGCCCTGCACGGCGAATGATTTCTGCCACCAGCCCTGCGCGCCCTCGCGCCCGCCGCCCTCAATCGTAAAACGCACCGCGTTATTCCGCCCGCCGTCAACGCTGTACGAAAACCGCGGACTGATCTCCTCGCGCGGCGCGTGCGTCGTCCAGCCCTCCGGCGTCCCCGACGGAGTGTCGCTCGCAAAAATCGACGCCACCAGCAACGCAGCCGACGCAATCAAACTCGTTTTGAAAATCATGTGAGTCCCTTCTTAGCGCCTTTCTCCGCGCCTTCGCGCCTCTGCGTGAGAAATTCATTTAAGCAAGCCGCGAATCCGATCCGCACACCCGCGCCGGAAATCGTCGTCGCTCATGAACTCCGCTGGCGCGCGATTCTCCCC
This sequence comes from Planctomycetota bacterium, assembly GCA_035308565.1. Lineage (GTDB taxonomy): Bacteria > Planctomycetota > SZUA-567 > H5-PLA8 > H5-PLA8 > JANXLS01. The sequence goes on along the minus strand of DATGGK010000122.1, from coordinate 35,570 downwards.
CGGCGCGATTTGCTTTGCAATTCCGTCCAGCCATTCCTGCGCCGCTCGCGCGGCGGGCAAATCCTTCTTTTTCTCCGCGAGATTCCACAACGTCACCGCAAACCGGAAATCGTCCGCGCCTTCGCGGCAGCGCGCTAGGTTCAGCGTCGGAATCACTTCGTTGCGCCCCCAATTGATCATCGCCGCATCCGGCTCGCGGCCGTCGAGATTAAAAAATTGCCAGCCGTGCAGCGCCAGCAGATGCCACTGCATCCGCCCGCGAATACCCTTTCGAAATTCGGACCACTGATACGCGCCGAAACTGTAGCGCGACGTGCCCTGATTGTAGATGTACAGCCGCTTGTTCAACTCGCGTGCTTTGTCGAGATCCGTTTGCGTGTGGACGTTCAACGACGACCAATTGAGCGTTTTGAAAATATCCTGCACCACCGTTTCGAACGCATCGTTCTTTTTCCAATCGACTGAGTACGATCCGCCAATGTCCACGAACGGCGCATGCTTGCGATAAAGTTCCAGCAGCGCCAATTGCTCGCGCGCCGCTTCGGCCACGCGCGGCTCGTCCACCATGTCGTACATTACCGGCAGCCAGTTGGCCTGCTTGGCGTGTGCGTCCACCGCACCCCACACATTGCCAAGCAACTCGCCCAGCGGCTTGCCCGTCTTCTTCTCCCAATTGCGGCCGGCTTCGCCAATCGAATGCGACTCGTGAAGACCGTTCACCATGCACGGCCCGCCGTACGACATCAGTTCCTTCGTGAAACCGACCTCGCGGCAAATGCGCATGAATTCGTCGCACGCCGAGAAATCGAGCTTGGGCTTGCCGTCGGGGTCGAGGCCGTTGAAATGAATGTTCGGCCCGCCGGAGAACGCGTTCATCCCGTTTTCTTTGAGCAGCGTGAGCAGTTGGCGCAGCGCTTTCGGCTTGTCCACGATTTCGTCTGGAATTGAAAGCCCAATCGGTCCGAAGGCGAAATCGGGTTCGTCTAGCGCAATCGGAACCACGTCCAGCGCAATCGGCACTTCCATCGAAAGCTCGCCCGCTTTGATCAGCACCACACCGGCATACGATCCGCCGTCGGCCTCTTTCGGCACTTTGACTGTGATCCAAAACTGCCGCGTGATGCCTGCTTGCAAAAGCAGCTTCGCGCCATTGACGGGTCGAAGCGTGTCGCCGGAGATCGTGTACGACAGGCTGTTGTACGTGCGCTGAACGGCGTGCCGCACCACGCGGCAGTCGATCGCGCCGGCGTCGATCAGTTTTCCGCTCTCGTTTTTCAAGGCCGACGGAACCAACGTCACCGCTTCAGGAAAATTCTTCGTGGTTCGCACTGCGAAACTCGTCGAAACACTTTGTCCCCGCGCCGCCATCATTGCTGGCGCATCGTGTTCGCCAACTCCGTCAAAAACCGAAAGCTGTTTTTCAAGCGGCACCGGCCCAACGGCCACTTCCTCTTTTTGCGCGGGCGCATCCGCGGGCTGCTTTGGCCCCATGAAGACCGCCTTCGCCTCAAGCTCCGCCCGGTTGCGCGCCTCCACTTCCGCCACATACTTTTCGCCGTCAGCTTTCTTCGAATCCGGATACACAATCAATCCCGCGACTTTGCATCCCAGCGCCCCGTCCGCATCGAAATGCAGCCGCAGCAATCCCTCCTTCACCGTCACGTCGAATCGCTTCGGCTCGAAGAGATATTTCATGTACAAATCCCACACGCTCTGCCCCGGCAGCGGTTCAACGTTTTCAAAGTGGTACAGATAATCCGCGGGATCGCGTTCTTCACTCCACAAAACTTTCCCATCCGACGACACGGATCGCTTTTTAAAACGCGCCTCCTCGCCGCCCCAATAGCCGCAGTCGTCGTAGGCCAGCCAGACGTGATAAAGCCCATCTGGAACGTCGGCGAGAAATTCGTTGCCGTCCATCATCACAAAGTCTTGATACAGCCGCGTCGGAAACGTGTCGTCGCGCGCGGAATTCGGGCCGCCCGCGGCGAAGCGCAGGCCGTAGCCGTTCACTCCCTTCTTATACACAGTGCTCCACGTCACCGCCGTGAATCCCGGCGCGAGCACTTGATTCTCCGGCCCAAAATCGAACGCCAGCACGCCGTCCGGCCGCGACTCTTTCGTCAACCGCATGTGGTCGAGATACAGCGTGCCTTTTCCGGATTTGGTCGAGAAGCCAAGATCGAAGCGGATGATCGTCTTCGGTTCGATGTTCGATTTGAGATCGTTGTTGCGGCTGCCCGCCTCGCCGCGGTACAGCCCGCCCACGGGAATCGAAAGCGTGTTCGCACCGGGGCTGAGATTCATCGCGCCGTTGTAGCGGTTCCAATAGCTGCCGTCCTTCGCGCGCCAGGCCTGATCGGCGATCAGCAGCGAAACGGCAACCGGTCCGTCCGTTTCGGCGAAGACATCCATGTCGAGCGAATCGAATCCGGACCAATCCTGATTGCGGAAATTGGCCATGTATTCGTTGGCCGAGATCGCGAGCGCCGATTTACCGTGTGTGACGTGTTTGTCGCTCAATTGAGCCGACTTCTGTTTGAATTCCCACGCACGAAATTCATCGGCGGATTCGAAATCAAAAAGCACGCGCGTTTCAGTGGCGTGCGCGGCGCAAGCGCAAAAGGCGATGAGCAACAGAGCGACCCTTGCGCGGGAAAAAAATGCTTGATAAATCATTCAGAAGATTCTCAATTTAAGTTAAGCGGAACGCGCCTTTTTACGAATACACCAGCATGCGATTCAGGCGTCAAATAGAGTGTCGCGACATGAAGAGTAGAAATAACCACGCTCGGCGGACAGGAATGATGGACGGTCGAACGCCGCACGCGAGTGCGCGTTGGTTGTTTTGAATCAGCGCTATTCAAGAATGGGCGCACAGGGACTCGAACCCCGGACCTCGTGGGTGTGATTGCGACCCGACGCAAATCGTATCTATAGATTGCATTTGGCTTTATACGGATTTCCTGATTCCGCTTGGCGATTCCTTTGCGGTAAGATTTGCACTTTTTCGACCGGAATTTGCATCTTTCTGCACGAAATCGATTTTGACGTTTTCACTCCATTTGCCAAGTCTGCAAGTCCGCACTAAACTGCTTCTTTTCCACTGTTCAAAAACTACGTCTTCCTTCAACAATCCAAGGAGTTGTGCGTTTCATCATCATGCCTTCACGAATCCCCAATCCGCTCCTGTTCTGGATCGCCAAAATGTTCTGCATCAAGCGATGGGGAACAAACCGCTTTCGCCGTCCGTCATCCCATCGTCTGACGCGCCCCAAAAGTCCGGCCAGATTCATTGCCAAACCTGGCTCGGCGGCTTGCTCCGCCATTATTATTGCGAAGCGGCATAACGATCTTGCCCATTTTCAGTTTTCAAGGAGTTGAAAGTCTGCCCTCACATCGCCTCGATCATTTTAGGCATCGCTTCCTATGAAGCACAAAACGATCTATTTCATTCAAATTCGGTCATAACGTTCATGCAGCGGCTGAATTTAACCTCGATCATAGTTTTAACAGGACGTGGTTTTCTCAACGTTGAATTTCAATATTCAATGCACCGGAGCGACGTCGTTGCAATTTGCAAGACGACGATCCGTTCATTGATTCCCTGTTTTTCTTAAGTTCCCTTCGAAATGGCATTAACGTACTTCTCTCACCTCGGCACAAAGTGTGCTTAATGCGCGCTTACCGAAAGTGGAGAAGCGCAAATGCACCATCCAGAGATCGCAAACGAATCACCCGCTGATTCCGCCGACTTAGAGAGTGCGCCTAAGGCGTCGCGCAAAGTTGCGTGGATCGTTGTCGGGATTGTTGTCGCCGCCGCTTCGCTCGCCGGGTACTTCCTCTTTTTTGGACACGCGGAAGCTCAATCGGGCGAAGCAGCAGTGACGTCTAAATCAGATTCGGAGAAAACGGATTCAACTCTCGTCAAGATCGACGAAAAGCAAAAAAGCGCGGTGAGTTTGCAGACGGTGGAGACGAAGAACTTTCAAGCCGAGCACGTTTGCACGGGAAAGATCGCGTTCAACGAAGATTTGATGACGCCGGTCTTCGCGGAATTCACGGGGCGCGTGACGAAAGTTTTCGCGAAGCCCGGCGATGCCGTGAAAAGAGGCGCGCCGCTGTACGAAATCGAAACGCTCGATTTGGTGCAGGCCGAAACGGATTTGATTTCGGCGGTGGCCAATCTGCGCAAAGCTGAAAACGCGTTGAAACTCGCCGAATCCAGCAAGGACATCGCCGCGCGCAACATCGACATTTCGAATCGAAGCATCGACATCTCCAAGCGCAACGTCGAAATCTCGAACCTCAGCGCCAAACTATCGGAACTCAATCAGGAACGGCAGAAGGGCCTTGTGGAAGACAAAGCCGTGGCGGAAAAAGATTACGAACAGGCTCAACGCGACTTGCAATCCGCTCTGCGCGACACGCAGTCGGCGATGCGCGATTCGGAACAGGCGCTCAAGGATATGGAGCAGGCGAAGCGCGATCAGAAACAAGCCGAGTCGGACATCGAGAGCGCGAAGACCGACATCGCCGCCGGCGGGCACATCATCACGGCGGTGCGCGACCGCCTCAAAGGCATCTTCGGAAAGAGCGATGAAGAGATCGACACGCTGCTTAAAAACCGCGTGGTGGATCGCATCGTCAGCGTGAAAGCGCCGATCGCCGGCACGATCACCGCGCGGAAAATCGGGCTGGGGCAATACATCAAGCCCGACAATTCCGATCCGCTCTTCACCATCGCGGACATGTCCAGCATGTGGCTGGTCGCGGACGTGTACGAGGTGGATGCGCCGAATGTACACGAGGGAGACGCCGTGGAAGTCGAACTGCTGGCGTATCCGGGCGAGGTGTTTAGCGGGAAAGTGGCGTACATCGGCGCCGCGGTCAACCCGGACACGCGCCGCGTCGCCGTGCGCTGCACGATTCCAAACGAGGGGCGCCGGCTCAAAGCGGAGATGTACGCAACATTTCGCATTCTGTCGGGCGACGGCAAGCCGATGCCCTCGGTGCCCGCGAACTCCGTTGTGCGCGAGGGCAACAAGGACGTTGTGTACGTGGCGAAAAGCGATTTGGAATTTGAAAAGCGCACGATCGTAACCGGCCAGCGGCGCGGCTCGCAAATCCAGGTGCTCGACGGCCTCAAGGCCGGCGAGCGCGTGGTCAGCGATGGCGCGATCTTCCTCAACAACAGCGATGCAAATTGACGCGCATTTTATTCAGCGGATAAGGCCAATCACGTTAAATGATCAACGGAATCATTCAGTTTTCGCTCGCTCGGCGCGCCGTGGTGGTGCTGGCGATGCTGCTGTTTTTGAGCGCGGGCGGGTTCGCTTTCTACAAGCTGAACATCGAAGCGTACCCCGATCCGGCGCCGCCGCTGGTCGAACTTGTCACGCAAAGTTCCGGACAGTCGGCGGAGGAGATCGAGCGCTACATCACGGTGCCGATTGAAGTGACGATGGCGGGCCTGCCCGGCTTGCAGCACGTCCGCTCGGTCTCGCTCTACGGGCTGTCGGACATCCGGCTGCAGTTTTCATACGACAGCGATTACAACTATTCGTTGCAGCAGGTGCTCAACCGGCTTAACACGCTGCCGCCGCTGCCCAACGGCGCACAGCCGCAGATTTCGCCGCAGAGCGCGGTGGGCGAAATCTATCGCTATCAATTGGTCGCGCCGGCGGGTTTCAGCCTGATCGAATTGCGCACGCTACAGGATTGGGTGCTGCAGCGCCGCTTCCGCACGATTCCGGGCGTGATCGATGTCACGGGCTGGGGCGGCATGACCAAGGAATATCACGTCGATGTCGATCTGGAAAAGTTGACGGCATTCAAACTGACGCTGCCGCAGGTGATTCAGGCGATTTCAAACAACAACCTCAACGTCGGCGCGCGCACGCTGGACCTCGGCCAGCAATCGGCCAACGTGCGCGGCATCGGTTTGATCAAAAGCCTGACCGATATCGATAACATCGTGCTGTCTCAAACCAACGGCACCCCGGTGCTGCTCAAGAATGTCGCCAAAACGGAGATCGGGAACGCGCCGCGGCTGGGCATCGCCGGCCGCGACACAAACAGCGACGTGGTCGAGTGCATCGTGTTGATGCGCCGCGGGGAAAAAACGCTCGATACGCTTTCGCGCATCGAAGCGGAAGTGGCGAACATCAATTCCTCGAACCTGCTGCCCAAGGGCATCAAGATCGTGCCGTATTACAACCGCCGCGATTTGATCGGCGTCACGACGCATACCGTTCTGCATAATTTGATCTTCGGCGTGCTGCTGCTGTTCATCATTCAATACATTTTCCTCGGCAACCTGCGCAGCGCCATTATTGTGGCCGCGACCATTCCATTCGCACTTTTCTTCGCCGTGTTGATCATGTATTTGCGCGGGGATTCGGCGAATCTGCTGTCGGTGGGCGCGATCGATTTCGGCATCATCGTCGATGCGACGGTGATCATCGTGGAGAACATCTTCCGCCATCTTGCCGAACACCATCATCAAAAAGAGCATGTGCACGTCTTGGGTTCGCCGAACAAGAAACTCGCGAAAATCCTCGCCGCCGCGTCGGAAGTATCGAGTTCGATTTTCTTCTCGACGGCGATCATCATCGCCGCGTTTTTGCCGCTGTTCACAATGCAGGGCGTCGAAGGACAGATTTTCGGACCGATGGCAAAGACTTACGGTTACGCGCTGGTCGGCGCGCTGCTGGCCACGTTCACCGTGGCGCCGGCGCTTTCGGCATATCTGCTGCCGGAAACGGTCACCGAACGCCAGCCGCTCGTGATGCGCCTTTTGACACCGGCGTACACGTTCATGTTGAAACTGGCGCTGCGATTCAAGGTTGTGACGCTGCTCTTCGCCGCGGGATGCATTGCGGCGATGGCGCTGATTTTGCCGCGCTTGGGCACGGAATTTCTTCCCAAGCTCGACGAAGGCAACCTGTGGATTCGCGCGACCATGCCGGCCACTATTTCGCTCGACGCCGGCCAGCCGAAAGTGGCGCAAATCCGGGACATTCTGAAGAGCTTTCCGGAAGTGGTCACTGTGGTTTCACAGCACGGGCGCCCCGACGACGGCACCGATCCGGCCGGTTCATTTGACGGCGAGTTCTTCGTGCCGCTCAAGCCTTATGACGAATGGCGCAAGGGCGTGACCAAGGACAAACTGGTCGATGAGATCAAAGCTAAATTCGCCGAGACTTTTATCGGCATCGACTTTAATTTCTCTCAGAACATCGAGGACAACGTTGAGGAAGCTGTCTCGGGCGTGAAGGGCGAAAACTCGGTGAAATTGTTCGGCGCGGACTTGCAGGTGCTGGAAGAAAAGGCCGCCGAAATCAGGACTCAGCTATCATCAGTGCGCGGCGTGGAGGAAGCGGGCGTATTCAGCGAACTGGGTCAGCCCAACGTGATCATCGAAGTCAATCGCGAGAAATGCGCGCGGTACGGATTGGCGACCGGCGATGTGAACGCGATCGTCCAAGCGGCCATCGGCGGCCAGTCCACGACGGACGTGTACGAGCAGGAGCGCCACTTTCCGGTCATCGTGCGGCTGATGCCGAAATACCGCGAAGACATGGACAGAATCAAGAACATTCCGGTCGTGTCGGCCAGCGGCGCGCAGTTGCGCTTGCGCGACGTGTGCGACATCTCGCTCAAATCCGGCGCGTCGTATATTTACCGCGAAGGGAACGAACGTTACATTCCAATCAAATTCAGCGTGCGCGGGCGCGACCTCGGCAGCTCCGTGGCCGATGCGCAATCGCGCGTCGCGGCCAACGTCAAATTGCCGCCGGGTTATCATTGCGATTGGAGCGGCGAATTCGGCGAACTCAACGAAGCCATTGAGCGCCTGAAGGTCATCGTGCCAGTCGGAATCCTGCTGATTGTCGTGCTGCTGTACAGCACCTTCAATTCGCTCATCGACAGTTTGCTGGTGATGGCCAGCATCCCACTGGCGTTCGTGGGCGGCGTGCTGGCGCTTTATTTCACGAACACGACCTTCAGCGTCTCGGCGGCGGTAGGCTTCATTTCGCTGCTCGGAGTTGCGGTGATGGCCGGCATTATTCTCATTTCACACTACAATTTATTACGGCGAAAAGGCCGCAAGCGCCACGAGGCGATCGTCGAAGCCTGCCAGGTTCGCATGAGGCCGGTGTTGATGATGTGCATGTCGGCGTGCATCGGCTTGTTGCCTGCGGCGCTCTCGCACGGCATCGGTTCGGAAACGCAGCGCCCGCTGGCGATGGTGATTGTGGGCGGAATGCTGCTGGCACCGGTGCTGGTGCTGCTGATTCTTCCGGTGCTGATCAGCCTGATGCCCGGCGGGCGGCATCATCCGGAGGCGCACGACCTGGCCGTCGAGCAGCTTCATTTCCGCCATGAAGAGCCGTTGGGCGCGGCGCCTCCCGGCGCGTAGCGACGTTCCTGAAGGGCATGAGCAATGCTGATTGAATGCGAACCCCCAACGGCTAAAGTCATGTCTGAGGCACGCAGGGGCACGGACATGCACGAAAGTTTGCCTGAAGGTTTGCGAATTCTGCTGGTTGATGACGAGCCGAACATCCGCAAGACCATGCTGATCTGTCTCGAAGGCGAGGGCCACCGCGTCATCAGCGTCAGCAACCGCCGCGATGCCGCGGCAGCCGCTGCGCGGCAGTTTTTCGACATGGCGTTCGTCGATATCCGGCTGGGCAACGACAGCGGGCTGGATTTGATACCGGAACTGCTGGCGTTGAACCCCGGCGTAAAAATCGTCGTGATCACCGCATACGCGTCGATCGACACTGCGGTTGAAGCGATCAAGCGCGGCGCGCAGGATTACCTGCCCAAGCCGTTCACGCCGGCGCAAGTCGGATTGATGACGCGCAAAGTTCAGGCGTGGCGCGCGCTCGAACAGCAGTTGGCGTCGGCGCAGGAGGCGTTGGGCCGCGCGGGACCGGAACTCGATCTGTCCACGCGCTCCCCAATCATGCAGCGCGCGCTGTCGCTGGCGCGGCAGGTCGCGGGCAGCCACGCGACGATTTTGATTTCCGGCGAGACGGGCACCGGCAAAGGCGTGCTGGCGCGTTCGATTCACCGCTGGAGTCCGCGCGCAGAAAAGCCATTCGCCGTCGTGTCGTGCCCGTCGCTGGCGGCGGAGTTGCTCGAAAGCGAATTGTTCGGGCACACACGCGGTGCGTTTACCGGCGCGGTGCGTGACAATCCGGGGCGCGTCGCGGCGTGCGAAGGCGGGACGCTTTTTCTCGACGAAATCGCCGACCTGCCGCTCTCCGTGCAGCCAAAGCTGCTGCGCTTTATTCAGGAACGCGAATACGAGCGCGTCGGCGACTCGGCCACGCGCTGCGCCGACGTGCGCGTGATTGCCGCCACCAACCGCGACCTGCTCGCCGCCGTCAAAGCCGGAACTTTTCGCGAGGATTTGTACTACCGGCTGAACGTGTTCCAGATTGACCTGCCACCGCTGCGCGAGCGCGCGGAGGACATCGAGCCGCTCTCGCGACATCTCCTGTCTTTCTTCGCGCTTCAGAACCATCGCCGCATGTTATCTCTGACGCCGGAGGCTTTGGCTGCGCTTCACTCGCATTCCTGGCCGGGCAACGTCCGTGAATTGCGTAATACGCTCGAACGCGCCGCCATTCTGTGTTCCGGCGAAACGGTCGGCGCGGAGTCCTTTCCGTTTGCGCGCGGCACACCGTCCGCAGTGAAAATCGGTGATCCGGTGTCCATCGATACAATAGAGGAGCAGCATATTAAGCGCTTGCTGGAATCGACGGCCTCGCTGGAAGCCGCCGCCGCCGTGCTGGGCATCGATCAGGCGACGCTGTGGCGGCGGCGGAAGAAGTATGGAATTTGAGGTAGCGCATGTTTGGTCTGCGACAAAAGCTTCTGCTGGGCTTCAGCGGGCTGCTCCTGATCCTGGGCGTCATCGGGATTCAGAGCATCGCGCAACTGACCGCTCAGCGCCCGTTGATCGACGTGATCTTGAAGGAAGATTACCAGAGCGTGCTGGCGTGCCAGAAAATGAAAGAGTCTCTCCAGCAAATCGACAGCAGCATCGAGAGTCTGCTGCTGGGCGGCGGGGAAGACACGAGGCGGGCGGTGCTGGCGCATCAAAAGGAATTCGAACAAGCCTTTGAAAGCCAGTCCAGAAACATCAACGTGCCCGGCGAAGCGGAGCAGACCGACGAACTGCGTGATCGTTATCAGCAGCTTGCCGCGCTGCTGCCGGAGTTGTTGAAAGTGGAAAAATCGGATGCACAGCGCCGCACGCTATATTTCGAAACCGTGAAGCCGATGATTGAAAAGAGCATTGCCGTGTCCGATGACATTCTGCGCAGCAACCAGGAGAACATGGAGCTCGCCGCGCTCCGCGCGAAAGAAAAGGCGGACGGCACGGTGCGCAGCATGTACCTGATGTTTGTGACGGGCGCGGTGGCGGCGGTCGTGTTCTTTCTCTTCGTACAGCGCTGGATTCTGCGCCCGATCCGGGCTTTGACAACGTCGGTTCAGGAAGTCGAACGCGGCAATCTGGATACGGACGTGCGCATCCATTCGAACGATGAATTCGCCGTGCTGGCCAAAGCGTTCAATGCGATGGCCGCGCGCCTCCGCGATGTGCGCGAGGGCGAGCACGCGCGCTTTGTCCGCACGGAGAAAACGACGCAACTGGCCGTGGACAGCCTTCACGATGCCGTGGTGCTGCTGCGCCCCGACGGGACGGTGGACATGGTCAACAAAGCCGCGGAGGCCTTGTTCGATTTACACCCGGGCGTGCGCGTGCAAGCTTGTCCTCACGCGTGGCTGGCCGAGCTTTGGCGCACGGCGCGCAAGGGCGAATCCGCCACGCAGAAAGGCTACGAGAGCAGCATCCAGGTGTTTGATCGCCGCGAAGAAAAATTCTTTTTGCCGAAAGCGATTCCGATTCAGGAGGGAGACGGCCGCTTGCTCGGCGTGACCGTGGTTCTCGCCGACATCACACATTTGCGCAAGCTCGACGAATTGAAAAGCGGCCTGCTTTCCACCACCTCGCACGAACTCAAAACGCCGCTCACGTCGTTGCAGATGGCGATTCATCTACTGTTGGAAAGTAAGTACGCGAATCATGGCCCGCGAGAGCGCGAGCTGCTTGACGCAGCCCGAGCCGACGTGGAGCGGCTGCGCGCGCTGGTGGACAGCATTCTCGATCTCAGCCGCATCGAAGCCGGGCGCGTCCGCATGGAATTGCGCGCGCAGCGCGCGCGCGATCTCGTGGAATCCGCGGCTCTCTCCGTGCGCGGCCGCTTGGCTGATGCCGAACAGGTGCTGGACATCGACATTCCATTCAGCACACCGGAAGTCTCCGCCGATCCGCACCGCATTGGGCTCGTCTTGAGCAATCTGCTGACCAACGCATCAAAGTACTCATCGCGCGGCGCGCACATCGTCGTGAACGCCGCCACGACGCGCGAAGCGGTGGTCTTTTCAGTGCGCGATCAAGGCATCGGAATTTCGCGCGAACATTGCGAGCACGTGTTCGAGAAGTTTTTTCGCGTGCCCGGGCAAAACGTCGAAGGCGCGGGTCTTGGATTGGCTATTGCAAAAGAAATCGTCGAGGCGCACGGATGCGAGATCACGTGCCGAAGCGAACTCGGCAAAGGAAGCAGCTTTTCATTCACGTTGAAGCGCGCCGAGAAGGTGTTGGACGCGCCCGCCGCGGATGTACGCAAGTCGGCGTAGTGTCGTTCGTAGTCCCGCCTTCAGGCGGAAGGAGCCGTCCGCTTGATGGCGGAACTATGCCCTGTCGTTTTTTACCCCAAAGGGTTAATCGCCCGTTCTCCCAAGGAGCCAATTGTGAACCGCATCGCCCAAATAACTATCGTCATGGCTTCGTTGAATTTCGCTTGGAACGCCCGCTCGCAGGAACCCGCCGAACTTCCCGCGAAGCTGGATCTCAACGAAGCTGAGCGCTTCCTGTATCGAAACAACCTGAGCATCGTCGCCGCTCGCCACGGCGTCGATGCCAGCCGCGCCGCGCGCCTGGCCGCGACGTACACCCCCAATCCAACGCTGACCGTAGGCGCCGAGCAGATAAAAACCGATCGACGTCTGAACAACTATGCCTTCGATACCGGCACCGCGTCGAATCCGACATACACGTTCCGCATCGACCAGGTGATCGAGACCGCGGGAAAAAAGCGCATCCGCACCGATGCTGCGGACTTTACTTTGCTTGCCAACGAAGCACAGGTGCTCGATACGCTGCGGCAGCAGACTTTGCAGATGAAGCAGTTCTTCTACGGCGCACTGTTGGCGCGCGACAATTTGGCGAGCGCCAAGGAGATTCTCGACTCCGTTTCAAAGACCGAGGAACTCATGACGAGCCAGGCCAGAAAAGGCAACATTGCCGAAGCGGACCTGATCAAATTTCAAGCGAACAAGATTCAATTCGATCGCGACGTGGCCACCGCGGAACTCACGTACGTTCAGGCCATCCGCGACCTGATCAACATCCTGGGAGCGAAAGTGCCCGAACGCAAATCCGGCTCCGCAGCAGGAGACGCGAGCACGCCTTCAGCTCCAGGCCCATTACCGGAGCTGGAACTGATCGGCAATCTCACGGCGCCTGAAACCGAATTTAATCTGGACGAATTGCGTGCCCGCGCGGCCGAGCGCACCGACGTGATCGCGGCAAAGCGCAATCTGGACGCGGCGGAGAAAAACATCGATCTCGCGCGCGCCCAGCGCGTCGTCGATGTGACTGTCGGCGGCGAATACCAGCGGGTAGGCGGCGACAACACGGTGGGCCTGGTCTTCTCCGTGCCGCTGCCATTGTACAACAATCACAAAGCCAATATTTCGCAGGCCGAAGCCCAGCGCGACACGGCCGTCGCGCAATACCGCCAGGCCAAACAGCAGGCCATGACCGACGTGGACAAAGCGTATCAGGCGGTTGTCGCAAACAAAAAGATCGTTCAACTGTATGCGACGCAGACGCTGAACAAGGCTAAGGAGTCGCTGGAGATTGTTCAAAAGGCATACGACCGCAAAGCGGCGAGCCTGCTCGATCTGCTCGACGCCCAGCGCACTTACAAGCAGACGGTGTTTGCCGCGCATCAGGCGCAAGCCGATCTGCTCAACAGTCTGGCGCAGTTGGATAGCGCGACGGGACTAAAAAAAATCGACGCGAGTCGATGAGCAATCGAATGGGACGCAGAACGATTTTCTTTGCCAATGCGATGAGATTCCTCTTGCTCACTGGCCCCATCTGCCTTCCGCTGCTTGCCGCCGAAGTTCCACGCGTGTTTCCTTTGCGGGACGGAAAGCAATCGGTTGAGGCTCGAAGACCATCAGACAGATGCGCTTGAGGGCGGTAAACAATTACAAAGTATCATAGGTAAATCGCGTTAACAATTCAACTCTATTTCAACTCCGCCCTATATGCGGAGGAACTTGAAATGGAGGAGAAAGACTCGCCAACATACTTGTTTTGGCAATATGAATTGGCCCTTTCCAAGGGGCAGATTTCCAACGCATTACAAATAGCCAAGAAGCTCAAGGGCAACGGTTTCTTCATTCGCCGACTGGCAAAGGGCGGTGCAAACTTAGCGCACCGCGCCCATCACGCCGAAAAGATCAAAAATCAAGGCAAGTCCTGATCTTGGCGCGGCCAATAGATTTCATTAAGCCTGCGCCGGAAAACGACACGCGCAATGGTGGGCTTTATCGTCCCATCAACCCGAACGACCCGGAGATCATCGCCCTCGCTAAGAGCATCCGGAAAAATGGTCTCCGTGAGCCGATCATGATCACTAAGGACGGTTTTGTCTTGAGCGGGCATCGGCGCCTTGCGGCGGCGAAACTGGCCGGCCTGACCAAGATCCATTGCCGGGTCGAAAACATTCGGCACGATTCCCCGGACTTTGTAGTCCATCTGTGTGAATACAATCGCCAGCGGGAAAAGTCGTTGGATGAGAAATTGCGCGAGGAGATTGTCTCCGCCAACCCCGAAGAATCACACCGTCTTCTAATTGAGCAGCGGAAGCGCGCCGCGGACGTGTCCGTGGCCGGTTTCCACATTCTCGGCAGAAAACACCGTGCAAAAATCAGTTAAAATCGCCAGCCCTTTCTTGAGGTTGTCCTCTTGGTAATCGAGTCCCTAAGAAGTTTCTGGCTGTTGAGCCAGCCGACACGGAGATCGTGAATGGCTTTTCCGGTGCCGCAACCGGCGTCGAGAACGACGAACGCGCCGCAGCGTGTGGCTGGAAATCGGAAAAGCTTGGAAATGATTTGGACGATTCGATCTTGGGTGGGAAAAAAGCCTTGCTGAACGCAGGCGATTTCACGCATGAAATGGTCCTTTCATTGGTAAGGAGTCGTAGTGCGGCAAAGTTAATTTGGGCGAGGGGATTGACGATCGCGACGAATAGGGTGGCGCCGCCGTTTAACACGCTGGCAGCACAAGGTTACTTCGCCATCTGTCGTAAATGTACACAGATATATGCCTGCACCGCACTGGACAGTCCGCCGAATTCAAGCGGGGACCATTCCGGTTTCAAGGGCATCAGTGGTGCCAACACGAAGAAGGCGACGCCAAAGACGTAGCACTTGCCCCAGTAACTGCTGCCCATCGCGAAGAACGCCAAGCCCACCAGAACGGCGAAGCACGGGTAGGACGCCAGTTCGGTCCAATAGGCCGGGATGGCCACGGCGCGTTCGATGGCGCCGTGGAGCAACAGCCCGTGGCCGGCGAGAATGCCGCTCAGGTGCGCGAGCAGGAAGCCCAGCCAGAGCGACCAGAGCTGGCGTTCCAGTGCGGTCCTCGGACGGTTGCTCTGCGGGCGCCAAAAAAAGATCAGGATCGTCTCGCCGAGCAATTGCAGCCCACGCGAAAGTGACAAGGTCCACTCGGGTTGGCGCGTCTGGATCAGCAGAAACGTGGCTGCGTGGCCGAGCAGAATCAACGTGCCGGACACAACTAACACGCGGCTCCAATTGCGGAACTCGACGACGGGCGAGTTGCGCTCAATAAGGCGCGCGAGGCGGTGGATGGGATTGGATTGCTCCGCCAGCACCGTTTCGCCGCTCACGAAGCGCTCAAGATCCTCGGCCAGGGCTTCGGCGGAGGCGTAGCGGCGCAGAGGGTCTTTCTCAAGACACTTCAGGCAGATGGCTTCGATGTCGGTGGGAATGCGCCTGTCCAGTGTGCGCGGAGGAGTCACGTCTTCCTCCACGACCCGCCGGAGCATTTCCATGGCTGACGCGCCGGTGAAGGGAAGGCGGCCGGTCAGCACTTCGTAGAGGATCACGCCCAGACTGTAGATGTCGGCAGCGATGGTGACGTGCTGGGAGTCACCGGATGCCTGTTCGGGCGCCATGTAGCCTGGCGTGCCGATAATGCTGCCGGGTTCGGTGGCGCCCAGCGAGACGGCAAGGCGTTTGGCGAGGCCGAAATCGGAGACAAAGGGTTCGCCGTCGTGATCGAGGAGAATGTTGGCGGGCTTGAGGTCGCGGTGCAGAATGCCGTGGTTATGCGCGTGGTGGACCGCGCGGGCGATCTTGGCCAGCAGGCGCGCGGCATCGGGCGGGGCTGGAAGGCCCCTGGCAAGACGCTCCTCAAGGTTGCCGCCTGCGGCGAGGCGCATGCTGAAGTAGGGCACACCGGCGTCGCGCCTGATTTCGTAGATGGGCAGAATGTTGGGGTGATCAAGCTTTCCGGCGGCGATCGCTTCACTGAGGAAACGTTCGAGATCCTCTGCGGAGGCTTGGTTGCCGCGCAAAATGGTCTTGACGGCGACGACGCGCTCGAGGCTGATTTGGCGCGCACGGTAGACGATGCCCATGCCGCCGCGCGCGATTTCGTCGATGAGTTCATAGTCTCCCAGGCGTCGTGCGGAGGAAGTTGCGGGCGCGGCTTTCAAAGCGGGTTTGCCGATTAACGTCTCCTCCATGACCGCGCGCAGCACGCACTTGGGACATAATCCATGCGGTGCATTGCCCGAAATGTCGCACGCGCAGAGTCTGCAATTCGTACTCATATATTCACCAATTCCTCCGCGTGTGCCAAACGCGGCATATCCATACGAATCTTCAGGTCGAAAACGCGACTCCCTTGCGAAACGTCAACATCAATTCGCCCGCCGACCCGTTTGAGCAGCGTCTGGGCGCGCTCTTGTCCTCGCTGCAGAATCAAATTAGCGACGATGACACCCGCCGTGATCACTTCCCCTTGAACTTCCCTTTTGAGAATGCTCACATGGAAGATTTCCAGAGCAACATTGTTCTCCTTATCCGCCCAGGTGCGAAGAACGCCGCTATACGATTGCGTCGGATCGTGCGGGAGCAGATTCAGCGCCTGGATCGTAAATTCCAGCACGCAGGAGATTATCTTCGAAAGACTTTGGCGATCGGCCCGAACGTACAGGTTTCCGTCGCTTAGCACGCAGTCAATCCTTGCTCCATTGTGGAAGGACGAGGTCAGATTGAGTATGCCCTGCAACACAATGTCGTTCAGTTCCGAGTGCGCCGCCACGCCGGGATGGACGCCGAGGTCGCCGGCTTGGGAGCGCGGGCCATGAACAAGGGTATTTCCAGTTTTTGTCATCACTTCGTCCCTCCAGAAATTTCCGTGATACAGCGCGAGCTTTTGCGGATGACTATTCCGCGAGTTTCCCGCGTTGACTTTCCAGCCGCACATTTAGAACGGCGTGTACATTGAGCATGCGTGAAATGGGACAACAGTATTTCGCATCGCCGGCAGCCGCTTGGAGCGCGGATTCGCTGATGCGGGGAACTTTCGCGGCCACGTCGAGAGCGATTTTTGAAATGGTCCAGGCGCCGTTTAGAAATTCGAGCGTCACGGTCGCCGTGGTGCGCACACGTTCCGGTGTGAATTTCAGCGTCACGAGCCGCGCCGACAGCGTCATGGTGAAGCACGCCGCGAGCGCTGCGGCGAGCAGTTCTTCGGGATTGGTTCCCTGTCCGTCTTCAAAGCACGAGGCAAATGAATAAGGTGTCTCGGATAGAACGCCGCTCGGAACACCGATCGTTCCTTTGCCATCTTTCAATCCTCTGTGCCAAACAACCGATGCTGTGCTGAGTATCATAGGCTCCTCGCAATTCGTTACCGACGAAAGAGCGAGCGCAATGGAGAGGCCAATTGCCGCCGCCCCTATGAAGCGCTGGTTTGTTGTGAAATAAAATTCGCGAAGGTTCGAGAATTCCTCGCGAATTCAAGCGTTCAGTCGAAACTCTAATTTGACTTGAAGCGATATTTGTCGATCTTCAGCGCACGGATCTTCGATTCCAACGTGGACGGCGAAAGGCCGAGTTCCGTCGCCGCACCCGATGGGCCGGACACTCTTCCCTTGCTTGCGGCGAGGGCCGCTTCGATCATTTCCTTCTCGCGCGCGGCGGATATTTTGGAGAGCGTGACCGGGCTTGCCGCAAGCTCCTGCTGCGGCGCTCGGGACAGCCAATTCTCGTCTACTGAGAAGTTCTCCGTGTCGCAGAGGATCACTGAGCGCTCGATGACATTTTGCAGTTCGCGGATGTTTCCCGGCCAGGAATATTCAAGAAGCAACTCCAGGGTCTTCTTATCGATTCGCTTGATGGTCTTGGCTGTTTTTCGTGCGAAGCGATCGATGAAGTATTCAGTCAGCAGCCGAATGTCGTCTTTGCGCTCGCGCAGAGGCGGGACCTCGATAGGGAACACGTTGAATCGATAATAGAGATCGCTGCGAAACGCATTCGTGACAATGGCGGACTGCAAATCGCGATTGGTCGCGGCGATCACGCGCACATTCGTCTTTATTAATCTGTCTCCACCGACGCGCTCGAATTCGCGCTCTTGCAGTACGCGCAGGAGAGCGACTTGCGTTTCGAGCGGGATTTCGCCGACTTCGTCGAGAAAGATCGTGCCGCCTTCCGCTAATTCAAAACGGCCCAGGCGCCGCTGGAGCGCGCCGGTGAAGGCGCCTTTTTCGTGGCCGAACAATTCCGACGCGATCAAGGATTGGGAGATTGCCGCACAATTCACGCTTACAAAAGGATGCGAGGAACGTTCAGAATGCCGGTGAATGGCGCGGGCGATGAGTTCCTTTCCCGTGCCGGTTTCGCCGGTGATCAGCACCGTGGAATCGGTTGGGGCGACCTTGGCCACACGCGCCAGGACCGCTTTGAGCGGAGCTGACGCGCCGACAATCTCCTCGAACATCGAGGCTTTATCGACTTCCTCCCGCAACGCGATATTCTCGCGGCGCAGTTTTTCCTTGTCGTCCCGCAGCCGCTCTTCTGCTTTCTTCCGGTCGTCGATGTCCGTCGCCGTGGCATACCACCGAAAGACCTGCCCCCGTTCATCTCGCGTGGGATTGAAACGCGCCAGAAACCAGCGGTATTGCCCATCTTTCCCGCGTGCACGCAGTTCGAGTTCAAAGGGAACTCCCGCAGCGAATCCCCGGTCGTGTTCCGCTCGGACGAGTTCAAAGTCGCCGGGATGCCAGACACGCTTTTCAATATCGTCCGCTTGAACGTCTTTCAACCCAAGACCGACAAAATCGAGCGCCAGCCTATTCGCGTACAGCACCTTTCCGCCCGGCGAGAGGACATAGACGGCCTGAGCGATCGCTTCGACGATCTGCTGAAACTCCCCTTCACCCTGAATCATCTTGGCCTCCGCGCGCTTGCGGTCGTCGATGTCCGTACCCAGTCATTACCCTATGGAGGTTTCCATGCGGCACGGAGAAAACGAATTCAGGTTATCAGAAGTCCATTGAAGTCATAAATCAATTTCGCGAAGTATCGCGAATTCGCGAAAGCCATCCTGGCCGCGAAAACCTCAAGATCGCCCGGCCCCACACATCTTAAAGCACTCACCGTTGAACATCTTGCAACATACCCATCGCCGCAAAATCCGATTGGCACTCGATTCGTGTTCTCCACAAAAGAAATCGAACCACGTCGAAACCCAGTACGAACCAAACGTAGAAGGAGCGAATCATGCGAATCATTAAATTTCTTCTGAAATGGTACTTCATACTTCCCATTGCGCTGGTCGTATCAGGCGCGACAGTTTACTTCTTCGTGCCCAGTGAGCGGGTCCACGCGGCAGCCAATTCCATCCAGTCGGATGTACGCCGCTTGATCTCTCGCGAGCAGCGTCAGGCTCCGCCATCCAAGCCCGTGGTGAGTGTCATCGAAATCAAGCCAGAGAAGTTGCAGACTGCGGCGCGCTTCAGTGCGATTGTCAAGCCTCGGCGAACCGTGGAACTTTCATTCAAGGTTCCCGGGACGGTTGAAGCGCTGCATCAAATCGACATCAGTTCCGGCACACGTAATGTTCAGGAAGGGGATCGTCTCACGCAAGACATCATTATTGCGCAACTGGAGACGCGCGATTACCGGCTGGCGGTTGCGACGGAAGCAGCCGCGTTGGAGCAAGCTCGGGCCACCGTCCGTCTGGCTGAAGCCGGTTTGGGGGCTGTAGAAGCACTGTTGAAGGCGCGCGAGCACGACTTCGCGTTCGCCAAACTTGATGCAGACCGATTCGCCTCGATGACCCCAGAGGCCACGTCTCAGCGCTCAATTGATCTGGCCGCCAGCCAGCGGGATGTTTCAGCGGCAAATGTCAAAGCGGCGGCACAACAGGTGGTGGCGGCGCAACAGGCACTTTCGGCGGCTCAGCAGCATGAACACGCGGCGCAAGTCAGCCTCGATACGTCGAATGACCGGTTAAAAGACTGCTTCCTGAAAGTTCCTTTCTCTAATGCCACAGTCGTCGCAAAGAAGGTAGAGGCGGGTGAACGTGTGGCTGCGTATCAGTCCGTTTTCACCGTCATGGACGTGGCGCAGGTCCACGTTGAATTTCAAGTGCCCGATCTGTTACTGGGCGACGAAGCCAATCGGACGTTCGCGCCAAAGGTCGCGGTCGGCGACAAACTTGACGTCCTGGTCGAAGCGCTGGGTTGGGAAAAGTTCACCGGCGACGTGACCAAGATCGCGCCGGCCGCGGATTCCACGACCCGCACATTCCTGGTCGAAGTCACTCTTAACAACCCTCCGAACGCCAGCCATCCCCACGGACGGCTGCGCTCCGGCATGATTGCGTCACTGCGCATCGGTACAGAACGGGAAGCGATGCTTCTCCCGCTGACGGCGCTGCAGCCCGGAGCGGACGCTCATCACTTTTGTGTTTACCGGTTGGAGAACGGGAAAGCGGTACGCCGCCAGGTTCTCCTCGGCGGAGTCTACGGCAACAGCGTCGAAATTCTTCCTGGCAGTGATGTGAAAGCCGGCGACCGCATCGTCGTCAATGGCGCAAATCGATTGAATGGCGAACCGGACGTGACGGTTCTCGAATGACCGTTTTGTACCGCCGGCTTCCAGCCGGCACGATCACGACAACATGAAACTGGCCGGCTGAAAGCCGGCGGTACAAATGATTGAATTGAAAGGTTACGCACATGACAACAAGCGAGTACTTCGTCAAAAAACGGCCGGTTGCATGGATCATGTTACTCATGACTATGGCTTGGGGCTTCTGGTCCTACACCCGAATGCCTCAACGGCAGGATCCCACTGTGCCTGTGCGTATCGCCGTTGCGTACGCGGTGTACCCCGGTGCGCGCCCCGAAAAAGTCGAGCAGGAACTCACCTGCAAGATCGAACGGAAATTGTCCGAAAACCCGGCCGTTGAACACGTCTACTCGATCAGTCGCCAGGGCGCGGCCTTTGTTTTTGTGGAGCTATTTGAGCGCACAAAGAATTCAGACCAAGTCTGGATGGATCTGCGGCAGAAGCTGAACGAAATCACAGACCTCCCAACCATTAATGGCACTCCAATTCAAGCCATGTTGGACACGGATTTTGGAGAGACTGCCGCGGTTATGCTGACAGTGTCGAGCCCGCCTGTGAGTGATGTTGACATAGCGTTGCGCGCCGATGCAATCAAATCCGTATTGGCGCAAGCTCGCTCGGAGGCTTCGCCGGAATTTCGCGAAGACAGGGTCAGCGGCGTGATGGTCTACCCTCGCACGGTTGCGGACGCGGTCGTTATTCGGATGGGCGAGCGCCTCATCCGCTTTTTGAACGAACAGGGTCTTGGACGCGATGTCCGCCTGCTGCAAGCGCCGGGAGCGGCCATGCTGGACTTCCAGGCGCTCACGGACCGGACGTCACTCGATAAAAAGCTACAAGCGTACGAAACTGAGGAATTGCTGCTGCGCGAGTGGCATCCGGATGTCTGGCATGGCTTTTTTGTCCAGAACCTCGACGAGCTGCAGGCGAAGCTGCGCTTGAATGCGCGCGATAAATACACGTATCGCGAACTCCATCAATTCGCAGACCGTATCCGGGACGTGCTGAAGAAAAACCCGACCGTTGGCAAGGTGACGGAGATCGGCGTGCAGGACGAGCAGATCACGCTCTCCTATAGCAGTCAGCGTTTTGAGAAGTTTGGCATTTCGCCGAAAGAAGTGGTCAAGCGCATCCAAGCGCGCAACATCAACCTGCCGGGCGGTTCGCTCGAACTTCCCAGCCAGAAAGTCGAGGTCCGACCGTCGGGCGAATTCAACAGCGAACAAGACATTGACAACGTCGTTATCGCGGTCAATGCGGGCGGATTGCCGCTGTATCTGCGGGATATGGTGGATGTGACGCGTGGCTACGCCGATCCGCCCGAAGTCATGAATTTTCGAACGGTCAAAGCGCCGGCATCAAACGCACAGGACTCGTCGCTTCAGACCAGCCGCGCGGTGACGCTGGCCATTCGCCAGATCAAGGGAACACAAGTCAGTCAATTCTCGAAAGAATTGGAGTCCGCGCTGGAGGAACTTCAGTACGAGTTGCCGCAGGACTTGCGTGTCGAGCGTACGAGCAACGAGCCTGAAGAGGTTCATGCGAAGATCGCCGAGTGCAATCAGAACTTCCTGGAAGCAGTGGTGATCGTGATCATTTGCTGCTTGCTGTTCATGGAATGGCGCAGCGCCCTGGTCGTGGCCCTGACGATCCCCATCACAGTGGCCATGACGCTGGGCGTGGTGAATCTGCTTGGGATTGACATCCAGCAAGTTTCCATCGCGGCGCTGATCATCGCGCTGGGCCTGCTGGTGGATGATCCAGTGGTTGCGGCAGACGCCATCAATCGCGAACTGGCTGAGGGGACTGACCGCACCACGGCCGCGTGGCTCGGGCCCAACAAGCTCGCCCACGCAATCATGTACGCGACCCTGACGAACTGCGTGGCCTTCCTCCCGCTGCTGCTGGTGAGCGGAAAGACTGGCGATTTCATCTACTCGCTGCCGGTCGTGGTGACGGCGTCGCTGGTGTGCAGCCGCATTACTTCCATGACCTTTGTGCCGCTGCTCGGCTATTACATTCTGAAAGGACAGAAGAGTCTCGGCGTGTCCTCCGGTACGGCGTTGAAAGGCTTCCCGGGTCTGTTCAACCGATTTGTCACATCCGCAATCCAGCACAAATTCAGAACCTTGACGCTGGCAGTGGTGTTCCTGGCTGGAGCCGTTTCGCTGCTGCCTCTCATCGGAAGCGCCTTTTTTCCGAAAGACCTTCACGACGTGTTCACGGTCAATGTATTCATGCCCGAAGGCACTCCACTCAACGCCACCAGCGCCGAAACCAAACGCATTATCCAGTTGATGGATCAGTTGGAAGGCAATCACATTAATTCTTACACGAGCTTTATTGGCCAGGGCGGCCCGCGTTTCTGGCTCTCCGTTGCTCCCGAAATGCCCTCGGATGCGTACGCGCAGATTCTGGTCCACAATACTGACAAGAAGGAGACCTCGGAACTGGTCAAGCGGCTGAAATTGGAGTTGGTGCAGAAGGTCAGCTCCGCTCGCATCACCATTGAGCAGTTGGAGACCGGACCGCCGATTGGCGTACCCGTCCAGCTTCGAATCTACGGGCCGGATATGCCGGCGCTGCGCCGGTTGGCCGGAAGAATTAAAGACGACTTGGCCGCCATGCCGGGTTCCGCGAACATCCACGACGACTGGGACCCGGAAATCGTGCAGGCTACGCTCAACGTGGACCCTGAGCGAGCCAGCATCACTGGGATCACCAATCAGGATGTGGCCATGACCATGTATACAGGGTTGTCCGGCTACGCGGTGACACAACTGCGCGAAGGCGACAAGCTTATCGATATCCGTCTGTACCTGCGTGCTGAAGAGCGCAGCCAAATGACGGATTTGTACAATCTTTCCGCCATCAGTTCCCTGACCAACGGTCGCGTTCCGTTCCGCCAGATCGCCGAAGGGCGCTACGAAATGGTTCCACCCAAAATCCGGCGCAGGGATCACGCGCGTTGCATCACGGTTAAGTGTGACGCGGCGCCGGGCACGCTGCCGAGCGCGCTGGTTAAACAGTTGAAGAAGGACCTAGTTTCGATCAGTTGTCCGCCTGGCTATCGCTATGAATTTGGTGGCGAGGATTTCGAGCAGACGAAGGGATTTGGCGATGTCCAGGTCGCTCTGTTGGTTTCCATGCTCGCGATCTATTTCGTGCTGGTTATGCAATTCGAGAGCGTGACCAAACCCATCCTGGTTTTCGCGGCGGTGCCGTTCGGAATGGTCGCGGGAATGCTGGGCTTGCTCGTGTTCAACGCACCATTCGGGTTCATGGCATTCCTCGGCGTCGCGTCGCTGGCCGGCGTCATCGTCAGCCATGTGATCGTCCTCTTCGACTTCATCGAGGAAGCACACCATCACGGTGTGCCGCTCCGCCGCGCCGTGGTAGAAGCCGGTCTTGCGCGGCTGCGGCCCGTGCTGGTCACGGTGCTGGCGACCGTGGGCGGGCTCGTTCCGCTGGCGCTTCGCGGTGGGACTCTTTGGGAGCCGATGTGTTACGTACAGATCGCCGGATTGCTCGCAGCAACGATGGTGACGCTCGTCCTCGTCCCCGTCTTGTATGTCTTGTTTGTAGAAAACCTGCGTCTGGTGAAGTGGGACCCGCCGCATTCGGGCGGCACCGGGTCGCCGAGCGAACATAAACAAGGGGCTGCGGAAGCGTGTGTCGAGCAAAAGACCGCGGCACATTGATGCCGCCTTCCTCTGCGCAACGTGGGTCGAAAAGACCCTTGCGCTCGGTTGGCTCCAGCAATAGTATTGAATTTCGTGCGTATACGCACGAATGATCCAGAGACTTTCGATGATGAGCAATGCTGAACTCCCGATAGCGCTCAGGGCTGCTTATCTGGCGCTCCACCGGCAGTCGGACACACAATTCGCGCCGCATGGCATCACCGCCGACCAGTTCGTTCTTCTCGCGACGCTCCAACGCGGACATGCTCTCACCCAGCGGGAACTTGCCCGCCGCATGTCGTCTGATCCAAGTACGGTGCGAGCGATGCTGGTCTTGTTGGAACGGCGCGGACTGGTCCGGCGAATTGCGAATTCGACCGATTCCCGCGCTCGGACGGTTGCCCTCACAGCAGCAGGAAAGCGAAAGTTTCGGGAAGTTTGGATGGCGGGCGAGGCCATCCGCGTGCAAATGCAGGGAACGCTGCGACCCAAAGAGTTTAGCACCCTTGTCGGCCTGTTGAATCGAGTTGCGGGCGCGCTTAACTCGGAGTGCGTGCAGCTTGGCGATCCAGTTTCCACTCAGACATAGGAGGATGAATCGTGAGCAAACGCATCGCGATGCTCGTTTCAATTATTGTGCTGGCGTTCGCAACCACGCCGACCTTCGCACAGGCCAGTGACGCGAATCTTCCCGCGCCGCCCGATGGTTTCGACGCGCGCCGACAGAGTATCGCACACGGCAAACTGGAGACGGTCGAATACGACTCAACGACCGTGGGGATCAAGCGCAAGACGCGGGTGTATACCCCACCGGGATATTCGAAGGATCAAAAGTATCCGGTCCTGTACCTGCTCCACGGCATCGGCGGCGATGAAAACGAGTGGGCGCGCGACGGTTCGCCCGACGTGATCCTGGATAACCTTTTTGCCGAAAAAAAGATCGTGCCGATGATCGTGGTCCTGCCGAACGGGCGAGCTTCGAAGGACGTGAAGCCGCGCGATCCGATACCTCAGCAGATGCAGCCGTTCGCCGCATTCGAGAAAGAATTGCTCACCGATCTGATCCCGTTCATCGACAAAAAATACTCGGCAAAGTCAGACCGCGAATCGCGTGCTCTGGCCGGCCTGTCGATGGGCGGCGGGCAGTCGCTCAACTTCGGGCTGAATAATCTCGATACGTTCGCCTGGGTGGGTGGGTTCTCGTCCGCGCCAAATACCAAGCCTCCCGCAGACCTCATAAAAGACCCCGCGGAGGCGACGAAGAAACTGCGTCTGCTCTACCTCGCTTGCGGCGACAAGGACGGCCTGTTCAGGATTAGCCAGAACGTTCACGCCATGCTCGACGAGAAAAAGGTGCCGCACCTGTACAATGTCATTTCCGGCGGACAGCACAATTACAAGCTGTGGAAGGCCGAACTGTACCGCTTCGCTCAACTGCTGTTTCGCGAGCAAAAGCAGGAGAACAACGTACCGCAAAAGAAGCCTGACGACGCGCCACAAAAGAAAAGCAAAGTATCGGAGGCGAGCGTTGACGACTCGAAGCCCGCTCCGACCAACGTCAACAATTCACCGTACCCGCGCATTCACTCCGACTTCCGCGTGACATTCCGCTATAAGGCGCCGGATGCGAAGTCGGTCCAAGTCGTGGGCAACTTCGGTTTGGGCACGGGCGGGCCGTGGAACATGGAACGAGGCGACGATGGCGTCTGGGCGGTGACAACGCCGCCAGTGGTCCCCGGGTTCCATTACTACACGCTCAAAGTGGACGGCGTCCAGATCAACGACCCCGCCAGCGACGTGTTCTTCGGCACCGGCAAGCCCACGAGCGGGATCGATATTCCAAAACCGGGCGTCGATTTTTTCTACGCCAAAAACGTGCCCCACGGCGAAGTGCTCTCGCTCTGGTACACTTCAAAAGTGACCGGAAAAGAGCGGCATTTTCAGGTCTATACGCCGCCGGGCTACGAGGCCAATTCATGCCAGCGCTATCCTGTACTCTATTTGCAGCACGGTGCCGGCGAAGATGAAACGGGTTGGAGCCGGCAGGGTCACGTCAACTTCATCCTCGACAACTTAATCGCGGCGGGCAACGCGTGTCCGATGATCGTCGTCATGGAGAAAGGCTACGCCACGCGCGCGGGCGCGCCGGCCACGCCGCCGCAACCCGGACGCGGCGACGGTGGCGCTTTCGAGGACGTGGTCATCAAAGATTTGATTCCCCTCATCGACGCCACGTTTCGCACGTGCGCCAATCGGGAACATCGCGCCATCGCGGGACTATCAATGGGTGGCGGACAAGCTCTCAAAATCGGGTTGACGCATCTGGATGTGTTTTCCGCAATAGCGTCCTTCAGCGGTGTTCGCGATGTTGATCCCAAGACGGCCTACGATCGCGTGTTCGCGAATCCCGCCGCGTTCGATCAGAAAGTGAATCTCTTGTATCTCCACTCTGGCACGGTCGGGATGGACGCCAACATTCACAAGAGCGCGGCCACGCTTTCCAGCGCGCTCCAGCAATCCGGCATCAAGAACGTGGTCGTTCGTGACAGCGAGGGCTTGTCGCACGAATGGCAGACGTGGCGCGACGCGCTGTATGATTTCGCGCCGCGATTGTTCAAGCGGTGCGAACGCTGATCTGATCCTGAATTCTAGCCGATAATCTATATATTGACGTACTTGACAAGGTTTTTATAAAATTTGCGATTAAAAAGGAGGGTTTCATGGACTCAATGCCATCTTTGGACAAGCCAACACAAGAAATGATTTGGTACCATAGACTCGAATCGGCACGCGAAAGATATCGAGCTCGGGTAGCTCGCGCGAAGCAACGGCGCAGTTCACAAAATGAACGGCTAAAAGCACTTGCCAAAAAGGGCGATGCTTGGAGGAAAAAGTGCTCGGAAAGCAAGAAATGACGTGCTAAACGAATGGAGCGTCGCAACAACAGAATGGCCAGTTTAATCGAACGAATGACTCCGCCATTCGTTCAAATGGCCGAGCTATTCGTTGCAGCGGATGTGTGAATGGAACAAATAGCCTTGTTAATGGAACGAGCGGCTGCGTTATTTAAACGAATGGTCGGATAATTCGAACGTCCCGCACCGTGAGTGAACAGGTTAAACGCGTTAAACGATTTCGAAAAATAGTATCTTTTGGGGGGTACCAAGGACAAGATAAGCCATGATATCGGCTTTTTGATATTGATTCAACTCCAATTTTAAGGTTCGGGGACGTGAACGACATTTGCGTCAAGGGGATTGCGTATGATGCGTTTAATGAATTGCCTAATAGCGCTGATGCGTGTTTCAGCGTTACTGTCGGCCGCGGAGACAGCGCCGGTGCCTGTTGACTCCTTGAAAGCCGCGTTCGCCAAGCGCTTTGAAATCGGCGCGGCGATACCGGGCACGAATCTCAGAGACGCCGAGAAGGCGCTGCTGTTCAAACACTTCAGCACCGTCACGCCCGAAAACTGTTTGAAGCCGCAGCCGGTGCATCCCGACGAGAACCGCTACGACTTTGCCGCCGGCGATGCGCTCGTGGAAATGGCTCGCAGCAACGGCCTGACCGTGAACGGGCATACGCTGATCTGGCATAGCCAATGCCCCAATTGGTTTTTCACGGACAACGGCAAGCCCGCCGAGCGCGAGTTGGTGTTGAAGCGGATGCGCGAGCACATCGCCGGCGTGGCCGGGCGTTACGCCGGCAAGTTGGCGAGCTGGGACGTGGTGAACGAGGCGATCGACGATGGCAAAGAGTATCTGCGCAAATCAAAATGGCTGACGAGCATCGGCGACGATTTTATCGCGGAAGCGTTCGTTGCAGCTCGCCAAGCTGATCCGAAAGCGGAGCTGCTCTACAACGATTACGGTATCGAGCAAGGTGCCAAACGCGAGAAGGCGCTGCGGCTGATCCGCGATTTGAAGAAGCGCAACGCGCCGATCGCGGGCGTCGGCATCCAGGGGCATTGGGCGCTCGACCGCGTGCCCTTCAAGGCCATCGAGGAGGCGATCATCGCGTTTCACGCCGAAGGATTAAAGGTGTCGATCACGGAGTTGGACATCGACGTGGTGCCAAGAAAGAGCATCGGTGCCGACGTCAGCACGCGAGAAAATGGCTCCGACGATCCCTATGTGAACGGTTTGCCCCCGGACGTTCAGAAGCGTCTGGCCGATCAGTACGCGCAGTTGTTTGCGTTGTTTCTAAAACACAGCGACAAAATGTCGCGCGTGACGTTCTGGGGATTGCACGACGGCCGAAGCTGGCTGAACGGATTTCCTCGCCGGCGGACCAACCACCCGCTGTTGTTTGACCGGTCGCTACAGCCAAAGCCGGCGCTGGAAGCAGTGTTGGAGATGGTGAAAAAGTAATAATCCGCACACTGCCCGCATCGCTTGGGGAGCGCGGCTAGAACGCCGATTTCGTTGCTTCAATTCAACGCCGCCATCAGCACCTGGTTCAGCGCCATGGAGGCGTCGAGTTCCTCGTGTCGTTGGCGCACACGAACACGGGCGCCCGACAGGATCGAGAGCGCGAAGCTCTTGTCGGCGCTGTTGCGGCAGGCAGACGGTTCCGGCCGTCGGCGTAACCGCCTCCTCGCGTGAAGTCGAAACGCAATTTGCGCCCATTCAGGCCTGCCGTGGCGCCGCCGCCGCCTCAACCATGCCAGACTTCATCGGGCTCAAATCTCGCGGCCGTGTAGGTCCAAAGCTTCGGTGCCGCGACTTCGCCCTCGACCAGACGCAGGTCATCGAAGAACAGTGCGCCTTCTTTCAGCGTATCGTTGTCGATGAGTATCGCCACCATGCGCGGCGCGCCGTGGACGACCCCATCGTTCGCGCCGCCCCAGTGGGCGGCCCATAATGACCCTTGGGCGGGAGCGGCGTCCAAGCGTGCAGGTCGCGCCACAATCGTGAGGTGTCAGCCAGCGGCGGCAGTTCCTTCATTGCGGTATGATTCGGAAACAGATGTGGCATTCGCGTTGCGATGTAATTGCCAAGGTCAGCAAAGCGAATTGAATAGAAATGGATTGCCTCGACCACGCGTCTACGACCGATTGAAGGTCAGGCGGAAGCGATTTTACATAGGGGATCATCGTGCGATCCGATGACGAATCGGAGGCGATTTCTAGTTGGCGCCTAGTTGGCGTCTCGTGCAATTTTTGGGGTATTTTCGTGCCGCTCGATGCAGTCTGACGGTTTGGCGACTGCCTCACCGTCATGACTGCATGCATTGGACTGTACAGGGTTTTGCAGCGGCGTGCCGCTGTTTGCAGAATGGGCGCACAGGGACTCGAACCCCGGACCTCGTGGGTGTGATCCACGCGCTCTAACCAGCTGAGCTATGCGCCCTTTATTTGGGAGATTTATGTTAGCAGAAACTGGCCTCGCGTCAATTCTGGTTTTGTGCCCCAGCGCCGGCGGGTGCGGGGACAGCGGCGCATATTGGAACTCCATGTTCGCCTTCATTTCAGTCTGATTTTTCGCAACCACTTGACCGACTCCATCCCATAATCGAGCCAGCCTTTCATCCGCGCAAAAACATTCGGCGCGTGGCGAGCGCGAAGCAGCGCCAGCAATAGATCGCTGGCCTCCTCGCCCGCGAGATGATGCGGGCGGAAGGAACCGCTGGCGATGCCCAGCGTTTGAGGGCGCGTCATTTCCAACAAACCTTCGATGCCTGATCGCACGCCGAATCCGCTTTCGTGCGCGCCGCCGAAGGGCAGCGCCGCTTCGCCCGCTGGCGTGACGCATTCGTTGATCGCGATCATGCCCGAAGGCAAATTGTCGGCAAGATTCAACGCGGAATCGAGCGAGCGCGTGAAAATCGACGCGCCTAGCGCGTAGCGGGAAGCGGCGTCGAGTTTCAGTGCTGCGTCTTGATTTTCGACGGGCGATACAACAATGGCCGGCACGAAATTTCCCTGCGCGGCGGCGAGCGCATCCGAACCGCCGCGAAACACCAGCAGCGTGCGCGCATCGCCTTGCTTGCGCGCGTTGAGCGATTCGGCGCCACCGGCGAGCAGCCGCGCCGCAAGTTCGTCGGCTTCGCGCAGCGTCTGCGGATCCATTGGCGTGAGCAATTCGAGCTTTTCGATTTTCTTTGAAAGCGCAGACGTGAATACGGCGTCAACGCTGCGGTCCACAAAAATGCGCCGCGGACACACGCAGGTGCGGCCACCGTTCAACTTCATGCCAAACGTCACTGCGGCGACGGCCAACGTAATATCCGCGTCGGGCAGAATATGGACGGCGTCGTAGCCGGACAATTCCATCGTCGCGGGGACGAGATTTTGTGCGGCGGCGGCGAGAACTGAACGGCCGGTCTTTGAACTGCCCGTGAAAACGATGCGGTGAATCAACGGCGACGCCACCAGCGCGCGGCCCATCTCGTCGGAGCTGTCGAGCACCGGCGCCAGTTCGCGCGGCACCCCGGCATCGTAAAGCCACTGTGCAAACGCACCGACTGTGTCCTTCGCGCGCGGCGACGGCTTCATCACGACGGCGTTGCCCGCGGCGAGCGCATTCAAGACGGAACCGGCACACAGAAACAGCGGGTAATTCCAGGGCACGAGCAACGCCACCACACCCCATGGGATGTGGCGCACAATGGCGTTACCCGCAAACGGCATCGTGCCTTTCATCTTTTCTTTGCGCGGCGCGAGAATTTTCTGCGCGCGCGCCATCAAAAACGCGCACACGTCCGCAGTGGGCAGAATCTCCGACCCAATCGCTTCGAAGCGCGATTTGCCGATTTCCTTCGCAACGACATTGCCCAATCCCGCTGGATCGCGCGCTAGCCGCGCGCGCAGCGCCGCGATGGGCCGCAGCCGTTCACGCAGCGGCTTCGCCGCCCACGCAACTTGCGCCGCGCGCGCGCGAACCAGCGTAGTGTCCAAGTCAGATTGGTTGATCGGCATTTCGTCGCTGACCGGCTTCATTTCACCGAGAAGTGATAGATCGTCCGCGACTTAAACTCCTCGCCGGGCCTCAGCACGCTGCTGGGAAATGATGGCTGGTTCGGCGAGTCCGGGAAATGCTGCGTCTCCAAACAAAATCCCTGATGCTTGTTGCAGACCACGTTGCCGCGCGCGATGGTTTTGCCGTCCAGATAATTTCCCGTATAAAATTGCACGCCCGGCTGCGTCGTCGAAACGTCCATCACGCGGCCGCTCTTTTTGTCGTAGACCGTCGCGCAATGTTTCAGTTCATCCGCGGCGCCATTCAGCACCCACGTGTGATCGTAACCGACAGGATCGTTGCCGACTTGATTGATGCGTTCACCGATCGCGTGCGGCGTGGTGAAATCGAAGACCGTGCCTTTCACGTCCGCTAGAGTTCCCAGCGGAATGCTGCCTTTGTCCACTGGAAGGTACTTGTCCGCATACAGCGTCATTTCGTGATCGAGAATATTTCCAGATGCCGCGCCGGCGAGATTCCAGTAGGTGTGGTTGGTCAGATTCAACACCGTGGGTTTGTCGGTCGTGGCCAGATAGTCGATGTTCAAATCGTTGTTATCGGTGAGCGTGTAGGTCACAGTCGATTTCAAATTGCCCGGATAACCTTCCTCGCCATCGGGGCTGAGATACGTGAAGGCGACACCGTTGGGAACCTCCTTCGCCTCCCAAACTCGTTTGTCAAAACCTTTGACGCCGCCGTGCAAATGATTTTCGCCATTGTTGACTGCGAGTTGATACGTCTTCCCGTCGAGCGCAAATTTGCCTTTGGCGATGCGATTTCCGTAGCGGCCGGCAATTGCGCCAAAGAACGGATTGACTTTGTGCATGTAATCGTCGAGCGTGTCGAAGCCAAGCGTCACGTCGCCAATTTTGCCGGCTTTGTCAGGCACTTCAAGCGAGACAAGCGTCGCGCCATAACTCATGACGCGCGCTTTCATGCCCTTCGCGTTTTCAAGCGTGTAAAGCACCACATCTTTGCCGTCGGCCTTGCCGAATGCTTCCGATTTTACTTTCACAGTCCCCTCCCCCGCCAGGCACAGCGCCGATAGTGCGGCCAATGCCATCCCGAAAATGATTCGCATCGAATGCCCCTCCTCGCAAAAAGTCAGTTTCCAAGAGCGTAAAATGGGTGTATGACTTGCAGGCCCGTCCGCAGCCTCGCCGTGGGGATGTGTTTAAGGGATTTTATGAAAAGTTTCTTCCACATTTTTCGGGTTCTGCGATTCGCGCCCGCCGCCGCGCTTTTTGCCAGCGCGCTTTGCTCAGCCGCTCAGCCTGATGCGGAGGGCATTAAATTCTTCGAACAAAAAATCCGGCCGGTGCTCGCCGAGCGCTGCATCAAATGCCACGGTGCGGAAAAGCAAAAGGGCCACCTTCGCCTCGACACACTCGACGCAGCAGTAAAGGGCGGTGACACGAAGCCGGCCATCGTGCCCGGCGCGCCGGAGAAATCGCTGTTAATCACTGCGGTCGAACGGACTGATCCCGATTTGTCGATGCCGCCGAAAGAGGATCAGCTTTCGGAACCCGACCGCGTGGCGCTGGCGCAATGGATCAGGATGGGCGCGCCGTGGCCCGAAAGCGTGACAATCGTCGCGCCGCCGCCGGTAAAAAAACACAAGCTGCTCACGGATGCTGATCGCGAATTCTGGTCGTACCAGCCCGTCAAAAATCCCGCAGTGCCGCAGGTGAAAGACGCCGGCTGGTCGAAGAATGAGATCGATCGCTTCATATTCGAAAAGTTAGCCGCAATAAATTTAACTCCCGCACCCGAAGCCGACCGCCGCACATTGATTCGGCGCGCGACGATGGATTTGCACGGCATTCCGCCCACGCCGGATGACGTCGATGCGTTCGTCCACGACCCGTCGCCGAATGCGTACGAAAAATTGATCGACCGCTTGCTCGACAGCCCGCGCTACGGCGAACGCTACGCGCGCCATTGGCTTGATCTCGTGCGCTACGCCGAATCCGACGGGTACAAGCAGGATTCGTTCCGCCCGAACGCGTGGCCGTACCGCGATTACGTGGTGCGCTCTATTAATGGTGACAAGCCCTACGACCGCTTCATCACCGAGCAGCTTGCCGGCGATGAATTGAACCCGGACGACCCAGATGTGTTCATCGGCACGGCATTTTATCGGCTGGCCTGTTACGAATACAATCAGCGCGATTTGCCCAAGGCGTGGGCCGATTACCTCAACGACATCACGGATGTGACCGGCGACGTGTTCATCGGCACCAGCATGAGCTGCGCGCGCTGCCACGATCACAAATTCGATCCGATTTTACAGGCCGACTATTTCCGCTTGCAGGCCTTCTTCAGCGGGCTGCGTTTCCGCGACGATCTGGCGCTGGCGACGCCGAAACAGGTCGCCGATTACAAAATGGCGCTGGTGAAATGGGAGAAGAAAACCGAATCGCTACGCGCGCAAATCGCAGCAATCGAAAAGCCGCATCTGGACCGCGGCGCGAAAGATGCGCTTTCGAAATTCATTCCCGAATTCCGCGCAATCGTTGAAAAGCCTGAAGCTGAACGCAGCACCTACGAGACGCAGATCGCCGACTTCGCCATGAAGCAAGTCTACGAAGAGCATCGCCAGATCGACGGCAAGATCAAGGGCGCCGAACGCGACAAGTGGACGGCGTTGAAGCAGCAATTGAGCGAATTCGACGCCGAAAGACCAAAGCCATTGCCCGACACGCTGCTGGTGCGCGACGTGGGCCCGAAAGCCGCGCCGACGTACATTCCCGACGACAAATCGAAGACTGAAATCGAGCCGGGATTTTTGACGCTGCTCGACCCCAAGCCGGCGGCGGTTTCCGCGCTTCCCAATTCCAGCGGACGGCGCACGGCGCTCGCGAAGTGGTTGACCGATCCGAAGAATCCGCTCACCGCTCGCGTGATGGTCAATCGATTGTGGCAATATCATTTCGGCCGCGGCCTCGTCCCGACATCCAGCGACTTCGGCCATCTCGGCGAAAAGCCGACTCATCCGGAACTGCTCGATTGGCTCGCGACGCGATTCGTGCAGGATGGTTGGAGTTGGAAGAAATTGAACCGGCTGATCATGCTCAGCGCGGCATATCGACAGGCCTCGCAGCAGCCGATGCCGGACGCGGCGAAGCTCAACGATCCCGACGACAAGTTGCTCTGGCGCGTGAACGCGCGGCGCTTGGATGCGCAGCAGATTCGCGATTCGATGTTGGCGGTGAGCGGCGAGTTGGATTCGAAAGTCGGCGGGCCGTCCGCGGATTTCACGGCGCTCAGCCGCGGCATTTACACGAAAGTGCTGCGCAACACGCATGACGCGGTGCTCGAAGTTTTCGACGAGCCCGATGGGTTGCTAACCAATCCCCTGCGCAACGTCACGACGACCGCGACGCAGGCGCTGCTGATGATTAATGGGCAGTGGCCGCTGCAGCGCGCCGCCGCGTTTGCGAATCGTTTGAAGCAGAGCACCAGCGGCGAGCCGGGCGAATTGGTGGACATGGCGTATCGCCTGGCCTACGGAAGAGCACCGACGGCGAAAGAGCGCGCGATGGCGGTTGCGTTTTTGTCGCGATCGAAGGAAAGCGCCGCGGCTTCGAATGAAAACGCGAAGGCCGCGGCCGCGGCGACGTATGTGTCGCAGCCGATGCCGCAGCGCGGCGGCCAAGCGGCGCTTTTCCGCGAAGATCATTTTGAAGACCAACTGCGCCTTGCTGACGACGCCACGTTGCCGTCCGACGATTTCACGATCGAAGCCGTCGTGCTGCTCGAATCGCTGTACGACGACGCGCGTGTGCGTGTGATCGCGTCGCAATGGGACGGCAATCAGGCGCACAAAGGCTGGTCGCTGGGGATCACCTGCGAGAAATCGAAACATCAGCCGCGCAATTTGATTTTGCAATTGAGCGATGGCGACGCGAAGGCTGGCGCGGGATACGAAGTGGTCGCGTCAGACTTGAAGATTGAATTGCACAAAACATATTACGTTGCTGCGTCGGTGAAACTCGCCGACACCAGCGACGCGGGTGTCACCTTTTATATGCGCGATCTGACGGACATGGATTCGGCCACGCGCGCGGCGCACGTGAAACACAAAGTCACCGCGAATTACCGCTCAAAGAATGCGCTGGTCATCGGCGGGCGCGACGCGCTGAAGTCGATGGGCTGGCACGGACTGATCGACGAAGTTCGCCTGTCGAACGCGGTCTTGACGAAAGAACAGTTGCTCGTCACCGACGGCGAAAACAAGACCGCCGTTGCGGGGCATTGGAAATTTGAAGAGACGCCCGGCTTCTTCAAAGATTCCGACGCGCTCCACCCGGATTTGACGCCCGCCGCCGCGCCGAAACCCGTGGATGCAAAGCCTCAGGCCGGCCAAGCGTTGATCGATTTTTGCCACGTGCTGTTCAATTCGAATGAATTTATCTACGTGGAATGACAGATTTTGCTGACGTAAGCGCATGGCCATTCAAAAGTCGTGAGTTTTCATAGGAGAAATGGCAACGCGAGCGAACACTTCGATTGAGAAAAACGGCTCCCTATGAAAATCAGAAATGAAACGCCGTCGTAAAGTGCATCTCCCTATGAAAGTGAAAATCGACTT
>DATGGK010000121.1:0-8066 GCA_035308565.1 Planctomycetota bacterium | reverse complement strand
AGCTCGGCGAAGGCGCATGGAGTGGCAATTTCGTGGGCGGTGGAGGAGGCGGCGAGTGGGACGGTGGTTTTATGGGGGGATGGGAGCGGGGAGTCGCTTATTGAGGTTGAGAGGGGGACGGGGGGGGCGGATTTTCTTGTGCGGAGTGTGAGGGTGACGGAGTGAGCGGCAAATTTGGAATTGAAAGCGAATACCGGCATCGCAAGACGCAGTCTAAAAAAGCGTTGACATTTTTTTTCGCATCGCTATAAGCTGCGTTCCAAAGAGGTTATCTGAGCAATTGAAAGGAGCAGCTATGAAAAACGTCATCCATTCCCGTTTCATTTTGGCCTTTCACGTGTGCGCTTTGGTTACATTTTTTTGCGGCGTCGCGGCGTACTCGGGCGATGCCAGTGTGGCGGGCAGTTGGACGTTTAACGCCATACCGGCAATCAACGGCTCCAGCACCGTTACTTTTCTGCTGGATTCCGGCGGCAAAGTGACAAATCCGGCAAACGGATTGGAATCCGGCACGTACACGCTTTCCGGCGATAGTATCACCATCATCGACAAGGAGTCGTCTCCACCGCAAACGCTAACCTTTAGCGGGACGGTAAGCGGTAATGGCATGAGCGGGTCGTATACCTATGTATACGGAACGTCTTTCCCACAAACGGGAACGTTTACGGCGACGCGGCAAGGCGGCAAATTTGCGGCGGCGGAATTTTTGACGAGAAAGCTATTCAAGCAAAAATCGGGCAATGCGCTATTTGACGATGGCCAATTCAAGATCGTCGCATCCGTATCGATCACGGATGCCGTCGTTTCGGGTCTGAAAGGAACATCGGCCTTCAAATTGAGCTTTGGCGCCTTGCAACAGACCATTAATCTCGATCAAGATCCTTCTTACACGCCAGGAGCCACAAAGGTTGTGGTTGTGATACAGGATCCAACCGACACCATCATACAAACGACCTATAAGCTCGACTGGTCCGGCAAAGGCTCACTAAAGATTTCGATTTCCGGAGATTACTCGCGACAAATCCTCCCCACTCTCGGTCAACCCAAAGGCCAGCAACTTCAGGCGCTCAACTTCATCGCCGCTCCCAGTGGGAAGCAATTAATCGGTGCGACACCGTGCACGGTCGAGTTCGGCACGAGCCAGACCACTCTGTTTGTGGTCAGCGGCGTTTCAGTGAAAACGACGTCGGAAGTAACTGGCGGCGTAACCTATACCCAGTCCAAGGTTGGGATTGTTTCGACGACACTGAAATAACTCCACTAAGAATTGCATGGGGCGCACACATTACTTCGCATCGCGAATAATAAACAGCGCCGCATCGTTCGCAATCTTCGGCACGCTCACCACTGTCGGTTCCAATCCCTTATTCACCTCCTCCGCGGGCGCGTTGTATTTTTGCGTCGAAAGAATCGCGCCGGTCGCCGCATCCATCCAAGTGATCGTGTACGCCCCCTCCAACAGCCCGGGCAACCCCACTTGCGCGGCATTCGCGCTAACGGTGCCGCCTTGAATCCACGCGGCCAGCCCGCGCCGGTTGCCGCGGATGATCACGCGCGGGGCATTGGGACCGGTGCCGAGCGATTCGGTGCGGGGGACGAGTTCGTCTTTGGGTTCGTAGACGGAGATTTCGGCGAGCGCGGCGCTGAAAATCGCCGCGCTGCGCAGCCAGTTGCGCTCCGTCTCGCTCAGCGGCGCGTCGGGTTTGCACGGCAGCAGCGGGGCCGCGGCAAGACTGTTCGCAAGCGCGGCGCAGAGCGGCGAAGGCGTGTCGAGTGGCACGCCGAAACTGGCGATGGCCCAGGGGCGCGGAGTGCGCTTCAAGCCGCGCGAGGCTTCGGCCCATTGCGCGATTTTGGATTCAAGGTCCGGGAATTTTTCGTGGATCGATTTCGCGTCGGTTTTGCCGTCGGAAACCGGAAAATCGCGGTGCAACGTGAAGTCGAGATTCTCGATCGGCTGCAACGCGCTCCACGCGTGGCCCGGATCAAGCGCGGTGGAGACGCAGATCGGATGGTTGTGCTGATCGACGCCGCGCAGTTGCTGCGCCATCGCCTCCACCCATTCTTCCACGTCGCGGCGCGCGCGCCGCGCGATGTCCACTTCCGCCGGCGAAAGCCCTTTTTCTTCCGGGTCGTTTTTAAGCGGCATGAATCCGTGCGTGGCCGGCCACGCTTCGTCGATGTCGCGCATCAGTTCCCATGCCAGCAGCGAGCGGTACGCGCCGTAGCGCGCGGCGGCGTAATTCATGCGCACTTGAAAAAAGCGCCGCGCCGCGGGGTCGCGAAAATATTCCGCCGGCGCGAGCACCGGGCCGCCCATTTCCTGAAAATACGGATGCGTGGCGCTGTTCTTGCCAATGTCCGCGCCGTTTTCGAGCGCCAGAATAATGCGGATGTTGCGCGCTTGCGCCGCGCGGAAAATCTCGTCGAGTTCGGCGGCCACTTTCGGGTCGATGCGCCCGGCCGCGGGGCCTTCAAGCGGCATCAATTGCGAAAGGCCGATGCAAACAGTATTCGCGCCGAGGCGTTCGAGTTCGATGAATTTCGTGCGAAAGGCATCCACGCCGTCTTTGGCGCTGAATCCGCCCAAGTCGCACCCGACGGGCGCAAAGATCGTGCGGTCTTCGAGACGCAGCACGCGTTCGCCATTTTTGATGCGCACGATGCCAGGGCTGGCGGGCACGCCCGCGCGGAAGGCTTCGGCGTCGGTTTCGCAACGACTGTCTGCCGTCGCGACGTAGACGTGCACGCCGTAAAGGCCTTCGGTGGGCGGCGTGAAGCGGAATCGGAATTCGCCTTCTTCGTCATCCGGTTCAGCGGGTTCATAAAAAAAGCAGGGCAGATTTTTCTTCGGCACCGCGCCGTCGGCGCGCGGCGGCATCGCGACTTCGGCGACGACGGTAAGTTCCTGCGGCAGAGTAGGATTGGCGCCGCCGGCGTAGATGCGCAAGCTTCCTTCGATCGCGTCGCGCGTGGGCACGACACGTTTGTCGAGCGTCAGCGCGGAAACTTCCGGCGGATTCTCGTCGTGAGCGACGCCTAGGAAAAGCACAAAGGAACCGTAAGGGTCGGCACCGTTGCGCGGCGGTTTCACAAACGGCGCCGTGAGGATAATTGATTTTTGCACGCGGCGGATTGTCCACGTGGCGGGTGCTGAGCGCTCAATCGTGACCTGCTGCTTCTTGGCGTTTTCAAACGTGAGAGCGCGCGCACGCAGGGTCGTGGCATCGTTCAATTTTTCGGGAGCGGGTTCGTTGTCGAGGCAACTGAGTTTCAACGCTTCACCGTCGGCGCCCGGATAGATTTGGATCGCCGTTTCAAGCGGCGGCACGACCGGTATCGCGGTTTGCGCGGTATTGGCTTTGCTCCACGCAGTCGTCGCCTGAATTCGCAGGCCTTGAAGAACGACGCGGTATTCCGCGGTGAGAATCAGGCTGCGGCCCGGAACGTTGAGCGCCGGAAAGCGCCGTTCGCGGCCCAACGAAGTCTTGCATTTTTCTAATTCAAGAATGGGTTTCGCTTTTTCAAGCGGAAGAATCTCAGCGTCGGAATTCGACGCCGGTTGAATGCGCGCGGCGGCGAGGAGTTGCTTGTCTTTGGTGAGCAGAATGATGCCGTCATCCGCGACGCGGCATTCCGGATAAGCGGGCAGCGGGGCAGTGACGTCGAGTGCAAACGCGGGAAGTGTGGCGAGAAAAAGGAGCGCAAACAGGCGCGCCGTGCAGGCGCTTCGCGGGTGGCCCACCCCACCGGGGCGGGTGCCGCAGGCACAAGAAGCTCCTCCCATGAGGTGCGTATAACTGAAATGCGTAAGATCAGGGAAGAGCTTCTTGTCGCTTCGCGACCCATCCCGCTGGGGTGGGCCACCCATTGCCCGCGCAAGAGCGCTGTGATTTTTGACGGCGCATTTCCGATTCGTTGGCATCAAGAATGAGACGCCTTACTTCTCGGTCTTACTAGACTTTTCGGCTTTGTCCGGCTTGTCCGCTTTGCCTTCGCGCACGCGCACCTTGACCGGCTCAAGCGGATCGCCTTCGAATTTGGATGGGGAAGCGATCGTTAAATCGTCGCCTTCAACGCCGAATTCCAGATCCTTGCCGAAGCCGTCTTTAAACGCCAGCAATCCAATCAGGAAATCGCGTTCTTCGACGGCGCGTTTGTCCGGGTTGCGCCCCGCTTTGAAATCGCGCGCCAGCGTCACTTTGACTTTGTCCAAATCCTCTTCGAGGTGTTTGCGCACGCGTTCTTTGGCGGACGCGGCGGTAAGCTGATCGCTGTCCTTAAACGGCTCCATCAGCGTGGCGGTTTTATCGAGGAAAATGAGCGCTTGAGCCGTTTTTTCGCGGGCTTCGCGCGGCGTGACAACGTGGTGATTGGCGGCGTAAATCAGATAATACGCAATCGCGGATCCGCCAATCAATATGGCCGCGATGCCGAGTTTGACCCACAGCGCCCATTTGCGGCCGGTGTCATCGACGTGCAGCGCGATGTTGGCGGCCATTTTCCCGCCGGATTTGCGCCGCAATTCTTCGCGTTTGGCCAGGGCTTCCGCGCGTTTGGCGGCTTCGTCAAGTCCCGCGATCATTTCGGACGGGCGGGCCGCGGAAAGCCCCAGCGCTTCGCGGTCCACGGCAACGGCTTGCCGGCGCGTCGAACGCGCGGGCTGAACTCTAGCTGAGCTGCCCGGCGGGTTCCCGGTCGCGGGAGCAACGCGAGCCGAACTGCCGGGATTGGCGTTCGGATTCTTCATCACAATGGTCGCGCGCGGCTTGGCGGCACCGTTGTTGGTGCCATTGCCGGCCGTGGACGGCTTGGGCTCATCGCCGTTGTTGTTCGGATTTGCCATGCGTTCTTTAGTAACGCGATTTTTCGATTGTGCAAGAGAAAAGGCGAGTCCCTGAGTGCTGAGTAACGGGGGAGTTCTGCATTACATTCGCGGCAAATGCTCGCAAAAAAACGCAAACGCCGACTAAATTAAGGGGAATTGGCCCATTGGCCCTACAGGGCGCTATTAATTGCGCATCGACCGCATGTTGCCCGAGAACTTCCCCGCGCAACCACGAATTGCAATTCAGATGCCGCGCGGTTAATATGCGCTTCATAATCCGACACGAGACTTTTTGATGCCACTCAGCCCGCTGACATTTATACGACAGACCTTCCGCGATTTTCGCAACACCGGCGCGCTCGCGCCCAGCACCCGTTTCCTTGGACGCAAAATGGCGCTGGTCATTCCGCATCCAGTGCCTGATGACTTTCGTGTGTTGGAGGTGGGTCCGGGCACCGGTCCCGTCACGCGCGAACTGGTTAAGCGCATGGACGGATGCGGGCGGCTGTCGTTATGGGAGATCAGCCCGCACTTCTGCGAATTTCTGCGCGGGATGACGGCGCGCGAACCGTCGTTCAAAAAAATGCGCGAGCGCATTACGGTCAACGAAGGCGATGTGCGCTCGCTCAACGAGCCGAATGCGTACGACGCGATCATTTCGGGACTGCCCTTCAATTGTTTCAGCCCCGGCGAAGTGCGCGGATTTCTCGACCATTTTCGCACGCTGCTTAAACCGGGCGGCACGCTGACCTGGTTCGAATACGTCGGCATCCGCAAACTGCAAGCACCCTTTGTTGGCTCCGCGCGCCGCGCGCAGTTGCGCGGGATTCATGAAGTCACGCACGAATTTGTGCGCAAACATCAATTTGGCCAGCACATCATTCCGGTGAATTTTCCGCCGGCGCGCGTAAGGCATCTGCGCTTCGACGCCTGACTGTACCGCCGGCGTCCCGCCGGCCAGTGTTCGTGGTGCAGGCGTCGCGCCTGCACGTCTCTTGCAATGCAGGGTCCCTGCAGTTCCGCGCCAACGGCGCGAACTGCGATAGCCCAGTCCGAAGCGCAGCGCAGGGCTGGGTTCGCGCGTTGATTCAATTCAATAGCTCCAACGGAGCGAACTAAGCGACGTGATCCAAGCATTGCGAAAAAAAGAATCGTCATATAAAAGTCGCGCAAAAAAACTCGCGCCACGCCTCGAAATCGAAAATCTTTCCTCCACACGCGGTGTAACTTTACATGCAATCCGCCGCTTGAACTTTGAATTCATTCGCGACGGCTAGTTATTCGGCGCCGCCGCCGGGGAGATTTTGTCATGGCCATCGTCAAATGCGAAGAATGTGGACGCAGTTTTAATTTGCAGGAAGACCAGTACGGCAAAGTGAAGTGCAAATGCGGTGCGATTTTGAGCGGTCCGAAAGCCGCCGCCACCGCGCCGATCAGCACCTCGCCGGACACGCAGATGAGCGACCTTGAGGCCGTGAAGGCGCTCAAGAGCGCCTATGACGCGCTGCGCGCGGAGATGGCCACGGTGATCGTCGGACAAGATAAGGTGGTCGAAGAGATTTTGATCGCGATCTTCGCGAAAGGGCACTGCCTTCTCGAAGGCGTGCCGGGCCTCGCCAAAACGCTGATGATTTCGTCGCTGGCGCGTTGCCTTGATCTTTCGTTTAAACGCATTCAGTTCACGCCGGACTTGATGCCGAGCGACATTACGGGCACGGAAGTGATTCAAGACGATCGCGCGACGGGCGAACGCGTCTTCCGCTTCATCAAAGGGCCGGTGTTCTGCAACATTTGTCTGGCCGACGAAATCAACCGCACGCCGCCGAAAACGCAGGCGGCGCTGCTCGAAGCCATGCAGGAAAAGTCGGTCACGGTCGCCGGCCAGCAGCACAAGCTGTCGCTGCCGTTCTTTGTGCTCGCGACGCAAAACCCGCTGGAACAGGAAGGCACGTACCCGCTGCCCGAAGCGCAGTTGGACCGTTTCCTCTTCAAGATTTTCGTGAATTATCCGAGCGACGAAGAAGAGCTTGAGATCATGAAGCGCGTGACGACGCCCAGCAAAGTGCAGATCAAACCGGTGCTCACCGGCGAGCAGATCAGCGCGTTGCAGGAGATCGTGCTGCGCGTGCCGGTGGCGGATCACGTGTACAATTACGCGAAGAAGGTCGTGCGTTCGACGCGCCCGGCAATGGGCGAAGCGCCGGACTTCATCAAGAACTGGATTAATTGGGGCGCGGGGCCGCGCGCGAGTTTGAATTTGATTCTGGCGGGCAAAGCGCGCGCGATCCTCAACGGGCAATTCCACGTGGCGTGCGAAGACATCGAAGCCGTCGCGCCGTCGGTGCTGCGGCATCGCATCGCGTGCAATTTTACTGCTCAGGCGGAGGGGATTACGACGGACAAGGTGATCGAGAAGTTGCTGGCGGGGGTGCCGAAGACGGAGAAACTGGGATAAATCCAAATGAGGAATAAACCCGGAATGGATCGACGGACTAAAGTCTCGGTCCTGCGAGGCCTGTCGCGAATCCGGTTGGGCGACGCTTGGGCGCTTCTAAAAACCCAAGCGCATGAGCGTCGAAACGGCGCCATTTATATCGCCGGTTACTCCGTTGAATGCGCTCTGAAAGTGAAGATTTGCGAATTGAAAGGCAAGAAGAGTTTCGATCCGTTTAAGGACCCAGATTTAATCGATTTGAAAATACACAATTTGTGGCTGTTGGCAGAGCGAGGGGGACTGCTCAAGAGAATCGTGGAAAGCCCGGACAATCTGAGGGCGTTGAAATACATGAGCAATTGGGTTGTTACGTGGCGTTATCAACTGCGATTTGTAAGCTATCAGGAAGTAGAGGTGTTCCTAAAGCAAGCAGAGGGATTTAACACATGGCTACTCGGGAAATAACGGGCGGACGCGAGGCAACGCGCGAATTGGAATTAAAGGAGAAAATCAAAGAAGAACTGCGGCGAAAGCCGACGGCGCCGCAGCCAAAGGATGCGCCAACCGTCTTCATCGACAAATCGGGGATCAAACCCTATCGGCATTATTATGTCGTCTGGAACAAATTCAAAGGCGTCGATTCTTTCAATCGATTTTCGATTATCTACGATGCGATCCACGAGGCGCTGGGCCTGAAGGAAGTCACGCGCGCCATGACGGTGCACGGTTTAACGTCGTCCGAAGCGCGAAAAATGGGTCTGAAAGTCTAATTGGAGTTTTAATGTCCCTCATCTCCGCCAACCC
>DATGGK010000120.1:0-1553 GCA_035308565.1 Planctomycetota bacterium | reverse complement strand
GCACGCACCGCATGCACCACCGCCGCATCGGCCCCCGCCCCTCCCAGGCACAAAAAATACCGCGCGCCCTGCGCCGTATCTGCCGTGCCGTGCTGTGGATCCCCCGTGCCCCCCGCGCCGGTGTTCATCACCGCGCCCAACGCGATCCGCCGCGCCTCACTCCGCGCAATTTTTCGCGCCGCCGCGGCAATATCCCACGGCACGCCCAATTCCTTCGCCAGGATATTCGCGGTGCCCGCCGGCAAAATTCCCATCGCTACCGAGCTTCCTGCCAACCCGTTCACCACTTCATTAATGGTCCCGTCGCCGCCGCAAACAATTACCAAATCGCGCTTCTCCGCGGCAGCTTGCATCGCGAATTGCGTCGCGCTATCGCGCGCCGAAGTCGCCGCCAGCTCTACCGAAAGCCCATCCGCCGCCAAAAGTTTCCGCGCATTTTCAACTTCAGCGAGCCGCGTGCGGCGCCTTCTTCCGCTCGTGGGGTTGTAAATCAGCAGTGCGTTACGGAAATTGGGCATAGAAATTCGCGCGTCGCCGAAGTGTAGCGCCGCATCCGGCGATTTCGCGGAGCGCATTGTATAATATCGTCCGCAAGCGCTTTGGACGCGTTTCAGCGCCTGCAAATCTTCGAACTCCTGCGTCCTATTGCCGATGCCTAAGCCAAAAGCTGCTCGCGCGCTCCAAGCCGAAGCCGCCGAACTGCGCGACGAAATTCGGAAACACGAATACCTCTACTTCGTGAAGGACGCCCCCTCCATTTCCGATGCTTCTTTCGACAAGCTGATGAACCGGCTCAAGGAAATCGAAGCCGCGCATCCGGAACTTGTCACTCCCGACTCGCCCACCCAGCGCGTGGGCGGCACTCCCCGCGCTGGCTTCGAGGAGGTTCGTCACCGTACGCCGATGATGAGCCTCGATAACTGCTTTTCCTTCGAGCAGCTCTCCGATTTCGATCGTCGCGTCCGCGAACTTTCCGGCCGCAAGAGCGTCGACTACCTCACCGAACACAAATTTGACGGCCTCAGTCTCTCGCTGGTCTACGAAAATGGCGTGCTTGCCCGCGGCGTCACGCGCGGCGACGGCACCGTGGGCGAAGACGTCACCGCGAACATTCGCACAATCGGCTCTATTCCCCTCGGCATTCCGCCGGCCGAATTAAAATCAGCTGGAATCGGCGGCAATTTTGAAGTTCGCGGCGAAGTGGTGATGAGCC
The DNA here is from genome assembly GCA_035308565.1 of Planctomycetota bacterium. Lineage (GTDB taxonomy): Bacteria > Planctomycetota > SZUA-567 > H5-PLA8 > H5-PLA8 > JANXLS01. The sequence goes on along the minus strand of DATGGK010000120.1, from coordinate 340 downwards.
GCAAAGCCTTCGAAGCGCTCAATCGCCAGCAGGAAGATCAAGGCGGCAAGAGATTTGCGAATCCGCGCAATGCCGCAGCCGGCGCCGTGCGCGTTCTCGATCCGAAGATCACCGCCTCGCGCAAACTCGACTTCTTTCCTTATTATTTGCTGGTCAACGGCATCACTCCCGAAAAGCGCCTCTCCATCGCGCAACAGCATCTCGGCAAATTCCGCTTCCACAAGCGCTCAGATACCAAAATTTGCCACGGCATCGACGAAGTCGAAGCACTCTGCCGCAAATGGGATGAAAAGCGTGCCGATTTGCCCTACGAGATCGACGGCATCGTCGTAAAAGTTGA
>DATGGK010000119.1:0-13861 GCA_035308565.1 Planctomycetota bacterium | reverse complement strand
TCTACAGTACGCTCTCGATTCGAGACGATGATGTTCACAGTCAAGCCTCCTTTTGGATCGCAGATTCAAGTTCGCCAAACTTTGAATCGTCCAAAAAGGAGGCTTTCTATTTTTCATTTTTTACTTAAAGAAGCAGCATTGTGCCACCCGCCGGGGAATGCGCGGCTGTGCATTCTCTATCCGCGACCGGGCTATTTGATCTTCGGACTGGCGCCCGCGGCGGCCGCTGTCGTCAGGCCGTTCTTAACTTTTACTTGAAAGGCGTAGTTGACTGTCAGGTTCTGTGCTTCAGCGTTTCCAAATTCCACAAGTCCGGTAGTTGCCGCGGTTCCGCTGCTCGCTTCGTGCGCGCTATAAAACGGCAGAATGACGCATGGTCCCAGATTTGTTCCATAGGAATCCACGCTTTGAATACTTGTCTTGCGTTTGACGGTAATCTTTGCCGATTTCGTAGTCCACTTGACAGACACTTCCATGTCGTCTGCGTTGACACTGTTGGCGACTATGATACCTGAAAACGTTCCTGTCGCGGAACCACCCGTCGCCGTGATGCTGTGTTTGGTAAAAGACGACAATATCTGACCGAATGAGAAGTTGCCTATCAGCATATCGAGCATGGTATTACCGTCAAATGTGCTTACATCCGTCTGCGAGGGAAAAATGATCTCCGCAAAGATCGTCGCCTTGCCTTGCACTGTGGGCAGCGCCACGCCCTGTTTGGTGGCGGTAAAGGTTGCCGTGGTCTGTTGTCCGAATGCATCGGTGTAGGCCACCGAGCCGGATGGAATGGACGTGCCACTGGCCGATACCGCTCCAGTGAAACTGTACGAACCGTCCTGATCGAATGCTTCCGGCACTTCCGGCGAACCGTTCATTGTGAATGACAGACCACTTGAATCGAAGACGTATGTGAACGCGAGCGCGGCGCCGTTGTTGGTGTCCAACGCGTCGCCGCTCGCCAGCGCCAGGGAAAAAAAGCTATCGATTCTTGGATTAGAGAAGGAGCAGGAGAATAACCATGAACCTGTAATATCAATACTTCTCGCGGTCCGTTTGGCGAGGCGCGTGCGCGCGGCGGAATGGTGGGATTTGGGCGCTTTATCCATCAGCGACTCGACAAATTTGACGTCGCCTTGTGTTAAAAAAACGTTGCGCGAACTGTCGAATTCCGGCGCCGGATTGGAATCGGACGCGAGGCAGCGGCACAGCGCCAGCGTGAGTGAAACAAGCAGCTTGTTCATAGGAATCTCCGCAAAAAAATATGATCAGCGGGATGTTTTTATTCTTATCATCTCGAAAGTCAAGGCTGAAAAAAGTACAGTGCGAAGCGCGCGAATTCTTCGCTGTACTGGCCGATTGGCCTAGCCTGAACGAACTCCTAACATTACCCAATGTTCCACGTGGAACATTGGGTCAAAAGATGTGATATAACAGAAGAGAGGAGTTAGGAGTTAGGAGATAGGAACGATGTGCAACTCTTTCCCGAAATGGAGAGCGAATGGAAAATCCCAGGTTTCGAGCGCGTACTGCGTTGCTGAATAGGGGCACGGCTTTATCGATTCAACTCGAAACCTGGTTTGGGAACTGAAAATGGACGGGCTCGGAGCCCCGTCCTACTTTACGGACTCTTCAAATCCAAATGCCGGTACAGCGATGAGAGCGAGATGCCCAAGTCTTTGGCGGCAGCGCGCTTGTCGCCGTTGTGGCCGGCGATGATGCGGCGGATGTGTTCGCGTTCGAAGACCGTCACCGCTTCCTTAAGATCCTTCGTGTCCACAACCGCGGAGGCGCCGATGTGGCCGACGGGGATCAGGTCTTCGGATTGGAGCAGCGGTTCGGTGCCGACGATCATGGCGCGCTCGATCACGTTCTGCAGTTCGCGGATGTTGCCTTTCCATTGCGCTCCGACCAGCCGCTGCATGGCCAGTTCGTCGAGGCCCTGGAAGTTGCGGTTGAGTTCGCGGTTGAAGCGGCGAATGAAATGGCCGCACAATGACGGAATGTCTTCGCGGCGTTCGCGCAGGGACGGCGCGTGCAACTCCAGCACCGCCAAGCGGAAGTACAAGTCTTCGCGGAAGGTCTTGTGGCCGACTTCATCGCGCAGGTTGCGGTTAGTTGCGGCGACGATGCGGGCTTCGAACGGCACTGCCTTTGACGAACCGACCGGCTGGATTTTCTTATCTTCAAGCACTCGCAGGAGTTTGGCTTGCAACGCCAGCGGCAGTTCGCCGATTTCGTCGAGGAACAGCGTGCCTCGGCGCGCGGAACGGAACAAACCTTCAGTTTCCTGCACGGCGCCGGTGAAGGAGCCTTTCTGATGGCCGAAGAGTTCAGATTCGAGAAGCTGTTCCGGAATCGCGGCGCAGTTCACGGGGACGAACGGCTCTTGTTTGGCGCTGCCGAGAGCGTGGATGGCGCGGGCGATCAGCTCCTTGCCGGTGCCGGATTCGCCGGAGATCAGCACCGGCGAGCGCGTTGGCGCGACTTTCTGGATCAGCTTGCGGATTTCTTCGAGCAACGGGCTGGCGCCGACCATTTCCAGCGAACCGAGCTTGCGGTCGAGGTCGCGGCGGAGCATTTTGTTTTCGACGCGCAATTCGGCGCTCTCAAGGATGCGCTTGACCTTCGACAGCAGTTCATCGAAAGCCAGTGGCTTCATGAAGTAATCGGCGGCGCCGTTGCGCATGGCTTCGATCGCGTTTTCGACGCTGCCGAAGGCGGTCATCATCACAAACGGGACGCTGGGGTCGATCTCGCGCGAACGGCGCAGCAGTTCCATGCCGTCCATCTTGGGCAGCCGCAGGTCCGAGATGACCAGTTGCAGCGCGTTGTTCTTGATCTGCTCGAGGCCGGCTTCGCCGTCGGCCGCGGTCAATACACGATTGCCTTGCTCCGTCAATACGTCCGAGAGCTCGTCACGCAGGACGGCTTCGTCTTCCACAACCAGAATTGTACTCACAGCTTGGTCCTTTCTCGCACTGTTTGTTTCACAGGCACTTCGACCATAAATTCCGATCCCACGCCGACGGTGGAATTCGCCACGATTCTCCCGCAATGCCGCTCCACAATGCCAAGGCTGACATGCAGCCCCAGGCCGGTGCCCTTCCCCACGTCCTTGGTCGTAAAGAACGGATCGAATATCCGCGCGAGATTTTTCTCCGAAATGCCGCTGCCGTTGTCCTTCACCTCGACTTGCACGTTCGAGCCGCTGCGGCGCGAGACGATCGTCAACTCGCCGGCGTGCTCCCTCATCGCATCGATCGCATTCAGGATCAGATTGAGGAAAACTTGAGACAATTGCCCTTCAATCGCTTCAACCGGCGGCAGGTTCGGGTCAAGCTGCAGGGAGACTCTGATGCTTTTCGCCGAGCGCGACAGGCGCGCGATGGCCAGCGCGGCTTCGATTTCTTCGTTGAAATTCGTTGGCCGCCACGAATCGGGCGCGGGGCGCGAGTAGTCCACCAGCTTGCGGACGATGTCCACGATGCGCAGGACTTGCCCGCGGATGCGCTCGAATTTTTCCGCCGTAGAGGTGTCGGGATGGCGGCGCAACTGATTGTCGCAGACGGCCTGGATCGACGCCAGCGGATTGCCGATTTCGTGCGCCAAGCCGCTGGCCAGCAAACCGATGGTGGCGAGCTTTTCCTGGTGCGTGATCTGGCTGCGCGAGGATTCCAGCGCTGCGCGGTCGCACTCGTGATAGGCGTCGAGCACGATCGACATGTCCAGCAGCATGGCTTTGCGGAAAGCGGATTGGATCAGTGCCAAGAGCGCCGGGTCGTCGCTGTAAAAGCGCGTCAGGAGGGGAATGAAAAAATCGAGGTACAGCGCGTATGCGCCCACGTACCACTTGAAATCGAGGCCGATGCGAAAGTGCGTCATCCCGATGGTGCGGCGGTTTTGGAAATAATGGGCGTCGAACTTTCCGTCGAAAATGTGCAGGAGATATTCGCGTTGCGCGACAAGCAGCCGTTGCACGATGGCCTCTTGCGCCAGGAATGCTTTGGTTTCCTCAAAGGCTTTCAAATGCGCGTAAAAGCGTTGCACGAATTCATCAGCGTGCGCTTCGATGATCGGTTTGGCCTCGCGCAAGGCGGCGATCTCAGCTTGGTTAAGACCTACGTAGCTCATGTGTTGTTCAATACTGCTTTTCATCGCGCCAGTCTTCGAAGTTTCGCATTCTCGACTTGGGGAATCTACTTTCTCACAATTGAGAAATAAAACCTCACTTGCCTATGGAACTCCCGTCAGCGATGCCGAAAGCGCAAATGCCTTGCGCATTTTTAAGTTTGTGCGAAACGAATCGCAACGTTTTTTTTACTGATTAACTCCAAAGGAATTAAATTTTTCCATTTTTTCGGTCACAGAGTCAAAAGTGGCATGATACAGATATTAAGACATTTATATATATATTTGGCCCGGCACATGCTAAGTTTGACCAAATCAATTCGCCTGAGAAACCTTGTCGCTTTATAAGGAGACACCCTGTGAAAGAAATCGACGAAGCCGCGCTCGAATCTAATCTCGAAGCTCGTTTTCAGTATCTGGCCGAATTCATCGGCTTCGACGGGACTGACGTCGAGACGGTGCTCGGTGCCGCGCCGCTGCTGGCGCCGCTTGTGCCAACGCTGGTCGATGCCGTTTACGCGAAACTTTTCTCATACGACGCCACGTGGCGGCACTTCGTTCCGCGTCAATTTGGTTACGACGGCGAAGTCCCGAAGAATCTCGAAGACCTCCCGCCGGACCATCCGATGATCAAATTCCGTAAAGAAAAGCTCGCGCGTTATCTGGCGCGCCTCGTCACCGGCCCGTACGACGGCAAGATGATCCAGTACCTCGATTGGGTTGGCAAGATTCATACCGAACGCGCCGGCTCCAAGGAGATCTTCATTCCACTGATCCAAATGAACGCGCTGATGGGCTTCGTTTCCGACGCCATTATCGCAACGCTGTTCAGTCTCAAACTTCCAGAAGCCAAATTGGCTCAAGCGCTGCGTTCGTTTAACAAATTGCTTTGGATCCAGAACGATCTGATCGCCCGGCATTATCAGCGCTGATCCTTGCGCCGCCAAGGTGTCATTCTTTTTCGTGCGCGTCGTTGCAGTTCGGGCCAGAAACGACAGAAGGCACTACATTGCTGAAAGTGCCTTGCGTTTCGCGGGGTTGCGTTTGATTGCGCGGGATTAAAATGGCGGGCTCGACCGGACTCGAACCCGTGACCTTCGGCGTGACAATTTCGTCTCTCTCAAGTTTTTTCTTGAAATCGGTCTCCAAATGTCTCCATTTCCTATCAATACCCGTCACCGATGATTTCAATCGTTTTCAGGAAAGGGCGCACTTTTCCAAGTAACCGTAGCAGAAAGCGTAGCAGTTTTGATCAATAACACGAACTGCGTTTAGAGGAAAGTCGGCACTGTGATGCACGGCGTGGCGCTTCACTTCAGCATCACATTTTTTACGGCGTTCACCAACACGAAACATCGTTCCGCCGATGGCACGTGTAGTCGCCGCACCCGTCGTCGTCGCGAGATCAATAAGCGCTACCTTGTTCCAAAGCTAACCACCGTGGCTTCCCGATAGGTTTTCAACTGCTGCGGAGTGAGAATCGTCGCCAGGCGCGTCTCAAATTCCTTCCTCGCGTCGAATTCCTTCGGCGAAACCGAGCCTTCCTTGCGGCGGATGTCGTTAAGTGCGTTGATCACGTTCGTGGCCTGCTCGCCGCTCAATTTCAATTTTCCGCTGATGGCATGAAAGTAACTTGCATCAAAGCCCGGTCGGCGGCTGTTGACCGCCGAAGTCTCCACCGCAGCGGGTGTGGTGTAGTTCGCCGGTTTCGAATTTGATGGCGTGTAACCACCGCCTCCGCATGCGGCCTTTGCAGAAAAACCTACCACGACGGCGCAAACGGCCACACCCATCAAGTTTAAAGATTTCACGGTCTTCCCCTTTTAGTTAAGTCGCTCTTCAGCGACGTTTCCTGTTCGCGAACGCAATCCCGCCAAGAAAATCGAGGGTCGGATGACCCTCGAAGAATTCACAATTGCAGCCATCGCGCGATTCGATCGCCCGTCTACTTCTTCTCTTCTTTTTTGTCCACTGCGGGCACGACCTGCGCCTTTTCCTCGGGCTGCCGCGTCTTCACCTCTTCGAGCTTGCGGCTGGTGTTGAGCGGCGTTTCGTGCGCGTCGGGTGTCGTTTGCTTCGGGGCAATTCTCTTGCCCTCAACAGCTTTGCCTTCCTTTGAAACTCGCTGGCCTTCCGAAAAATGATTGCGCGTGCCGTCTTTCAACACAATCGAACCATCCGCCGAGATCCGCGATCCATCCACCAACACAACGTCCGCGGTGACCAACACCGGCGTACGATCCCGCATCACGTACACTTTCCCGCCTTCGTAATAATAACCATCGAAGTCGTCTGTATCGGCGGCGACCACAATGTACTCACCGTCCATGTCGATCCAGCGGTCGTCCTGGAACCGTTCGCGTTTGCCGTCTTTGAGTATGATAAAACCATCCGCGGTCAGCCGTGAACCGTTGCCAAACGTGACTTCAGCCGTCACAGGGCTCTCCCTGCCATCCTTCAGCATCACGACCTTGCCGCCCTTGGATGTATACCCATCCTTGTGCGTCCCTTCCGCCGCGGCCAGCGTCAACGACAGCACGGCAAAACTCAACGCCAACAAACAAACCTTGTTACGCATGATTCAACTCCTCCAAATATTGCAACCAAACACTCTGGTAAAATCGGGGACAAACCCCGCCAGGAATTCACTGAATGCACTATACCGCACGGCGCAGCCGGTTATCTATGGGGTCAAACCCTATTCGACGCAAAGTTGTTAACTTATCGCGTCCGAGGTTCCCGCCGCCTTCCCGCGTTTTCGCAAGCGCAGCAGTTTGAGGTTGTCAAAGATGCTGGATGTCTCGCTCGTCAGCAGCTCGCTCACGTGAGACATCGACGGAATGCGGTCGCAAATGACTTTGATCATTACTAAAATAGGGACCGACAATAACGCGCCGGGAACGCCCCATAACCATGTCCAGAAAATCAGCGAAATGAAAATTATCACCGGGTTCAAGGTGAAGCGGCGCCCCAACAACACCGGCGTAATGAAGTTGGATTCCAATAGATGCAGCATTAGATACCATGCGGGCGGAAGTAGTGCCTGCCACAGTGTGTCGAAAGTAAGCAACCCTATCGCTGCCAACAGTATATTTCCCACAACGGGGCCGAAGTACGGAACAAAGTTCAGGATCGCCACGAGCGCGCCCCACATGGCGGGATTGGGGACGCGCATCCAGTAAAGGCCCGTGCCGACGAGGACGCCAAGAGCGATGTTGATCAGCGACACCGAGAAAAGATAGCTGGAGATTTGTTGCTGAATTTCGTGGCTAATGTCCACCGCGCGCTTCTTGTCGTGCCACGTGGGTATGACGCGCACCAACTTTTGCATAAACAAATCGCCCGATGCCAGCACCAGATAGAGCAGGACCAGCGATTCTCCCAAGCCCGCCAGAAGTGTTTCGGTCCAGTTAATAAATGTGGGTACGCGGCTGGTTTTAAGTTCCACTGTCGGCGCCTTCCTTTGCTCGTCCTCCGTTGCGCCCAGTTCGCTCACCGCGGATGCCGCCTCGCTGAAGTGCGAAACACGGGGAAACATTTTCTGTACCTTCTGCCGCAATTCGATCATGTGCTGCGGCGCGTCATTCATCCACGCCACGGCCGGACTACCCAGTTCTATGAAACCAACGGTGACGCCGGCCAATAAGAACGATAGCACGACTGCGGACGAGAGCGGCGCTGGTATATCCCATTGCGACATTTTGCTAATAAGCGGTTTAAGCGCCATGGCGCCTATACACGCAAGGATAATCGGCAAGACAACTGGCCGCGCGAAGTATAGAAAGGCAATGATGCCAAGCGCCACCAACACGGTTTGCACATGTGACGTTGCGGACGCGGCGGCGCTGCTCGATAGAGGAGGCGATGGCTTGCCAATTAGCTCAGCGTTAACCGGCACGCCGGTCGGTACCGGTGATGAAGAAACTTCGATGAGATGTATCATTAGGCCAATTAGCCGCCTGCGATCTCAGTTCGTCGCTTTTAGGAGTCATTCGGTTCGCTTGGTATGGCATTTCCAGTCTTGCAACTCTGCGCCTCGGGCTTTTCGACAGGCGGCGTTCGTAATGAGCTTACCAAATTTATGCCTTGCATGACAAGGTCCAAAAGCGTCGGCGCGGCAAGCCGCGCCGGTGAGTCCGCGCTCGCTTGTCCGGTATGGAGATCGATGATGATGCGTTGCGGCTGCGCAGGTGTGGATGCGCTGCGGCTGGTCAACAGCGCCGAGGCCGCGAGACCTGCGCCGAGCGACACGGCACAGGTTTCCCACGGTTTATTTCGTACCGCGTCAGCCACGACATCAACCTGGGCGAGCGCGGACAGTTCGTGTTTGAGTTGCGCAAGCGCCGCGTCGCGCCGGGTGATTTCGCGGTCAATGGATGTATTTAAATTGAACATGGAATGCTCTTTTCAGCCGTGTGTTGTCGGCGCGCGAAAGTCATCCACAACACTGGCACAAACAGCGCTGACATCAGCAATACGTACACACTGCCGCGCACAAGCGGCGAAAGCCAAAGCGGATTTGCCGCGCTTGAAAGGGCAATGTCCGCTGCACGATCCAATAACACCAAACCATATATGCCAAATGCCGCTACGAGCAGCGTTGCGGGAACAAGCACAAGGAATGCCAGCGCACACAGGACCAACTTTAGGTAACAGATGCTGAATTGTGCTTCGGCGGCCATCAGTGCATGCCGTACAATTTGCGTAAGATGCGGCAGTACTTTCTGTGCGCCCTGGCTGCATGCCGGCGCGCGTTCTGCCGTGCCTAGATTGGCAGTTGATTGTGTCGTCATGTGTCGATTCCTTCAAGACGCTGGAAATACTTCGCACGGATGGCCGCGCCGCCAGGGCGCGGGTGCCGGCGGCTACGCAAGCCATCCAATGCGAAGTGGGGCTCGAGAATTACCGGCGCAAAACCAGCGCGCCCAGCGCCACGCCGACTCCAAATGCGATCAGCACGCTTTTGTACGGATACGCTTTGATCGTGGCTTCAGTCTGTTCGCACACTTTCTGGATCACATCGCTTCCCTTATCGACAATCGCCGACTTCATTTCAATCGCGCCTTCGCGAAGTTTCTGAGCGGCGTTGGAAATAGCGGGCTTCTGCATTTCGTCTGTCATGGCAAGTCCTCCTTTTATAAAAACGACTTCGGTTCACAGTGCATCACTGATGGCACTCTATCGCTGAAAGGCTCCGAATTCATATGGGGTGAAACCCTATTATGCGGCCTTTCTCGGCAGAGGAATGCGGATTTCGATTTCTGTTCCCGCGCGCTTGGCGGTTAGCCGCTTATTCCCGTGCGCGGCTCTGGAAATGGATTTGATTCTGAAGGCGCCGCCCACGTACGCAGCGCGTTCGCGCATGCTGAGAAGGCCGAGGCCGCCGTTTCCATTTCGCCTGGTCGCGCGACGATCCGGGTCGAATCCGATTCCGTCGTCCTTGATCGTTAACCGGACGACGCCGTCGCGCGCCGTCAGCTGCACCGTTACGTTGCGGGCGCGGGCGTGTTTCTCCACGTTTCCCAACGCTTCTTGAAGAATGCGGTAGAGCGCCAGCTCGATCTCGGCGGGCAGACGTGGAGTCAACGTCACGCAGCCCAGTTTGACAGAGACGCGGGTTCGATCCGCGAACTCCGTGCCGGCGGTGCGCAGGACCGCGGCTAGACCGAGGTGGTCCAGGACACTGGGCCGCAGATTGCGCGCGATGTGTTCGACTTCTTCGGCGGTTTGGCCGAGCATCGCGCGAAGTTTGACGGCCTCTTGCTTCGCAGCCGTGCAGCTTACTGACGTGTGCGGCTCTTGCGCGGAAAGTTTATCCACCAGCGCCTGACTGTGAAAAAGAACTCCGCAGAGAAGCTGGGTAATGCCGTCGTGGAGTTCGAGCGCCACGCGCCCACGCTCGATTTCCTGCGCCTGGATTACGCGATGTGTCAGGGCACGCAGAAGTTCTTCGCTGCGGCGGGCCGCCGTCATGTCCGTCACCACCATGCCGACGGTGGCGCCGTCGAAATCCCGCTTTGGCAACTGGCGGATGGAGATTTGCACCGGCATGGGCGTTCCGTCGGAAGCGATGAGCGGCATTTGAATTTTGGAGCTGGATTTCTTTTTGAGCAGCGGCCGGAGCATAAGCCGATCGTCGTTAGAGAGAAAGCGGCGGAATGAACCGCCGATCACTTTTTCCAAGGGAGATTTGACCATGCGCGCGAACCGCTGATTGGCGTAGAGAATCGTTTTGTCGGCGGTCAGGGTCAGCGCGCCTTCGTTCATGGATTCGATCAGGACGCGGTAGTTGTGTTCGGCGCCTTGCAGCGTGAAAACTTGCGGGCCGCGCTTGCCTGTGACGACGACCGCGTCCACTTCGCCGCTGCGGATGGCACGAAGCGCTTCCTCCGCTTCAGCCAGGCGCAGGCGGAGTTCGATGAGTTCGCTGGACGGCGTCCGGCGCGGGTTTTTTGCGACAGCGGTTTTCAAACGAGGCGTTACCTTTTTACGATCGCGTTCAAATCGACGAACACGGCGGCGATGTTCAAAAGACTGCCGATGAAACGGCGCACCGGCCGGGGGAGTTCTTTGATGAGTGTGGGCGTTGCCACAATCTGGTTGATACGCGCGAGGTGGGGCTGTTGATAGATGTCGATGACTTCGAGCACGCAATTGTCTTTTAATTCAGCTTCGCAAAGATTTCGAACGCACAAGACGGCTTGGCGCGAACGTGCCGTGGCTCCCGCGACGAACAGCCGCAAGACGTATTTGCCAGGCGGCGGGGTCGCGAATGCGTTTTGCAAAGTCTGCGTCGCGCGATTGTTTTTCTTGATTTTCACGGGCGGATAGTCTCGATTAGTCGGCGGCGAGCAAATTCAAGCCGGCGAGCACGCACTCGGTATCGGAAAGGTTGCCAATAATGGTCCGCACGGGCTTCGGCATTTCGCGCACGACGGTGGGGATGGCGAGAATTTGCGCGTCTTTGGCCAAGTGCGGCTGCTTCACCAAATCAATCACCGTGATGCGATAGCGGCAATTGAGGTGGCTCTCGCAAAACTTTTCCAAGTTCGAGAACGCCGTCATCGATTTGGCCGTCTCGCCCGCCACATAAAGGCGCAATTGCCAAAGTTGCGCGGACCAACGCTGTCGTCTTGCTGATTTTGTTTTCATGATTTTCCGTTGCCGTTGCCGAGTTTGACTTGAGTTTTTTTCACGTCTGCCTGGCGCAAGATGCCGGAGGCAGCACGCTCGGTCGTCAGCACACGCGTGCTGGTTCCGACCTGTTCGTCGATGCAGCGAAGTTCCACGGATTCAGCTTCGTAATCGCAGCGCAGCGCGCTGATTTGCCGTTCGAGCGCCGTGCGATTGCGTTCCAAGACGCGCTTGCGGCTGGCCGCGTCCTGCTGGCTCGCCAGCACTTCGGCTTTTTCAAGGGCTTCTTGCGCCACGCGGGCGGAGCCGGTCAACACGCCGTGGGGTCCGATGTAGGCATCCACGAGGTCAATGCCTTTGTCCGAAATCAAGAACTCGCGGACCTGATTCGAGTGCGCCATGCCGCGCGCTTTCAACACGTACAGCACGCGGTTGCGTTCGCCGTTGCCTTCCAAGTCCTGCAACAAAAGCCACGAATCCATGAGCGAAGACATGGAGGCTTCACTTTGCTGCAACACGTGTCCACCCTGCGTCAGACTCGTGAAGAGCGTGGTGATTTGTCTGGCCTTTAGATAATCCACCAACCGTGTCACCATTCCTCTGCATTCGGTATCGCTGCCCGCGTCCATCAGGCTGGTAATGGGGTCGATGACAACGACGCGGGGTTTAAACTCGGCAATCTCCTTGAACATCGTGGCGAGATGCATTTCCAGGCCGTAGAGCGAGGGCCGCGCCGAATGAAAACGCAGCAAGCTGCGCTTAACCAACGGCTCCAAGCGCAGGCCGATGGATTGCATGTTGCGGATGATTTGGTTGGGCGATTCCTCGAACGAAAAAAAGAGTGTGCGTTCTCCGCGCTGACAGGCGGCGTTGGCAAAATTGGCTGCGACGATGGTCTTGCCGGTGCCGGGCGTGCCCGTGAGTAGAATGCTGCTGCCGCGGAAAAAACCGCGCCCGCCGAGCATCGCGTCGAGGCGCGGGATGCCGGTGCCGATGCGCTCGCTCGAAATCTTGTGATTCAGCCCCAGCGACGTGATCGGCAGCACGCTGATGCCTTCGCTGCTGATGAGAAAGGGAAATTCGTTGGTGCCGTGCAGCGCGCCGCGGTATTTCACCACGCGCAGATTCCGCGTGGCAAGCTGCTCATAGACGCGATGGTCGAGCAGGATCACGCAATCGGAGACGTATTCCTCCAGGCCGTGGCGCGTCAGTTGTCCGTGCCCGCGCTCGGCAGTGATGACGGCGGTCACGCCTTTGATTTTGAGCCAGCGGAAGAGCCGCCGCAACTCGGCGCGCAGAATGGCTTCGTTGCGCAGGCCGGCGAAGAGCGCTTCCAGCGTGTCGAGCACCACGCGCTTGGCGCCGATGGAGTCGATCGCGTGATTGAGGCGGACGAACAACCCTTCCAGGTCATACTCGCCGCTTTCCTGGATTTCGCTCGGTTCGATGTGGACGTAATCGAGTACGATTTTTTTGCGCCGGACCAGGCCGGCCAAATCGAATCCGAGCGACGCGACGTTGGCCTTCAGTTCCGCTTCCGTCTCCTCAAATGACATGAACACGCCCGGCTCGCCGAACTTTGTCGCGCCGCGCACGAGGAATTCCGCGGCGAAAAGCGTCTTGCCGCAACCTGGCCCGCCGCAGATCAGCGTGGGCCGCCCCTGCGGTAAACCGCCGCCGGTAATTTCGTCGAGACCTTGGATGCCCGTGGGGCAACGGGGCAAACTCGTCGCCGGGGAAGCGGACTTTGGAGCCTTGTTCTTCATTCAACAGCATCCTTGCATTTGAGCCATATAACGATGAGTACGTCTGCATGAAGGCACGGCTTACCGTGGCGACAAGCCTGAGCCTGCCCAGCAGGGGTACGCCAATCACCGAAGGCAATTTACCCGGTAATGTGGTCCCAAGTATATGGGGTGAAACCCTATTGTGTTTCTACACAACCGGTTTGCCGGATGTGCCGTAAGGAAATTATTGCCGTCTGTTCACAATAGGGTTTCACCCCATAGCGTCCGCACAGATACTCAGATATTCTTCGCATGAATGGCTCGCGCATTATCAATGCGCTTCATTGAAAACAAACCATCGAAAGGACAAACATGAGCAACAACAATTCCATCGTGGCGATCTATGCATCGCACACGGCTGCCGAAGAGGCGGTCAAGGAACTCCAACAATCCGGTTTCGATATGAAGAAATTGTCAATTGTCGGACGCGACTACCACACGGATGAACATGTGGTCGGTTACTACAATGTGGGCGACCGGATGAAAGTGTGGGGCAAGACAGGCGCGTTCTGGGGCGGATTGTGGGGATTTTTGTTCGGCTCCGCGGTCTTCTTCATTCCAGGTGTCGGGCCGCTTCTCGTTGCGGGGCCGCTGGTCAGTTGCATCATCGGAGCGCTGGAAGGTGCTGTCTTAATGGGCGGTTTGAGCGCGATTGGAGCCGGCCTGTACGGCATAGGTATCTACACATCTTTGGTTGGCATTTTCAGTCCGACCAAAACGAAGAAAGGACGATGAAAGACGTCTTGATGAGTTTGGCATCCACCCGTTCGCAATGTGATTTTTCTTGCGGCCGGTTTAACACGCTCTCTGTG
>DATGGK010000118.1:0-3564 GCA_035308565.1 Planctomycetota bacterium | reverse complement strand
CGAAGACGCGCGTGGCAATGATTTCGTTGTCGCCGATGATGTGAATGTGCGCCGTGTAAATGCCCTCGCTGGCATACGAGTGCGTGATGCCCTCCGAAAGCATCTGCTGAAACTGTTTGCCCGGCGCGTGCACGCCCGCCGTCCCGTCGCCAAAAATCAAATGGCCTTTTACGTCGCCCGTCAAATCGGTCAGCGAGACCTCGCCTTTGAACGTCGTGGTCTCTCCGGCCAGCAGTGGATTGGGCTTCGCGTGAACGAATCTAAAATGAAACACCGGCTTGAACGGATCTTTCGGCGCTTTGATCGCGCCCAGAAACGCCTTACCCGCTTTGCCGGCTTGAGCATAATACGAGCCGCTCAACGTCGCTGTATAAGTGGTTTCGTTGAACGCGATCGAGACATTCATCGACACCGCGGCGTTGCTGACATCGGTGTTCGTCAGCCCAAGCGGCGCGTAAAGCTGATCGAGGTTCGCCGCAATTGAGTTCATGGTGAACGTCAGGCCGGTGTTGGTGTCGTTATTCGCAAGCTCGAAGAAATCGCTCGCTTGCGCGACCTGCCCGTTGGCGTCAAGCACGTAATGCTTCTGAAACCCGCCCACGTCGATGTCCACACTCAAGCCTTCGAGAACGAGATTCTGAACCGCGGGCAGTTGGCCGTTGAAGATCACGTTGCAGTCGAGCGGGTTATTGAAATTAATGAAGATGTTCGCGCCGCCGTTGGTGATCGTTTCGGCGAACGCGCGCGGAGAAGCGCCCAGCGCCAGCATGAAACAAAGCGCGCATGGGCGAATCAAACGACGACTCTTCAGGACGAGACGAGCGCTGATCATGCGGACCTCCAATTCCATTTGATAATGGGCGAGCTTGATAGCCCGCGCTCTACCTTCTATTGATGTTTCGCGGCGGGGCTTGGATTCCTATTTTTTCAAAAAACGATTGCCCGGCACTCTTACCGCCCTGAATTAGGAGCGGCGGCACTCCTGCCGCCGTGAATCGGCTGTCCCCGTCGTGTCTGACAAGATTCAACTCACAATCCCAGCTTTCAACAGCGCCTCCGCAATTGCCAAATCCTCCGGCTGCGTCACCTTGAAATTCATGCTGCTGGATTCCACCAGTGCCACCGGCTTTCCGAAATATTCGAGGATCGCCGCGTCGTCGGTCATTTCTTTATCGGGCGCGCTGGCCGCCAGATTCTCGAAGCATTCCAGAATCAATTCGCGCCGAAACACCTGCGGCGTCTGAGCCTGCCACAATCCCGCGCGCGGAACCGTCGTCTCGATGATTTGGACCGCCGGCATCCTGCCGGCCCGTGCGCCCGCTTCCTTCTTAATTGTGTCTCTAACGCGACAAGCCAGAATCGCCCCGCCGACTTCCGCCGCGCGCTGACAAACTTGCACCAGTGCACTGCGTTCCGGAAATGGCCGCGCGGCGTCATGGATCAAGACTAATTCAGCGGAAGGACTAGTCTCCTTCAATCCGTTGAATACCGAATCCTGCCGCCGCGCCCCGCCGTCCGCCGTATCGATTCGCACGCGCCGAGGCAGCTTCGCCTTGGTCGCGCACTCCAGCGCCATCGCCCGATCCTCCGGCCGCGTCACCAAAATCAGTTGTCGAACTTGCACTACGTGCGCTATAGCTTCCAAACTCCACGCCAGAATAGGTTTGCCGCGCAAGCTCAGGTAAGGTTTGCGCACCTTCCCGCCCATCCGCGACGAAGCCCCCGCCGCGCAAACCACCGCCGAAAACGGCCCCGTCAGTTTCAATTCCATCCTCCACCCGTTCGTACTTCCGCCTTCAGGCGGACACGTTAAATAGGTTAAATAGGGACAGCCACCTATTTTCCGTCCTTCTCCGCGCCTGCATCCCGAAACCCGCCAGAGCATGTGCCGATATTAAACCCGATTTAATTAAGACCAATCCAATTCCGCTTTGCCGTCCTCAACTGCCTTCAGGATTCGCGCATCGCGACGCGATCTGCCATGCTTCCGTAAAACCCGCAGCGCTTCTGAACGCCGATATTGATCCAAAAGAACCTGCGCCAATCCAATGTGTGCGCGACTGTAACCCTTCAATTGAAGCGCTCGTCTAAACGCGGCCTCAGCCGCATCCAAATCGTCGATCAGCGAATAATACATGAACCCGAGCTCTTCGAATGGCTCCGCCAGCTTTGGGTCCATGCAAATCGCTTTTGTAAAGCAATCGAAAATCTCTGTCCTCATCCGTTCGACCATCACTCTGTCGCTCCGGCTCTCCTCCGATTTTAATGCTTCAATGTACCTCAATTGAGCAAGTTTGCCGCGCGCCGTCCACAATTTTGCCGATTTTGGAAGAACCCACACCGACTTCGTTGACCATGCCCACAGAAGGTCGAGACGCATTCTCGATTCTTTCTGCAGCCATAGTCGTCGCAGTTCTGCAAGATAGCCTTGTTCACTGCGCAAGCGAATCATTTTCAAGAGCTCACTTGCCCATGTCAAGACGCATGAATCCTTAGATTTTTGAATCATGAAGCCGTGAAACCATGAAACTTTGAAACCATGAAACCTTGAACCCCGCCGTTAAAGCCTCCCGAAATTCCCCAATATCCCCAACCCCGCCCGCTGGCTCTTCTCCGGATGAAACTGCACCCCCGACACGTTCGCCCGCCCAGCGCTCGCGCAAAACGCCCCGCCGTAATCGCTGTACGCCAGCACATCCCGCGGATTCTCCGGCACCGCGTAATAGCTGTGCACAAAATAAACGTACGTGTTCGGCGCCACTCCCACAAACAGCGGATGCCGCCGCGAATCCGTCGGAAACTTCAGCACATTCCACCCAATCTGCGGAATCTTCAACGCGCCGTGACTCCGCGCAGCGGAGTCCCCGCCGTTCCCCTCTCCCCCCGGGAGAGGGCCGACGGGCGTACTCGCCCGCGGGGTGAGGGGCAGCGCGCCGCCGTCTTCCAATTTTGAATTTTGAATTTTGAATTTTGAATTCTCAAACTTCCGCACCGTCCCTTTCAGCAACCCCAACCCCGCCACACCCGGCGATTCCTCGCTCCCCTCAAACAGCATCTGCAGCCCCACGCAAATCCCCAGCAAATGTTTGCGCGCCGCCACTTCCTTCAACAGCGGCTCGACGAACCCCTGCGCGCGCAACTGTTCCATGCAATGCCCAAACGCGCCGACGCCGGGCAGCACAATCTTCTTCGCCTTCGCCAACTCCGCCGGATCGCGCGTCAACGCCGCATCGAATCCCAAATGCTGAAACGCCTTCTCCGCGCTCCGCAGATTCCCGACCCCATAATCGATGATCGCGATGTCCATGCCCCCATCATACCGGACGCGCCAAAAAAAGGCAAAAGTGCGCAAGTCACACGCAGAGCGTTTCAATTCTCTTTTAAAAAGCAACGCCAGTCTTGCTGAATGTCATTGGCCCAATTGCCCTATCCCGGACGAGCCGGAACCAAAAAGGTCACTTGCGCGAACTGTCTGCTTCGATCATTGTTTCAGCATCCTCGCACCGCCGCGATGGCAGAGCGAATTTTAACAACTCCATTTTGGAGATAATCAAAAGAAGCGGC
>DATGGK010000117.1:0-48869 GCA_035308565.1 Planctomycetota bacterium | reverse complement strand
AATTTGGAACGTGAGTTGAATCATTTGGCCCACACCGCTCCACTGCGCCTGCCCGATGGGCTGTCCATTCACGGCGACTTGCAGCGTGTGGTCCTGCGTCAAGCTCCACAGGTTGACGATAAGCGATCCCGCGCCGCTGGTTGCATTCGGCGCGCTGATCGAGAAACTTTGTTCGGTGCCGTCGGTGAGATACTGGCTCGAAAACCACGGCGGGTAATTGTATGGCCGCAGATTGAAATCGAAGTACACGTCGTGAAACTCGGCGCTCGCCGTCATCGGCGCTTGCGTGTTGACCGGCAGCGTGCTCGCGAAGAGACCGCTAACTTGAGTAGCCGCGCCGGCTGCTGTAGCGCCATTGATGCTGCGCAGGAAAAGCGCGTCCTTGTCGGTGTAATCGTCCGAGTAGCCTTCTCCGAAAACGATCAGTCCCGCGGACGTTTTTGCCAGCGCGGTGAGAGCTCGGCCTTCGCGTTGGATCGCCACGCGATTCATGTCGAATCCGGTTGGCAGCATGGACTGCGTAATCAACAGCACGCCGGGAGTGCTGTAGGTGACTTTGGCCGCTGTGTAACTCGAACCCGCCGATGTCGTTTTCGCGGAGAACCAGCGCGCGGCGATTTGCGGCGCAGGCGTCGAGCAAAGTTGTGGTGCGGGCGGCCCGCCTGCACCGGGCTTGATCGCGCGCGCTTGTACGGTCGCTTTAATCGGTCGCGGATCGTCGATTGCAACCGCGCTCACGCCTGTGGAATTCGCCGCGGCAAACTTCGCGCGCAAACTTCGTCCCTGTGCGGTTTCACGCGCGCGTTCAATGCTGGAAATTGCCGCGTCCAATGCGCCAGAGCCGCGCACGTCAGTAAGCGGCCCGTTCAAGGGCGACAGGAGTGTCGCCCCCCCGTCCAACACGACCGGCCCGGAAATATCGCGATAGGTTTCGTGCGAGCCTTGAATGCTGACGCTTTCCAGCTTGTACTCGTAAACGCCCGGCTCCGCCCAATCGTAAAACTGGTACGTTTTCGCATCGGGATTGGTGATGCGGCCGGCGATCAGGGCGGGATTGACGCGCGTCCACTCGTTCGTAGTCCCGCCTTTAGGCGGCAGTGCGCCGATTATTGCAGCGTCTTTCCGCCTGAAGGCGGGACAACAAATGCGCCGGTAGAGATTGAAGCCCGCGTTTTGGAATTCGGAGACGCAGTGCCAGTCGAGTCGCACGCCGGCGGCTTCGGCGCGCGCGGCGAAGGAATCGACCGTTACGGGTGTGACTGAGTTTCCGGTGAAGACGATGTCTATCTGGTTATATTGCCCCGGCAGCGCAATGTTTCCTCCCTTCGCCGATTGCAGCACCGGCGAGGCGCCCGAAAAGGAATACCGAATATCGTAGTGCGTACCCAGCACGAACCCCGGCGGCGCATCGACCGCCGTAAAGTAGTCTTGTATGATGCCGTTGGTGCAAGACAAAATCGTGTAGCTGGTCGGCACTGCGGGCGTCGTATCCGTGGCAAACGACAGCACGAACGCATTTCCAATATTGCTCACGCCGTTGTTGACCACCAGATTCTGGGACAAGCCCCCTCCTGCATTCTTAATGACCACGGCAAATTTGCCGGTGAAGCCAGTGGAGATAATAATCGAGTTCACCGTCAACTGTTCGTTTGCCGCCAGCGCGCTGACGGTTTTGGCGCTGCCCGGCCAGATGCACGCATTCACGTTGGTAGTGTCGGCCAGCGTGATGTCCCCGGCCGATCCGGTTCCGCGCAACAGGCATCCGGCAAGCGCGGGGGTGCTGGCTGCGGAGCTTTGCAGCGTCACCGCCGCCGCGGTTCCGTTTACGGTCAACGTGGCGTTGCTGCTGACGGTCGCGGAACTCCCCAGCGAGCCGCCCGCGGCGACGATCAGGTTGCTGCTGTTATTCAGGGTGACTGCGGCCGACAAAAAAGATGCGCCGGATTCGATGGCTAATGTGCCGGTGCTGCTCACTGCGACCGGATTTCCGGGCGAAAAGGATGTGCCCCCTGAAATGGTTAGCGTGCCGGTGTTGGCGATTGTCGTAACGATCGACGAAACCGTTCCGCCAGATGTAATGACCAGATTGCCGGCATTCGCAGTGACGGTGCCCAGCGTAAGCGGTCCCGACAGCGTGGTGGTTCCGGTGCCGGACTGTGTTAACGAAACCGGCGAAACCGAAGTGTCAAAGGCGTTGGGATACACGAACGAATCGCTCCGATCGAACGTGACTGTGCCGGTGCCCGACACCTCCCCCGAGCCCAGCGTCCCCGCGGAGCCGCCGTTGCCGACTTGCAGCGCGGCGCCGTATATATACGTCCCCCCGGAATAGGTGTTGTTTCCGGTCAGAATAGGCATCCCTGACCCTTGCACCAGCACATCGCCGCTGCCGCTGATGTTGTTTGCGATCACCGGCGAGTCGGTTCGAAAGAACGCCAGTTCTCCATTATTTACCACCGGCCCGCTGCCAAGCGTGCCCGAAGCTGTGTTATTTCCGACATTCAAAGTAAAGCCAGCGCTGATGGTCGTCGTTCCCGAATAAGTGTTGGTTCCAGTCAGAACCAAGTACCCGCCATCACCGGTCAACGTGAGCGAAGTTCCCGCGATGGGCGCACTGACGGTTCCTCCGCCGAGTAAAAAAATGAAATTACCGCTGCTATTCGTTAGCGCATTTCCGCTCAATGAACCCGCGGCGGAACTGCTATCGAACATGACCGCCTGTGCCGTGTACGGCACTTCGAGATTGACCGCGTGATGGATAACGACCGTGTCGCCCGCGGCGGGAAGCGTGTTTCCAACCCATGTCGCGGGCGTGCCCCAATTCCCGGCCGCTTGCGTGACGACGAGATTGCCGGAATTTTGAATCAATCCCTGCGGCGTGGCGCTGGTGGCGTCGTATTTGGCGGCTTGGTTATTGACCGTATAACCCGTAATCGGTCCGGCGACATTGGCGCTTTGTCCGGTGAAAAGCAAATTCGCCGTCCCCGTTCCGGTGCCAACATTGCGAAACAGGTTGACGTTGGCCGTGCTTAGGACGGGCAGTGTGCCACCGGCAATCAATTGGCATTTGAAATTGCCGTTCGCGGTGAGAGCGATCGTGTTGGCAGTACCGGGTGTGAAGACCAGCGATCCAATCGTTTCGCTGCGATTGGCGGAGGTGCCGGCCTCCATGCTGAGCGTGCCTCCATTCAACGTGACCACCGCGCTGTCGGATATCCGCCCCGGCGCTGCGGGCTCGGTGTAACCGACGCTGTTGATGTCCAGCGTCGCGCCGGAATTGATGTTGATCGCCGAACTGGACGCGATTGCCCCCGTGTTTCCATAGATGGATAGAGTGCCGGCGTTAACGGTCGTCGTTCCCGTGTAGGCTTGAGCCACAGTAAAAACCAATGTCCCCGTGTCGGTCTTAGCCACATTGCCAGACGTATTCAAGGCCGCGCCGTCGAATTCCATGGTCATTCCGCTAGGAACGTCGAACGTCGCCGTTTTCCCCGCCGTGATGACGAAATTGTGGTCCGTGTCGCCGCTGCCGGACAACGTGCCGCCGTCCATGACCAGGTTGGTGGCCGCGTTGGTTGCGGCGCCGATGCTGCTGGGCTGGCCGCTGGCGCCTATATACACGCTCAAAATCCCCGCGGAGATGACGGTCGGGCCAGTATAGGTATTTGAACCCGTAAGAGCCAGCGTTCCGGCGCCGAGTTTGGTCAGCCCATTATCGCTGGTAGTTCCTGATATACCTATTGTGCCGCTTTCGGTCAGCGTTGTCCCGCTGACGGTCACGCTGATAGAACTCGCCGTGTTACTTGCGAGATAGATCGAGCGATTCATCGACACCGTCGGGCCGGTGTATTGCAGCGTGCCTCCTTCTAAATACAGCGCTTGTTCGCCAACACCCGGGATGTAACCGTTGCCAATGCCGCTCGGCGAGTTCATATTGGCTAACAGATTGGTACTTAGCACGCCGGCAACGATGTAAGTAGATCCTGTGTAGGTGTTTAGCCCTGTGAGCGTCAAAGTGCCTGTACCGAACTTCGCAAGTGGTGCTTCGTTATTGTTGTCGGAAATTACGCCTGCGTACGGTCCGGGACTCGTGTTATCGCCTCCAATCCCGAACTCAACGAATCCCAAACTTACGTTTCCGCCTGCGGCGCCACCGCCCGTCAACGATCCGATCGATAACGTGCCGCTGCTCAAGCTCGTGAGGTCCAGGAGTACGCCAGGGACATTCGCCAGCGTCACCGCTGAGTTCACGCCAAAAGCTTGTGTCGATCCGGCTTTCAGAATACCGTTGTTGAGCGTCGTCGGGCCAGTGTAGGTATTGGTTCCGGACAGGAGCAGCGTCCCGGTGCCGTTCTTAAGCACGCTTGATCCCGCAATCGGCGCGCTGATCGTGACGCTTGGAACCAGCACGGTGTATTGGCCGCTGGTGTTGGTCAAGGTCTGCGCGGCGGTTCCCGCCAGCGACCCGCCTCCCTGGTCGAAAACCACCGCCTGCGTCGTGCGCACGCCTCCTAAACTGACGGCGTGGCGGATCACCACCATATCGCTCGCCGTGGGCGCCGCGTTATTGACCCAAGTTGTCGTCGTCGTCCAAGCTCCAGCGGCCTTCGAAATAAACACATTGCCCGACGTTTGCTCCAAGCCTTGCGGCGTGCCGCTGGTGGCATCGTACAGGGCCGTCTGGCCGTTGACCGTGTAGCCAGAGATGGGCGCGGCGACGTTGGTGGTCTGGCCGATGAAATAAAGATTGGCGGTGTTCACGGTGGTTTGTTCGCGAAGCAGGTTGACAGTGGTGGAACTCGCCAGCGTGGGCAGCAAACCGCCGGCCGACAGTTGACACGTAAAGGCGCCATTGGCGGCCAGCAAAATGGTGTTGCTCGTGCCGGGCGTGAAAACCAGGGATCCCACCGTTTCGGTGCAGTTGTTCGAAGACTGCGCCTCCATTCTCAAAACGCCGCCGCTGAGCGTGATCGTCGCGCTGTCGGAAATTCGCCCCGGCGAAGCGGGATTTGCCGCGACGCCCTGGATGTCGAACGTCCCCAGGATACCGATGTTGATGGCGGGGCACGACGCCATCGTCCCGGTCAGCGCCAGCGTGCCGGCGTTCACGCTGGCCGAGCCTTGGAACGTGCTGTTGCCGGCGAGCAATAGAGTGCCCGGGCCGGCCTTGACGATGCTGTTGGTCGTCAAACCGTTGGCAATCGAACCGAGCCCCAATGTGTTGGCACTGACAGTGATCGTGCGGGCGGTTCCGGTGGCCGACCCGAGCGCTTCGGCGCCGCTTCCCAAGGTCAGGCTTTGCGTGCCGGTAAACGCAAAATCGCCGTTGAGGATTACGGCATTGTTCGTGGTTGCCGTGAGGTTGATCGCCGCGGCGCTGGTGTTATCTACCGTCGCTCCCTGTGCGATGGAGAACGTGCCGGTTCCCAATGCTGAGTTGTTCGTGCTCGTGCCTTGCGCGCTGATGTTCAAAATCCCGCTTTGAAGCGTGACACCGCCGGTAAATGTGTTGTTGCCGCTCAGCGTCAGCGCAGCGCCGGGATCGTTGGTGATTGTGAGGCTGGCGGCAGTATTGCCATTGGCGATCGCGCCACCGATTATCAGCGTTCCGGTGCCTTGGCACGAAATCGTGCGAGTCAATCCAGCAGAGGTGCCCAGCGTAACGGCTCCGGCTCCAAAATTCAGCGAGTTGCCGCCACCGATAAAGTTGAAATCGCCGTTGATCGTGAGCTTGTTCTTCGTCGTGGCGGAAAGGTCGATGTTTACTCCGTAGCTGGAGTTGTCGATGGTGCCTCCATTAATGACAAACGTACCGGTCCCCAACGCTGAATTCGTTGCGCTCGTGCCCTGCTTGCCGATGCCCAGCGAGCCCCCCAGCAGCGTCACGCCGCCGGTGAGCGTATTGTTTCCCTCAAGACCCAGGAAAGAGTCGATATCGGCATCGACAATAAGGTTGTTGGCGGGGTTGGTTGCGGCCGTACCATTTGAAATCACGCCCGTAATGTGGCAAGGTCCATCAACTTGAATTGTGCGGCTGGGCCCGGCGGCGGTGCCCAGCGCCATGGTTCCCGTCAAGTTTAAATCGAACAGATTGAAGTCGCCGTTGACCTGGACCGGATAGGCGTTCAGACTCGATATATTGCCAAAACTGCTTCCGAGGTCGCCGCCGTTGATGATTACCGTTCCAGTGGCCGCGCCAAGTGCCGCGGCATTTTCCACGTCGACAACGCCGCTATTGATCGTCGTTCCGCCTGTATAGATGTTAGTCCCGTAGACCTCAACGAAGCCGCCCGCAAACACGACTGCCAACGCGCCCGTTCCGCCGCCAATAATTCCGCTGGATTGGTTGGCTTTGATATTGCCATTGAACGTGACTATGTGTGTGCCCGCGACACCGGAAGTGATGTTGCTGTTGACGAGCAGGTAATAATTAGACGGCGTCTGGAATATGGTCAGCGGCTGATTGAGCGTAATCGGTCCGGTAAACTGCACCTCGTTGCCTGTGCTGCCAAGGGTATAAACGCCGGTCGTCGCAAAATTGGCGACGGTAATAGGTCTGGTTCTGGATGACACCGAAGGCTGATACCCGTCCACGAGCAGCGTGGGGCTGCTGTTGAATGTGTGCGTCGAGGCATCACCCAACACGATCGCCGATGAGCCGCCGAGCGCCGAAGTAAACCCCTGGTCAATCAGCGTGCCGCCTGAGATTATCGTCGTTCCCGAGTAGCCATTGCCGCCGGACAGTAGCAATGTTCCTGCGGAACCTGTCGCAGTGTTGAGCGTCAATCCCGCAGTTCCGGAGAGATTCGTTGCGAGCGTCACCGACTTTCCCGTCGCGACATTGATCTTTCCGCCGTTGGCGCTGGTCAGAGTCAAATCGAAGCCGGAGAGCGTGTAGCTGTCATTGAATGTCAGCGAATTGGCCATCGCGCCAGTGGGGACCGTGATCGTCGCGCCGCCGCTCGGAATTGGCGTCGGAAAAACCACATCCTCAGTCGACAGCGGAATATGGTTGAGGCTCCAGTTGGTCGTCGCGGCCCAGACGCCGGTGCTGCCCTGCCAGGTGTTGGTCGTTGAAGCCTGCGCTGCGCTCAACGAAATCAAAAAAACCGTTGTCAAGGCAGTTCGGAGGCAAACGGGTGTCATGGCCTATTCCCCTCTTTTTCGCATCTCGTTCTTATCTATGATATTTCCGGTTCTTTGGATTGATTGAAAAGCAAAGGAGGTTAGCGGATTTGCATGGGCAAATCAATTACCAAGTTTGAATCGAACGGCGACCGCGAACATGGGTAGCTGCGTGTTTTTCATGGATTGGTTGTCGTTGGGTGGTGTAATGAAATCGGTCGCGATTCGTTCAGACCTGGATTGAAATCAGGGCAGCGGCATCGCCCGCCGTAGCCCGCGGAAAACTCTACATTCATTACAGCGACCGCCTGACCTGCTACGATCTGATGGCGCCTTAATGAGGTCACGCGCTCAAGACGGACTTATGCCACAGATTGCCTCTCGGTTGTGAGCTTAATGTTCGCATTGGCGGTGGCTGCGGGTGACTCCGGCGATTCTCGACGGACGTATGTACATACGAACGGCAAGCCGGCTTATCTGCATGGGCCGGCGGTGAGGCAAGCGCCGCCATTTCCTTGTTGATTGTCAAGTTCTCACTTTGCGGAGCGAAAGGCGGCTATAGCTTCCGCGCCACGCGCACAATCGCGGCCAGTTTTTTCTCCGCGATTTCCGCTGACGACAGCGGATTCTCCGCGAACGTCGCGAAGCCGCAATCGGGATTGAGCAGCACGCGTTCGCGCCCAAAAAGGTCGATCGCCTGCGCGGCCTTGGCGCGAATCTCTTCGTCGCTTTCGACGCGGTCCAATTTCTGATTGACCACGCCAACGCCGATGCGGCAATCCGCGGGCAAGTCGCGCAGAACTTCCATCTCGCCCGCGCGCGGCGTGCACAACTCCAGAAAATAAGTGCCGGCGTTCAAGCCCTTCAACAGCGGCAGCAGCGGTGCGTAGCTGCCGCGCAGCGCTTTGCTCTCGTCGCGCGTCCAGTTGCCGCGGCAAATGTGCAAAGCGGTGCGGTCCATCGGCGCACCGCCCAGCACTCCATTAATAAGGTTGCTCGCAAAAGCGAGTTCTTCGTCCGCGCCGCCGCGTTCGCTCAGCGCGCCGCACATGAAGCTGCGCGCATTCTTCGGGCCGCTGAAGACGACTTCGGAAAGAACCGGTTCGTCGAATTGGACCAGCGAGACGCCCGCCGCCAGCAGCGAGAACAATTCTTCGCGCAGCACGCGCACCACGTCGCGGCCCAATTCCTCGCGCGATTGGTATGCTTTTTCTTTGAGGCACTCCATCCACATCGTCCGCGTCAACAAGTACGGCCCGGGAAGCGCGACTTTCACCGGTTTATCCGAAAGCGTTTTCACAAATTCGAATTCGTGCCCAACCAGAGGCTTCGAACGTCCCAACGGCCCGATCACGGCGGGATGGCGCACTTCGCCGGCGGGAATATCCAATGCGCGCAATTCCTGCTCGAATTCCGCCGGATTATCCACCAGCGGCAGCAAATCCGTCAACGGAATCATCAGGCAATTGTCGAGAAGGCGCCCGACGAAACTGGCGTAATTGTCGCGGCGCTGCTCGCCGTCGGTGAGCACGTCCACTCCGGCGCGCAACTGCGCATCGACGCACAAGCGGACCGCGCCGTTGGCGGTGGCCTGAAATTCTGCATCGCCCAGCCTTCCTTCGGCGCGTTCGTGCAGCGCTTGCAGCATCCAGCGCGGGCGCGGCCAACTGCCGACGCCCATCACCGAAAGCGGCGCGATGCGCAGCGCCGGCGCTGGGCGCGGAAGTGGATCAAGCTTTTTGACAGGAACGCTGCGCCGCGAGAGCAATTCCGCGGCGGTAGTAGATTTTGCAGCGGGCGTTTTGCGTTCGGCCAGCTTGCCTTTGCAAATCAAAAAGCTGCGCTTGGGCTTCGTGTCCGTCCACGAAACAAATTCATTTCCGGTGAGACGGCACCATGCCGGCAAATCTTCGCGCACGCCCGAATCGGTCGAGAGAATTTCGAGCAGTCCGCCGCGGTCGAGCGGGTCGAGATGCTGGCGAATCAGCAGCAGCAAACCACCGCCACAATCCAAGTCGCCGCCATCGAACGAAACGTCCGCGGTTAGAGTATGGCGCTGCACGGGGTTCATGAGTACTCCGGCAAATGGCAAAATGAATCTTTTTGTAGAACGGAGCTCCTGCTCCGTTCAATATCGCGAAAGATCGAGGGATTCATTCGGCAGATTCAATTAAACGAACGACACGCTTGCCGCGCCGTCGCTCAAGAACTCGATCAGCTTCGCGCCGCCGACCATCGTCGCGCCGGGAAGCAGATTGGCTTCGTTCAAATCGCGCTTCTTAAAGCATGGCGAACAAACCCAGATTTTGCCGCCCGCTTTCTGAAAGTTCTCAATCAATTCTTTCAGCGGCGCGAAACCAATCTCGTGCACGTCGTCGGCGTAACCCTTCTGACACACGCGCGTGCCTTCCAGTGTGAGGAAGACCATCGTTTCCTTGTCCGACGCCGCCGCCGCGTTGGCCACGACAAAACCGACGGTGCACTTGTCGGTGTTGTCTTTCGCCACACCCAGTATCACGCAGAATTTTCCAGCCATGTTCACTGCTCCTTTCGCCGTTCAATCCAGTAATCGGGATGCGCCGCTTCGAGCAGTGTGTGTCCGGTCAGCCGGCACCACGCCGGCAAATCCTCAGGCACGCCCGAATCGTACGCTTTGATTTTCAGCACCGCGCCGGGCGGCATTTCCTTGAGTTTCATGCGCAAATCAATCAGCAACTGGCCGCAGCCGGTCGGCCCGGCATCGTACTCCGCATCCGCTTTTTGCATGAGATAGATTGTGCGATTTTCGCGGATAAACGCAAGCGGAGGATAGGCCTTACAGGGCTAATAAGACTGGCTGATAGGACGAGTTTCGCGGGCTACGACGCTAATGCCCGCGTGCGGAATTCGCGCGGCGTGAAGAATTGGTGCGAGCGTTCGTCGAGCACCGTCGCGCCAAATTGCTCGAAGATTTGCACGTACAGTTTGAAGAACGTCTTCTCCGGCGTGGCGCTTTGCGCTTCGATTGTCAGCACCTCGCCGGGCTTCGGCGGGCCTTTTTCGACGCTCACAGTCAGCCACACACCCGCCTCGCACTCCCAACGCATGCGCAGTTTTTCGTTCGGCTCCGGCTCCCACGGCGCGCGCGGCACTTCGGCCATGCGCGGGATTTCAAGCAGTTGCTTCGAGACTGTTTCGATCTTGCCCAGCGACAGCAGTTCAATTGGCAGAATCTTCGAATCTTTGGGTGGCATCGGTTCCGGTTTCCAAAAAGAAAAACGGACACTCTTTGAATCGGCGGAAAAGGCGGGGTCTGGTCGGTCGTCACGCATAGAGAAATCAAGGCTCCCTATCATTATAACGCCTGAACGGGGACGCAATTCAAGCGCCGTGTGTTGCTCAATATCGGCAAATCTGCTGGTTATGCCATCCACATTCGCTGAAAAAATCCGCGCATTTCTTGACACAAGAAGGTGCACTCACGCGACTTATAATATGAGAAAGGGACGCCGCGGAAAATTGTGTGCGGGGTGTCGAATCGCGCGCACAGAGACTGTATTTGGCATAATCCATGCGTTTGGCTGCCAAATGCTGACCAATTTGGGCGATTTGCGCCATTTTTGTAAATGGAGTGTCGCGATGCGTCAGAGCGGCGCCCTGCGAAGGAGTCGCTTGCAAATTAGTGTCTCGTTTTCGGGAAATTCAGCCTTCCAGCGTCTCCTTTAGCGTGTAGACTAATGGCGGCCTTTTTGTCTCATCGGAGCTGTATGTTCAAAGAAATATTCAAATTTCTCGCGTCGCTTAAGTTTGCCATCACACTGCTGGCCGTTTTGATTATCGCCATCATTTTCGGAACGATCTTCGATTCCCAGATGAGCGCCGATGTTGCGCAGAAGTACATTTACAATGCTTGGTGGTTCAACGCGTGGTTGGCCGCGCTGTGTGTCAATCTCTTCTGTGTGGCCGCGATCCGTTACCCGTGGAAACGCCACCAAACCGGATTCGTAATCACCCATGCGGGGATCATCACGCTGCTGATCGGTTCCATGATCGACCGCAAATACGGCATCGAAGGCAGCTTGCAATTGCATTCGAATCAGCCCGCCACCGACGTCATGGAACTGCTCACGCAAGAACTGCGCGTCCGGGTCGATGGCAGCGACGCCGCCGTCACGCCGTTCAAACTCACCACGCTTTCGCAGATGTCTGCCAATTCACCGAGCAAAGACGTGAAGATCGAAATCGCCGACGTGGAGCCGGTCACGGAAGTCCTCTCCGCCGTGCAGGCCTCGAAGGACGACGCTGAGGCCCGGCCCGGATTGAACTTTACGCTCCAGGGCGCCATGATGGGCCGTCACGACAAATGCATCTTTCTCAATCAGCGTGATTCGCAAAGCCTTGCCGGAATGGCCGAAATTATCTTCGTCCCAGGCATGCCGCCCGATCCCAATCAAAAACCCGACGGCCGCGCGGTGCTTGTTTTTCGCTTCAAAGGCAAGTCGTTCAGATTCGATGTTAAACAGAACGAAGAGAAAGATATTCCTCTGGAAGGCCTGCCGGATTGGAAACTTCACATCATCGGTTACTACCCGAATTTCACGATGGACAGAGTCCCGCGCTCAATTGACGAAAATCCCGTCAATCCCGTGGTGGCCTTTGACGTGATCGGTCCGGAAGTCAAAGGCGTTGTGGTCAGCGAGGTCGCGGCCCATGGCGGCGTTCCAAAGCAGGATCCAAATAAAGTGGCGCCGAGCAATGAGAGTTTCTTTGTCTTCTACAAAAGCGACGAAGTCATCAACGTTCCGCGGCACGGCGGGCCCACGGGTGCGGACGCGCAATTGGTTGTCAATGCTCCGCGCAACCAGCTCACCGGTCCCAACGGGCTGGCAATTTATCTGGGCGGCGACCAAAAACTGCGTTACCTGATCCGCTCGCGCAACAAGAGTCACACCGACGACACAACCCCCGCCTTCACCGAAAAAACCGGCGATGTTGTGCTCGAAACGCCAGTCCCCGTCGGCTGGGCGCCGGGCGCTCAATTTGTCGTGCACGATTTCATCGAGCGCGCTGTCTACAAATCCGAAATCGTGCCGCGCCCTGAAATGAAAAGCGAGATGGACCACTCGATGCAAGGACTCGACTGCCGCGTCACGGCCGGCGGTGAAACCAAACAACTGTGGGTTTACTGGCAGCCGTGGGACAGCGCCACGCCGCAATCCTTGAGCGTGGCCGGCAAAAAGGTCGATTTCGAGTTTATCAATCAAACCGTCAAACTTCCGTTCACGGTCGGCCTGAAAAAATTCCGCGCGCCACAAGACGAAGGGTCCAACGAAGTGTCCGCATTTGAAAGCACGCTCAGCTTCGGCGGACGCAAAGACACGGTCTGGCTCAAAAGCGGCGGCGAACTGGCCAAGGCCATCGGCATGAATGTGCTGACGGGAGCCGTGATTGAAGAGAACGAAAACGCCGTGTATTTTGTCACCGATTCCGGAGAAGAAGACTGGATCAACCGCAAGGACATCGACCGCTACGAGATTCAAACACAGAAAATTTCGATGAACCGCCCGACCACATTCCCGCTGACGTGGTATGGGCCGTTTACCGGCTGGAATTACAAATTCTCGCAGGCCAATCACCACTTGGATTTTGAGAATCCCGAAAAAAGCGATTACACCTACTCGGGCGTGCAGGTGCTGCGCGACCCGGGCTGGATGCCCAAATGGATCGGGTGCATCATGATCTGCTTCGGCATCTTCACCATGTTCTACCTGCGCCCGTATTTCAACCGGCCAAAGGTCGCGGTTAAAGCGGCAGAAAAAATCGAAACGGAAATGGCAATCGAGAAAATCAAAGGCAACAAGAAGCGTCTTCGCAAAATGGCCGATGCCGCGGCCCGCGAGCAAACATCGTAGCCGTACCCAAAGGATGTATCTCCATGAAACGCAAGCTTTCCATCCCCATTGCCGCGCTGCTTTGCGCCGCCAGCCTGGCGCTCTGCGCCGTCACGGCGCGCGCCGAAAGCGATGCGCCGACTTTCAAACTTGACGACCCGTCGTGGACGCTCGACTTCACCAACGCCGAACTTCTCGCCGTGCAGGAAGGCCGGCGCAAAAAGCCGCTGCAAACGTATGCCTTCGAATCGATCGAGGAAATTGCCGGACGGCCGCTCTTCGGTTCGACCTTCATCAAAGTTCCCGCCGGTGGCGACTCTTCCGATCCAAAGTTCGTCAAGCTTGGCGCGATGGACCTTTATCTTTCGCTCTGGTTCTACCCAGATTATTGGAGGGACAAGCCGTTGATCCTCTGCGCGAACAGTGAGCTGCGCACGAAATTGCGCGGCAAGCCTGATTCCGAAGTCATACCGCCCAAGGGCAGTTGGCACGATGAGAAGCGCCTCTCGATAGTGGAACTGGCCAACAGCCCGCTGGGTGAGATCGTTTCGGCGGCTCATCCTAAAAAAGAAGGCGACCGCACGAACCTTGAAAAAGAAGCGATGATCGTCTATCAGCGCATTATTTCGCTCCGGGAACTTATGAACTCAGACGAATCGCTGCGTTTCGTGCCGCACTTGACCGACCCTCAGGCCACGTGGTTTTCGATCGATCAGCTTCGCGCATCGCCGGGCGAGGCTGAGCAAAAGATCATCAGCGCATTTGAGAATTTCAAATCGTCCTACAAGGCCCGCAACCGCGAACGCTTCTCCGCCGCCTCGCTCAGCCTGCGCGACTCGCTGCAAACGCTCAGCCCCTCGGTGTATCCGCCTGAAGGCCGTATGAAAATCGAAGTGACGTACAACAACCTTCATCCGTTCCAGTGGGCCTGGATTTTTTATCTCTTTACCGTGATCGCGACCTGCTTCGCCATTCGCCTCAAGCCTCGCGAGTTTTATGTTGCCGCATTCAGCCTGTATTTGATCGGCATCGCCTTTCACGTCGTCGGTTTTGCGCTGCGCTGCTACATCGCCGGCCGCCCGCCGGTTTCAAACATGTACGAATCGGTGATCTGGGTCGGCTTCGGCGCCGTGTTCTTCGGGCTGATCTTTGAACTCAAAACGCGCAAGCGCTTTTACATGCTCTCCGGAAGTTTCGCCGGGTTCCTCTGCCTTGTCTTGATGGACATGATTCCCG
Organism: Planctomycetota bacterium; assembly: GCA_035308565.1. GTDB lineage: Bacteria > Planctomycetota > SZUA-567 > H5-PLA8 > H5-PLA8 > JANXLS01. Next base: position 34,638 of record DATGGK010000117.1, on the reverse strand, counting down.
TCGTCATGGGCGGAGCGAACAACGGCACGAAATCAAGCATCGAGGCGCTCCAGCCGGTGCTGCGCGACAATTTCTGGCTCACGATCCACGTTTTGACGATCACGCTCAGTTATGCCGCGTTCATGCTCGCCTGGGGCATGGGCCACATTTCGCTGGCTTCCCATCTTGCGCACCCAACGGAAAACGTTCAGCACCGTGAATTGCATGACCTTGTTTATCGTGTGCTGCAAGTCGGCGTGCTGCTGCTGGCGACCGGCACAATTCTGGGCGGTGTCTGGGCCTATTATTCGTGGGGCCGCTTCTGGGGCTGGGATTCCAAGGAAACCTGGGCGCTGATTGCGCTGCTGACCTACATCGTCGTATTGCACGGACGTTTCGCCGGATTCTGGACCAATTTCGGTCTGGCCTTCGGCGCCGTCTTCTGTTTCCTCTCCGTGGTAATGGCATGGTACGGCGTGAATTTCGTGTTGGGCAGCAACCTGCACGGATACGGCTCCGGCGTAGGCGGGCTTGATCTCGTGCGTGGTTTGGTGGCGGCGGACTTGCTCTATCTTTCTATCGCGACCTGGCAATACCTGCTGCATCGTTACAAAAATCCAAGCAGCCCCTGGTACGGCGTTGGAGCGGCGCTATTACTTGCTGGCGGTGGATTTGTCATGCAGCGCATGGGAGTTGAGGGCAGCGCACGGCATGGCGAGTGGCTTGAATGGATGCGGCGTCTCTTATCGCATGGCGACATCATCGGCACGACGCTTTATCATTTCGCCGTAGTCGCCGCGATCTGGGGTGTACCGGGCGTGGTAATGCGCTGGATTTACCGAGCCAAACACGCCGCGTTGCCGCCGGAAGAGCCGCAGCCGGCCAGTGGCGAATGAGAAAATCCGGCGTCAAGACGCATAAAAAAACCGTTCGCCTTCGGAAACAGCGAACGGTTCTTTTTTCAAAAATCCCCTGCGCCTTCGCGACTCCAGATGAAAACAATTACTTCGCCTTCGGCGGCTTGGGCGGGTCTTCTTTTCCCGTTTCCGCGTATTGCGGCGTGACGGTGTCCAAATTGGGCGGCACGTCCGCCTTCACGTTTCCAAAAGCCCACGACAAACCGCCCAGGAAAATGCTCTGGAAAACGGGATTGGTCCAAACTTCTTCGCGGTGGCCCATCGACGTGTAGAACACGCGGCCTTTGCCGTGTTCGCGCGCCCACGTCGCGGGGAAGGGCGGCCGCGCGTACATGTTGCCTTTCATGCCGTCGGTCTCGTTGACCAATAGCACGTGCAGGTTCTTGGCGTGATTCTTTAGTGAGTACCATTCCTCCATCATTTCGAAGCCTTCCTTCGCTTCGGCCATGCCGGGGAATTTGGAATCGACGACTTTCATCTTCGCTTTCTGCTGTGCGCCGTGGACGATGAATTCGGCGCCCAGCATCGCCACGTATGGATCGACGCCGTCGCCGTCCTGCTTGAAACGCGCTGAACTGTGGTTCTCGTTGCCGGGGCTGTGGAAGGTGTCGCTGGCGCTGTGCGTACCGGCGAAACCCTTGCCGTTTTTGATGGCATCGAGAAACGCAGCCTTGCCTTCGGGCGTCATCGGGGGATTCTTGTCGGTGCCGGGCTTGGTGAGGTCGCCGGTGGTATAGAAGAGAAACGCATCGAAGGGCGCAAGCTTTTCAGCGGTGAAGATCGTGCCGTCCTTTGTGCAGGTGACGTCGAAATTGTGTTTCGCGCCGAGGTCGGTGACGACTTTTTCGGCGTGGCTGAGTTCTTCCTTGCCGTCCGCGCCTTTCTTGCGCTTGATTGAAGAATGTTCGAAGCCGGATGACTTCGTGAAGAAGAGCAGCTTGCGCCTCTGGCCATCGTCGGCCCAGCCGAGCGGGAAGCGGAAGAGGCTGAGTGCGGCAGCGGCGGCGCTGGAGCGGATGAGCAGGTCGCGTCGGTTCATGTGTGTGAGGTCCAATGGGTTTTAGTTGAGTACACCGGAATTGAGAAATCTGCGGGCTCACAATCGTATGGGGCCAATGGGCCTAATGGGCCTGATGGCAATATATGGGGCGCGGGGAGGTACTTGCTTTTTTGGGGAAATGGTTACAAACGACGCCTTGAGAAGACAACTTGTTTCGAGGGCATGCTCATGATTCGATGGTCATTGCGATGTCTCATCGCAGCATTGATTTCGATTGCTGTTTCTTGTTCTGCCGCTGACGGCCAGAAGCTCAACGTCCTCCTCCTCGTCTCCGACGATCTCTGCACGCATCTTTCCGCGTACGGCGATCCGCTGGTGAAGACGCCGAATGTGGACCGCCTCGCGGCGCGCGGCGTTCGATTTGCCCATGCGTATTGCCAATATCCGCTCTGCAATCCGTCGCGCGCTTCGTTTTTGACGGGACTGCGGCCGGATTCGACGAGGGTGTATGACAACGCGATTCAGTTTCGCAAAAATGTGCCGGACGCGGTGACGATTGGGCAGACTTTTCAGAAGGGCGGCTATTTTGTCGCGCGCGTGGGGAAACTTTATCACTACGGCGTGCCGGCGGAGATTGGGACCAACGGGCTCGACGATCCGCCGTCGTGGGCGGAGCGCTACAATCCGAAGGGGCGCGACATCGACGACTACAACATGATCGAGCGCATCACGCTGCTGCCGGACGGCAAAGCCGGCTGGGAGCACGCGACGGCAAAGGAACAGATCCCGGCGCTCAAACAATTCGGCGCGACGCTTTCGCGGCTCAAGGCCGAAGGCGACGACGAAGAACAAACGGATGGGAAGATTGCCAACGAGACGATCAAGCTTTTGGAAACGCACAAAGACGGACCGTTTTTTCTGGCGTGCGGATTTTTCAGGCCGCACACGCCGTACGTCTCGCCGAAGAAATATTACGACATGTATCCGCTCGATAAGATTCAGTTGCCGACCGTGCCCGAAGGCTATCGCGCCACGGTGCCGGCTCCGGCGTTTACTTTCAAAAAAGAAGAAGAGGCGATGACGGACACGCAGCGCAAGGACGCGATCCAGGCGTATTTTGCGGCGACGAGCTTTATGGATGCGCAACTTGGCCGAGTGCTGGACGCGCTGGACCGCTTGAAACTCGCCGACAAGACCGTGATCGTGTTCATCAGCGACCACGGGTACCACCTATATGAGCATCAGCTTTGGCAGAAGATGACAATCTTCGAGAATGCCGCGCATGTGCCGATGATCATCTGCGCGCCAGGAATACCGGCGGGGAAAGTCAGTTCGCGGATTGTGGAGCTGGTCGATCTGCATCCGACGCTGGCAGATTTGGCGGGCGTGACGCCGCCGGCGAAATTGGATGGCGTGAGCATCCGGCCGCTGGTCGAAAATCCGGACGCGGCGTGGGACAAGCCCGCGTTGACGCAGGTCCAGCGCGCGCGCCCGAAAGCGCCCGCGGGCGAGGAGCAGAAGAAGGGGCCGATCATGGGCTATAGTTTGCGCACGGAGAAATGGCGCTACACGGAATGGGGCGGCGGCGAATATGGGACGGAGTTGTACGACGAAGAGAAGGACCAAAATGAGCTGAAGAATTTGGCGAAGGACGCGGAGTATAAGGAGACTGTTGCGAAATTGAAGGAAGAGTTGGGGAAGATGACAGCAAAAAAGGAGTAACGGACTTGTGAAGCCGAGAACTTAGCAATCCGATGAAGATATTGCGCTTTCAAGGAATGAAAGATGCCACTTAGCGACAATGACATAGAAGCCGAGCTGAGCTACGCATATCTGCATGCGGTTGCCGCTCACGCGAGTTTCGAGTGCGTTTGTACCGGCCGGCATTCGGATAATGCGGGCGTTGATGCGCGCGTGCATGCGCTTGGCGATTTTGGAGGGCCGCGCTCGGATGTCACGCTTGAGGTTCAGTTGAAAGCAACATCGCAAGCACCGAACGATTTGGGTGACAAATATAGCTATAGCCTGAAGCGCAAGCACTATGACAAACTGCGCTCAGGAAATACCGAATGCCAGCGATTGCTTATTGTGTTGTTTCTACCGAAAGATGCGGCAGAATGGCTCCAGCACAGCGAAACTGAATTGGCTTTGAGGCGTTGTGCATACTGGATAAGTCTTCGTGGCGCTCCTGAAAGCACGAATGAGACGTCTCAGACCGTCTATCTTCCCAAAATGAATTTGCTCTCTGTCGATGCGCTAAAGCGATTGGTTGCGCTGCGAAGCAAAGAGGAGTACATCGACTATGCTCCATAACGGCATGAACACCAGCGAATCACAGTTTAGTAAGATTGTGCCGCAGAATGTTCGCGATTACGCGAAGTCGCGAGGCTGGGCGCGGATCGAAACAAAGCAAAGCAATGTTGCAGTCTATCGCAGTCCGATTGCCGGCCGTTACGAACAACTCGTTGTACCGATGGACTCCACATTGGACGATTACGCTGAACGAATTGCGGATGTTGTTGCGAATTTATCACGTGTCGAAGGGCGTGCGCCGATAGATGTTGCAAACGACCTGTTAACACCGGACGCGGATACACTGCGTTTTGCCAATGAAAGTCTTGATGCGGATCGCGGCTCAATTGGAATTCTTGAGGGCATCCAACTGCTTGAGGGAGCTAGACGTTCAATTCTCGCCGCAGCGTGCAGCGTGCTAACACCGGCCCAGCATCATCCGCGTTTGAGCCGTGCGGAAGCGGACCAACTCCTGAAGGCAAGCCGCTTGAACCACACAGAACAAGGCAGTTTTGTGGTCGCGATTAGCTGTCCGCTGCGAGCGGTGGACAGCGATCATTCGCTTATTGAGGAACCATTTGCGCGACGGACGACAAAGCTCCTGGCGAGGTCGGTGGCCAAACTGGTTCGCGCGATCGAAAACGATAAACTCGATTCGATAATGGAGCCAAGTCCGAATGGGCCTGTTGTGACTTCAAATTTATGCGAGGCGTTGTTACGAATGCTGCCATCTCGTGACGACGGTGGTCTTCGGTTAAGTGTGAGTTGGTCGCCAGTTCTCCCGCCGGACCCGGAAACACCGCGTGAACCAATCCGCATTCGCAAGGGCTATTTCAAACCCATTGAAGAGCTTTACGAACGGCTGCGGCCAAAGGAGGGTCCGAAAGCTGATTTCTACGTCGGCACTGTTGAAACGTTGAATGGCGCTCTGGGTGACAATAATCAGCGGAGCGGCGAGGTCGTCCTTCAACTGCTATACGAAGAGGACTTGATAAGCGTGCGCTGTGATTTGGATGCCATACAATACAGAGATGCGGACAAGGCACACATGACAGGCGGGGTTGTGGTTGTTCGCGGCATCCTTCATCGCGGCGGACGCATTCACCGCATTCAGCCTGTAGAAACGTTCACGGTCGTTTCCACACCGGTCGAAAATAAGTAGTCAATTCACCGCCATTCGACAGTCTGCTTCTCGCCATTTTGTTTGTGCGTTTTGTCGATGCAGGTGAGCGTCAGCTCCATCCTTTTTTCGGCGAGTTTGCAATCGACCCAGCCGTTGGCTTTGCCGGGCGTGAACGGGTACGCCACCGTCGGCAGATTAATCAAGTGTATGCCTTCGCGTTTGGTCAGCGACCAGTTGTGTGTGTGGCCGAAGATCAGCGCTTTGACGTGGGCGCGCGGGCCGATGGCGGCCCAGAGAATCTCGGTATCGGTGATACCACTATTTTTCGCGGCGGGTTTTTCGGCGTCGGCGTTCGGATTCTTGAAAACCGGGTTGTGATGGACCATGACCAGCGCGGGTTTGTCTTTGCGTTTGTCCAGTTCGGCGCTCAGCCAATCGACTTGCTTCTGGCCGACAACGCCGGGCGTCACGTTGGTTTTGTCGAGCGAATCGAGAATGAACCAATTGGCGCGCGGCGCTTCAACGACGGAGACATAGCGCTCCTCGACGACTTTGCCCGGTTCGTTGCCGGAGTCTTTTTCGGATTTAATCGCATCCCAGAAACGGTCGCGGCGGTCGTGATTGCCGAGCGTGAGGTGAATGGGCATGCCCGATTCGCGCAGCGGTTTAAGCAGCGCAGTGAACGTCGCGTAGTCACCAACTTCGCCGGTGCTGTACGCACAATCGCCGTTGAGCAAAATCGCGGCGGCTTTGTTTCCGGCTCCGGCACCGCCGGCGGCTTCGAGCAATTCGCCGCACACTTGCTTGAGGTTGTCGTGCATGTTCACCGGTCCCTTGTTGGTCTTTGGGTCAGCGGCGATGTGCGTGTCGGAGAGGAGAAAGAAGCGGTGCGGGTCAGTTTCGCCGGCGGCGTATGAGCGCCGAGCGAGAAGGGCCAGCGACGCGCCGGCAGTGGTCCCGAGAAATTTGCGGCGTGAGAGCGCCGGCAGAGTGATGGGCATGGTGTGCTCCTTTGAATGTATAAATACACCGGGGAGCACGGTGGTTTACGAGAGCTTAATAAACGGCGATGCGACGTAGTTTGTCACGAACTCTATTTCTTCTCCGATTCCTCATTGAACTTGACGACCGTCGCGAGGTTCTCTTTTTTCTCTTCGAGATTTGCCAGCAGCAGCAGGTTTTTGACGCGCATGGTCAGCAGCGGCGCGTGGACGGGTTTGCAGAGATAATCGGAGGCGCCGGCTCCGAGGGCCTGGCTGATACTCTGTTCGTCGGTGCGGCCGGTCATGAAAAGAATGGGCATGCGCGGCGTGCAAGCGCGCTGGCGCAATGCGGCGCAGGCTTCGACGCCGGTCATGCGCGGCATTTCGTAATCGAGGATGCACAGGTCGAAGGGTTCGAGCATGGCGGCGTGCACGGCGGCCTGGCCGTCGGCCACGGCGGTGACGGCGTAGCCCTGATCGGAGAGCAGTTCCGTGAGGATGTCCCGGATTTGGGGATCGTCGTCGGCAATCAAGACCCGCGTGGGCGGGAGAGACTCACTCATGGGTCTCCTTTCCGAAAATAGTCGTCAGCCGGCTTTTGAAAGAGCCGTATTGTTGTTCGAGGGATTCGAGCTCGCGTTGGGCGCGCGTGATACGCGCCAGGCAGCGCACGCGGGCGATGAGGTCGCTGGCTTGAACGGGTTTAAAGAGGTAATCGGTCGCGCCTTCGTGCATGGCAAGGTTCATTGAATCGGGGGAACTGTTGCCGGTAAGGAATACGACGGGGATGGATTTGAGCGAGTCGAGGGCGCGCATTTCCTTGCAGACTTGCAGGCCGTTCATCCCGGGCATTTCCAAATCGAGCAACACGACATCGGGGATCATGCGGCGCATCCGTGCGAGCGCGGAGGGGCCGTCGGTGAACGTTTCGACGCGATAGCCGCCGCCTTCGAGCATTTCCCCGAGAAGCGTGGCAAATTCGGCGTCGTCGTCCACGCAAAAGACGGTCGGCGAAAGCGCGCGCAGGGCCGTGCCGCGCGGAACGGCGGTGGGCGTGCGCATTGGTTTAGAGAGGCGCGCCTGGTTCGCGTTGGCCAATTGCGAGAGCAATTCCATCGCGCTCTGGAAGCGGTACTCGGGTTCGACGCGCACGCAGCGGTCGATCAATTTCGAGGTCGCTTCGCTCACGTCCGGGCGCAGGCTTCGAATATCTGGGACATCGCGCGTGGTCTGCTCTTTGATCGCCGTGTGCCAGGTGTTGGCGGAGTGAAGTCGGCGGCCGGCGAGCAGGTCGTACATGCTCACGCCCAGACTGTAGATGTCGCTGGTCGGCCCGATCGAGTGGAATTGGAGTTGTTCGGGGCTGGCATAACCGGGCGTGCCGCCGGCGATGCGCTCGCGATTTTGTATGCCTTCGCCGCCGCGCGCCACGTCAAGCCGGCGGGCAAGGCCAAGGTCCAGAATCTTGCAGACGCCGTCGCGGTTGGAGATCATCACGTTGCCGGGTTTGATGTCGAGATGCAGGAAACTCTCGGCGTGCAAAGCGGCCAGCCCGCGCGCGATGTCGGCAGCCAAACCCAGCACGAAATCTTCGCTCAGCGGTTTGCCGGTCGTGACGGCGTCGATGAGGCGCTGTTCGGCGCTTTGGCCTTCAATGTATTCCTGAATGATGTATTGAAATTTGCCTTCCTTGTTGACGTCGTAGACGCGCACGACGTTGGTGTGATTGACCTTCGCGGCGAGTGTCGCTTCGTTGATGAACTGGACGATAAACTCCTCGTCCTGGTCGTAAAGGAATTTGACCGCGACAGGGATGCGCAGGCGCAAATGCGAGCCTTTGAAGACCGCGCCCATTCCGCCCGAACCGATCAGGTTGTGTATCACCACGCCACCGATGATGGGCGGATTGCCCTTCGATTCGGTGAGCTCTTTAAGCAAGGCGTTAGCGGCATCCTGCATCGACATCTCCGACGGCATTGCACGCGTGCAGGACAGCACGCAGGCGAAGCGTAGAATAGGGACGCAATATATGCGTCGAATCCTTCATGAAGCGGACGTAAAATAACATGAAGCAGCGTGAATTACGCCGCGATTGGTGGGCCAGACATTCTTGTCTGGCTGCGCATGCAGACAGGAATGTCTGCGCCACCAATGGTGCCGCGTTATTATTAATGGTAGGTTTGACGCGAAGCGTCCTGTCTAACGAGCGGCCTAGAATGGCATTTCGGCCGCCTAAAGGCCCTGACTACGAACGGGAACGCGAACGGAAATGAATGGACATCGGCGATTCTCGCGCGTACTATAAAAGGGAGTTTAAAGATCGCGCGAAGATTCGCCGCGGTCCATACAAGTGCTGAGCGGCGAGCGCTGAGGCAGGGTCCAAAGCTCATCGTTCGTCCCTCATCGCTTTAGCATTTTTTTCGCAGGGAATTGAGGCGCACGATGCCGGACGATGACAAAGACAAAAAGAAACGACGAAACGATCCTGGGCCGGACTTGGGCGGAGGCGGCGACGAGGACCCTGAGGGCAACAACCGCAACAAAGGCGTTGACTTCAAGTCGAGCAAATACGTCTTCGTGATCATCCTGATCGGCGTGTTGCTGGCGGTCTTTTTCAGCCGAAACTTGAACCTTGGACAGACCCAGTCGCCCGATTGGACCACCTTCCTGCGCGATTTCGAGAAGGGGCAATACGAGCGCGTCGAAATCTCGCAATTTAGCCATGAAATCACCGCCTATCCGATCGAAGGCTCGCCGATTGCGGAAACTGGCAAACAACATGCGAAGACCATGGTCACTGTCAGCGCTCCGGACAATTTCGATGGAACGCTGGTCAATCGGCTTGACGATATTGCCAAGAAGAACAACATCAAAATTAAATGGGTCCAGCAGAGCCAGTTGTTCACCTATTTAATGGCCTTCCTGCCGTGGGTGGTGCTGGCAGTGTTTGTGTATTTCCTGTTCTTCCGCAGCATGCGCGGACCTGGCGGGCCGGGCGGCGTGCTGTCGTTCGGTAAATCGCGCGCGACACTGATCACCAAGGAAAAAGTCAAGAAGACGTTCAAAGACGTCGCCGGCGTGGACGAGGCCAAACAGGAAGTCGAAGAGATCGTCGGCTTCCTGAAGAATCCCAAAAAATTCCAGCGCCTCGGCGGACGCATTCCGAAAGGCGTGCTGCTGATCGGCACGCCGGGAACCGGCAAGACACTGCTGGCGAAATCGATCGCCGGCGAAGCGGATGTGCCATTCTTCAGCATCTCCGGTTCGGACTTCGTTGAAATGTTCGTCGGCGTCGGCGCTTCGCGTGTGCGCGATCTGTTTCAGCAGGCGCGCGAGAACAGCCCCTGCATCATTTTCCTCGATGAAATCGACGCAGTCGGACGGCGGCGCGGCACCGGCATCGGCGGCGGACACGACGAACGCGAACAGACGCTCAATGAAATCCTGGTGCAGATGGACGGCATGGAATCGGATGAAAAGATCATCGTGATGGCCGCGACCAACCGCGCCGACGTGCTCGATCCGGCGCTGTTGCGGCCGGGACGCTTCGACCGGCATGTGTATGTCGATCTGCCTGACGTGAAGGGCCGTGAAGAGATTTTGCGGGTGCATTGCAAGAAAGTGAAACTCGCCGCGGATGTGGAGTTGTCGGTGCTGGCGAAATCGACGCCGGGACTGAGCGGCGCGGATTTGGAGAACATCATCAACGAAGCCGCGCTTATCGCCGTGCAGAAGGATAAGGACGGCATCGAAATGTCGGACTTGGACGAAGCGCGCGACAAAGTTGCATGGGGGCGCGAGAAACGCAGCCGCGTGATGGACGAAGCCGAACGCTGGGTGACGGCGTACCACGAATCGGGGCACGCACTGCTGGCGTATTTGCTGCCCGAGTGCGACAAGCCCAGCAAAGTCACGATCATTCCGCGCGGGGCGGCGTTGGGCATGACCATGTCGCTGCCCGAAAAAGATGTCTACAGCCATAGCAAAAAACAGTTGCTTGGCCGCTTGAAGATGGCGTACGGCGGACGCATCGCGGAGCAGATGTTTACCGGCGACATCACCACCGGCGCGAAGGGCGACATTGACCAAGCGTCCATGATCGCGCGCAAAATGGTGTGCGAATTCGGCATGTCGGAGAAGCTGGGGCCGATCAAATACGTTGAGGACGAAGAGGCGGTGTTCCTGGGGCGCGACATGGGCTCGCGGCAGTCGCATTCGGATGCCACCGCGATTGCGATCGACGAGGAAGTGCGCGGGATCGTGGATTTTTGCTACAAGGAAGCCGAGCGCATTTTGAGCGAGCACCGCGACCAGATCGAACTGATCGCGAAGGCGCTGATGGAGCACGAAGTCATCAACGGCGAGGACATCGACTCGCTGATCAAGACCGGGCGGATCGTCAAGACGCCGGTGAAGCAGGTCGTGCATCGCCCGCTGCCGCCGCGGATTCCGCTCAAGCCGTCGCACCCGACAATCGAAATCGGGCCGAGCGACGGCACGCCACAGCCGGCCTTCAGGACGAAGGAAATACTGTAGAACGGAGCTCCGCTCCGTTCAATTCCGCCTCAGTATCGCGCGTTAAAGCTGAACGGAGCGGAGCTCCGTTCTACTCGTTTTGCGCGTGATGCGAATTGCCGCGCGCTCTGCGTGGGTTTAAAATGCGACGCATGTCCACTGACCACGATTTCTGGAATGCGCAGCGCCGCCGCATCTACCTGCCGAAGGATTCGATCAACCTCAACGCCGGCACCCTTTCGCCGACGCCAATTCCGGTGATGGAGGCGCTGATGCGCGTGCGCGAAATGCAGGCCCGCGCCCCATCGGATTTTTTGTGGCGTCAAACTCCGCCGCTGATGGCGCGCGCGCGAACACGGCTGGCAGAGTACGTCCATTGCAATCCGGCGAATTTGCTGCTGCTGCCCAACGTCACACACGCGATCAATTTGGCGGTGCAAGCGCTGTCGCTCGAACGCGGCGCCGAAATCCTGATAACCGATCACGAATACGGCGCGATGATTTACACGTGGCGCCGCTGGGCCGCGGAGCGCGGCTGGACCATTCGCGAAGCTAAACTGCCGTACAAAACAGAAGACCCCGTGGAGATTGTCGCGGCGATCGAAGCGGCCATCCGCCCTTCGACGAAAGCGCTCTTCTTCAGTCACGTGCTGAGCACGACTGGGTTGGTGCTGCCCGCCGCGGAACTGTGTACGCTCGCGCGCCGCCGTGGCTTGGCGTCGGTCGTCGATGGCGCGCACGCCGCGGGAATGGTGCCGCTGGATTTGCAAAAAATCGACGCTGATTTTTATGGCGCAAATTGCCACAAGTGGATCATGGCGCCGATGGGCGCGGGATTCTTAAGCGTGCGCGAGAAACACAAAAATTCGCTCGTGCCGCCGGTCGTCAGTTGGGGCTGGGGCTATCCGCCAGCGGAGCGCGAAGCCGACAGCGGCTGCGGTGGAAGCAAATGGCAGCACGCGCTGGAATTTTATGGCTGCACGGAACGCTGCCCGCAGATGGTGCTGCCCGAAGTCTTCGACTTTCGCGAGAGTCTCGGCGGCGACGGGGCGATTGCGCGCCGCGTACGCGAGGTCGTGCTCTACGCGCGCGAGAAAATCTCCGAAGCCGGATTCGCTCCGGCCACGCCGCTCAATTCGGCGCTCTCCGGCGCGCTGGTTGCCTTCGAGTTGCCGCGTGTGGATCCGCTTAAATTTCGCGAGGGACTGTGGAACGCAAAGCGCATCGAATGCCCGCTGAATTTCGCCGCCGGGCATTTCTTTCTGCGCGTTTCAGCGGCGTGGTTTGTCAGTTTCGACGAGATCGATCGATTGGCGGATGCGCTTAAAACGAGCGGCGAGTTATTGTCCGGAGAATAAGCCCATCACCATCCGTCCAATCTTGTCGTCGCCGCGCACCCAATAAAAATACGTCGCGCCCAGCACCGCGTGCGAGAGCGCCAGCGGCAGCAGCGCGCGCCAGCGGAAATACGCCATCGTCCACACGAATCCGCCGGCTAGAGTTAGCGCGATCAAAATCGGATCGGGCGCGACACTCAAATGCATCGCCGCGTACAGCAATCCATTGATTAGTGCGAGCAACCATTTCGGCGCACGCGGCAGCAGGATCCACAATCGCCCCAGCAAATAAAATTGAAACAGCGCCTGCTGAAACCACGCGTACACGAAGTAAAAAAGCAGGCTCGCAAAAAACGACATCCGAAAAAATCGGTGCGGCAACGATTCATTGCCGGTTTTCGCCTGCCACGAAATCCATCCGGTGATTGCAAACGCCACCACAACCGGCGCCGTCGCCGCGAACATCGCGCGCGCGCATTCGAGCAAGCGCCGCCGCGAATTCGGCAATGGATCGCCCCAAATTTGCGCGCGCGTGCGCCACGCCAGCGCAAAAATCAAACTCATCCCCACCACACCGACCGTCATGTCTGCATAAGCCGGACGATGCCGCCACAATCCCAGATATAGCGCGCTGCCCACTAAGAACGCAAGCAGCTCCGCGGCCACGCGCATTCTGGAGGGGCTGCTTTCCAGCCGCCCTTGATTGGCGGAGTCGTTGTTTGTCATGGATTCATTATCGTCGCTTTGCCGGGTCGTTTCCAACTCACCGATTAGAGGCGGACGTTTTTCCCTCGCCCCGCGAGCGCCAGTCTCCTATCTCCTAACTCCTATCTCCTGCCGTTGAAAACAGCGCTTGAACCAATCGCGCAAATTCGCGATGCTGCGCGCGAATTGTATGGAACCGACCTCATCCGAACACGTGCCGCCCGCCGAACATGCGCCGCACCACGAACGCGTGCGCGGCGCGGACGGGCGCGAATATTGGAAGCTCACCTGCTTCTGCGGAAAATCGCTGCTGGCGCCCGCCGACGGTCCGCACAAACACGGCCGCTGCCCGCAATGCGGCAAACGCCTGCTCTTTCCCACGCCCGAACGCCACATCACCACCGGCCCGCTGCCGGTCATTCCCGATCGCCCGCCAAGTTCCGAACAGCCGCGCACGCAGCGGCACAGTTCACGCCGGACGCACGGCCACCGCAGCGGCTTGCACCGTGGCACACCGGTGCGGCGCGTCCCCGCGGCGAAACCGCCGCACGCACAGCCCATCAATTCGGACCGCGTCAAGCCCGGCCAAAGCGCCTCCGAAAACGCCGCCGATAAACTGCGCCCTGACAGCACCCGCGCACGCCGCACGGTGTCCGGGATGATCAGCGCGTGGCCCGTTGCGGGACGCGCCACGCGCGCGCTGGCGGCGTTCGTCGATCTGACTTTCGCGCTGAGCCTGACTGCGGGCATGCTGCTGGCCACACCGCTGCTTCCCAATTATTTTGCGTCCACTACTTTTCGCGTCGCCTTCGGCCTGATCGTGCTTTGGCTCAACGAAGGCCTGCTCCAATGGCTCTGGGACGGCAGCATCGGCAAGAAACTCTGCGTGATCGTGATCCGCGACGAAGACGGACTCGCGCCGAACGCCGAAAACGCGCTGCTGCGCCCATTCGTGAAACTCGCGCTGATTTTCGCGTGGCCGTTCGCGCTGTTCGATCCGTCGGGGCGCGCGCTGCATGATCAGCTGCTGGGGACGGTGGTGATGAAGGGGCGGGTGCAGAGGTGAAACCGCCCACTCGAAATAAAATCAAGCCGCTTGCAAATCCTTCCGATTTGTGATATAGGACGATGTTTGGGGAGAAAGGCACCAAGTGAGCGATAATAGCAAAATCGAATGGACCGACGCAACATGGAATCCAGTTCGAGGTTGCACGAAGATCAGCCCCGGCTGCAAACATTGTTACGCCGAGGTTTTCGCAGAGAGATTTCGGGGGGTTCCTGGCCACCCCTACGAGCAGGGATTTGACCTTCGACTTGTTCCAGAAAAGCTCGGCGAGCCGCTAAAATGGGCGACTCCCAAACTTGTTTTCGTGAATTCAATGAGCGATCTGTTTCACGAGGAGGTGCCAGACGACTACATTTTGGCCGTAGTGGATGTAATGCGGTCGGCGAATTGGCATACTTATCAAGTGCTCACTAAGAGATCAGAGCGATTGCGCGACCTCTTGAAGACGAAATTGAAGTCAGCGAGCTTCGAGCGGCACATTTGGTGGGGAGTAAGCGTAGAAGATAAGAAATTTGGTCTACCCCGCATTGATCATTTAAGAAAAGCTCCAGCCTCAGTTAGATTTTTGTCGATTGAGCCTTTGCTCGAAGACGTTGGGGAATTCGATCTAACTGGAATACACTGGGTCATTGTTGGCGGTGAAAGCGGGGCCGGAGCTCGCCCAATGGAGGAAGATTGGGTTCGGTCGATTCGCAATCAATGCAGGAAACATAACGTTCCGTTTTTCTTCAAGCAGTGGGGAGGCGTCCGCAAATGCGAGAACGGTCGAGAACTTGACAACAGAACCTACGATAGCTTGCCTGCGGTTCCGATGAACAAAATATTGAGTAGAGAGGTACGTGGGAGAGAACTTGCGAAAATCGAGGAGTTTGCAAGATCGTTCCATATTTCTGCGTGAGGATACTATGGCGTCAGCATCAGAACAATTTGGTACAACATGGCCTGCTAAACCGCATACATTAGCAAAACACGCAGTCTTGAGGGGCTACCTCAATGCGTGGTTTCCTATTCTTTCAACAGGTTATAAGCACAAAAACTGCGAGATTCTCTACATTGATGGATTCGCAGGTCCTGGCGCATATACAGGTGGCGAAGACGGTAGCCCAGTAATCGCGTTAAAGACAGCCTTGGATCATCAACATAGCTTCCCAAAGCCAGTTCACTTTTTGTTCATCGAGAAGGAGTACGATAGAATTGAACATTTGAAACAGCTTTTGGAACAGATCAAGAAGAGTGGCCGGTCTCGCAACATAGGCCCGATTGAAGTAAAGCGTGGGGAGTGCGAAGTTGAGATTAACGCACTGCTTAATGATATTGAAAGAAAAGGACGAAGTTTTGGGCCGGCGCTCGCGTTTTTAGATCAATTCGGATTTTCCGGAGTGCCGATGACCTTGGTAAAGCGCATTCTATCACACGATCACTGCGAAACATTTATCTATTTGGACTATGAGGGAATCAATCGATTTGCGCCAGATGCAACGAAGACGCCCGGGATTGATCGTGCCTTTGGGTCTAGCGACTGGAAAGCGTGCCTCGGAAAAGAGGCAGAACTACGAAAATTCTACCTCAAATCCCTAAAAACACTTGGGGGCGCCGGGTACGCCTACGCATTCTTGATGTTTGACAAGAACCGCACGCCGCTCAATTGGCTCGTTTTCTGTACAGGACATTGGTATGGATTACAAATGATGAAAAAGGCCATGTGGGCGGTGGATAAGACGGGTAATTTCCGATTTTCAGACAAGGATGACCCCAGTCAGCTTTCCCTTCCGGTCTTGGATGAGACTTATAACGATCAGTGGCTCGTTTCGAATCTTTATAAGAAATTCGAGACGCAAACACTCGCGGTAGCTCAATTACGCGATTATGTCTTGTGTGAAACGCCCTGCTACTTGTTTAACGAGGCATTTAGAATATTGGAGACGGAACGCAAAGCCATGAAAGCGATTAATCCGCCGGCTGGCCGAAAAAGGGGCTCATTCGCAGAGTATGAAGACTTACAGTTTAAATTTCGAAAGTATGAACCAGAGCAAGTTCAAGAAGATCTATTCTAAAAACACATAACTGCTGATCGTTCCCCCTCAAGCCTCCGCCAATTCCGCCTCCACTTGCACGCCCTCCCGATCCTCCCCCTTCTCCACAGCCGCTTCCATCTTATCCGCGGCTTCGCGGCGCGATTGCTGCGCCGCTTTTTCGATTTCATCCATTGGCAGATGCCGCTCGATTTCTTCGAACTTGATCGCGATGCGCTTGCTCACGCCGGCTTCGGGCATCGTGATGCCGTAGAGAATGTTGGCGTAGCTCATCGTAATCTTGTTGTGCGTGATCACGAGGAACTGGCTTTGGTCGGTGAATTCCTTGACGATCTGGTTGAAGCGGTCCACGTTGGCTTCGTCGAGCGGCGCGTCCACTTCGTCGAGGATGCAGAAGGGCGCGGGGCGCGAGCGGAAGACGGCGAAGAGCAGCGCGATCATGGTCATGGTTTTTTCGCCGCCGCTCAAGAGCGTCACACTGCGCGGTTCCTTTCCGGGCGGGCGGGCGATGATTTCGATGCCGGCTTCGAGGATGTCTTCACCTTCTTCGAGCACCAATTCGGCCTTGCCGCCGCCGAAGAGCTTGCGGAAGATTTCGTTGAAGTTGCCCTTCACCGATTCGAACGTTTCCTGGAAAAGTGTGCGGCTGCGCCGATTGATGCGCGAAATCACGTCCTTCAGGCTGGCGCGCGCGGAATCCAAATCTTCGAATTGGACTTTGAGGAAGCTGTGGCGCTTCTCGAGTTCCTGTTGTTCTTCGAGCGCGAACATGTTGACCGGGCCCATGCGCGCGAGCTTTTCTTCGATTTGGCGCACGACTTCAAGCGCATCGGCGGCGATCTCCGGCGGCGCGCCGCGCGTGTTGAGTTCCGCGTCGGCGTCCATCTGAAATTCGGCGCGCGCCTGCTCGAGCTTGCCTTCGAGACGCACGCGGAAATTGACTTCGCGTTCGCGCACGGCGGACAATTCGGCATTGGCCTTCTGCTGCTCGGTGGCGATTTCGCGTTCGCTGCCGCGCGCGCGGTCGAAGCCTTCGCGGGCCGCGTCTTTTTGCTGCTGCAAATCGCCGGCTTCCTGCGTGAGCGTTTCGATGCTTGCTGCGAGCGTGCCGCGCGTGGCGTCTTTTTCGGCGAGCGAAACTTCAATCATCGCGCGGCGTTCGACCAGCGAATTGGCGCGGTGGCGTTCGCGGTCGGCGTCGTCGCGGCGGTCGGCGAATTGCGCGGAGAGCGACTGGCCTTCGCGTTCCAGCGCGGTGACGCGTTCGCGCCACGTTGCGGCTTCGCGTTCCATCGCGGCGAGATTGCCGCGCGCGGCGGTGACGATCTGCTCGCGGTCGGCGTGCTCGGCGTCGAGCACGTCGACGGCGGCGGCGCTGCTTGCTTCGAGGAGCTTGGATTGCTCCAATTCTTCGCGCATGGCGAGCACGCGGGCGATGTGCGCGGCGCGTTCGGCTTCAAGCTCGTGGATTTCTTTGACGGCGAGGTTCTTCTCTTCGGCGCTGCGCGATTCTTCGCGCTCGATGGCGCCCTGCATGCCTTTGAGTTCGGTGAGGCTCATCGCCAGCGCGTTGATGTCGATGCGCAAGCGTTCGTCGTCGCGCGCGATGCGCTGCGCGCGTTTTTCGAGGTACGCGGAGCGTTCGGCCAGCGATTCGATGATCTGCTTGAAGTGTTCGATCTCGCCGCCGAGGCGCGCGATTTCGTTGTTGCGCGCGATCAGGCCGACGCGCTGCGCTTTGAATTTTCCGGCGCTGTATGTGCCCGACGATTCGAAGAATTCGCCATCGAGCGAGACGCGATTCGCCAGCGGCCGTTCGCCCACGTCGAAGAGCGTCTTCAACGGCGCAAAACTATCGCCGAACGCAGCTCGCGCGAATTCCGCGGTGTCGTAAACAAAGACGTCGCCCAACAGCGCACGCGCCACGGGATAAAAACGATCCTTGCACGAAACCATTTCGGACGCGCGGCCCAAATATCCGGGCGACGAGCCCGCCTCCGGCGCTTTGCGCGCGGTCATCACGGCAGCGGCGCTGTCGAGCGGCAAAAAGCGCGCGCGGCCCAATTCCGTTTCGCTGAGCTTCGCGGCGAGGATGCGCGCGGTCTGCGCGGTCTCGACGACAATGGTCTCGACGTGGTCGCCGAGCGCGGCTTCGATCGCCTGCTCCAGACGTGGCTCGACGTTCAAGCAATCGACCGCCAGGCCGTGGATTTCGTTTTCGAGATGCAATTCGTGGCGCAGCGTGGTCAACACCGCGCGCGCGCCGGGTGAAAGGCCCTCGCCGCTTTCGCGCAAACCTTCGAGCGCGGCGAGCCGCGAGCGGCGCTGTTCGAGTTCGCGCTGCTGCTCGGCAATGGTGCGGCCCAGGCTGTCGATTTCGTCCTGCGTTTTGTGTTGAAGCGCCTGCATGCCCATCTGCTCGGTTTCGAGCATCTCTTTGCGATGCTTGACTTGCTCGGAGCGGCGGCGGATTTCTTCGGATTCGGCTTGCGCGAAACGAAGCTGATCGTCGGCGCGCGTCATCTGCGCCTGCGTGCGGCGCACGCGGTATTCCAGCGAACCGAGTTCGGCTTCGGCGCGCGTCAGCGTGTCCTGCAATTGCACGCGCCGGCCATGCGCTTCGCCGGATTTTTTGCGGGCGCCTTCGAGCGAGCGCACGCGCGCTTCGCGCAGTTCCAATTCTTTTGCGACGATTGCGGACAGCTCCGCGGCTTTTTCCGCGCACGTGCGGAATTGTTCGCCGGCGCGCTGCACGTCGAGTTCCGCGCGCTCGCGTTCCAACGCAATCGCGGCGGCACGCTCGCCGGACGCGGCGGACGACGCCCGCGCGCGTTCGGATTCGGTGTGAAGCTCCTGTATCTGGCGGCGCTCGGCTTCGGTCTCGGCGTCGAGACGATGGAGACGTTTGCCGGCTTCGGAAAGCTGTTGCTGTGCCGTGGTCAAGCGCGCGTCGAGTTGCGCCATCGCCGATTCGTGTTCAGCGGTGAGCGCTTGCGCGGCAGTCAACTCCGCCGCAAGTCCCGCGACGCGTTCTTCGGCCAATGCCAAACTCGCCGCGGCTTCGCGCAGCGCTTCGCGGCTTGAGAAAGCGTCGTGCAGTAGAATGTCAATGCGCGCCTGGCGCAGCGTGTCGGTGAGTTCCTTCGCTTTGCGCGCCTTCTCGGCCTGGCGCGTGACGGCTTTCAAATTGCGCTCGACTTCGCCGAGCAGATCGTTGAGCCGCGCGAGATTTTGTTCGACGCGTTCCAGCTTGCGGAGCGCGATGCGTTTGCGTTCTTTGTATTTGTGAATGCCGGCGGCTTCTTCGAAGAGCACGCGGCGGTCTTTGCTGTTGGCTTCGAGCAGCGCGGCGACGCGGCCTTGCTCGATCACGGAATAGCTCGACGTTCCGATGCCGGTATCCCAGAACAATTCGCGGACATCGCGCAGGCGGCAGAGCGCCTTATTAATGAGGTACTCACTGTCACCGGAACGGTACAGGCGGCGCGTGACGGAGACTTCGGGCGCGGCGAGCGGAAGTTTGCCGGAGGTGTTGTCGAAAAGCAGCGTGACTTCGGCGAAGTTGAGCGGCTTGCGGTTGCTGGTGCCATTGAAGACGACGTCAAGCATCTCGCCGCCGCGCAGGGATTTGGCGGACTGCTCGCCGAGCACCCATTTAAAGGCGTCAACGACGTTGGATTTTCCGCAGCCGTTCGGCCCGACGAAGCAGGTGAAGCCCTTCTCGAAATCGAAGACGACTTTGTCCGCAAACGACTTAAAGCCAAACGCTTCCAAGCGTTTCAGGTGCATGATCGCAATCTCCGGGTTTGGGTCCCCCCCAACCCCGCGCTCTCGACCCGATGTTATGAGGCATGGGATCGTAATCAGAGTATCGACGCAAACTATACGAGACTGAAGACGCAGTTCCAATGAATTTGCGCCAATTTCAGATTTATATTGTAATTTTGGATTTTGTTTGCACTATTTTCGCTCGTGAGCCCACTCCAATTTGATTTTCTTGCCGAGCACATCGGCGATGCGTTGAAGCATGGTCAAGGAATGGCCCTCATAATCCGCGTCTTCCAGGCGGGCGATGACGGGCTGCTTGGTATTGAGCTTCTTCGCCAGTTCCGCCTGCGTTAGGCCGGCTTCGGTGCGGGCTTGATAGATCATGCGCGCGACATGTGTATTGATGCGCTGTTCGTCGATTTTTTCGCGCAAGAGAATGTTGGTGCCAATCATTTTATTGATGATGGCGGAGGCACTGCTAATCTTCGGCATTTTCGTCTTCCTCCCAAGTGTACCGCTTCGGATCGCTCTCGAATTTCATCTTTCTTTTAATCGCCCTGTCGATGTCAACATCGGGGACCGCGCTGGCCTTTTTTATGATCGCATGAGCGAGCACGGCAAAATCCTTTCCGTTGAAAAAGTACAGAATTCGATATTGAACGTGCTGGTGCTTCGTCCGCAATTCACGTATTCCATCGCGCAAAAAATCTGCTGTGGGGCGCCGCAATTCATGGCCGAATTCTTCCAAATCTTCGATCACCGCGGTGCAATTCTTAAAAGCGTCTGGATTGGCGCACTTTATCGACGCGAGCCAATCGACTACGGGCGCGGTGCCATTATCGTCCTTGAAAAAGACAACCTTTGTCCTGGGCATCGCCAATCTCCAGTGGCAGCTCAATATAGCAAATTTGTTATGCGCGTCAAGATGCGTATTGCCCAATTGGCTCCAATGGATGAAAAAAACTTCAAAAAACTGATTATTTGTCTTGACAATGATCGTTATAACGAGTATTATTCTGGCATGAGCGGACGATTGAGCCAAGAGATCAAGCAGACCAAGCCCTTCAGCTCGTTGGAGACGGAGGCAATCCTGAATGTGCAGCGCACGGCGGACGAGTTCGGGCGCGCGTTGACGGAGGCCCTGAAACCCATGGATATTTCGCCCACGCAATACAACGCGCTGCGAATTCTGCAGGGAGCCGGCCCGGCGGGCTGGTCGTGCAGCGAGATCGCCGAGCGCATGGTGACGCGCGATCCGGACATCACGCGGCTGATCGACCGGCTCGAAAAGCGCGGCTTGGTGCAGCGCGCACGCGGTGAAAAGGATCGGCGCGTCGTCACCGTGCGAATCACGCCGCAAGGCAGCAGGGTCCTGGCCGAATTGGCGCCGATGCTGGCGGGTCTTGAACGCAAGCTGCTCGGACATTTGGGCGCTGATCGCTTGAAGACGTTCATCGATCTACTCGAGGAAGCACGCGCCGGAGCGCAATAATGTTTTTTTGTCCGTGATAATTGTTATCACGACAATCGTTTAAACTGTAAGACCAAGGAGGATTTGCCATGAATACCACCATCCAAACCACCGATTCTACCAACCCCGCGCGCGGCCTGCTGCAAACCGCCGCCAAAGTCTTCGCCACCGACAACGATTGGGCGCTGACGCTCGCGCGGCTCACGCTCGGCGCTGTCTTCTTCGCTCACGGCGCGCAGAAAATGCTCGGCTGGTTCGGCGGCTACGGCTTCAACGGCACGATGGGCTTCTTCACGCAGCAAATGGGCATCCCCGCAGTCTTCGCGTTCCTGGCGATCGCCGCGGAATTCTTTGGCGGGCTTGGATTGATCGTGGGCCTGCTCGGCCGCATTGCCGCGTTCGGAATTCTCAGCAACATGGCCGTCGCGATCGTGACCGTTCATGCGCAATTCGGTTTCTTCGCCAATTGGATGGGCAACCAGAAGGGTGAAGGCATCGAGTACCATTTGCTCGCCATTGCATTGGCCTTGGTGATCATCATCAAAGGTTCCGGCGCTGCCTCGTTGGATTGGCTGCTGGCGCGCAAAGCAAACGTGAACGCGAAGTAATTCAATGTCGTTCGGGCGATCCCCCCACCCCCGGCCCCTCTCCCCCAAGGGGGGAGGGGAGAACGGCGGGCTTCGCTTCGCGAAGCCACTGCATGAACCGGTAATCTTAGCCCATAAATCCCCGCCGTCGTTGTATAGATTAATGACACGCATACATGCTGTCGAATGTATCAAAACAATCTCAACGAAAGGGGATTCCTATGACAACGACTCGGCGAAACTTGCTCAAAACACTCGCGGCCAGCGCGGCCGCGCCTTTCATTTTTCCGGCGCGCGCCTGGGCCGCTGGCGAGAAACGCAGCATTGGCTGCGTGGGCATGGGCAAACAGATGCGCGGGCTGATGAACGGATTCATGTCGCGCGGCGTACAGGTGCTGGGCGTGTGCGATCCGGATACGACGCGCCGCACCGACGCGCAGGCCAAAGCGGACAAGTATTACACCGACAACCCATCGAAAGGGTCGAAGGGCACCATCGCTTACAACGATTACCGCGAACTGATCGCGCGCAAGGACATCGATCTGATCTGCATCGCCACACCCGATCACTGGCACGCGCGAATCATCATCGAGGCAGTGAAGGCCAGCAAGGATGTCTACTGCGAAAAACCGCTCACGCACGATATCCAGGAATCGATCGACGTGATGAAGGCCGTCGAGGAGAACAAGCGCGTCCTGCAGACCGGCTCGATGCAGCGTTCATCGAAGGAATTTCGCATCGCCTGCGAGCTGGTGCAGAACGGCGTCATCGGAAAAATCGAACGCGTCGAATGCAGCTTCGGCGATCCGTTCAGACCCTGCGATTTGCCCGAAGAAAAAGCCGAGCCGGGCCTGGACTGGAATTTGTGGCTCGGTCCGGCGCCCGTGCGGCCATACAATGCGATCTTGAGCCCGCGCGGCATCCACGACAACTTTCCGAATTGGCGCTCGTATGAAGAATACGGCGGCGGCGGCGTGGCCGACTGGGGCGCGCATCACCTCGACATCGCGCAATGGGGCCTGGGCATGGACAACAGCGGCCCGGTCGAGGTTCTGCCGCCGGAAAAAACCGGCGACAAACGCGGCGCGGTGTTGAAATATGCCAGCGGCGTGAGCGTGATTCACAAGGACGGCTACGGCGTTCATTTCTACGGGGCCGACGGCGAAGTGCTGGTTAACCGTGGCAAATTCAAACTGATCGTGAAAGGCGAAACGATCGCCGATCACACGCCGCCTCCGCCGCCGCCCAAAGATAAAAAGGACGCGCCGGCAAAAGACGCCAAAGCGGCCAAAGAGACTGCCAAGACGTCGCTGGACGCTGAATTGAAGAAGGCCGAAGAAGCCTTCTTGAAGAACGCGAAAATCAAACTCTACGTGAGCAAATCGCACCACGACGATTTCCTCGAATGCGTCGCTTCGCGCAAGAAGCCGATCACCAGCGAAATCACCGGCTCGCGCTCGGCGATCTGCTGCCATCTGTTGAACCTGGCGTACAAATATGGCAAGCCCATGAAATGGGACCCCGAGAAAAACGCGTTCGCGGCCGGAACAGGCGATCCGAAATGGCTGACGTTGGACACGCGGGATCCGTTCAAGAAGGGGTAAGCCCTATTAATTGCATCACCCTTGCACTTGACTTCGCCCGCATTTCAAATAGAAGTTCTCTCCGCAGTTTGGGCCAAGATAGCTCAGCTGGTAGAGCACCGCACTGAAAATGCGGGTGTCCCCAGTTCAACTCTGGGTCTTGGCACCATCTCCGCGCCCCCTCGATTGTCCTCAATCGAGGGGGCGCTTTATTAAGAAATCGGCCGCGCGCTAATATTTGCTTGAATTGTGCATCAAAAGTGGAGTAGTATCGTCTAACTATCTGGATCGGGAACGTTCCCCGCGGAGAGGCATGTCCATGAAAAAGATTCTACTCACCATCATCGTGTCTGTTTCGGCCTGCGGCGTCTACGCCGGTCAGGGTGGCCAAAACAATCCCGACAAAGCCGCCGATCAGGCCGCGGCTGCCGCTGTCGATGCCGCCGCGCAGCGCCTCGATCCCAACGCCGCGCCCGCCAACCCGCGCAATATGACGCCGGATGAGCGCAAGAAAGCGGCCGCGCAGAAAAAGGAAGACATCGCGGAACTCAAAGCGAAGACCAAGGAAAACCTCGACCAGATCAAGGCGCTCTTCCAGATGGCCGAAAACGCCTGGAAAGCGAAGAACTACAAGCAAGCCGGCAACTATTATCTCTCCGTATCGAAGGCCACTGTTCCCGGTTCGGAGGACATGGTCGCCACGTCGCTTGAGCGCGTCAATTCCGACATGGAAAAACTCGCCAAAGACCTGATCGCGCAAGCCGACGACGCCGACATGCAGCGCGATTTCATGAAGGAGATCGAGCTGCTTTCGAACGTCTCACGCGAATTCGACATCACCCATGCCAGCAAGGACGGTTACAACAAGCTGACCAGTTTGAAGAGCAAGCCCGAAGTCGCCGGCTTTGTGGAATACGCGCAAGCCGAAGCCCAGATCGCCGACGGCAAGCTGACCGATGCGATGACGACGCTCAACGCGATCATCAACAATCCTCGCTACGAACATTCGATCCCGGCGCTCAAGGCAAACAAGCTGATGGAGAAATTGAACAAAGACGAAGAAACGCGCGGACAGCTTAAGAAGGAATTCCTTGCCAAGGCCGACCAGAAAGCGCCGCAAATGCTGCTCAACGCGAAGAACTGCATCGTCAACAACATGCCCAAGCAGGCGAAAGAGATCTTAAGCACCGTCGTGGACAAGTTCCCCGACACGCCCTACGCCGAAGAAGCGAAGAAGCAGATGGAAACCTTGGCGAGCGGAAAGTAGCGTAGAGTCTCAATCGCATTTGCGATTGCGCAGGCGGCCACATCGGCCGCCTTTTTTTTTTGCGATTTTATGACCGCATAATCCGTTTTATCCACATCCCATTGCTCGCGCTTATCTCGCTGCGCCAGCGATAAAATTCAGATCAGCTTTTCCTCTCCAAATGTGCGAAAGCCTCTCGATTTTTTTGCACACTGCTCAATCTCAATCAATCCGGCTGCGCTCTTCACAAGAAATTCAATCGATCGAAACCAAACGCTCATATCGCGCTTATCACCGCATAACAATGCCCCGCTAATATCCCAACGTTTTCGATTCCAACATTTGTTTGGCCACTGCGCGCGTTCCGCGTCACGTGGCCTAACAGTGTTCGCCACCACAAAGGAGTCAACATGAAACATCACAACGTGCTGTTTGGGCTGTCGTTAGCGGCCATGTTTTCTTTGAGCGGCTTTGCATTACACGCGGCCTCGCTGGATCTCAACGGCGCAATTCTTACCTACACTGCAGGCACGGGCATCAGTAATGCATTGACCGTCAGCGTCACAGGCAGCAGTCTCGTCTTCAACGACACCGCCGAGACGATCACCACAGGCATCGCCAACGCCACCGGCAGCGGAACGAACACCGTCAGCATCCCGTTTGCAGGTGTGACGAGCCTCGTTCTGGCGCTTGGTGACGGAACGGATACGATTACCGGCAGCGGCGTGGTAGTCAACGGAACCAGCGCCGCGCTCTCAATCACGCATAATGGCGCCGGTCTAACAATCGGCGGCCCGATCTCCACGGATCTCACGACGGGCGCTGGAATCACGATCACTGCCAGCGGCACGGGCGGGGTTATACTCAATGCCTCGCTTACGACCAGCAACAGCAACATTGCGATTACGAGCATGAACGATCTTTCGATCAACGGCAACATCACGGCCGGGAGCGGTACCATTGCGTTGACCGCAAACGCCGACGGAACCGGAACGGAATCGTTTACTCAAGCGGCATTTGGAAGCACGATCTCCACGACAAGCACCAGCGGCTCGGCTGTGTTAATTACAGTCAATACCGGCGCCGGCGGCACCGGCAACGCCAGCATTCGTGCCATCGCCGCAACGGGGGGCACGCTCAAGATTTCAGCCTTTGCCGGGAGCATTCTGTATTCCGGCACTGACGCGCTGGACGTGCAACAAGCCGCGCAGACGACGCTGGCTGCCGGCATCCTCGGACCGGCAGGCAGCGCGTCCGGCTTGGGTGGCAGCGGCAGTGCGCCATCGGGCACTGCCAATGCGAAGACGTATAATTTCTCCTGCAACGGCTCAGCCTCCATCGGCACGGCAGACCGTCCGATTCAAACCAGTTCTCCCGCCAGCAACACCGAAACGCTGGTGGCCGGCAGCGGCGGCGTTTATTTCGTCGATTGGGGCAACCCGCTGAGCCTCACGACTGCGACCGCCACCGGTGCAGGCAACGTGGTCGTCGTCTCGGCCAATGCCGGCGGACATAATCTCACCGTTGCCGGGACGGTCACCACCGGGTCGGGCAACATTGTTCTTTGCGCCGACGACGACTTTGTCGTGAACGCCGGCGTAACGGTTGGCGGCGCGACTTTCTCCGGAAACGTGTACATGTGCGGAAACCGCGACACCGGCAACACCGGCAAGTTGGCAATGTCGGGCAGCGTCATCACGTCGAGCACGGCGAATCCCGCGATCGTACTCGAAGATTTTCACGCCAAGGGCAACGGAACCGCTGCTGGCAACTTGACGGTAAACAACCTCGCCTGCGGCGACGGCGGGACAATTGTCGTCTCCACCGTGCCCACCACTTTGGCATCCGGTCAAGGCCAGATCAATCCGGTCAACGCCTCATCGCTGATTAACGCCGGCCCCACCGGTACGGTCAAACTCATCGCCACAACCGTTACCGGCCAGGGAAGCATTGCCTCCTCCATCGGCAAGAACGGCAGTCCGATTTCGGTGACGGCGGGCAATGTGATCTGCAACGCTAACTCGGGGCCGGCATCAAACAATGTGGACTCTGTTTTTATTACGAACAGCATCGGCTCGAATTTTTCCGGAAGTACCGGCAGCACCGCCCCTAGCGGCGATATAAATTATACAGTTAGCTCTGGGGCGATCACCATTAACGGATCGACCAGCACTGGAAACAACGCCACGATTAACTTGACCGCATCGGGCACCGGCGGCGGCATCAACATCAACGCGCCGCTAGGCAACGCGAGCACCGGCGCCCTCAACCTGAATGCCGGAAACAATCCGGTGGTTCTCAATACGTTCTTTGCGCCGCTGAGCACCGAAGCCGTCACCATCACGTCGTCAAATGGTTTGACGGTCAGTTCCACGGGTACCCTGGCCGGCTCATGGGCCGCGCCCAACGCCACGACCATTAACGTTCAAAGCGGCGGAACGTTCTCGCCCGGCGACACTGGCGTTGCCACCGTGCCGGTCGGAAACATCCAACTCGTAGCGGGCAGCACGCTGCGCATGGACATCAACAGCGCTGCGTTGTTTGACAGCCTCAACGTGACCGGCACGGTGGATGTCACCGGTTCGACGCTGGCGCTCTTCGTCAACTCGCCAATTACGCAGGGCACCTCGTTTACGCTCATTAATAACGATGGCAACGATCCGATAACCGGACAATTTGTGGGCGGCACCACGATCGCCGCAATAAACGACGCGCGCTATGTCTTCACCATTAATTACGCGGGCGGCGACGGCAACGACGTGGTTGCGACACTCAGCAGCAACGCGGTCGGAACCCTCCTCGACGTAAACAACGGCATCATCAATTATTTGTCGGAGTCGAATATCAACAACGCGCTGAGCGTGACGCGCTCAGGCGGCAACTACACCTTCACCGATCCTTCCGTAAGCACGCTGGTCCTCTCGCCCAGTGCCGTGTCTGCTGGCTGGTCGCTGGTTAATTCGCACACGGCGACTGGCCCCGTCTCCGGTGTCACGGCCATCAATGCCAATTTCTTCGACGGCACCGACGCCATCACCGGCATTGATGCCGGCAGCGCTGCGTTGACCGTTCAAGGCACCGGTTCTCTCACAATAAACGGCCAGATCTCAAGCACTAATACCGTGACCTTGAAGAACGTAACCGACATCACTTCAACGGTCGCGGGCGGCACGCCCACGATCAAGGCCACGACAGTCACACTGAACAGCACCAACAGCGTTGGAACCAGCCTCAAGCCGGTCACGACGCAGGCCACCGCGATTATCGCCAACACCGGCGCGGGCGGCGTGTATCTGACCGAAGCCGACGGCGCCGACGTGACTGCCAACGCCACCGGCGCAGGCAATATCGTCGTGGTCAACAACACGGGCACGCTCAACATCGCCGGCGCGACCAGCACCGTCACCGGCAACATCAGCCTCACCAGCAACGACGCGTTGACCATCAGCGCAAATGTCAACGCCGGCTCGGGCACGATCACTTTCATCGCCAACGCCGATGGCGCCGGCGCGCAAGGCTACGATCAGAAGGGCGCGATCCTGACCACGACCAACACCAGCGGCAGCGCGCTGACGATCAATGTGAACACGGCTGCGGGCGGCAGCGGCGACGCGGTCATCGGCCAGGCCAACATCGGCTCCACGTCAGGCGGCACGATCACCGTCAACAGCAACGCGGGCAATATTTTCTGGAGCAGCGACCCGGCGTATGGCGGCGTTTTTGGCGGTTCATTGAACGGCACATCCAACGGAGGCAGCAATGCGCAGACTCTGCGCGCGCGCCTTTACAGCTTCACCTGCACTGGCTCGTCCGGCATCGGCACGGACGCGCGTCCAATCCAAGTCGATAATTTCGGCCCCGACAGCGTTGTCGCCTCACCCGACACGGTGGTGGCCAGCGCCGGCGACGGCGGCGTATATATCGTCGGATGGGACCAGGGCGGAAACGATTTGACTGTCGGCAACATCACTGCAACGGGTCCCGGAAATATCCGCGTCGTCGCCGCCAACTCCGGCGGCCACAATCTCTTCGTCGATGGCAATCTGACGACCGGCTCCGGCTTCATCCAACTCTACGCCGACGACGATTTGATCTTCACCAGCAATGCACACATCGGCGGCTTGGGTTTCTCCGGCACCGTGGACATTCGCCAGGACCGCGACAACGCAAACGGCGAGTTCTTCTTCATGCCGCCGGGTTCCAGCATCGTTACCTCCAACAACAGTTCCGGCCAGCAGTCGCCGGCGGTTATCATTCAGGGATTCTCGGCGGCTGGAAGCAGCGACGCTGTCGTGGCCACCGACGTGAAGGGCGGCGGCATCGAACTTTCCAACATCCAAGTCGGCACGGGCGGATCAATCGTTGTCATCGCGAACGCCAATACCGGCACCTCGGGACAAGGCAGCATCGTTCAACAGCCGGGCACGCTTCTCGATGTCGGCGGCGCCACCGGTTCCATTTATCTAATAGCCTCCGCGGCTGATGCCAGCGGCAGCACCAATGGAACCGCTGGTTTTTCGTTGGGAAACATAGGTTATGGCGGCCCGATTACACAACTTGTCCCGTTGCCGATCATCACAAACGCCGGAACAATCAATGCAACCACCGTCGGCTCGTCGCTCCAAAACACAGGCAACATCAACATTGTTGCCACCGCCGCCGCTCAATTCTTCGTCACCACATCCGGAAATACCACCGCATCGATCACCTTGACATCCACAGCCGGCGCGCTGACCGTCACGTCGCCGATTTCAACGCCGGGCGGGCCGATCACACTCACCGGCGCTGCCGGCGTCGTGCTTACACAGAACATCGGCAGCGCTTCGACCGGCGCAATCAGCATCAGCGGCCCGCTCAGCGGCACTGGAAACATCGTTTCCGGCAGCGGCGTTGTAGCACTCACGCAGAGCACCTCGTCTTCTTACGACGGCATCATCAGCGGTACGGCTGGCGTCGTCAAAGCCGGTGCCGGCACGCTGACGTTCACCAAGAATCAAACTTACACGGGCAGCACCAGCGTTAACGGCGGCGGATTCGCCATCAACGGCACGCTCGCCACCAGCGGCACGACATCAATTACTGGCTCTTCCGTGCTCGGAACCGGCGGCACCTATTCATCCGTCAGTGTCGGCGGCCAACTTTCCGCCGGTACACTGAGTACCGCCGGCATCCTCAACACCGGCAATTTGGTTTTCACAACGGGTAGCGCGCTCGTCGCCAACCTTACCAGCGCCATCGGCGGTCCAGGCACGGGATTCGATCAAGTCAGAGTGATCGGCACGGTCGATTTGAGCAGTTCGCCAGCGCTGAATTTAATCGTGCCCCTCTCTGGCGTGAACGTGGGCGACCATTTTTTGCTGCTCACCAATGACAGCAACGACGCGATCACAGGCATGTTTGCCAGCGGCGCAACTGTCCGCGCCTTCAACGATGCGCGCTACTCCTTTTCCGTAAATTACACGGCCGGCGATGGCAACGACATCGAAGTCGTGCTCACCAACATCGACTCGAACGGCCTGCTCGACGTCAACAACGGCGTCGTCTCCTACTTCGCCGGTCCGGGTACCAACAACACAATCAACGTGGACATGGACCTTGCCGGTAATTACATCATCTCCGATACCGCCAATCCAATCACGCTGGACTCCGCCGCCATCGCGGCCGGCTTTACAGTCACCGCGGGCGTGGCAACTGGCCCAAGCAGCGGCGTGCAGACGCTGTCCTTCAATCTCTTCGATGGCAACGACAAATTCTCACTGCTCAACGCCGGCTTCGCCAACGTCAACGTCACCGGCACGGGCACGCTGGCGATCAACGGCGACGTCAACACCTTTAACGCTCTGTCAATCGCCCAATTCACAACCGTCTCCGGAACCGGCAACTTGAACACTGGATCGATATCCATCGCGAACGCCGCCGGATCGCCGCTCACACTTGGCGCCTTGAACGTTGTGACCGGCGCGGTCACCATCAACGCCAACAACCTGGTCACTTTCAGCGCCCCGCTCTCGGCCACGGGCATCAACGTTACCGTGTCGGGCGCGTCCGACATCGCGGTCAGCGGGACCGGCAACATCGTTGCCTCCACACTGACACTCGGTGCTTCAAACAGCATCGGCACCAGCGCCAAGCCCATTCCCGCTCAGACCGCCTCGGTCGTGGCCAGCGCCGGACCTGGCGGTGTGTATATCAATGAACCAAGCGGCACCAGCCTGACCGCCACTGCCACCGGAGCGGGTAACATTGTCGTCGTCAATACAGCGGGAACGCTCAACCTCACCGGAAACGTCATGACCGCCACGGGCAACATCAATCTGTCGAGCGGCGACGGCCTGAGCGTCAACGGCAACGTCAACGCCGGCAGCGGCACCATCGCGCTGGTAGCCAATGCCGACGGGGCTGGCGCCGATTCGTTCCTGCAAAACGCCACCGGCAGCACCATCTCCACCACGAACCCGTCGGCCACAGCCGTCAGCATCACCGTCAACACCGCCGGCGGCGGCACAGGCGACGCGCAGATTCGCGCGATCTCCGCTCCCAGCGGCACGCTCGCCGTGCAATCCTACGGGGGAAACATTCTCTTCGCCGGCACCGATACGCTCACCACCTCAGAAACCGCCACGTCGCCGCTTGCTCCGGGCTTCACCGGCCCGACCAGCGCCGGAGCCGCGCCGACCGGGAGTTTGCAATGCCTGAATTATGTTCTCGCCAACTCCCCCACCGGCCCGGGTTCGATCGGCACCGCCGCGCGGCCGCTGAATTCCCTTGCACCCTCCGGCAACAGTGAAACCTTCACCGCGGGCGCCGGCGGGATTTACTTCATCGACTTCGGCCAGCCCTTGAACTTGAAAGGCGCAACCGCCACCGGCAGCGATGTCATGGTCGTTGCCGGCAATGCGAGCGGCCACAATTTAGTTGTGACAGGGAACGTTTCGACCACCAACGGCAACATCGTCCTGGCCGCGGATGACGACTTCACCGTCAACAGCGGCGTCGTGATCGGCGGTGCGGGATTCTCCGGCGGCGTGTATATGGCTGCCAATCGCGACACGGGCAACGCGTGCAATTTCAACATGAACGGTTCCATCGTCACTTCGAACAACAGTGCTTCCGCCGTCACGATCGAAGGCTTCCACACCGCCGGCAACGGCACGAACTCCGGCCTCGTCTCCGTCAACAACATTACCGTCGGCAACGGCGGAACAATCACCATTTCCACCGTGCCCACCACCGCGCCCACCGGACAAGGGTCCATCGTCGCCGCGAACAGTTCGGCGCTCCTGAACGCCGGCCCAACTGGCACGGTTCAATTCATCGCCACAACCATGGCCGGCAGCACCGCCGCCACCGCCGCCGTGGGCACGTCTGCTCTTCCCATGAAAGTCACTGCCGGCAACGTCATCGTCACTGCGCTTGTCGGCACCTCCGGCACGCTCACCTCGCAAGCCGCGCATGTTTGGGTCACCGATTCGACGGCCGCGAACTTCACCGCGACGGTGGGCGGCGGCGTCCTCAGCAACATTAATCTAACGACCACCTCCGGAGCGCTGACCATCAACGGCGCAACCAACAATTCCACCGGCGGCGCGATCAACCTGAACGGCGCCGGCGGCATCATTTTGAACGCCGATCTCGGCAACAGTGCCACCGGTGCGATCAACATCAATGGCCCGCTCAGCGGCACCGGCAACATCATCACCGGTACCGCGCCAGCCACCGTCACCCAGGCCACGGATTCAACGTACGCGGGAGGCGTCAGCGGCGCCAATGGTTTGGTCAAAGCGGGCGCTGGAAATCTGATTCTCAGCGGCGCCAGCACGTTCACCGGGGCCACCGCCGTGAACGTCGGCACGCTCGCCGTGACCAACAGCCTGACCGGCACCTCCGCGGCCAGCGTCACGAACGCCGGCGCCGTGCTGCGCGGTACCGGCACCATCGCCGCCGCCGGCCCGGTCACCGCGAATGTCACCGGTACCACCATCTGGCCGGGCATGGCTACGAACGGTACAGCCCTCTCCGCCAACGAAGTATTGACCATCAACAGCACCGTCGATCTGACGAACGGCAAACTCTCGGCGGTCATCAACCGCGCGGGCGGCTTTTCGCAAGTATTGTCCTGCAACTCGCTGACACTCAGCGGCAGCACGCTCGACATCGGATTCGACGCCAGCGCCACCGCGGGAATCTTCAAAGTCGTGCAAACCACCTCCGACATTACCGCGCCATTCAGCACGTACATCGCCGGCAAGCCCTTCCCCAATGGCACCATCATCCATTACATGGATACGACCGGCGCAACCGACATCGCCACGTACTCCACTTCGGGCACGCTGCTGAGCGGCGTGTACGGAGCGGGCGTGCAAAGCATCTTTGTGCAATTCCCGAGCGCCGGCGTCACTCCCGTGAAGCTCGATTCGTTCACCGCGCAACCCGCGCCCGGAGGCGTGACGCTTTCGTGGCTCGCCGTCTCCGAATTCCAGAACGCGGGTTACAACCTCTATCGCCGCCCGATTCAAGAACCGCGACCGCAAGGGAGCGGCTGGACCCAGGTCAATCCCACCCTCATCGCCGGCCGCATCACCAATGCCGACGAACACACCTACAGCTACTTCGACTTTGCCGCGCCGGGCCGCTACGAGTACCGCCTCGAAAGCCTAGGCCTTCAAGGCGAGCGCGAAGATTATGCCTCGCTTGCCGGCCCAGTGGATGTCGATTCACTCGACGCGTCACTCGATACGATTGACAATGACACCGTAGTCTCCGCCGCAAACAGCGCGGACGCTGTGGCGCAAAGCACGCGCGTGTCCGCCGTCAACGCGCTTGTTGTGACAGGAAATTCCGCGAAGGCTGCTTCTGCGTTCGCAGTCCCGGCTTTAGGCGGAACAGCGACCGCCGCGACCGCGCGCGGCACGCAGTCAACGCCCATTCCGCCTGAAGGCGGGAAAACAAACGTCGCTGCGCGCTGGTTCACCGCGTCGCCGTCAAGTTCCTCAAGCTTCACCGCAGCCAAAGTCACCTACAGCCAGAGCGGCGTGCTTGCCATCCCGCAGAATTCTCTGCCGGCCGGCTATGACATCAGCCGCATTAGCATACAACGCGAAGGCCGCGCACTCTCAGCCCTCGCGATCCAAAACAACGTCCTCTACGTCTACGCGCCGGGTTATTCCGACGACTACACGGATAAGGACGCAATTTTCCTGCGCGCGGGCCGCACGCCCACAACCACCGGTTCGCCCACGCTGGCGCAAGGCCTCTTCACCGCACCGGTCGCGCGCACCGATTCGCCCGCCACCGCCAGCGTCGATTTCCATGACGTGTACTTCGATTTCAACCTGCGCCCGTACACCTTCACGCCGTGGTTCTCATCGAAATACCTCACCGACAGCACCGACCAATCCTTTACCCTGAACGCGCCGAACGCGCAAAGCAACGCCGGCTCGCTCATCGTGAATCTCTGGAGCCTCACCGACGGCCCGCACACGCTGCAAGTGCTCGTCAATGGAACGCCCGCCGGCCAGGCACAATGGACCGGCGGCGCACAGATGCTGCAACTGAGCTTCCAAATTCCCGCCAGCGTGCTCTTGAGCGGCAGCAATCAAATCGAACTCGTCACGCCGCTAAGCACCGACGGGCAGATTTCATTGCTCCATTCGATGAGCCTCAGCTACACGCAGTCGCTCAACGCGTCGCAGCCGGCGCAGATGCTGAATCCGTCGCTCCTGACCGGGTTGTACGAATTCAGCAACCTGCCCGGACCGAACGCCTGGGTCGTTGACACGCGCTTCCCCGACCGCGCCGCGCTGCTGCCTTATGAGTCGCAGCTTCAAAACGACGGCACCTACAAACTGCGCTTCAATGCCCCAGCCGGCGGCACCGGCAAATTCATCGTCGTTCCGTTCGGCCAGGAAAACGCGCCGCTCTCGATCGTCAAACGCCAAGTCAAAGCGCTGAAGCTCAACGGCATTTATCTCGCCACCGGTCCCGCGCAATTCAGCAGCGCCGTCCAACCGCTTCTCGCGCTGCGCACGAAAGA
>DATGGK010000116.1:0-10175 GCA_035308565.1 Planctomycetota bacterium | reverse complement strand
ACGGCGGTGAGCGCGCGATGCAGGCCGGTGTAATGGTTGCCGCCTTTTTTGCCGGCGTCGTAAAGCGAGAGCAGTTTCAGTACTTCGTCGGCGCGCACGGGCCGTCGGAAAGCGCGCGTGGTGAAGTTCTTCAGAATCGCTTCGGCGGCGTTGCGTTCGTCGCCGGGTTTGGCGGGCGTGACGATCAGCACGCGTTTGGCGAATTCAGCATTCACTGGCGGAAGCGGCGCGGCTTCCGGCGCTTTCGCGACCGTCGGCGCGGCGGCAGCGGCAACCGGCACAAGCCGCACTTTCGTTATATAAAGGTTGCGGTCCTCTTTGGTTTTGGCGTCGAAAAAATCGTTGGTGAAGGCGAGCGTTAATTCATGCTTGGCCGCGGTGGCTTTGAAGCGCGCGCTGATCGTCTTCGGCTTGAGCTTCACGGCATCCACATCGATCGACGCGATCAGCTTGCCGTCGATAAAAACCGCCGCCTTGGCGTCTTCGCTCCCGCCGCGCTGCTGCCACGCCTGCGCTTTGATCTCGTATTCTTTGCCGGCGGCACATTCCAGCGTGCAGACCGTGACACCTTCTTCGGTAAAGGAGAGCACGCCGCCGACGTTGGTCACGCCTTGCTTTCGAATCGTGAAACGCCCGTCCGGAATTAAACCCACTTCGGATTTGTCTTCCGGCGACGACGAAGACGAAGTCCCGGACGATGATTTCGGCGTGAATCCCGCTTCGATGATCGCCTCCGCCGCGTCGAGGTACTTCTCCGCCAGCAGCGGCGACATGGTCAGCACGTCGGCGATGTTGTCGAAGCCATAGCCAGAATCGTCGATGGGAAACGTGTCGGCGGGTTTGATGTCGAGGCCGGTCAAATCGCGCACGGTGTTGTTGTATTCGGTGCGGTTCAGCCGCTGCGGCAGCACGTAGCCGGGGTCTTTGGGGCGGCGGCCATCCACGTACGCAATGGCGTTGCGCGCCCATTCCGCCATCGTGTCGATGTCCTCCGGCTTCGGCCGCGGCTTGTCTTCCGGCGGCATTTCGTTGGATGTAATCTGCTCCAGCAGCGTCTGCCATTTCTCCGGATCGGCGGTGATTTTGTTGGCATCGACCAGTTCGTCGAGCCGCAGGCCGCCCTTCTTCTTGGTGAGGTTGTGGCATTCGGTGCAATAGCGCACGAACATCGGAAAGACTTTGTCCTTGTAATGCGCGCCAAAAAGATCGGTTTCAGTGGCGCCAGCCGCAGCCAGCGCCGCGGAAGCCGAGAGGCTCAACGCGACACACAAGATTCGACACACACGATGCACTCGGATGAAAGCCCTTTCAGCGACAAGAAGACCTTCAATATAGTCGCGTTTGGAGGGAAAATGCTTCCAAAAACCGGGTAATTTTAATAGATGATTGGCGTCTGAAGCGACGGATTTGTATTCTTGCGAAAGGCGGCTAACATGCGCTTCGAGAGTGAATGTCCCCTTTTTTGAAAGACGCCCCGAAATGAAATTGCCGTGCGCAGGCCAATTGGTTGTGGAGCGCGAGAAGATCGCGGATTATCTGCTCAATCCCTCGCACCGTTATGGCGGAAGCAAGGCGCGCTTTTTTGAATTATTTGGCTTTCAAAGTGACGATTGGGAAGTTTTGGCTGAGCGGCTGCGCGAGCATGGGCGGACGTACGACGTAGTGTGTGTGACCGAAACAGGTTATGGTCCGCGTTACGTTGTGGAGGGAGAATTGAACACGCCGTCAGCCCGCCGCCCGCGTGTGCGAACGGTCTGGCAAATGGACCAGGGCGCAGTTGCGCCGCGCCTGATCAGCGCGTATCCTGTGTAGTTAGCGTGTATCCTTTGGAGGCCTTATGACGATCAAAGAACACGATTGCGTGGTGCTTACCGCCGATATGC
Source organism: Planctomycetota bacterium (assembly GCA_035308565.1). Lineage (GTDB taxonomy): Bacteria > Planctomycetota > SZUA-567 > H5-PLA8 > H5-PLA8 > JANXLS01. The sequence continues at coordinate 8,292 of DATGGK010000116.1, read as the reverse complement.
CCATTGAAGGGCTGGAGGCGGGCGATGTCGGCACGGTGGTGCATATCCACAAAAACGGCGCTGCCTATGAAGTGGAGTTCATGACGCTGGCCGGAGAAACCATCGCCATCGCCACGGTGGACGGGCAGAACGTGCGGCCAGTCGGCCGGCGAGACGTGAATCATATCCGCGAACTGGCGTCGGCGTGAATTTGCGTGTGAGCGACAGTAGATTCGTGCGCGTCCCCGATGTTCCCGCAATTTTCTTGACTTTGGCGTTGCATTGCGTGCAATGAGAGACGATGAAAAACGGAAGCACAAGAAAGCCGTGGCTGCGCCCGCCGGCGAAACTGGCCGAAATGGCAAAGGAATTCGACCGCGAATTTGTTGCCGATTCCGGTCGTCCCATGTCCGCGGACGGGCGAAAGCTGTGGACGCGGGCGAAACATAAGGCAAAGCGCGGAAATTGACCGCGCGCTAAAGCCGGTTCTGATGGCCGGCAAGCGAGCGGTGTAATTATCGCGAAAAGCGAGTTCATACGACGGACAGGGACGGGCTGTTATTTTGGGAAAATATTTCGTGCCCGCCACGTTTCTCGAGAAAAATAATGCGCCGTCTATCCCGGGGTTTCCATTGCTCTTTGCGAAGAACGCTGTTTTGATTTACGATGGCCGTTACAATGACAATGAACATTAACGGTACCGCTAACGGAACATCGTCATTGCGAAGCATGAGCAAAAACGCTGTGCCAACACCGCGATTTCGAGCGGCGTCGCTTTTTAGTGGAATCGGCGGTTTCGACCTTGGCTTGGAGCGTGCCGGCTTTGAAATCACCTTTCAATGTGAATTGAGCAAGTTTTGCCGAAGCATACTAAAGCACCGTTGGCCGGATATCCCATGCCATGAAAACATCAAAGAACTCACCGCATCAGCCGTTCCTCTTTCCGATATTTGGGCCGGAGGATTCCCCTGCCAAGACGTCTCGGTGGCAAGGATGGGTCAACGCGCGGGGCTTAGAGGCAAGCGATCAGGACTCTTTTTTGACTTTGCTCGCCTCGTTGGCGAAGCACGCCCCAGAGTTATTCTTCTCGAAAACGTTTCAGGCCTCCTTAGCTCGCACCGTGGACGAGACTTCGGAGTTGTCATCGGGACGTTGGCCGAATTCGGGTATTCTATCGGCTGGCGTGTGCTTAACAGCAAAAACTTCGGAGTCCCCCAATCACGCCAAAGAGTCTTCATTGTTGGGTGTCATAGAGACATCGAAGGTCCCGGAAAAATACTTTTTGAAGCCGAACGCCGCGAAGGGCATGCTCGCAAGTACATGTCGTCAGGAATGAACTGATTATGCCTGCGAAAACAAGAAGTCAGCTTGATGTTGAGCTCAAATGTCCGCAATTTGCCAGGTGGAATAATGACTTGGTTGGTTGTGGAAGTACCAACCTAAGCGACGAGGACGATGAAGGATTCATCGATTGCCTCAACTGTGGTTTATTTTTCAAGCGCGAAGCTTCAATCGAGGGAAGGTATTGCTGTCCCACAGTTCTCTCACGAAAGCAGGGGAGCGTATGCAGAAGCACAGATCTGCATTGGCACGAGATTGAATCCTATTTGGAATGTCTCGATTGCGGTGCTAAATTTCATCGGGGTGACGCCATCAAACCGGAAAGAATGGCATGAGTAAGCCCACTGGCATCAGGCACACAAACTACGAAGTCCTCAATCTCGTCGGTTATGGACTGGCGAAATTCGAGGGCGATCTTGTCGCCGCGCTTGGTTTCAAGACAAAAAGCGCCTTGTTTAACAGTCTAATTGAACGCGGCGTCGCCCAGACGCGCGGCACGCTTAAGAACCGGCAAGACTTATTCAATCCATTGGTCAGAAAAACCAAGATTGGTTGGTGGCAGAACGGTGATCGTTACCTTCATCGCAAGATTCTACTTGATTCACTTTTCGGCGACCTCAATGCGGTCAGTTATGCGGTCATGCTTGAGAATTATCTCCAGACTTATTTTCCAATCGCCGGTGAAGTGGTGAAGCCAATAGTTCCCATTCTCAAAAGCATGTTCAGGCAGTTACAGGAGACCGGAAACGAGGCTGAATTGTTCTTCATGAACAACTACCGTACAATTAGCCTCTTCGCCACTGGTGCGCTTCAAGACGCTAGGCTTTTCGGAGACGGCTATGACTTTCAAATTGCTGTTGAAAGTGAATACTTTCTTGCCGAGATAAAAGGCGTGCGTGGGAATACAGGCGGAATCCGGCTTACAAATAACGAGTTCAACAAAGCCGAAGAGTTTCGCGAGAAGTATTGTTTGGCTGTTGTCAGCAGCCTTGAGACAGCGCCTCGCATCAAAGTGTTCTTCGACCCATTGCGCGAGCTTGAATTCAACAGGCAATCCATCGAAAGCGTACAGATTTTTTATTCGTTGCCTGCACGACGCTGGTGAAAGCATGCCTACGATCGACCCAGAAACCGGCGACGACGATTTCGCTGAGGAAGTTGATGTCGCTCCGGCTGATGCCCGCATTGACCGGGTGCGACAATGGCGGCTTGCCGTTGTTCGCGGCGGGTCGGCCGCCGGGTTTCGGCGCAATGTCAGGGAGGCTTACGATTCGCGTTGCATGTTCACGGGCCAAAGGCTCCCTCGTACCGACGCCACTTCTACACCTGGCGTTGACGCCGCCCACATATTGCCGTGGTGCCGTTTTGATCTTGACTCAACGACGAACGGCCTATGTCTGAATAAGCAGTGTCATTGGGCTTTCGATGAAGGTCTATTCCGTCTTACATTCGATGAATCCGAAAGCGCCTATATTGTCTCCATTCCCAACCCCGTCCGCCTCGCCGCGCAAACTGCCCAGTTCGACATTGATTCATTCGCGGTAATTGCAGGGCGCATTCCGCTAAGCCGCTTGCCGGCAAATCAAGCGTCTTGGCCTTCTCGGCAATACCTTGCCGAGTTAAATCGCTTTTTGGATTGCGAAGCAGGTTAAACGGTTCACGGGGGCAGGCACGCAACTATTCCTGACGCCTCAATGCGGCTCGAATTCGCCGGGTTATGCGTTCTGGATTCGAAAGCTCATGCTCCCAAATTCGCATTACAATCCAGCCCGCCATTTTTAGCCCGCGCGAAACAACTTTGTCACGTCTTCGATTTCGTGCAAGCTTTTTCGACCAATACAACGTGTTGCTTCTCGGCACGCGACAGTGTTTTGGACAGCCGTGCCAGAAGCAACCGTCCACGAATACCGCGAGCCGCTCCAACCTAAATGCAAAGTCTGGCTTTCCTTGAATCGGAAGGTGCCTGCGCCAGCCATTGATTCCATTTTGCCGAAGTATTCGAGCAAGCGCTAATTCGGTGTCTTTGTTTCCAGATGATCTGATTGCTGCCATTACAGCGGATCGTTCAACAATTGTAAATACATCCGCCATAATAAATCTCGACTACCACACAGCACACATAAATCCGGTACACCAATAAATGTTCGCCAAACCGCCTCCACCGTCAATTTCAACCCACCTGCCTTGTCGCGACCACGACTGCGGACCAATCGGTGACACACCCCGCCCAAATTCTCATCCCGCCAAACCATCCCGCGTGCGGTCCAATTGACCGAACAATTTTCGGACTTCAAGCGAAAACCCTGGAAGGATGGTCCCTCCTGAGAGCACGTCCTCTTCCGCGAGCGTCACGGATCGAGCGGGGCTTGAATAAACCGTGACGGTTCGCGTTTTGGGGTAGACCATCCACACCAGTTTTGCGCCGGATTTAAAATACTCGCCGCACTTGCGCTCCATTTCCTTCACCGTGTTGCCTGGGCTGATGACTTCAACCGCGAGGTCCGGCGCGACGGCGGGCGCGGCTTCGCGGGGAACTTTGCCCTGCACGCGCTCCCAGGACACAAACGAGACATCGGGAATGCGGAGCAAGTTTGGAGCGACCCGCAACATCCCGTCGGCGCCGACGGCAATGCCGAGATTGTGAGCATCGACGAATCCCAGCAGAAGGGTCCCGATATACATTGCCAAATACGATTCCGGGAATCCTTTGGCTTTCTCCACGAGGACGCCTTCGACGAGTTCAACGAAGCCCTCTTTTTGTTCGTTGATTTTGATCGCGTCGTCAACAGTCGCTCTTCCAAACTTGTGATAATGGATGCGGCTGGCGTCGATGTCGCCGAGGGCGTGGAGCACGTCTGAAAGCGTCAGCGCTTTTTTGGCGGTGCGCATCCCTCGCGACGCGCGGCGAGGTTCAGCGGGCGGTGCGGCCAAGGTGGCGTTCATGGAGTAAAGCCTACAGTTGTTTAAGGGCGTTTCAAACAGGAATTGCGGGACCGCGGGGACGTGCACGCAGCTATGCCACGGCATATCGCCCAACTGGAACTTCCATCTTCCGTTCTGCCGCGGCGGTTCCGCGTCCGATTTCCGCCACGCGGCGTAGGATTGACGCACTGAAATAACGCGCCCCGCACTTTTCACAGACGCCAATCGGAACGTCTTCCAGGATCACAAAGCCGCCTTTATGGCGCAACGCTTCACGCTCTACCCGCCGCTCGCGCACCATGCCGTCGCAATGTTCGCATTTAAAGTCATACATGGCAAACCTCATTTAATCTGGTAAACCGTGAGAATGAGCAAATGATCCGTGTTGGGAAAACGAACCACGACTTCAACCGGCGTCGTTTGATCCGTTGCCAAACCCCGAATCACATAACGGGCGCCGCGAGGGTCCATTGTCAAAACGCTTTCAATTGCGCCTGTGAGGATCGCACTCTCCACATCCAAAACATCCAAGCGGTCTTCATCCATTTCATCGTATGCGTATTCTGTCAGCGTATAGCGGCCATCAAGGACTGCGCTTTGAATTCGTTCAAGATCCGCAGCGGCCATGAAGTATCCTCATTGGCTTGTCCCATGTTTGATGTATATCCCCAAGCCGCGCCAAACTCAACGCTTTTTCAGGTGCTGTGGCGCGCCCGATTGCGCCGAGACTTGAGTTTGTTCCGAAATCGCACGCCCTCATCACGAAGCAGGGTATTGCTTCGTGGCACCCGGCGCGTCGATCGCGATTGCCGCTCCCTTGCGGTCGCGGCTCGTAATCATTTCTCCCCGATGCAATACAAAAAAAACTGCGTGCGATAATAAATCCGCCCGCCTTCGTACACCGGCGTGCTTTGCGCTTCTTGCTGGGCGCCGCTGGGTTGCAGTTCCCAGAGCACGTTTTTGGCGAGCTCTTTGTACTCGCGGCCGGGGGCGAGAACAAGCGTTTGCGATTGGTCGTCGCGGATGTGGATGGCGTTTCCGGCGAGCGTGGGGCCGGAGCAGATGCCGACGCTGAAGACCCAGGTGAGGCGCGGGTTCAGGGCGTCGAGCATCTTCGTGTAAATCGGCGCGCCCGTCGCGGCGTCCAGCACGGCCAATCCGCCGCCTTCGGTCACGGCGTAGTACAAGCCGTCGTGGACGAGCGGGGGGCCGATGATTTGGTTGGTGAACTGGCCTGGGTAATTCAGGCCGATTTCCTTCCACGGCTTTTTGAAAACGATGTCCGGCTTGAGTGTGTCGCCGGCGGGCGCGGGAAGTTTGTACGCGTAAAGCTTCATCACGTTGCCGCCATCGGCGACGCCGTAGATGGTGCCGTTGAGATTGAACGGCGTGACGATGCTGTTGGTCAGATCGGATTTCCATAATTCGACGCCGTCGGAGAGGCGGAAGATGCCTTCCTGGGCCATGAGCACGACATCCGTCGCGCCGGCTTTGAGCGCGACGGTGCTGGCGCCGGCGACGCCGCCGAATTTCGTTTTCTTCTGCCAGACGACGTTGCCCGTTTCTTTTTCATAGCAGAAAAGCGTGCCGCCGGAGAGGTAGACGAGGTTGTTACCGCTTAAACACGGCGTGGTGTGCTGGCCGTGTTCGCCGATGCCGGTCTGGCCGGTGAAATGATTCCAGACGACTTTGCCGTCGAGATCGAAACAGACGACGGCGTTCGCGCCTTTGCCTTTGTTGCCGCCGTAGAACGCGGCCCACACGTGCTTCCCGTCGGAGACCGGCGTGGCCATGGCCCAACTGCGGTCGTTGCCCCAGCAGTCGTACACTTTGTCGGCCTTTCCCATCGTTTCGCGGATCGAGCGTTCGAGTTCGAGCTTCTCTTTGATCTTCTTTTGCAGCGCGGCGTTGCCGTCGGCTTTCGATCCATCGACGCTCAAGCCCGCGTTCAATATATCGGGAAGCGTTTTCATCAGCTCGTCGAGCTGCTGTACTTTTGGCGCGAGCGCGGGGAATTTTTCACGCTCCTCGTTGGAGATACAATGGAAAAAAGTCGTGCTGTGCGTCCACAGCGCCCGGCCGTCTGCTTTGTTGAGGCAGACCATGGTGCCGTCGTCGGCGGTGACGAAGAGCTTCGAGCCGACGACAATCGGCGACGACCAGCTTTGACCGGGAATCGGCGCCATCCAGACGATGTTCTTCGTTTCGTAGCCGGTGTTGGGCGCGGGCGTGATCAGCGCGGAGATGTTCCAATTCGATTTGCTCGACGCGGCTTTCACCATCAATCGGTTCCAGCCGGCGTTGAGTTCGACCGCCGGCGACGGGTCCCATTGGCCGGGCACTTTCACCGGCTTGCCGTTGACCCACACGGCCGGATGCGTGCCGCCGATGCGCAGCAGCACTTTCATCGCTTCGGGCGCGTAAATATTCGTGCAGGCGTACGCGACGAGCGGGTCGAGCGTGCCGGGATGGTTCTGCCACTCCTGCTGCTCCTGCTTGCCGAAGAGCAGCGCGAGATCGAGCACGAGGCGCGCCCAGCTTTGGCTTTGGTTGCCGATCGAGACGTGTTCGAGCTTCCACGGTTTTCCGCCGAGCGCTTCGCCAAGCGCAGGCTGCAGCGTGGTTTCGTCCGGCTGGCTTACATCTTCGAGCGCGGTCTTGTGTTCCTTCGCGTCGAACGGGCCGGCGACGAGCCACTCGCGAATCGAACCCATGTTGAGCAGTTCGCCGGCCGTTGTTTCCCCTCTCCCCCCGGGAGAGGGTAGGGTGAGGGGTTTGTTGTCCTTCGGGCGCTCTGCCTGCACGCGCAAAAAATTGAACGCGCCTTTGGGGCGGCGGTACCACTCGAGCGGCGGAGTCGCGGCAGGGTAACGGCCGGTGCCGTCGCCGCGCCAGCCGACGGGATGGTCGGGCGCGGGGTGGAAATCGGGCGAGCCGAAGGCGGGTTCGGCGGCGTGCGAGACGGTTATTATAACGGCGAAGATGGTGACGGCGATTAGACGATGCGGCATGGTTTCCTCTGAGTTTGCTTCCCATGAAGTACACCGCGCGGAATTCCTATTGTGTCGGACAATTTGAATTAGTAGGATCAAGGAAGTGTGCGGATTCTCGCCGGAGGCAGTTGAAATCCATGAGTCAAATAACGGCGCGGCGCGGAAGCGCGCGAAGCGCACCAGTTTGCCGCTAAACTACCCACATGAAAGTCTAAAGAACCTTAATAAAAAACGCCGCGATGAACTCAATCAACGCGGCGTTTTTATAAATAACCCGGCGACAACCTACTTTCCCGCTAGTGAGCAGTATCATCGGCGCAGGAGGGCTTAACGGCCGTGTTCGGAATGGGAACGGGTGTGGCCCCTCCGCCATGGTCACCGGAATTCTCTTTAGCTTCAACGCAGACATGGCGGACTGCGGAGCCTATTTAGTTGTCAAAACTGAACCACTCCCTTGCGGTCGTGGCTCGTGATTCAAACTGGGACGCGGCGCGGGCGTCGATACTTCTGAATGACGCGATTCAAACTTACAAACTAACCGGCGCCGGATCCCCAGAAACTACTTGGTTTCAAGTCTCAAGGTTTCAGGTTTCAAACTTTGATAGATTCGAAACGTGATACGTGAAACTTGGAACCGAATTTTAAAGAAGAATGGATGTTTAGTCATTGGAGAGTACGCGCACTTGTTTGTTGCAAGTTGATGAGCGATTATTTCAGTCACCTGGCCGTATTCCAATTTCCGATTTGCATCGGGATACTGGAAAAAAACGGTCAAGTCAATGGACTAATTAGGACCGGTAAGCTTACTGGTTACCCAGCTTACACACCCGGCCTATCAACCTGGTGGTCTACCAGGAGTCTCATGGGGATTTCTGATCTTGGAAGAGGCTTCACGCTTAGATGCTTTCAGCGTTTATCCTGTCCGTACATAGCTACCCAGCGGTGAGCCTAGCGGCTCAACTGGAACACCAGGGGTACGTACAACCCAATCCTCTCGTACTAGGGTTGTTTTTCCGCAAAAATCCTACGCCCACGACAGATAGGGACCGACCTGACT
>DATGGK010000115.1:0-2600 GCA_035308565.1 Planctomycetota bacterium | reverse complement strand
GTGTTCAACGAAGTGAGCAAAGGCGGAAATATCATCATGCCGATTCAGAAGACTTTCTGGTCGCCTCGCTTCGGCATGTGCACCGATCGGTTCGGCATTCCGTGGATGGTGAACACGGAGCAGCCGGCTTCGCAGCAAGCGGCGCACGGAAACTAACGCGGAGCGCTCGAAACGTTTCAAGAACTTGACGAATTAGCGTGACGAATTAACTTGACGAATCAACGTGACGAAGACGCGCGGGCCGCGGCTCTTTCGCGGACTGGCTGGACGTTGCTCATCAGCGCTCGGACGCGGCCCGTGTCCACTTCGTTCTGCATCACTCCATCTTTTTTCAGGCTTGTTCCCACGATGATGCCGTCGGCGTGTTCGAGAAACGCTGCGACATTTTCCGCGCTCGTGCCGCTACCGAGTAGAATCGGGCGCTTCGCGTAAGATTTTGCTTCGCGCACTTTCTCGACGTCCGGAGCGCTTCCTGTAAATCTTCCTGAAACGATGAGCGCGTCTGCTCCATAGAATTCCGTCCACTCGATGTGCGTGCGCAGATCGATTCCCGGGAACGGAACCGAGTGCTTTTTGTCTACGTCCGCAAAAATGTGAATTCCTTCGGCGTGCAATTCCTTCCGTTTGCGCATCAGTTCGGCGGCGCAGCCATGATCGAATTCACCGGTGTCCCACACGCGCGCGCCGGTGAGAATGCAGACGCGAATCCATCGGGCGCCTGCTGCCAGCGCGATCGAGAGGCAAACGGTGCCGCCATTGTGAATCACGTTGATGCCGACTGGTATTGGGAAATTCTTCACGATTTCGGCGGCGGCCACGGCGTGCGCCGTCATCGCTTCGGGCTTCACGTCGTTGCCAACGTAGTAGGGAAGGTCCCACATATTTTCGACCGCGAGCCCATCGACGCCGCCCTGCACGAGCGCTTCGGCGTCGCGCAGCGCGTGGTCGATGATTTTCTGCATGCCGTAGCCTGTGTAACCGGGCGCGCCGGGAAGCGGCCAGAGATGCACCATGCCGATCACGGGCTTGGGGACGGGAAAGAGATCGGCGAGCGATTTCATTCGCGGGCGGTCGAGCTCTTTTTTCCATTCAGGCAATTGATTGTGATCTGGTTGTGGCGTCATGTGGGCCTCTCTGGGCGCGAATTGTGATTTTGAAGGCGCGCGAGCGCGCTTTGGCGCACTGCCTCCCATTTTCCGCGCAGGCGCTGCGAGCGCATCAGTGCGGCGACTTCGCGCGACCCCGGAAGCGTTTCTCCAGCGCCGACGAACGATACGGCGGCTGCGCCGCCTGCGGTTGCAGCGATGGCGGCTTCCTCCGGAGACCAGCCGCGCAGGCGCGCCTGCAAAAATCCGGCGACGAAGGCGTCACCTGCTCCCGTGGAATCGACCATTTTAACGTCGAATGACGGAACGTGCTGCGGTCCACCGTTACGTGAAATCAGGCAGCCGCTTTTTCCCAGTTTCAGGACCACTTCGCGAGCGCCCGCTTTCTTGAGTGCCGCAAATGCGCGGCGCGGGTCGCGCGCGCCGGTAAGCAGCGTCGCTTCGTCCGTGCTGAGAAGAAGGATATCCACGCTGGGAATGATTTGCAAAATTTTCCGCGGGATTTGTTGAGCCGGGGCCATTCCGACGTCGAGCGAAACCCAGCCGCCGCGAGCGTGAATTTCGCGCGCGATTTGTTTGGCCGCGCGCGCGGGGCCGGGGTTGAGAAAATTGTAGCCGACGAGATGCGCGGCCGAGGCAGCTTGGCATAGCGACCGTACGTTGCCCAGATTTTTCACGTGGCCGTTTGCGGCTCGGCTGCCGAAGAAGGTGCGTTCGCCGTCGGGCGTGATGTTGATGTAGAAGAAGCCGGTCATCGCGTCGGTTGTGCGCTGCACCCAGCGCGTGTTCACGCCGCCCTCGGCGAGATGCTCGAGAACGTAATCGCCGAAGCGGTCGCGGCCCACGCAGCCGGTGAGGCGCACGTCAATGCCCCAGCGCGCGAGAGCGAGTGCCGAGTTTGCGCCCACGCCGCCGCAGTGCATTTCGAGTTGGGGCGCGAGGCAGTCTTGGCCCGGCTTCGGCCAGGATTTGACGCGGCCGAGCATGTCGACGTTGATATCGCCGATCGCGACGATCGCCGGCTTTCGTGACACTCTCGAACCCCCTCTTTACCGCCTATTAGAAATTCTTATGCTGCATACTTTAAAGGTGTTACGCGGAGATTTAATCGCGCCACCGTAGATTAGAACTACCTGAGTGGAGGAACAAGCAATTCGCGGTGCTGATTGAGGAATTTGGCGCAAAAACCGCCGAAAATTTGCGATTAGAAAATTGTATGTGATTGGTTGTGCAACCAGTTAGGCGGAGTTTTAATTCCAGATTTGCGATTAGACGCCGGTCATGTGGCGGCCTGGGGTTCTGGAGGCTGGCGGGTGGAGGCGCGAGATAGGCGCGCCGATAAATCGCCATCCGTTCGCGATTAGGAAATTTTAGTGGGCTGAGTTTGCTATGAGTTGGGCGGACTTTTAATCGCGGGTTCGCGATTAGAAAAACGGTGCGGCGGCTGCAGGGCTTCCGGGACCCAGATCCCTTATGTGAGAGGACTGGCGAGTG
>DATGGK010000114.1:0-13208 GCA_035308565.1 Planctomycetota bacterium | reverse complement strand
AAGGTCGAATTGCTGATTTCAAACAAGCCGCGTGTGAAGACAACGTCGTAACTGAATTTGACGCTGAATTCCTGCCGATGAGTCATTGCCAGAACCTTTCAATCCGCCCTAATATGGAAACGATTGAGTCTTCATTTTCCTGCGCGGTGCGCGTCTTATTTACACCGAATTGAAGTGATTGTTCGATGTCAATTTCGTAAGCCGCGCAACTCATTTTCGGATGCGATTGTAGTCAATTTTTGTCTTAAAGTCATTATTTTTTTGCGCGCCGTTTACCCTCACCCCGCGGGCGGGTACGCCCGCCGGCCCTCCCCGGAGGGAGAGGGAACGCATTGCGACATGCATAATTTCCTATAGAATCACCGCATGAGCCCGACCGATCCACTCCCCACTGCCGCCGCGCTGCCGCCCGAATTGCCCATCGCGCCGCTGCGGCGGCCGATCAATCTCGACATCGCCGTGCCCGGCTCGAAAAGTCTAAGCAACCGCTACCTCGCGATGAGCGCGCTGGCCGACGGCGCGGTGAATCTCAGCGGGCTGCTGCACAGCGACGACACGCAATTCATGATCGAGGGCCTGCGCGCGCTGGGCTTCGACGTGCGCGTGGATTGGAAGGCGAAGACCTGTCGCGTCGTGGGCGAAGGCGGGCGCGTGCCGGCGCGCGGCGCGGAGTTGTTCGTGGGCGCGGCGGGGACGGCGATGCGTTTTCTCTCGGCGTTCGTGGCGCTCGGCGAGGGGCATTTTCGCCTCGACGGCACCGCGCGCATGCGCGAACGGCCCATCGAAGATTTGCTCTCCGGATTGCGCCAGTTGGGCGTGAACGCGCGCAGCGAATTCGGCAACGGCTGCCCTCCGGTGATCGTCGAAGCCAGCGGCCTTCCCGGCGGGCACACGCAGATCGACGGCTCGCGCTCCAGCCAATACATCAGCGCGATTCTGCAAGTCGCGCCGTACGCGAAAACGCCGATGACGATCGAAGTTACTGGCGCGTTTGTCTCGCGCCCGTTCGTCGAACTGACGCTTAAAGGCATGTCCGATTTCGGCGTGCTCACGGCGACAGACGGCGAGCGCAATTACCGCCCGACGCACGGCGTCAAATACCGCGCGGGCAGTTACGAGATCGAAGGCGACGCGACGGCCGCGAGTTATTTTCTCGGCGCGGCGGCGATCCTCGGCGGGCGTTGCTGCGTGACAAACGTCGCCGCGAATTCCGCGCAAGGCGACGCGCGATTCGCGCATGTGCTGCGCCGAATGGGCTGCGCTGTGCGCTCGGGATTTTTGTCGAATCAGCGCGGCATCGAAATCTATCGCGATCCGCGCATGCCGCTCAAAGCCATTGACGTGGATCTTAACGACATGCCTGACGTGGTGCTGACGCTCGCGGTCATCTGCCTTTTCGCCGAAGGCACCTCGACGATTCTGAACGTCGGCAACCTGCGCATCAAAGAAACCGACCGCCTGCACGCGCTCGCGACCGAACTGCGCCGCGTCGGCGCCCGCGTCGAAGAAGGCGACGATTACCTCGAAATCACGCCCGGCCCGCCTAAGATTGCGGCCGTCGAAACATACGACGATCACCGCATGGCGATGAGCCTCGCGCTCGCGGGATTGGGACAGGAAGGCGTGACGATCAAAAATCCCGCGTGCGTCTCGAAGACGTATCCAGAATTCTTTGCGGACTTGGGCAAACTGTGACGGACATTCAAGCGCCAACGCCAAAACGCCGCCGCTGGCGCTTCCAGTTCTCGCTGCGCACGCTGATGATCGCGGTGATTGTGTATGGAATGCTCTGGATCGTAACGATCAAATGGGGCGTGAATCAACTTGCGCTTGAGGAGGCGCTCGAACGCGCGCCTGACTTTCACAAATATTGGCAGATTCAAAAACCCGAAAACGGACAAATCACCTTGTTTGGAAAAACTGGAGAATACAACCGGTCAGAACCAATGCGTCTAAAAATTACCGCCTATTCCCCCGCGCCGTTTTTGATAGTTCGAAAAACTGACTTGGCAAACGACGACTCCCAAAGAAACCTGAATGCCGATTTGCTCCTTTGGATTTTCGGTTACAAAATGATTCTTCTAAATGATCGTTGATTACACATGAACAATCCGCCCGAGGTTTCCCGACGCAAGCGCTTCCAATTCTCGCTGCGCACGCTGATGATCGCGGTCGTCGTCTATGGATTGCTCTGGGACTGACGTTACCCATTCACTTCTCCCCCACCGCCTCCGATTTCAGCCCCACGCTATTCACCTCCACCACCGCATACACGTGCTTCTCGCCCGCCTTCGCCGTCGCATCCACGTACTTCATCGCCGGCAGCGGCTGGGCGGGCGTGTCGTGATAGGTCATGCTTTGAAACAACGGGCGCCCGAATTTGCCGATGGGTTTTTCGGGGACTTGCGCCAGTTCCACGCCGTCGCGCAGCACGATGAAATTGCGAATCCCGCTTTCGAAATCCGCCTCCGCGTTCCAGGTGATTTCGTTGCCTTTCTCCGTCGCCGTAACGCGCACGTCGAACGGCGCCGGCGGCGGAGTCGTGTCGCTCACCGCGCCCGTCTTCACGTACTCCACCCACGCCTTCGCCACCGCTTCGTTCGGCAGCCAGACCGCTTCGGCCGCGTTGCCTTTGTACTCCGCCGCGGGCACCGCCTCGTCGGTGAGCACCGTGGCCAGCCACGCGCGGCTTGAATCCACGGGCTTGAGTTTCTGATCGCTGCTCCCTTTGTCCGGCAGGCGCATCGCCATGCACGCGTCGAGGTACGGAATCGCCAGATAACGGCTGTCGCCGCATTCGTGGCCGGTGCGCGGGTCGGGCGCGAAACCGATCGGCGCGCCTTTCTCACGATACTCGCGAAACGTGGCGAGATTCCCGAACCACGGCCCCTTCTCCTTGCCTTTCGTGCTCGGATCGCCCGCCGCGCCGGCCTTGTACGTGCCCTTCTCTTTCACGCCCGGATTGGCCATGCTCGGAATCCCGTAGCACGCTTCGGGAATCGCCGGCTGCGGAAATTCCGGATGCGTGCGGAACATCGCCGCCGTACCCGAACGCAGCCACATCGCGACGACGCGCTCCGGGTGCAGCGTGCTCATCACGTCCGACCAGATTCCGCCGCCGGAATGGCCCCACAAAATCCACGGCACGCGCTCGACTTCGGCGTGGCCCGATTTCGCGGAGAAATCGGCCAGCGCTTTCAGAAATGTTTTCTCCGACCCGTTACGCGGATCGAACCACAATTCCGACGCGCCCGGCGACAGATCGATCTTTTCGTTGAGCACGTGGTACGACGCGCCGAAGAGCGCGCAGTCCCATTTCTTCGCCAGCGCCTGCCAGTGCAAATCGCGCGCGGCCGTCGAGCCTTCAATCGACGCCGTGGTCCCCGCGCCGTGCTGGTGAACGACGATCCCGCGCAGCTTCTCCGCCCCCGCTGGAATCCACAGCGTGTAAGTCACCGCGACCTGCAATTCGCCCGCGGCCGAGGAGGCCGGATAATCGACCTGAAAATAGCGGCCGGTATCGGTGGCGCGAAGCGCCCCTGCGCTGAGCAGAACTACAATCGCGCAGGCGACGGCAGAATTTCGGCGTGAGGGGTTACGCATGGCGTCTCCGAGGTGGTGTGATGATTAGAACTACACCATCGCCGAGCGCCATCGATTTTAGTTGGACAAATGTGTAGAAATCACGCCATCCTGTGCCTCCCTATTAGCCATTTGTTTCCTGCAAAAGTTGCACATTGTGTAACACGGGCTTTTAGCCCGTGGTTTCGCCTCACCAAATTCCGTTACAAAAGTTGCACATTGTTCGCGAGCCGCCATTGTTTACGAGCCGCGACCGCAAGGGAGCGGCAAATCCCTTGCAAAAGTTGCACATCACGCGTTCGGCGCCAAGGACCGGTACTACGGCCCTTGCTGCTGCCCTCTCACTTTCACAATTCCGTTGCAAAAGTTGCACATAGTTCACGAGCCGCGACCGCAAGGAGTGGCAAATCTCTCGTCCACAATTCGGGGCAAAAGTTGCACATCGCGCGTTGGGTGCCAAGGACCGGTACTCCGTCCTTGCTGCTGAACTTCCATTCCACAATTCCGGTGCAAAAGTTGCACATCATGCGTTCGTAGTTCCACTTTTCAGACGGAACAACACTGATCTAATTGCATACGTGCAAAAACCACCTCCCACATTGGCCCTATCAGGCCCATTCGCCCCATTCGCCCCATTCGCCCCATTTAACAACATCCTCCAAACTTAGCCTATATTAGTATACCCCATTAAACGCTAACGTCAAGCCTTTCTTGCCAAAAATCAACCCCCGCGCGCGTGAATTTCGAGCTCGCGGACGTTGGCAAACTGGCGACGTACCAGGCGCGGTGGGTGACGCGAAAAGGATTGATGGGTCCGGTATCGAACGCGATTTCGGCGGTGGTGGGGTGAGGTGGGGCGGTGTTGAGCGCGGGCAGCGCGGGGGATTTTGCGGTCGGCGAAGTTGGGAAGGAGGAAGAAGGGGTTAGGGAGTCGTGGACGAAGCTGCAACCACGACACGGAACCCGTTACTCGCGTACCGAACTTCGGGAATTTCACCTTCGCGATTAGCCGAACGACAGTCCCGGGGATTGTCGCTCCAACAACCGCCGCGCAACACGCGATTGGCACCTTGTTCGTTGACAGGATCCATTGCTTGCAGCGCTTCATAATGCTCTGACCAGACGTCTTCGCACCATTGCCACACGTTGCCGTGCATGTCGTACAATCCGAACGCGTTCGGCTTCTTCAATCCAACTGGATGCGTGGTGCGCCCGCTATTATAATTGTACCATCCGACTGAATCCATATCGTTGTCCAAATCACCGGAGTAAAAGCGCGTTCGAGTCCCCGCGCGGCACGCATACTCCCACTGCGCTTCGGTTGGTAAACGAACTTCAAGCGCTTTGTCTTGCAGTTTTCCCGTTAGCTTATTGCAGAACGCAGTCGCATCGTCCCACGACACCTGTTCTACCGGGAGTTGAGCGCCTTTGTTGAAGCTGGGGTTGTTTCCCATCATCGCCGTGTATTGTTCTTGTGTGACTGTGTACTTACCCATGTAGAAAGGCTGCGTGAGCGTGACCAAATGCGCAGGTTTCTCATCGTCTGGTAGATTTTTGAACTCCCACAATTCGCTTTCATACCGCGCGGCCTCCTTTAGAGCGAGCGAGCGGCGCGCGATGCCGCCGACGCAGAGGCCTGTGGAAATCGTCATCAGCAACAACCAGCGCAGCGAAAACGAAAACTTTTTCTGCTTTGCACATTTGATCAACAACACCAGAGCCAGAAACGCCGCCATGCTCCCACCGAAGACGATCAACCAAATTGCTTCCGTCTCCGTCGCGGAAGGCTTGGCCGGTTCCGCCGAACCCATGATGAACTGGCCCGCTGGGATCAGCACCAAATCCAATGTGACGCCGCCGCCGAGGTCGATGCTTTTCGTCGCCGGCATGTTCACGCGGGCCGCGTAGCTTTCGACCGTCTCTTTCCCATCCCACAACGGAAACGCGCGCGGCGCGTCGGCGGCTCCGCCCGACAGAGCGCAGAGCATCCCCGCCAGAGCGATCAAAAGCCCCCGACAAATCCCCGCGCGCCGCGGAAGCGATGGCATGGTTCACGCTCCCTTCCGCGCTGAGCGGCGGATACGCCATTCGCATACGAATCGAACTGTAGCAAGAATTGCAATCGCGAAAGATATATCTCCAATTAACGCCAGGATATTCCATCGGGTTTCGCCGGTTTCCAGATGACTCTTTTCGTTATTGGGATCAACTAACCTTGGGTTTGCAGAAGGTTTGCCGTCATATTCATCGACTATGTAAGCAAACTTTTCCAGCGCGTTAAACGGCCATCCATATGCATGTACAACAATCTCATGCGTAGTGTACTCGTCTGAACCGCGCGGATAAACTGTCGCAAAGTGTCCATAATTATGATTTTCAGCACGTCCGCGATTTGTATTCGCCCAAATCAGCCCTCCCGCGACAAACATCAGCACAATGGCCGTCGAAAGATGGATTTGAAAGCGCGCGCGGCGGGGAGGGGTGGGCGGCGGGCGCGGGACTTCTGTCGCGGGCTGGTTTGGCATGATGTTCATTCTATTACGCGAGCAACGATGCGCTGGGATTGTAATGCGCAAGCGGCTTCGTTGCATCGTGCTGAAATTAAATTCACACAATAAAAGGATATTGATATCGCATCATTTTGAACGATAATCGCCTCGTTCTATTCAAGCCATTGAACTCACTCAGATGGAGCGCGAGCATGTATTTGACGACGGGGCGGCGGGCGGTTTTAAGTTGCATCGGGGCGATGGCGCTGGGGATTCTTTGCGTGGCAGCCGGGTTGGCTTCGCGCGCCGGCGGGACGTCCGCGGCAGATTCAGCGCAGGCCGCGGAGAGGGCCGCGGCGGGGCCGACGGCGACATTGTCGAGCAAGACGGCGGTTCCGTTTCAATACGTGAAGATCTCAGGGAGTTTCGTCACGACCGGAACGACGACGGTGACGTTCACGTTCGGCAAGGTCGTGTTGTCGGTGACGCCGACGGAAGTGACGGCCAGTTCAATCCGCGTAGCGGCGCCGCCGCTGCTGAAGGGGTCGGTTTTTTCCGGAGGCGGGGCGAAGGTGACGGTGATCCAGGGCAGCGCGCAGATTCCCGCGGGGACGCTGAAGATCGGGAACCTGCCCAAGGTCAAACTGCCGGTGGGCGAGGTGACGAAGAGTTTCATCGCGGCGGCGAAGGGAGTTTTGTCGGACGCGCAGACGAAGATCGCGGGGACGAGCGCGAGCATGCCGCAGGTGACCGCGACGATCGCGAGCACGAATACATTTTTCGACGACATGACCGCGAACATCGCGGCGGCGGTCGCGCCGAAGCCGAAGGGGAAATCGAGCGTGCGCGCGGCGGACACGTACACGGTGGCGCTGTCGCTGACGACTGTGCAGCAGATGGACAGCTATTACGCGGGACTCATCGCCGCCGGCCAACTGAACACGACCGAGCCGCAGATGGTGCTGGCGTACAAGACGTGGGAGCAGGCGACGCAGTTGCCGCCCGGGACGAGCTACGACGCGGCCGCGGCGCTCAAGCTGGCGCAGGCGTCGCTCGCGTACCAGGATTTGGTGAAACAGAATTCGACGGAACTGACCGAGGCGATTAATTCAATGATGGCGCCGACGACCGCGACGATCGCGAGTCTGACGCTGGTGGGTGTGTCCACGAGCAACCCCGCCGTGCTGCTGCTCGCGGGGCAACTGGCGCTCTGCTCGGACGTGCTGACGGCGAGCATGATTTTGGGGTTGGGACTCGACGCGGCTTATTACGCGGCGACAAACAACCCGCAGAAGAACCAGGTGTACCTGAACACCGCGGCGAATTTGAGCGGTGAATTTCTGACGGGGCAGTTGTTGGGCAAAGTCGGCAATCTGGCATTGGGAGAAAGCGCGGGCGATCTGGCGGTAAGTCTGAAAGATTTGCACGGCACCGTGGTTAATAAAGGGAGCGAACTGCAAGGCGAGTCGCAGCCCGAAGTCGCGGCGGACACAATTCCGCCTCCGACTGTGAAGCCTTCGAGCGGTTTCGACGGATTGTACGCAGGCAATCAGACCGGTTCGCTGCAGAGCGGAAATCCGCCGGTGGTGACCCCGGATAACGAGCCTTTGGATTTCGTGGTCACGAAAGGGAACATCGGCCCCGGTTTCGGTGCCGTGGGCAGCAACGGAGCGGGCACGTTCGTCATCACCACCTTCACGTTTACCGGCACATTCACCGCCACCGGCGCATCTGGAACATGGACGGAAGACGACGGCGGCGGCGTGACGGGCTCGGGATCGTGGAGTTGTTCGCGGACGAAATTGCCGTAGCAGCTACGTCCCCACGCGCCGCAAAAACGCCGCGGGCAGTTCGTCGATCAAATCGCCGGCGATCAGCGACCACATGCCGCGTTTTTCGGCGGCGATGTCGCCGGCGAGGCCGTGCAGGTGGACTCCGAGGCACGCGGCTTCGAAGGCGGGCATGCCCTGGCCCATCAGGCCGCCGATCACACCGGAGAGCACGTCGCCGGTGCCGCCGGTGGCCATGCCCGGGTTGCCAGTGCGGTTGAGGAAAATGTATTTTCCGTCGCAGACGAGCGTCCCGGCGCCTTTGAGCACCACCACGGCGCTGGTGAGGTCCGCGCAGGCCAGCGCGGCTTGCGGGCGGTCGGATTGGACGTCGGCGGTGGACATGTTTAGCAGCCGCGCCATCTCGCCCGGGTGCGGCGTCAAGACCACTTCGCGGCGCGTGTTCTTTTTCTGCGATGCAAAAATCAATTCGGCGCGCCCGCGCCCGAAAGCGTTGAGCGCGTCGGCGTCCAGCACCATTGGGCATTCGCAGGATTCGACGATTTTTTGCACGGCTTTTACCGTTTCGGCGCTCTGCGTCATCCCCGGACCCATCACCAGCACGTCGGCCCATTCGCAGATTTTTTTCAATTCATTGACGTCGGATTCCTGAAAGAACTGCGCCGAGTCCCCGCCCACGCCGCGCGTTTGCGCTTCGTCGAGTTTCGAGGCAACCACGTCCCAGATGCTTTTGGGCACCGCGACGAGCACCAGCCCCGCGCCGGAGCGGTACGCCGCTTTCGCCGCGAGGCACGGCGCGCCGGCCATGCCGCGCGAGCCGCCGATGACGGCGATGCGCCCGCAATCGCCCTTGTTCGCGTCGTGTTCGCGCGCGGGCAGGTTGGGGATTTCGGCGTAGGGGATGAGTTGGGGGCGCATATCAATTCAAAATTCAAAATGAAAAATTCGCACGCGTTCAACTCAGGGATTCAAGATTACATCTACGATTGCCCAATGCTGCAAACATTATCCTTCTCGCGCCAGTTTCAGGGCTGTCGTGAAACGTTTCGCCACTTCCGTCATGCCCGCGAAATCTTTCGCTTTCAAGCGCTTCAGATCGAAGATCGCGCCGCCCGCCCCCACGGCGAACGCGCCGGCGCGGAAGAAGTCGCCGACGGTGCGCTCGTCCACTCCGCCGGTGGGGATCAGCGGAATATTCGGCAGCGGCGCGCGCAGCGCTTTGATGTAGGCCGGCCCGCCCAGCGACGCGGGGAAAATCTTGATCGCGTCCGCGCCCAAATCCCACGCGCGCACAACTTCGGTCGGCGTGAACGCGCCAGGGATCATGGTCACGCCCAGGCGCTTGGCCGCGCCGATGACTTTTTCGTCGGTGTTCGGCGCGATCAAATACAATGCGCCGGCGTCCACGGCGTCTTCGGCTTGCTCGGGTGTCAGGACCGTTCCGGCGCCGAGCACAATCGACTCGCCGAATTCGTGTTTCACGCGGCGGATCACGGCGGGCGCGCCGGGGACGGTGAAGGTAACTTCGACCGCGCGGATGCCGCCTTCCATCACCGCGCGAATGCCGTTGACGGCTTCGTCTTCCGTTTCGCAGCGCACGACCAGCACCGCGCCATGTTCGCCGATTGTCTTCAACACGGATTTGTGATTGTTGTTGGTGAGCATAGCCGCCGTTCCTTCGTTTGCGTGACTGCTCAGTTTTTTACTCTTTCGCGCGCGGTTTAACAACAGGCGATTTGCGTTTTCAATTTGGAGCGGCGGCGCTCCTGCCGCCGAACGCGCAAGTCTGGCATTTAACGGCGGCAAGAGTGCCGCCGCTCCTAAAAAAAGAAACCCCTCGCGTTTCCGCGAGGGGTTTTAACTCCTGACTCCTGACTCCTGATTCCTGCCGTTTACCGGCAGTTGCTGTCCCAATCCACATACGTGTTCGGCGTGATCGTGTTGTACGTGAAAATGTCCGAATCGATCACGTCGGCGCCGTTGTCGTCTTTGCCCAACGCGTTGGTCTTGACGTTGTAGAACTGCACCGCGCCGCCGGCGGAGAGCATGTTCTGGCCGGCATCCTTGCCGTGGTTGTCCGAATTTCCCTTCGGGCCGGTGCCCTGATGGTCGGCGGCCACCACGACGCGCGAGGCGTTCGAGTTATGTCCAGGCGAATAGCCGTAAGAGGTTGAGTAGCCCGTGGAACCCGCGGCCGCTTCCTGGAAGGCCGTTCCCGCTGACCCCGGCCAACCGGTCGCCGTGGAGGGCAGAATGTTCTGCAACATGCTCGGTGCCAAAATCTTGGACGGGCAGGAGAAGATGCGGATGTCGTCGGTATACTGGCGGTACAGCAGGTTCAAAGCTTCCTGCGCGTCGCCACTGGTGTACTGATTCGCGGTGCCCTGCGCACGCGTCGGGAACATGCCTTCGGTCTGCTCGTACATGGTCAAACACATGTGAATCTGCTTCAAGTTGTCTGAACACACCGAGCGTCGGCCGGCTTCGCGCGCGCGGGAGAATGCGGGAGTGAGCGACACCGCGAGAATCGCGATAATCGAAATCACCACCAGCAGTTCCAACAGCGTAAATCCGGATGGTCTGCGGTTAAACATGGTCTTCTGGCCTCCTGATTAAAGTCCACTTGCAATAACGTCCGGTGTGACAATCCGGAATCCGTCGTCTTTGGGTTAACAATTGTCCGCACAATGCGGAAGCGACATAGGATGCCGCATTTTTCAGATTGTCAATCCCAGAAATCTCACTCACTTGCACAATTTCCTACGACGCGCAATCAAAAGAGTTTGGTGATTTTTTGAATTTATTTTTTGCACATGGTGCGCAGCAATCTGGACCGTCGGCGTCCCGCCGGCCCGTCAACGACAGAAACTATCCCAATCAAAATAGGTGTTCGGAGTAATCGTGTGATCAGCATAGATGTCCGAATCGGTCACTTCTGCACCACCATCGTCTTTGGGTATCTGATTCTTTTTTTCGTTTGCAAAAAGCGCCGCCCCTCCCGCGAACAGGATATTCTGCCCCGCGTCGTTTCCATGATTGTCCGAATTCCCTTTCGGACCAATGCCTTGTCGGTCCGCCATGATTACTACGCGCTTTTGACTTGAATTGTGCCCCGGCGAATAGCCATACGACGTGGACATTCCCTCCGTCCCCGGCGCGGCCTGTTTGAATGACGTTCCGGGCGTATTCGGCCAACCCTTCGCCGTGCACGGCAAAATCTGGCTCAGCATCGCGGCGCTCAGCGGCTTGCTTGGACAGGAAAAAATCCGCACGTCGTCCGTGTATTGCCGGTAAAGCAGGTTCAGCGCTTCCTGAGCGTCGCCTGAATACTGATCCTTTCCGGGTGCGGGGCGAACGGGAAACATGCCTTCTGTTTGCTCGTACATGGTCAGGCACATGTGGATCGCTTTTAGATTATCCTGGCACACGCCGCGCCGTCCCGCTTCGCGCGCTCTGGAAAACGCGGGCGCTGCGATTACGGCGACCAGCGCAATGGCGATAATCAGGATTAAGATTTCCAGCAGGGTAAACCCGCGCCAATGTTTCATCGCAGAAATTCCTCTCATACGCCGATACGCACTTCCCGCAATTCGGTTCGCAAGAAAACCAATCACGATCTTTTCGCGAAGTTTCCATTGCGTCCGCGTCCCACAATGCTATTATCCTCCCCTTCTATACTGTTTATCTGGAGAAAGACGACCAACGATGGGCCATTCAATCAGTGCCGACAAACGCGAGCGCCAGAACATCCAGCGCGCCGCGCGCAACCGCATCAACCGCACCGCTCTGCGCAAGGAAAACAAGCGCATCCACGCCGCCATCACCGCCGGAAGCGTGGACGCGCCCAAGACGCTGGCCGAAGGCTTCAAAGCCTACGACATCGCCGCGCGCAAAAACGCGATCCCGAAAAAACGCGCCGACCGCAAAAAAGCGCGGCTGGCACTGGCGCTCAACCGCGCGGCCAAGGCTGCGGCCAAGTAGATTGTCCTCAGCGCCAACGGCGCGAACTATGATAGCCCAGGCCGCAGCCGGTACTCCGGCGAAGGCCTGGGTTGGCGAAAAGATGAAATGCAAAAGCCCT
This sequence comes from Planctomycetota bacterium, assembly GCA_035308565.1. Lineage (GTDB taxonomy): Bacteria > Planctomycetota > SZUA-567 > H5-PLA8 > H5-PLA8 > JANXLS01. The sequence goes on along the minus strand of DATGGK010000114.1, from coordinate 1,266 downwards.
GAAGGGGCGAGCTACGAAGCCGCCGCTCCAATTGTCTCCGTCTCCACGACGCGCGTCCCCGGCACGGCCTCATTCAACGCCGCCGAAATCTCCGCCACATCCGTCGATGGCCGTAAAATCGCGAAATGGGACGCGCCGCTGCCGGACATCAGCCATTGCTTCCGAAAAAATCGCTCAAGTACACTCTGAATCTCCGCAAGCTTCGGTTCAACGACAACCGCTGCTCTGCTCAAATCGTTGCGCAGTCTTAATTGATTGGGCGCCAAATTACGGAGCGTCAATTCTTCGTGTGCACTTTGACGCGTTCGAGCATCCAACTTGTTAGACAATTTACCGATCCTCTGAATCGAATCACGCAGTCTCTCAACCTCTATCTGCGGTATCGACGCACTCAGTTTCTCAAGTGATTTGAGCATGGACTCGATTTTCGGAGGTTCGCGCACAGTCTGCATTTTCAATAACCAAGCAAATGACTTGTATAACCGCTGCCCAATAGCCCATTCTTCCCGCCCGCCCGTCCCATCCCAAACCCCCGCTCCCAGCGCCTTGTAAACCGCCGGCGTGGCCACATGCAGCGGCGGCAGCACCATTAATAACTTAATCGCCGGCCATCGCTCCGAACCCGGCAACCGCGTCACAATCTCCCCGCGCCCACGGCACAAACACCACCCGCCGTATAAAAAATACGCCACGTCGCTGCCCACTTGAGCGGCAACTTCGGCAAGTCGCTCGACGCTCCAATTCAATTCCCACAATTTGTTGAGCATTCGCAGCGCGCACGCCGCATCGCTCGATCCGCCGCCTAGCCCGCCGCCCATCGGAATATTCTTCTCAAGCGAAATCGCCGCGCCCAGAGCTTGGTGGGGCAGACATTCCTGTCTGCCGTATTTCTCCGCCGCCTTCATCAACAACTTCGCTGCTTTGATCACCAGATTCGTATCGTCCACCGGCAGCGTCGGATCCGAACACGTCAGCGACAATGCCTCCGCGCGCCGAAACGTCATCGCGTCGTTCAAGCCCACGTTCACGAAAACGCTGTCGAGTTCGTGAAATCCGTCGGGACGCTTGCCAAGGATGCGCAGGTCCCAATTGATCTTCGCGTAGGCGCGCGCGTGCAGAGTATTGAGTGGATCGGCCATGCCGTTTTGATAACCGCGAATCGGATATTTTGCCAATGAATTGATCATCGCACGCGCTATCATTCGTCAGACTTCGCGGGACAAGATGCCATGCGACCATTAATCTTCGCATTCGTTCTGAGCGCCG
>DATGGK010000113.1:0-56526 GCA_035308565.1 Planctomycetota bacterium | reverse complement strand
AACTTCTCCTTCGCGGTGAAAAACCGGAATCTGTTTACGCCCCTGCAAGGGCTGGGCTTTAGCAAGACAGCATCGAATCCCTCGCTGATTTTTCCGGTGATCGTGGTGCTGGACGGCACCTCGCATTTCGCGAATCCGGCGCTTGTTTACACAGTAAAAGTGAACAAGCTCGGACCGCAAAGCGGAAGCGGAAAGAAGTAGGCCTTGTGACGGGCCGGGGGTGAGGGGTGATGAACTGTGCGGGTTAAGTCATTTTGCGAAACATAAAACTTGCCGCGGTGAGCGTGACCGCGGCGATGATCAGCAGCGGCCACATCAACGGCCACAATTCCACGAAGCCGGCGCCTTCGAGATAAATGCGATGCGCAATTTCGATGGCGTAACGCAGCGGATTGAGCAGCGTGACATATTGCAGCGAGAGCGGCATGCTGCTGACCGGCGTGGTCAGGCCGGAGAGCAACGTGAATGGCATGATCAGCATGAAATTGTAGAGCATCGCCTGCTGCATGGTCGCGGCGATGGACGAGACCATCAGGCCGATGCCGGCTGCGGCGAGAATGAACACGCTTAGCGCCGCGAAGAGCGTGAGGAACGAACCCGAAAATGGAATGTGAAACCAGAATTGCGCGATGATCAGCACGATCGTGACTTGCGCCAGTCCGATCAGCGCGGCGGGCAGCGATTTTCCCGCCATGATCTCCGGCGCGCGGAACGGCGTGACCAGCAATTGATCGAAAGTGCCCTGCTCGCGTTCGCGCGCGACACTCAGCGCCGTCAGCATCAGCACTTGAATCAGCGAGAGCGTGCCAAGCAGTGCGGGAACCATGTGCCATCGCGTTTGCAGATTCGGGTTGTACCACGCGCGGCTGGTGATGCGCACCGCCGGCGCATCTGAATTGTGCGCGGTGCGCCAATTTGCATTGAACGCTTCAACGATCATCGAAATGTAGCCGGTGGCGAGGCCCGCCGTGTTGGAGTTGCGGCCGTCGGCAAGAATTTGAATGCCGGCGCTTTGGCCGGATTGCAGACGGCGTTCGAAATCCTGCTCGAATTGGATGCCCAGCAGCGCGCGCTCCTCGTTGACGTATGCTTTGTATTCAGCGGCGCTGGAGACGTTGGCCACGCGCGTAAAAATGCCGGAGCCGTCGAGCGCCGCCAGAATCTCGTGCGCCGCGGCGCCGCGGTCCTGATCGAGCACGACATACGAGACGTGATTGAGGTCGTACGTCGCGGCGTAGCCGTAGATCACGCACTGAATGAGCGTGGGAAGAAACAGCGTGACGCGGCTGCGCGGGTCTTTGACGACGGCAAGCAGCTCTTTGCGCGTCAGCGCGAGGATGCGAAGTATTGAATCGAACATGATGCCGGCGCCTCAATCCAATTTTTTGCGTGTGGCCAGCCGGCACAGTGCCAGCACGAGCACCGCCATGCCCGCAAGCACGGCGGCGTTGGGAAGGATTACGCTCCACACGTCGCCCGAAAGAAAAATCGTTTGCAGCAGCGTGACGAAGTAGCGCGCCGGAAGCATGTAGGTCACAATTCGAATCGCGGTGGGCATGCTGCGCAGATCGAAGAGAAATCCGGAGAGCATCATCGCGGGCAGAAACGTGAGCAGCAGCGCCATCTGGCTGGCGACAAACTGGCTTTTGACGAGCGTGGAAATCAACAGGCCCAAGCCCAGCGAGACGGCCAGATACAGCATGGACGAAAGCGTGAGCGCGAAGATCGATCCGCGGAACGGGACATTGAAGAGAAATTTTCCGGAGAGCAGGCATAGCGCAAGGCCCGCCATGCCCAGCACGAAATAAGGCACGGTCTTGCCGACGAGAATTTCATTGACGCGCACGGGTGTGACGAAGAGCGCTTCGAGTGTGCCGCGTTCCCATTCGCGCGCGATCACGAGCGCCGTGAGGAACGCGCCGATCAGCGTCATCACAAGCACCACCAGTCCGGGCACGAGAAAATAGTGGCTGTCGTTGGCTTCGTTGAACCAGAGCCTGTTTACAATTACGACTGGGCCATTTTCGGAAGCGTCGGCTTTGCCTTCGGAGATGCGGCGCGCCGACCATTGCCCGACCGCGCCCTGCGCGTAACGCTGAATGATGCGCGCGCGATTGGCGTCGGTGCCATGGACGATGACCTGGACTTCGGCGTCCCTGAGATTCACGCGCCGCCCAAAATCGGGGCGGATGCGAATGACGCCGTCCACCTCGCGCTTCAGCATCAGTTCTTCGGCGCGCGGCATCGACGCAATCATGCGCGCGTCGAAATACGGCGAATGTTGAAAACTCGCCGCGAGTTCCGCGGATTCCGGCGACGGGTCTTCGAGCACCACCGCGACGGGAATGTCTTTGACGTCGAGCGAAAGCCCGTAGCCGAACAAAAGAATCAGCAAGACCGGCATGACCACGCCGATGGCGAGGCTGCTCGGATCGCGCACGATCTGGCGCGATTCCTTGAAAATCAGCGCGATCATGCGGCGCAGCGCGCTGGACGAATGCGCGTGAGCGCGCTTGCGGTCATTGAGTTCACTCATGCCGCGGCTCCTTTCGCCTCGCGATTTTCTTCGGGATGTTTGCGGCGCGCTTCTTCGACGACGGCGATGAACGCGTCCTCCATCGTCGGCTCGCCGCCATGGCTGGGGTGCGCGTGGCGGCGAACTTCGTTGGGCGTGCCTTGCACCAGCACCTGGCCCGAGTCCTGAATCACCAGCCGGTCGCAGTACTCCGCTTCCTCCATGAAATGCGTGGTGACGATGACGGTGACTCCCTGTTCGGCCAGCGCGGTAATGCGCGCCCAGAATTCGCGGCGCGCGAGCGGGTCGGCGCCGCTGGTCGGCTCGTCGAGAAAAAGGATTTGCGGTTCGTGCAGCAGAGCCGCGGCCATCGCCAGACGCTGTTTGAAACCGCCGGGCAGTTGGCCGCTGGGCAGCTTCGCAAGAGATTTGAGTTCAAATTGCTGCACCGCCCAGTCGATGCGCTTGCGTTTGCGTTCGCCGCGCAGGCCATAGGCACTCGCGAAGAAATCCAAATTCTCCTGCACCGACAACTGCCCGTAGAGCGAAAACTTTTGCGCGACGTAGCCGATGCGCTGTCGCGCCGACGCGCGCGCGTCGCGCACGTTCACGCCCGCGACGCGCAGCGAGCCGCTGGTCGCGGGCAGCAGTCCGCAGAGCATGCGAAACGTGGTCGTCTTTCCGGCGCCGTTGGGGCCAAGCAGGCCGAACACTTCACCGGCGTGAACTTCGAAGCTGACGTGATCGACCGCTGTGAAATCGCCGAAACGGCGAACCAGGTCCTGGACCTGCACGACCGTTTCGCCGCCATGCTTTTCGAGCGGTTGTTCAAGTTTCATCGAATGCGTCACGCTTTGCTGCGGTGAATTCTGCCGCAGCAGCAGCATGAAGCCGTCTTCCAAACGCGGCGGGCGCGCTGACACTTTTGCATTGGAAAGAAGGCCGGTTTGCAGCGCCTCCGCCGTTAACGGTTCGCGCCGTACAAGCCGCACTCGCCCGGCTTCCGGCACGGCATCGACAACATTGGAATCTTCCAGCAATCGCGTTTGAAGCGAGCGCGCCGGTCCCGCGCCCGCGGGCACCTCCACAAAAAATGTGCGCCCTTCAGCGCGGCGGCTGAGCTCTGCCGGTTCGCCTTGCGCCAGCACTTTCCCCTGATGCATCACGATCGCGTGGCCGCAGCGTTCAGCCTCATCAAGGTACGCGGTGCTCAGCAGCACCGTCAAACCCTGCTCGTGAACCAGCCGAAAAATGATGTCCCACAATTCGCGGCGCGAGAGCGGATCGACGCCGACGGTAGGTTCGTCGAGCAGCAGAAATTCCGGCGAGCTGATCAGCGTGCAGGCCAGCCCGAGTTTTTGTTTCATGCCGCCCGACAATTTTCCCGCAAGGCGTTTCGTGAATGGGCCAAGCGCAGTCATGGTCATCAATTCCGGATACCGTTTCTGGCGCTCCTCGGCGCCGATCCCGTGCAGGTCCGCGTAGAGATTCAGATTCTCTTGAACGGTGAGATCTTCGTAGAGTCCAAATTTTTGCGGCATGTAGCCGATGCGATCCTGAATCTGCTGCGGATCGGCAGTCACATTGACGCCGAGCACAATCAATTCGCCGGAATCGGGCGCGCTCAAGCCGCAGGCCAGACGAATGAGCGTGGTTTTGCCCGCGCCGTCGGGACCGACGAGCGCGGTGAGCGAACCGTGCCGCGCTTCGAGCGAGACGCCCTCGAGCGCGTGAACGACTTCGCCGGTGTCGCGGCGAAATTCTTTGCGCAAGTCGCGTCCGCTCAAGACCAGTTCGTCGCCGGACATTTAATGATGCTCCGGTGTGGCGGCTGGCGAAGTTTGCGGCGCATTTGCATCGAGCGCCAGCGTGACAGTCGCGGGCATGCCCAGGCGCAGGTCGTCGCCGGGATCTTTGACGAAGACCCGGACTTCGTACACGAGGCTGGTGCGCAGTTCTTCGGTCTGCACATCCTTGGGTGTAAATTCAGCAACGGGCGAAAGGAAGCCGACCCAGCCCTCAAAGCGTTTGCCGGGAAAACTGTCCACGCTGACCGTCGCGGCCATGCCGGATCGAACCTTGCCCAAATCCGGTTCCGAAACATACGCGCGCACCCATTTCGGATCGGTGATGGCCAGTGTAAAAACTGGGCGCTGCGGCGACGCCATCTCGCCGGGCTCAAGCACGCGCGTGCGCACGACGGCGTCGGACGGCGCAATCAATTGCGCGTCGGCGAGAATCTGTTTCGAATATGCGACTTGAGCTTCGTCGCCGCGCAAGCGCGCTTCGGCCTCGGCGATGTCTTCTTTGCGCGGACCCTCAATCGCAAGCTCTTGCGCGGCTTGATTGGCGGCGAGCTTTGCTTCGGCCTCCGCGATGTCTTCTTTGCGCGGGCCGGTGACGATTAAATCCTGCGCGGATTGCGCCGCGGAGAGGCGCGCGTCGTTCTCAGCCACTTCTTCTTTGCGCGGGCCAAGCAGCGAAAGGTCCAACGACTTCTGCGCGACGGCGACTCTGTCGTTGGCGGTTTCCAACGCGGTCCGCGCGTTGTCCACGTCCTGTTTGCTGGCCGCCTGGCCGGCGGGGTTGTTCAGCAAACTGTTGAGGCGGTCGAATTGTATTCGCGCATTCGCCGCATCGGATTTCGCCGATTCGAGCGTCGAGCGTGCTTGCGCGATTTCTTCAGGCCGGCTGCCGTTGTGAAGGCGCTCGACAATATGGCGCTGGACGTCGGTCTGAGCTTTGGCTTGCGCGATTTCTTCAGCGCGGCTGCCGTGATGGAGCTTGTCCACCTCGGCGCTCTGCGCGGCGGTTTGCGCTTTGGCCTGAGCGATTTCTTCCTTGCGGCTGCCGTTGTGAAGCCGCTCGACGATCGCGCGCTGCGCGGCGGCCAGCGCCTCGGCCTGCGCGACTTGCGGCTCAAGACGCGACGTATCGAGCTTCGCCAGCACTTGTCCGCGCTTGACGCGGTCGCCTTCCTGAACCAGGACTGCGGCGATGCGCTCGTTGTTGTTGAAGGCCAGCGAGACTTGCCGCAAATCCACGTTGCCGTGCAGCACCAATTCGTGCGGATTTTCCTTGGGACTTGTGTAGCGCCAGATCAGCAATGCCGCGGCAACGGTGATGGCGAGCAGCAGCAGAACTGCGACGATTCGATTCATTGGGAATCCTTTGAGATCAACTCCGCGGCCGAAAGACAAGCTTGCTCCTTGGCCAGCGGCCTGTCAACCACGCAAGCGCTCCATCCGCCGCCGAGCGCCTTGATCAATCGCGCCGTCGCGGCCATGCGATCGCCGAGCACTTGAGCGGCCTGTTGTTCGATCGCCAACTGCTGGCGTTGCGCGTCCACGACCTCGAAGTAGCTGATCCGGCCCGCTTCGTAACGCGCCGTCGAAAGCTGCGTGACCTTGCGCGCGGAGTTGACGGAACGCGCGATGCCTTTCGCCTGATCCGCCAACATGCGCATGTCGAGCAAAGCGTCTTCCACATCCTTGAACGCGGTCAGTGTAAGCTGGCGGTATTGCGAAAGCGCCTCGTCGTAGCGCGCCTTGGCGGCGTCAAGCTGCGCGCGGTTGCGCCCCCCGGTAAAAACCGGCTGCGTGAGATTCGCGGCGACGTTCCACAGTGTGCTGCTGGGGATAAAGAGGTGGTTCAAGTCCTGGCTCTCGAACCCGCCTGTGGCGGTGAGCGCCAGGCGCGGAAAATACGCGGCCTTCGCCACGCCGATGTCTTCGCACGACGCGGCCAGCAGGCGTTCGCCGCGCGCGACATCGGGGCGGCGTTCCAGCAATGCCGATGGCATGTCCGCGGGAATTTCAGGCGGCTCGGCCGTTAAAAGCTGAGGCTCGATCGTAAATTCTGAGACAATTTTTCCGCATAGCAGCGCGAGCGCGTTGACAACCTGCTCGCGCTGCCGTTTTGCGGCGACGAGGCTGACGCCGGCATTCTCCAACTCGGAACTGGCGCGGCTGAGGTCGAGGTCGTCGGCGTTGCCCGCCTTTAGACGCTGATCGATCAAGTCGTACGATTCCTGGCGCGTTTTGACCGTGCGTTGAAGGATGTCGATCTGAGTGTCGAGCGAACGCAGCGCGAAGTAATTCGCGGCGACCTCGCCGGCCGTCATGAGGCGCACAGCATCGTAGTCGGCGACGCTGGCTTCGGCGCGGTCGCGGCCCGCCGCGACAGACCGGCGTACGCGTCCCCACACGTCGGCTTCGTAGGAAACCGCCAGCGGCACCAGAAAATCGTTGTACGGATTTCGAAAACCGGGAATAGCGCCGGCGCCTTTCGGCCCCGCGAAGCTCGAAATGCCAGGAAGGTAAACGTTGCCCGATTGTTCCTGGCGTTTGAAATCGGGCTGAGCCGTGACCTGCGGATAAAAATCGGCCCGGCTCAACCTCGCCATCGCGCGCGCTTCGTCCACGCGTGCCAGCGCGAGGCTGACGTCCTGATTGGCCGAGACGGCGAGCGCTTCAAGCTCATCGAGCTTGGCGTCCTTGAAGACACTCCAGGCAGGCAACTGAGCGGCGGCATTCCCGCCGCTCTCCGTGGAGTTTTTCCAGCGCCATTCGCTGGGCGTCGCGACAATGGGCCGTTGGTAGTCCGGTCCAACCCGGCAGCCGCTCAGGCTGAGCAATGCAACCGTTAGCACGAGCGCGAGAGCGACGTGCCGTATTAAATTTTGCCGCGAATTGACGCGTGCAAATTGAGCAAATGTGGCCAACGGATCCCCCTCCGGAATTAGGCGCATTTTGATTTTCGAGCATGGATGTTATGAACACACCGAAAGCATCGCAAATGAAATGTCCATTGATCGTAAAAGAAAACCGCGCAAAACAGTTCCGTCGAAATTCGGCAAGGGACTCTGGTGTGCGACTTGGAGCCTGCGCCGATCGCTCGGAAACGACAAAAGGCACTCCGTTAACGACTTTGCCCAGTTTGTACCGATTGTAGCCGATCTGACGAGCGAACTGACGGTTCGCGCCAGCGGCCAGACGATCCAGGCGCGCTCCGGCGTGTTCGTGAATCTGCCGGTCGGCAGTGTGCACGCGTTCAAATACGAATCGACCGCGCCGGCCACGATGCTGATCACCGTCGCACCCAGCGGCTTTGAAAAATTCCTCGAAGAATTTGGAACGGTCTTGAGCGACGAGCAGCTCGGCCCCATCCCCGTCTCGCCCGACAAAATCGCCCGGCTGCTGGCCGCGGCGCCGGAGTATGGGAATGAGTTCAAGCTGCCGGCATAGGGCGTGGAGCACAAATCGATTCGCCGACATGCCGGCGACACTTCGAGCCGAAATTATGCTCCAACAGTGCCCTGTTGCCGCTCAAGTTACACCGCCTACTTCGCTGTCTTAATATACTCCATCACCGCCTTCTGCATCGCCGCCGCCGCGCCCGGCGTGCTGGTATGCCCGGCGAGCGGATCGGTGTGGATTTGCTTGGGTATGGTCAGTGCGTTGTACGCCGTGTAGACGCTGGACGGCGGACACGTCGTGTCGATAAATCCCGTCGTCACGATGCATCCTTTGGCCTTCGTTCGCGTCGCGAAGTTGACGTTATCGACATAGCGCGCGGCTTCGAGCACTTTCGGGTCAGGCTTTCCGTCCGGTCCGATGGGGACCAGTTTCGGCCAGCCGGCGATGCGCCCGACCACGTTGCCGCTGTGGTCGCAGCCCGCGGGCACTCCGGCCGCGAAGAACGTCACGCGCTCGTCCAGGCCCGCCGCGGCAAAGGCTTGAAATCCACCCTGGCTGCCGCCGTAAACGATCACGTTCCTGCCATCCCATTCCGGCAGCGAACACAAATAATCAAGCGCGCGAATCTCACGCAAAAACATGTTCACGAAATAACACGTCTCGCGCGAATCGCGGCCAAACGAGCGGTAGTCCTTGAGCTTTCCGTCCGCCAGTTCTTTGTAGAACGCATCGGGCTTGCCGTTCGGAATTCCGTGCGCGTTGATGTCCATCGCCAGAAAACCTCTCGCCGCCCAGCCGCACGCGCCGCTCAATCCGGCGCTGCGCACGCCCGCTCCGTGCACCGTTAGAATGATCGGCAAGGACTTTGATTGCGAGGCCTCAGGCTTCGCAAAATACCCCGACACCGGCACGCCGCCGGCGCACTCGATCTGGACATCGAAACTCGCCACGTCCTTGGCCGCGGACTTCACTTCCGTGAGCGTCGCTTTCAAAGGAATTTCCGCCAACTTCTTTTTCTGCCCGGCCCAAAACGCGTCGAAATCATCCGGCACAGGCAGACTCGGCTTGAGTTCCAGTGGATCGATGGCGGCGCCGGCCAGAGCCGTGACGGCGGGCGCATTCTTGCCCGCCTGATAGCTCACGCGGCATTGCAGAATCCCGGGTTCATCGAGCTTGCCCGTGACGGTGATGTTGCCATTGTCGAGTTTCGCGCTGCCCGTGCCGATTGAACCGAATCCGTCTTTGCTGAGCGTCCATTTGACCTCGCCGTCGGCGACCGGTTTCGCCTTGTCGGTCAGAGAAAATGAAAACGTCACCGTCTCGCCCTTCTTATAAAACGCATCCGCCCGGTCTGTCTTGGCCGCGAACTTCAATATTGGAACGGGAGCCGCCTCCGCGGCGAAAGCGCCACCGAGCTGAAACGCCAGAGCAACGACAGCGAGGATTTGAAACGCGAAGGGCTTTTTCATGAAGTGACCCGAATGATTTGAACAGAATACACCGTCATTCGGAATTGAAAAGACCGGGCGGCAGGTGTGTGCCGCAGCCCAAACCATGATCGCCCGTCGGCAATTCGAGGAATTCCGACGCGACGTGGTGCGCTTCAACTCAATTTTCCGCGCTTGCATCGGTTCAAGGCGCAAGAACCATCGTCGTGACGCTCTGCGCGGGCAACTCGGTTTCAATTGTGCCGCCCGCTGCGATTTTCAATTCTCCTTCCGCGCTGGGAGCAGGTTTTGCCGCAATCAGGCGATACACGCTGGCTCGGCCCGCTTGTGGACATTCCTTAAACACAATTTTTACCGGCAGCGCCGCCGCCGTTTTGTTGATCGCGACGACCACCACGCGCCTGGCGTCGTCGAGGCTGGCGTAGACCGACGCGCACGCCGGATCGCCGCCGCTGACGGCCAAGCCCATTGAACCGAATGCGCCGCTCATGCCGTCGTAATCGCGGAACATCGCGAAGGCGGCGTGGATGAAGCGGTCGTCGGTGCGGCCGGTGTGCCACAGACACGCGGCGAAAAGGCCTTCGCGCCCGAAGATGCCGAGCGCGTCGGCCTCCGCTAGCCCGCCGGAAATGTCCGCGCCGCCGCCGTAGTAATATTCGGAGAGCGCCAGTTTCGTTCCGGGATACTGCTTCTCAATCTGCTCGCGCACCCGCGGGAGCAAGCGAATGGGCTGGCGAATGCTGTCCGCGATCCAGCTCTTTTCCGTGTAGCTGCCGTCCCACAAACTGCGCGGCGCCTGGATGCGCGCCGCGGCCACCGCGGGCGCCGCATCGTCCTCTGTGATGCGCTTGCCGCCGCCGCGCGCTTCGGGATACCAGTGCAAATCGAGCACGTCCACAAGCCGGTGTCCGGCCGCCGCTTCCGCCTTGCGCATCTCCTGCAAGTAAAAGTCGATGAAGTTTCGCCCGTGAGCATCCGGCGCGTTTTGCAGCGAGACAAAACCGTTCCAGCCATAACTGACGAAGCCGAAGATCAACGCCTTGGGCGCCACTTTCTTGATCGCCGTCGCGTAAGCAATGTTGAGCTTCGCCAATTCATCGTAGCTGACTTTGTTTGGATGAATGCGCTTGTGTGTTTCAGGCCACAAGTCCGGCTCGTTATCCAGATCGTAGAAGAGCGTGCGGCGCGCGTCGGTGCGGGCGCCGGGAAAAGTCTTCTCCAGCCACCAGACAAATTCGTCCTGGTATACTTTGCCGTCGGTCAGATCGGGCGGATAAGCGAACGGTGCACCCTTCTCCGGCAGCGAAACGCAAAAACGCTTGTTGAGATAATCCGGCGTTTTGTTCACGTCGCCGCCGCCGAGTTTGTCCGCGGCTACGAAACCGGCGCAGGGCACGGTAACGATGCACGACGCGCCCGCCGCCAGCGCCGCGCTCACGCCCGTGCGCATGGCTTCGCCGGCGATGTCGCCGCCGCCCAGGTTGTTATCGCTTTGATGCTGCCAGTCCGAGCCGGCGTTGGAGGCGTTGTTCTCCCAGTTGTACGCCGTCATGCGGTTGCCGCCAATCCGCGTCAAGGTGTAGAGCTTCCCTGCGGACTTCCAGTGCGGCTGGTTGTTCCCGTAGATGTAGGGGGAAATGCGAGTCTGCTTGGCGCCGTCCACTTCAAAGATGAGCACAGCCGCGTCTTCGCCGCACGCCGCATGAAATCCGCACGGCACGCATGCCAGCAGCAACAGGAAGATCGACTTGCAAAGACGAACTGAAAGCAGCATACAATTTCCTTATTGTGTGTTGGCCGCGCACGTTTTCAAATACACCGGCGACGCATACCGTGCCTTAACGCACTGCCGGTCGCATACGCCGACTGGGATTTGCCGGTGGACTGCTTGGCTACGGTCGGCGGGAACGCCGCTTGCCGCATTCGGAGAACTCACCTGATTGGACCGCGGCGATATTTCCGCGGGAATGTCGAGTCCGTGAGCCGCGTTCCTGGCAAATGCGCAACGGCCTATCAACTCTTCTGTATCGCGAGTCGAAAACCGTCATAAGCAGGGTAGAGCAAAAGGTAGGACAAAACGGCAAAAAAAGAGCCGACCACTTTTCCGGCCGGCTTCATTTTATGACTTGCAAGTCTTGTGATTATAGTGACTTGAATTGAAGCGGGTAGCGGGAATCGAACCCGCGTAAATAGCTTGGAAGGCTCTTATCCACACAACGAGATAACATCCCACTGACAGTCATAACTCATTGTATTTAATATGATTGTGCGCTTCATCTCAGGCTCACTTTGCAATGCCTCTGCCCTCGACTGTATACTGTGTTTGTATACGATTGGACTTCCCTCGGTCTGCCTGATCTGAAAGCAAGACGCTAATGTTGTCAGACATTTTTTCGACCTCTTTTGCAGATGTGGGGTTTAAAAGCAGGGCAAATTCCGAGACCAACGATGACGGCGATTTTTGGAGCCACTTACTGGATTGTTGCCAAATCGGACCAGTATTGCCCAAAGTCAAGTTTTTTAAGATTTTCGATCATCGCCAGCGCTTGAGCATTTGTGAGCCAATACCATTCTTCGTTCTGTCTCGGCAGATTCCCTAGAATAGATTTCTTGACCAAACGGGCGTCGAATTGGCCATCTGTCGCCCACGTCAAAAATTTGCAAAGGTTGTTGGTCAGTTGCTTTTTATTTCCAGAACTCGTCTTGAATTTCTCAATGTGTTTTATCAAGTCGTCTGCGGTGATCTCGTGGACATCTTGCGCACCGCCGAATTGATCCTTCAGGCGTTCACACCAACAAAGAAGCGTCTTGCGCCACATTCCGCTTGCGGTTGTTCCGTCTTTAGATTTGAAATACTCAGCGATAGCCTTTTCGAGTGGCTTGGGGCTGGCAGATTTTACGATTTGCGCGTTCATCTTGCGAAACTGCCCCTCAAGCAGCTTGCATCGCTCTCTGTAGGAATCTCGTTCACTTCGAGTCATGGAAAGCTCTTCGAGCAAATTTCGAATGTTTTCCTCAGCCTCCATCAATTTTATGACCTGCACATATTCAGGATTGCTTTCGTTCCAAAGCGACCGGTCTTCCGGCAGCTTGGCGACAAAAGATTTTGTGATTATGGGGAGAGAACGAACGGCTTTCTTGACTTCCTCAGTTGCATTCCAGATTGTGTACGTTCTGGGGTGCAAACCCTTCGGCGGCTTGCGCCAATTTTCGACGGGACCGTAGATCAGAGTTGAGATTTCGGAAGCGATTCGTTCGGCAATGTCGGGTTGATCGCTTTTCGATGATGTGAATTTTTGCTTGGCTGGCTTTCGGCGGGGATCAGACCATTTGAGGAAAATCGTTCCGCCGATGGCCCGCTGGATTATTGATACGCCTCTAAACTTCTGCATTGGTTCCAAAACCCCAATCTGTATACGGTGTTTGTATACGATTTGAGGTTTTAAGCAAGAAGAATTTCACAATTTTGAAGCGCCGCTCTGTGACGATTATCATAGGAGAATAAGAAGATTTTGCGGGGAGAAGCGGGTAGCGGGAATCGAACCCGCGTAAATAGCTTGGAAGGCTATCGCACTACCATTGTGCTATACCCGCGATGCGCGCTACTCGTATATCAGCGAATTCGGAATTGTCAAGAGTCAGCGGCTTACTGTGCGCTGGCAAAAGCGGTTTCGCTCAACGCTGTTCGCCATAGACGCGCTTGAGCGCTTCGCAGAGTTCGCCGGTCGTACAGCGTGCGCGGGCGGCGGCAAGGATTGCGGGCATGCGATTTTCGCGGCGCCGCGCGGCGGATTCGAGTTCGGCGAGCGCCGCATTTGCCGCGTCCGCATTTCGCGTGCTGCGCGTGCGCGCAACGGAATCGCGCGCTTCGGTTTCGATTTCGGGGCGCAGCGTTTGGATCGAAGATTCCGGCGTACCAATTTCATGCAGGCTGGAAGCCTGCTCCACAAATTCATGCGGGGCAGAAGGCTGCGCCACAAGACTCGTCGCGTGCGCGGGAGTTTGGTAGCAATTAACGCTCACGACTTTGCGCGCGCCGCTTTCGACGTCGCGCTGATAACGGAATGCGGATTCCGCGATGCGGCGTTGATAAAAACCGCCTTCGACGGCGTGTGCGGCGCCGCCGAGCGCGTCGATTTCGGCAAGAATCGTGCGCGCATCGGCTTCGAGTTTATCGGTGAGCGCTTCGATGGCGTACGCGCCGCCCAGCGGGTCGGCGGTATTGGCGACGCCGGCTTCATAGGCGAGAATCAATTGCGTGGCCGCGGCCAATTGCGCGGAGCGTTCGCCGGGCAGGCCCAGCGCTTCGTCGTAGGCGTTGGTATGGAGCGACTGGCATCCGCCGAGAATAGCGGCGAGCGCTTGCAAGGCGATGCGCGCGAGATTGTTCTCGGGTTCTTGCGACGTGAGCAGGCTGCCGGCGGTCTGGCAATGAAAGCGCAGCGCGCGCGCCTTTTCGTCGCTGACATTGAAGCGTCCCAGCATCAGCGACGACCAGAGGCGGCGTGCGGCGCGAAATTTTGCGGCTTCTTCGAGCACGTCGGTCGCCGCGGCGAAGAAAAAGGACAGGCGCCGCCCGACGTCGATGGCGTTTACGCCGCGCGCGATGGCGGCGCGCAGGTATTCGAGCGCGTTGGCCAGCGTGAACGCGATCTCCTGCGGCGCGGTGCATCCGGCTTCGCGCAGGTGATAACCGCTGACGGAGATCGGATAAAACTCAGGACTCGTGCGCAGGCAATGTTCGATCACGTCCACGGTCAAATCCATGCTGGGCGCGGGCGGAAAAATGAAATTGTTGCGCGCGGCGAATTCTTTGAGGATGTCGTTTTGCACGGTGCCGCGCAGGATTTTCGGATCGAATCCCAATTCTTCCGCGGCGATTTGCAGAAACGCCACGAGCACGCTGGCCGGCGCATTGATCGTCATCGAAACGCTGGCGAGGGAAAGATCGATGCCATCGAAGAGCAGCTTCATGTCATCGACGGAAGCGATCGACACGCCGACCCGGCCGACTTCGCCGTGCGCGCGCGGGTCGTCGGGATCGAGGCCGAGTTGAGTGGGTAGATCGAACGCGGTGGAAAGACCGGTGGCGCCGGATTCGAGCAGGCGCTGCCAGCGCGCGTTGGTTTCGCGCGGCGACGCGAAGCCGGCGTATTGACGCACGGTCCAGAGGCGCGTGCGGTACATGGTCTCGTGAATGCCGCGCGTGAACGGCGGCCGGCCGGGTAGCGCTTCGGCGGCGAGCGCGGCGGGGCGCGTGTCGCCCGGTTTGTAGACGGGCTTGAGGGGCAGGCCGGAGAGGGTGGCGGGGTTGACGTCCATGTTAGCTAAGGATTGCGGATCATTGGATGTGAGTCAAGGTCAGGGTCCGCGGGACAGAGGGCACAAGTCGGAGGTCAGAGGTCAGAAGACAGAGGTCAGAAGACAGAGGTCAGAACGATTCTTCCGCTCATTCTTCTTCATAGGGCCAAAGGCGCGGAATCCAGAGCCAGACGTTGCGGCAATATTTTTTGTAACGATCGCCAAAACGCCGGTGCAGGTTGTCTTCTTCGTGAACTTTCGTGAATTGCATGGCGATGAAAAGCACCGCTACGTAAATCCACAGGCCGATGGCACTCGTGGTCACGGCCCAGACGATGGCGACGCCGAGGCCGGAAATTTGCATGGGGTTGCGCACGAACGCGTACGGGCCGGTGACGATCAGTTTGTGCGTGGGGTCGAGCGGAAGCGGCGTGCCTCGGCCGGAGACGGCGAATTGGCCCGCGGCCCACGCGCCCGGAACGGAGAGCACGCAAATGGCGACGACGGCGGTGCGCCATTGAGCGGCAGGGAAGATGACTTCGCCGAGCGTCGTGGACGAAAGAATCATGGACGGGATCAGGAAATAAAACACGGCGAAGTAGCCGAACGCGTAGACGACCGAGCGCAACATAAGCGCGCGATTTTCATCGACGAGTTTGTAAAAGATCACCGTAATGACCGGCAGCGCGCATTGCACCGGAATGTCCCAGCGCTGCCATTCGGGCGCAAGCGGCGTGATGATGCCGGCGGAGTTGACCAGCCAGCGATTCCACATGATCGCGCCCGCAATGAGCAGCGTTAGCAAGATGAGGCGCAGCGAACCGGCTTGTTCCCAGATCAAACACAAGGCCGTGCCGAGCAGACAGCCGTAGGTGATGTGAACATCGACGGGGACGCCCTGGTAGAGCATGGTGTCGAGTGCGTAGCGGTACACACCGGCGTGGACGAGGGCGAGGTCGGCGCACAGCGAAAAGAGCAACCGCACCATCCCGGCGATGATCGCCGCGTTGCGTTTGCGTTCGGTGAGAAAAGTGGAATTCCAAAGCAGCCAGACGAGGCCGGGCAGAATGGTGACGCAGGCCAGGCGCGCGATCGAAATCCAGAAATGAATCTGCCCGTCGCTCCATGCGGAGCCTGTGGTTTCCATCGCCAGCACCGGCTCGCCGAAAAGGCCGCTCGAGGCATGGGAGAGGCTTTCAGAATCCACAAAATCCAAAGGCATGTAGAATCGTTCCAATTCAGAATTGGCGTGACGAAACGAGCTTATCCATTATCGGGCGGGCGGTGCGGTGAATTTGCAAAAATCAATAGGCGCGATGGAACAGTACCACGGAGACGGTTTTAAAAAGTATGCGCACATCCAGTTCGAGCGACCAGTTTTCGATGTAGTAGAGATCGAGCTTCACCATTTCTTCAAACGTGAGCCGATTGCGCCCGGAGACTTGCCAGAGGCCGGAGATGCCGGGAAGCACTTCGAAGCGGCGCAAATGAATGGGGCGATAATTCTCGACTTCGTACGCCACCGGCGGGCGTGGGCCGATCAGGCTCATCTCGCCCTTAAGCACGTTCCAAAGCTGCGGCAGTTCGTCGATGCTGAATTGGCGCAAGATGCGCCCGACGCGCGTGACGCGCGGGTCTTGTGTGATTTTGTAGACGATCTTGCCGCGCGCCGCGGTGCCTTCGGCCTCGCCGGCGATGTATTTCTTCAAATAGTTTTTGTGGTCCTGGACGTTTTCATCTTTATCCGCTCCGGCGCGCATCGAACGAAATTTCCAGAAACGAAAGCGGCGGCGGCGAAATCCAATGCGTTCCTGATAGTAAAAGATCGGGCCGGAATCGGAGACTTTAATCGCAATCGCCGCCGCCAGAAAAACAGTTGGGACCAGCAGCACGAGCAGCACGAACGAGACGACGATGTCAAAGATGCGCTTGAAGAGAAAATTGACGCCTTCGATGCGCGAGCCGCGCATGCCCAGCAGCGGAATATCCGCGACCAGCGTCAGGTTCATGTGGTCGAGCAACATGTCATAAACATCGGGGACCATGCGGAAGCGGACGTGCGCGCGGTAGCAATCTTCGGCCAGTTCGCGCAGCGTTTCTTTCGGCGCGTTGGGAAGTACGACGACGACTTCGTCGCAGGCGAACCACGCGGCGAGTTCGCAAAGCTGCGAACTGTCGCCGAGCACGGGCAGTGGAAATTGACTTGGGTCGGCTTCGCTCAGGGCGGTGTAGCGGTTGCTGTCGTTAAAGGCTTTGCTGAGAGGCTTGAGTTTGTTGTCGTTTTGCGCGGATTGTGCAGGCGGGCCGCCCGCACCACAATCGCCATGCGAGATTCCTGACTCCTGACTCCTAACCCCTGACTCCTGACTCCTGACCCCAAACTCCTGACTCCTGAGTTTCAGTGTGCCCACGACGCGGTTGGCGCCCATCGCGTCGAGCGCACGCGCCAATTCATGGGCAAGCGGACCGTCGCCGACGAAGAGGATGCGGTTTTCGCCGATGCCGCTGCGCGTGATTGCGCGCAGAAGAATTCGCAAAAACCATCGGCCGCTCACGAGGCAGACGATCGCCGCGAAAAAGAAGACGAAAGAATAGGCGCGCGAATATTGGAACTGTTGATCGACTTGCTGCGAGCGAATCGCAAAGCTGAGCGCCGCGAGCAGCACACACGAAACCAGCGTGGCTGCGCAGATGCGAAAGAATTCGCCGACGCGGCTTTCCGGCGCATCGTAAAGTCCCAGCTCGCGCAAAATCAGCCAGAACAGCGGCAGCGTGACAAAGACCGCGACGAAGTACGGATACTTGGGCGTCCAGCCGACGCTGATGTGCCAATAACCGTGCTCATTCAACCATGCGTTGAAATCAAATCGCACCCACCACGCAATCTGCATCGCAAGTACGACCATGAACGCGTCGCAGACAGCGAGGGCGAGAGCTTGGGTACGCAGGCGGCCTTCACGCATGGGGGAGTTCCGGGTGGCTTGATGCGCGCACGAGGGGGGATTATAGTGTGGAAAATGGAAAAAGCACGCACGGGTTTCCGGCTCCCGAATTCTTGGAGATTGGTGAATTGAATCTTCGAGCAGCTTGGTGTAATACAGGCGCAGGGATCGTGCCAAGATTTGCCGCGGCACACTTCCCGGCTATTGCAATGTCGAAATAACCTGGCGAA
The DNA here is from genome assembly GCA_035308565.1 of Planctomycetota bacterium. Lineage (GTDB taxonomy): Bacteria > Planctomycetota > SZUA-567 > H5-PLA8 > H5-PLA8 > JANXLS01. The sequence goes on along the minus strand of DATGGK010000113.1, from coordinate 38,892 downwards.
CGAGGCGCTGCGATGCGAACGACGATTGACTGGTCCGTTAAGGAACTCAGGAAAATCCTGCCGAAGGATCCGGATGCTTTGCTTGCCTTCAAACTCCCGGCGGAGATGCAGGAACGCATTGCCGAATTATTGGATCTCAATAGTTCGGGAGTGCTGAGCAACGAAGATTCGAATGAACTTGAGCAGATTCGAAAGCTCGTGTTGAGGATTCGCGGCCTGAAGGCTGTGGCGCTTGAAAGGCAAAATCGCGAAAAATGAGCCGCATCGTCTCCGCATCGATGGTGCGAAAAGTCCGTGCGCGTGCGCACTCACTTTGCGAATATTGCAAGGTTGCCGACAACTTTGAGGAGGCTGAATTTGCCATCGACCACATCGTTGCACGCCAGCACGGCGGAGCCGATGTGTTCGAGAACCTCGCGTGGTCGTGCTACTGTTGCAACAGCGCCAAGGGGCCCAATTTGTCGTCCATCGATCCAGAATCGGGACATCGAGCCTATTTGTTCAATCCGCGAAACGACACCTGGCACAGCCATTTTTCAATGCGCGACGGAACGATTATCGCGCGAACAGCGAAGGGACGCGCGACGCTTTCTTTGCTCAGAATGAACGACGCTGAAACGGTTGCGTTGCGCCGCGCGTATTTCAAGAAGCAGCTACTTCCATGACGGCGGGGAGACGCCCCGCGATGTGCCGGCGTGAGATCGGTTTGAAATTCGAGCGCGCGCATCCAAGACGCACTGGTAGGCGATACGGCTGCCTGCCGGCGGCATCCCCGCGAACAATGCCACCCGCCGATGAAGCGCAGCACCGTCAAAGTCGATTTTGACGATGAATCACATATTTGGGCACTGCGTGCTCGGGCCCGCAACAAATATCGTCACTGTCGGCAATTGAGGCTGCGTCGGTTGATTTGCATTCCCCTGCGTCGAGCAACATTGCTTTGTGACGGTTTTCTTGATGTCCTGCGCAATCGTTTCAACAGTTGCGTCGCCAATGCCAAGCGTATAGCCATTTACTCCATGCTTATCGAGCCACGTCAAGAGTTCCAGCTTGCTTGCGGATGGAATATCGATCCTTCCGCAAAGTTTCATACCAAGGTTTGAGATAAATTCTGCGTGATCGACGTCGAGTTTGCCTGCGATCGTTACAAAAGCAGATTGTGTAACCACCCGTTCCATTTCCGATGGAAAGTAAAGTGGCACAATCACAGGCTTTTCGATTCCGTTAACAAAGTCATACTCAAAGTCGTTTTCAATGCGCTCGATCTTACCTTTGTACATCCGCGGCCATTGAGGCTTTAAATGAACTTCAAAGTCGCCAACGTTCATCCACCAAATAACCCCGGGTTTGGTGGGTTCCCGCCGGCACGCAATGTACAACGCCATGCGGAAGTCGTGACTCCAATCCAGCGCCCGTGTGGGTAACCCATAGTGCTGTCCCACCAATACCGTTCCACATGTTCGATATGATTTCCAGATTAGCCGATGCAGTTCAATGTGCCAACGCGCAGCAGGCTTCAAGTGGAATGCGCTCTGGCCTGCAAAGTCGTTGAGTAACTTACTCTCAACTTGCAGGGTCGGTTTCGGATATAGCAGATCTATCGACGTGGTTAAGGTCTGCCAATCTTCGTGCGAGCCATGGAAGACATTTCGACCCGCTTCAAGCGTCAAAAGTCGCCGAAGACACTCGTCTATGCTCGTGTAAGGTTCAAGCGGCCACGAATTATTGACGCAATAACTCATCTATCTTCCTCTCATATCTTGAGCAAACTCTAACATTTGTATTGATAATATACAATCGCGATCCGCAATGGTTTCACGCCACGTCCAATCCCGTCAGCGTCCCGTGCTCGTGCAGTCGGTAACCCGGCAAATCGAGGATTCAAACCAACCCCTTCGGCCGCCACAGCAAATGAAACAAATTCCCCTCCGGGTCGCGGTAAAATTGTATCCGCGAACCCCACGGACCCGCGCGTTCCGCGCCTTCCTTTCGCACGCCCGTCTGATCCAGCCGCGATACAGCCGCTTCGAAATCCGAGACTAGAATCGCCAGGTGCGAGAGGCCGTGGTCTAGGTTTTCGCGCTGGGGCGTGTCGCGGTTGCTGGGCATGACTTCGATGAACGTGCCGTTGAGATGAATGAAGCACGTGCGCGGCTTGCCGGGGCCGTTTTCGACAGATGCCGCGCGTTTGAAATCAAGATGCTGCTCGTACCACGCCGCGAGTGTTTCGGAATCGTGCGCGGCAATGGCGGCGTGTTCGATGGCGATGAAAAGTGACATAAATTTCTCCAGACGAATTCAAAAACCGTGGAAAAGGTTGCAGGCGTCCAACCCTTGAATCTTGAATCCTTGATCCTTGAATTTAATACCCCAGCGCGCAGCCATCCTTTCTTGGGTCGCTAGCGCCTTCTAGCACTCCATTTGGGAGCAGGCGCAGGACTTGGGCGCCGCCGAAGGGGCCGTGATCGTCTTCGACGATTTTGTGGCCTTTGGCGCTTAGGCTTTCGCGCAATTCATTGGGAAAATCGGATTCGAGGGCTACGAAATTCTCGGTGCGGAAATCGAAGCGCGGGGCGCTCACGGCTTCTTGCAGCGTCATGCCGTGGAGCAGGAAATTGAGCAAGAACTGGACGTGGCCTTGCGCTTGGTGATGGCCGCCCATCACGCCGAAGGCCATGTAGGGCTTGCCGCTGAGCATGGCGAAACCGGGCATGAGCGTGTGGAACGGGCGCTTGCCGGGCTGCATGCAATTGGGATGCGAATCGTCGAGCGAGAAAAGCGCGCCGCGGTTGTGGAAATGAATCCCCGTATCGCCAACGACGATGCCGGAGCCTTGAAAGAGGCTGCTGATCAGCGAGACGACGTTGCCTTCGGCGTCGGCGGTGCAGAGGTACACAGTATCGCTGGGAGTGGCGCGCACGAGCGAGTCGCGCCGTGGAATGGCTCGCGCGGGGTCGATGGTCATGCCGATGTGCGTGGCAAAAGTAAGCGAGAGAAGTTCGTCGAGCGGCGCAGGATTGGTGGCCGGGTCCGCGACGTGCGCGTCGCGTTCGGCGAAGGCGAGCTTGATCGCTTCGATCGCCGCGTGCGTCAGCGCGTTCCAATCGTCTTTGAGTTTTTCGAGATCGAGCGACGAGAGAATGTTGAGCGCGAGCAGTGTGGCGAAGCCGTGCGTGTTGGGCGGCGGTTCGTAGATATCGACGCCGCGAAACGTGGCTTTGATGGGCGCGTCCCACGTGGATGCGTGCGCGGCAAAATCTTCCTTGGAGAAGAAGCCGCCCTCGGCATCGCTGCTGGCAACGATTTTCTCCGCGATTTCGCCCCGATAAAAAATGTCCGCGCCGCCGGCGGCGATGAGTTCAAGCGTGCGCGCGAGATCGGTTTGCTTCAGCACTTCCCCATATTCAGGCGCGCGGCCGTCGGGCGTGTAGATGCGGCGCGCGGCGTCGTTCTGCAAACGCGGAGCGATGTTCTCGAAATCGTGCGCGATGACTTCGCTGAGGGGCGCGCCGTGGCGGCTGTAGTCGATCGCGGCGTCGAAGAGATTCTTCCACGCGAGCTTGCCCGAATCGCGATGCAGTTGCCACCAGCCATCGACACAGCCGGGGACGGTGATCGAGGGCCAGCCGAAGTTGGGAACAACGGGGATGCCTTTGCGAGCGAAGGTACGCCACGACAATTTGCGCGGGCACCGGCCGGAGCCGTTGATGAATTTGAGCTTTTGTTCTTTGGCCGACCAGAAGAGCGCGAACATGTCGCCGCCGACGCCGGTGCTGAGCGGCTCGACGGCGGCAAGCGTGGCGCTGGCGCAGATTGCGGCGTCGATGGCGTTGCCGCCGCGACGGAGGATGTCGAGCGCCGCGGCGGACGCGAGCGGCTGGCTGGTGCAGACCAAGCCGCGTCGTGCGAGGACGGCGGAGCGGCCGGGCCATTGAGTGGGGCGGGAGAGGCGGGAGGGGGTCATCGATTTTTGAGAATTTCCCGCCAGGCTTTTCTCGAGCGGCTCGTGTGGCAAAGTCCGGCTATCATGATTCCACCGGGGATTATTGCGTAAAACACATAATACGGAAAGGTGCGCATCGGATAGTACTTGAAGCGCCCAATTGCTTTTTTTGCCGAATCTGGAAAATGGGCGTAATGTTCCGCCATTTCACGGAAAATGCGCAAGAATTTGAATCCAATACTCGCGCCGTAAGCCCGTGCGGCGTTCGCGGCGTTTCGATGCTCCGCGCGGCCCAGCGTGTGAAAGCGAACAAGCGGTTTTATCTGTTCCATTCGGCGAGGATTTCCCGCTCCGCATCATCCAGGGAAACCAGAATTTCCGGATGAGCGATTGCCTCCAGGTAGCGCCGCTCCAATTCAGCGGCAAATTCAGGAGTAATGTCAATATCCAGCGCATCTCCTTCGTTCATTGACGAGAAAACGGTGCCCGCAAAGGCGAAACGTTCTTTGGGCGGGAGTTTCAAAAACTCAGCCAACAGTTCTTGAGAGGTCATCGCGTCTTGCCTCCAGCTTAAATCAATGCTATGGGAGCGAAGAATTTTTCAACTCTTCATCCAATTCCCGTTCGACTTCGTCAAGAGTTGTCAAAGTTTCAGGATGCTCTTCGGCTTCTTTGGAGGCACGCTCCAGCATCGCGATTAATTCCGGGGTCAATACGGCATCGTCGCCAGGCTCGACGCTGTGAAAAAGGCGATAGGCGAGTCGCTCGCGTTCTTGCGGGGACTTGCGAAGAGCTTCCTGTTCGAGTTGTTTTGTCGTCATCGCTCGATGCTCCATCAAAACTGCATTAGAACATGAAAATGAGCAGACGCCACTGATTTCGCCAGCGAAATTCAAGGGCGGCTGGAAAGCCGCCCCTCCATCAATCCAGCCAATCCCGGTCCTTCAGCTTCTTGGGAAGATAATCGGTCGTCAGATAGCGGAAGTTCTTCTTCGCCAAGGCGTCAAGTTCGTATTTCAGATTGGACTTGAGCATGTACTCGATCTCGGACTGCCACTCCTTCTTTTGGAACCAATCGTAGTTCAGCAACTGCTTGGCGCGCTCGACGTCGCTGTCTTCCAGCACGATTCCAACGTCGCGCGGGAGGCCGTAGGCTTCGGGGTCGCGGCTGGAAAGGCCGATGAATTTTGCGTCAGGGATCGCCATGCGCTGGCTTTCGAAGGCGAGATTAATCGAGCCCTGTTTGACGACGGAGTAGATGTAATAGCCCCACGGATCGTTATCGACCAGCACGAGGACCGGTAATTTCCACTCTTCATGGAGGCGGCGCGCCAGGCGGCGCACGCCGCGCGGTGGCTGGCCTCCGCCGGTGAGCAGGATGCAGTTGTGCTTCTTCCAGAATTTGTCTTCGGACAGGCGGTTGAACTGCGTGCCTTTTTCGATCAACAACACAAAATCGGCGGTGCAGGACTTGATGTCCAAATAACCCGGCTCGACGATGGACGGCACGGCTTTGCCGCCGATGCCCTGCCGCGCGCAGTCGATGGTGTCGCCGCCTTCCACGATGGTGAGCGGCCCGATGAGCTGGCCGGTGTCGCCGGCGCGGACGTGCAATTCTTCGCGCAAGAGCGCCAGCGTGACTTCGATGTCTTCGATGATCGGATCGGATTCCTTCTGCTTGTCGAACGTATTTTCGCTCAAGCCCGCAATCGTGTGCTTGTTGCGGTAGAACACTTCGCGCAGGCTGGTCGTGGCGTCCTCGCGCTGCAATTCCATCAGCGCGTCGGCGACCAGAATGGTTTGCATGAATTTCTTGGCCATGCCCATGTTGAAGAAATGCAATTCCGTCGTCGAATCGCCCATTTCGATGAAGCGCTTTTTCTTGTTGAACGCAACGTTATTCAACGAGCGCACGGGAATATCGAATTTTGGATCGATGCCTTTTTTTGCGGCTTCAATGACGACGTTCGCAATGCCGTCGAGCAAGCCTGAAACTTCCTTTTCGCTGCGGCGTTTGACAATTCCGGATTTTTTTGATGCCATTAGCTGAGTTCCTTGCCTTGAAAATGGACTTCAATTCAGTTGATGGTTGCAGTTACTTCTTTTTCGCCTTCGGAACCTTTGCGCTGGATTGGTCGAAGAGAGTCGCCTGGATCTCTTTTTCGCTGACGAAATTCCTGCCTGTTCGCGGCTTGGTGTTGTCCGGCGCCAGTGGCGCGATTGTCACGGTCGCGCCAGGGATCAATTCTCCGGGCGGCGTAACTGCAACATCCGCTGGCGCACCCTGCGGCAGAATCAGTCCGCCGACCGCCGAGGTCTTGATTTCAACGTCGCCTTTGAGTCCCTCGGGCGTCAGCACAACGGTGTGTTCGAGAGCTTCTTGCTGCGGGTTTTGCTTCTTGAGAATCTGGTCTACTTCGTCGCCGCCTGTCACTTCCTGCGCGATGGCTTGAAGTTGTTTTGCCAGTTTCTCCGCGTCGAGCTTTCCGCCCTTGATGCTTTTGCAGGCTTTGGCGACTTCCCCGATGTAGCCTTGGAAAGCGCTGCGGCGTTTCAGTTCGTCCTTGGCATACTTGCGCTTATTGAGTTCGATGCCCAATTTGCGGCCGCATTCTTGCAGCGCGCGTTTGATTTCATCCATGATCTCGTCGTATTCGGCGACTGCTTCCTTGGCCTGATTGGTGAAGGGCACCCAGACCGACGCGATGTGAATGAACAGGACCAAGTGGCCTTGCGGCAGGGCGCCCTTGCTTTGCGACAGGCCGTAGTTTTTCCACGCGGTTTTCAGCACCGCTTTATACGTGGCGCAAGCCGTGGCCTGGTATTGCAACGGGACGCGGTTGGCGAAACGAATCACTTCTGCAAGCGGCACATCGTCGGTTTCTTTTTCGCCGACGGCCTTGGCTTCCACTTTGCCGTTCCGTGCTTTCTCGCGTTCTTCAAGCGCCAATTGCGCCGGGTCTTTGAACGCTTGGCCGTCGCCTTTTCCATAGGCGAGACCGCATTCGATGACGAACGGGTTTCCGCGATAAACCTTGGGCGGGCGCGTCGAAGCCGTCCAAAAGTCGGCTTTGATTTGCTTCACCATGCCGGCGATAATGGCCTTTTCTCCCATCGGCGATATGCAATCCGTCGGCGGCGACATCAGTTTGGCGCCTTGCAGCGCTTTGAAAAGCTTTTCCGAATCCGGCCCGCTCACATCGCGCGGCCTCATGCGCGGATTCAAGCCCGCGGTTTCGCAGATTTGAGTGGCGTTGCGCGACGACACGCGACAGAAATCCGTCGAGAGAAACCCGCTCAGCCAGTGGCTGACGGTGCTCTTAAGCATGTTCTGCAACATGCCCAATTCGATGCCGTGCGGATGCGGCTTGATTTCTCTGGGCTGATCGGGGAGCGTGTCCACGCCGCGCGGAAAAACGCGCGGCACGTCTTCGCCGGGCGCGATGTACGTGAATTTTGCGTGAGGATTCGCGACGCTGGTCAATTCAAGATACTCATCGACCGATTGCTTGCCCTTGCGGTATTCGCCGACGAGTTCGATCGCGACGGATGTGCCGTGCTCGCGGTCCCACTCGATCTGCTTCGTCTCGTGTTCGACAGGTTCGTTCTTCTTTGTGTCGATGCTGACTTCGATGCAATGGGCTTTCGGTTCGTTCAAAATCTTGGTGATGACTTTCGTCGGCTTGCCCGTCGTCAACTGGCCGTACATGCCGGCAGCGGAAATGCCGATGCCCTGCTGCCCGCGGCTCATGCGCAAGCGATGAAACTTCGATCCGTAAAGCAGTTTGGCGAATACTTTGCCGATGTTCTTTTTGACGATGCCGGGGCCGTTGTCTTCGATGCTGACGATGAAACGTTCGGCTTGCGCCGGCGAACTGGGCCATGTGCCGTCACCGTTCTGAGCGACTTGGATTTTGACTGCGATGTCGGGGAGGATGCCGGCTTCTTCGCAGGCGTCGAGGCTGTTATCGACGGCTTCCTTGACGGTGGTCAGCAAGGCTTTGCGCTTGTTGTCGAAGCCGAGCATGTGCCGATTCTTTTGAAAGAATTCGGCCACCGAGATGTCGCGCTGCTTGGCGGACATTTCCTGCGCGGTCGCGCCCCGTCTCACGGTCGGCGGTTTGGGAGTTGGGGCGGTGACTGTCGGGGTTGAGGCTTGGGCTTGAACGGGCGGCGCGGCTTTGGCGCGGTCGAGTGCGGCGTTGGTCGTGGTTGTCTTTCCGGCCATCGAGAAGGATGCTCCTGAGCTGCTCTTGCTTGCGGTCGTCGTTTCCGTGCGCGTCAGTTCGGAAGAGGAAGATGACCCTCCGCCGGACCTGATGTCCAAATCCGAATCTGAGTGGTGCGACATTTCGCCGCCCTCCAAATAGTATAGCGAAAAGTATGGTTGTTGCGTGGTGCATTTATCGGCAAAATGGCCGCGATTATTGAATCGGAATGTTTGTAGTCCCGCCTTTAGGCGGAAATGGCGTCACGTTGCATTACGGGCTTCCGCCTAAAGGCGGAACTACAAACAACGCGGCCGCGGAGGGGAACATGAACTGGTTTCGATGGACGATCGCGCTTTGCATGCTGGTTTTAACCGCCGCGTATTGCAACCACTCTATCAACTCCGATTATTGCCGGCCGGCGTCCGCATCGCAGGAATCGTGGTTCGGCGTTTACACGGAGCCATCGGAGGTCGCGGGGTTTTCGGGCACGTATTTGTGGCTGCGCAAGTCGAGCTTTGGCGAGGCGGAGTTCAGCCTGTACTCCTACAGCGACGTGGGCATGCCGCGCTCGCCCATCGATAACAACTTCAAGCAAGGCGAAGTGCTGACGGACGGCGAGAAACTCTATCTTCCCAGCGGTTTCGGTTACGCACTTTCGCCGAATCGAAGCGAAAAGCTTTCGATGCATTACCTGCTGACTCGCTACACGCGCGTGCATATTAACGGCCGCACCGTGCTGTTGCGCGACGATGCGATGGATGCATTTCGAAAGAACGACGAGCTTTACGACTACGGCATTCTGATCAAGATCGCGGACGATCCGGAGAGCGTGGAGGGCGTGAAAGAGGCCAAGCGCGAATCGATCAAAGTACTGTACCGCGAAGCTTCCAAGGGCTGGAAGGATCCCTTTGTGTTTGGGCCGAATGAGCGATGATGAAGTCTAATAGCTGATGATGACCAGCCCGTCGCCGCCGGGAACGCCCGCGGTGCCAGTGGTGGTAAAGCCGGCTACGCCGCCGCCGCCGCCGAAGCCGATGGAAGCGGGCGTCATGACAAAGACGTTTGCAACGGAATTTGCGATGCCGGGGAGCGCGGCTTGAAAGCCGGCAGTGCCCGCGGTTGGCGCGGTGCCGCCCGTGCCGCCGCCGGTTCCATTGTTCGCTCCGTTTCCTCCTCCTCCGCCTCCGCCGGCGGCAGCCGTGAGAATCGCCGCGCCACCCGTAACCGCTACAGTTGTGGAGCCGCCGGAGCCGCCGGGCCCGCCATTGGTGCCGCTGTTTGAGCCTGCGGCGCCCGCAGTGCCGGCCGTGCCGCCTCCGCCAATTGTGATGGTAAGGCTGCCCGGTGTAACGGCGACAACCTGCCGGATGTACAGCCCCGTTGCGCCGCTGCCTCCGTTGGCCCCGAAGCCGGCAATGCTTGTCGAGCCGCCGCCGCCGCCGCCGCCACCGCCGCCGCCACCCCAGGCTTCAATCAAAATGGACGTGACGCCCGCGGGTACGGTGAACGTGTTCGCTGCCGTGCCGTTGCCGGCTTTGTAATATGCTTGAAGAAAAGTCGGATGCGGGACAGGAGGTATCAGGCTGGTCCATGCGGCGGCGCCGTTGCCGTCGGCTTGGAGGACCATGCCGCTTGACGCGGGCGAACTATTGAGGTCGGTGCCTTTGACATTTGCCCACGCCGCGCCGCCCGTGCCGTCGGCGATGGGCGCCTGGCCGGCTTTGGCGAAGGTTGGTTTTTTCTTGTCGATCACGCTGTTGAATTTCGCGATCGACGGCGGCGGCGTGGCTTTGGCGCGGATTTTCTGAGTGATGACGAGGAAGCCGGCGGCGATGAGGGCGATGAGGATGATGATTCTCAGCGTGGACATGGGATGCCTCCTGGATTGGCAAATTGAATTTGCATCAAACTCATCCTATTATCGGTCACGGAAATGCAAGAATGAAATAGTTGAATTCGAAGAACAAAACCGCGATAATACTTGCTCTGTGTGTTTGAAGATTCCATGACAAAATTGCTTGCGAATGCCGTCAAAAAAGTGGCAAAACTTCCCACCGCCCGCCAGGATGCGATGGCTGAGATTCTACTGAAGGAATTGCAGTCCGATATGGAATGGGACGCGCGATTTGCAAAGACGCAGTCCCTGCTTGGCCGGTTAGCGGCCGAGGCGGTTGAAGAACATCGAGCCGGCAAAACGCGCCGGCTGGATCCAAAATCGATTTGATCCCATCGCATACGACTCGGAAATTCCGAGCGTTGATGAAAGACCTCCCCAGAGAAATTCGAAAGCAAGCGCGCGAAGCGTATGCTCTTTTCGAAGACAATCCCAATCACCCCAGTTTGCAATTCAAGTGTGTCAACAAGAAAGACCGCGTCTATTCGGTGCGCATCAGCATCGATTACCGTGCGGTGGGAGAGCTCGATGGGCACGAGATCATCTGGTTTTGGATAGGCCCGCACGCTGAATACGATAAATTAATAAAATGATGAATCACTCCAGCGCATGCTCCAGCACTTTCTCCGCCTGATAACTCGACCGCACAAACGGCCCGCACGCGGCCGCGCGAAAACCGATGGAAAGCGCGTACGATTCGTACGATTGAAACACGTCCGGATGAATGTACTCGCGCACCGGTAGGTGCGTCTTCGACGGTTGCAGGTATTGGCCGATGGTCAGAATCTCGCAGCCCGCTTGACGCAGGTCAGCGATCACGTTAAAAACATCGTCGCGCGTTTCGCCCAACCCCACCATCATGCCGCTCTTCACCGCCACATCCGGCGCAAGCTGCTTCGCTTGAGCCAGCACGCTCAAAGTTCGCCGGTAGTTGCCTTGCGGGCGGACTTCGCGGTGCAGCGCTTCGGTGGTTTCGATGTTGTGATTAAAGACATCGGGCTGCGCGGCCAGCACGGTTTCGATGCATTCGCGCCGCGCGTGAAAATCGGGCGTCAGCACTTCGATCACCAGTTCCGGCCCGCAATACGCGCGGAGAGTGCGAATGACGCGCGCAAAATGCTCCGCGCCTTCGTCGGGCAGATCGTCGCGCGCGACGCTGGTGACGACGACGTGTTTGAGGCCCAACTGCTTGGTGGCTTGCGCGACGCGCGCGGGCTCGTCGGCGAGGGATTCGAGCGATTCGCCGCGTCCGGTGGTGACGGCGCAAAAATTGCAGGAGCGGGTACAGCTTTCGCCGAGAATCATGAACGTCGCCGCCCCGCGCGACCAGCATTCGCCCAAGTTGGGACATTCGGCGGATTGGCAGACGGTGTTGAGTTTCAAATCGCCGAGGATGCGATGCGTGCGCAGATCGTAGTGCGCGGGCCAGGGTTTGCGCAGCCAATGCGGGAATTCGCGGGCGCGCGAGCGGGATTCTGACATGGTGTAGTAGTTTAGGTCAAGCGGGGATGAAGTCAAACGTGGTCGAGTGCTGAGTTTTGAGTGGTGAGTCCTGAGTCCCAAGTTCGGAGTGCGATGAATTTCAGACAACAGTCCGAGGTTTCGACGCATTACCTTTAACGAATAAAGCGTCAAAATTAATTGGAAGCCCGATGCATTCGTGCTTCACTAATCGGCAACTAAACCAGGTGAGGGTATTCCCATGCTGCGCAGCACATCGATTCGGTTGGCACTGGCCGCTTTGCTAGTCGGGATCGCGGGATTCGTTCATGGCGCGGCGGTCGATTTCTTCTCGGCGCCCAGCGGCGGCGAAGTCTACATTGCCGGCCAGTTGCGGCAGATTCACATTTCGCGCGGGAGCTTCAAAAGCAATGTGCTGGTGGAATTGAGTACCGACGGCGGCAAGACCTTCAGTTCCGTCGGCACGATTGCCGGGCCGACGAAGACCAACACGAAGGATTTTGAGTTGGATTTCGTGGTGCCGGCGACACCCAGTTCCAGCGCAATACTGCGCGCGTCAAGTTCCGGATCGAAAGGCACGATTTCGATTCTTTCGCAGGCATTCATCATCACCACGTTCGATTTGAGCGCCGGGCTTCAGGTCGGCAACGGCGGCGTGGGATCGCTGCAACTGGCGGACGGTTCGGTGACGACCGTGAAACTCGCCGACGGCGCGGTGACCGCCGTGAAAATGAGTTCCGGGCAAAGTTCCGCGGGATTCGTGCTCACGTCCGACGGCACGGGCGGCGTGCAGTACCAGCCGGTTCCACCAACGAACAGCGTGGCCAACGGCACGATCACGAATGCGTCGGTGAACGCGGCTGCTGCGATTTCGTATACAAAGCTGGCGCTGGCCAACAGCATCACGACCGGCGACATCAAGGACGGCACGATCATCGACGCGGACATCAGTCCCAGCGCGGCGATTGAATACACGAAATTGAATCTTGCCAACAGCATCACCACCGGCGACATCAAGGATGGCACAATTGTCGATGCCAATGTCAGCCCAACGGCGGCGATTGCGTATGCGAAATTGAATCTGGGCAACAGCATCGCAAGCACGGACATCAAAGCCGGCGCGATCACGGATATCAACGTGAGCAACTCAGCGGGGATTGCGTATTCGAAATTGAATCTGACGGGCAACATCGTTGCCACGGACATCAAGAACGGCGAAATCAAAGATGCGGAGATCAACGCCAGCGCCGCGATTGCCTATTCGAAACTGGCGCTGACCGGCAGCGTGGTCAACGCCGATTTGCAGGACAACACGCTGACCGACGCCAAGATCAGCCCGACGGCGGGGATTGCGTATTCGAAATTGAATCTGGCCGGCAGCGTGCAAGGTTCGGATCTGGCGGCGGGCACGGTCACGCTGGACAAAATCAGCACGGCGGGCGCGCAGCCGAATCAGGCGCTGGTGTACAACGGCACCGCGCTGGTTTATTCCACGCCGGCCGCCTCGGCGCTCTCGGTTCCCGTCGCGGCGACGGCCAATTCCACGACGACGCTGGTGGACGTGAGCAACACGGGCGACGGCATCGCCGGTTCGTTTGCAATCAACATGAATCAGGCGCTGAGCAACGCGCTGGTAGGCAAAACGACTGGCTCGGGCGACGGTGTGCTGGGCCAAAGCGCGACGGGAATCGGCGTGCACGGAAAGAAGGGCGTGTCAGACACGGGAAACGCGGGCGTGTTCGAAGTCTTGAATACGGCCAATGCGAGCGATGCGCTGATCGGGCGCGGCAGTGGGACTGGCGCGTCCGTGCATGGCGTGGCGAGCGGGACGGGATCGGCGGCAGTATTCGAATCCAACGGCGCCACGACGACAGCTGCGGCGGTCAGCATCAGCAGCTTGGGTACGGGGTCGGGGCTTACGCTGAGCATGTCGAACGCGGGCGACGCGATGGCGGGGATGATGGTGACGCACAGCGGGACGGGCGACGGGATCGACGCGACATCCGCCGGCGGAGACGGTGTCTTCGGCACCTCGAATTCAACCAACACGGCCAACATCAACGCCGGAGTGCAGGGCAACAACAACGGAGTCGGGCCCGGCGTGCTGGGGCTGGCGTCCACGGGTTACGGCGCGGTGATGGGCGTGAATTTTGCCAACGGCGCGGGCGTCTTCGGTTATTCGGTTGCCAACGGCGGCTTCGGCGTGTTTGGCTTTGGCGGAATCAACAGCACGCTCTCGATCGCGGCGCATTTTCAGAACACCTTCGCCACCAACACCGCGAACACGGTGGAGGTCGTGACCAACAGTCCCAGCACGACGCTGAGCGTGTCGAGCACTTCGGCCACGGCGGGCGTGGGGATCCAAGTTTCGACGGCGGCGAACACGGGCGGCACGGCGCTGCAAGTGACCGGCGGCGCGGTGGCGTTGAGTTCGACGGCGAACTATGTTTCCGGCGGGATTGTGGACAGCGCGTATTTGGTGGTCACGACCGCGGGCGCAGTGACGCTGCCGGTGGCGGCGCCGGTGGTGGATGGGGCGACGGTGTGGGTGGTGAATAACAGCGCCGGACAAATTACCATCTCAAACACGTCCGCGACGGTCAGCATCAGTCCGGGGAAGGCGCTGCAGTTCCTTTTCATCAAATCGGTGAGCACAACAAATTGGATTCCGGTGACGCAGTAAATTGAAGTCCTCAGTGCTGAACGCCGCGCCACCCCTCACCCCCGGCCCCTCTCCCCCAAGGGGAGAGGGGAGAACGGCAGCGAAAGCGCTTCGCGCTTTCTTACTCAGGACTCAGCACTCAGGACTCAGCACTGAAGTTGTTTGAACATTCTCAACAACCGTGTACGCTACTCCCCCATCGCACAGACAAATTCAGCTTCAACCCATAGGAGGACGGTCATGAGACAGGCGATGACGTGTGGCATGCTGGCGCTGGTCGTGTTGCTGGCGGGAGCGATTCGCGCGGCGGATGAGATCAAGACGCCCGACTGGGTGCCGGCATTCCCTGAAGCGAAGCCGGAGGTCATTGAAAAGGTCGAATCGGTGACGCTGCATTTCACAACGCCCAAGTCCGTGGATGAAGTCACGGATTTTTATAAGAAGGCCTTTATAAAGGCCGGATTCGCCGAAGCGAAGATGCAGACTCAGCACGTGGACGATAAGGAAGAAGGCGTGCGCCAGGAGAACTTGAAAACCGACGACGGCAAACGGGCGTGGTTCTTCTCCGCGCGCAGCGACAAGGTGCTGAAGGAAACGCACGTCAGCATCGTTTACACCACGCGAAGTTAATGTAAAAGTGAACTACCGATCGCCGTCGAGTTTAACGGCGATGCAGGCCATCGCTTCGCGCAACGATTCCTGGATCTGCGCGCAGGCGCCGTTGGATTCGGGCGCGTCGGACTTAAGTTCCGCTTCCCAGTGGCGCGCGGCGCGGCTGACGGCGTTGAAGCCGAGTGTGGCGGAGACGCCTTTGAGCGAGTGCAACTGAGCGAGTGCGTCTTTGCGGTTTCCCCGCGCGATGGCCTCCGCGATCTCCTTATCAGCGTTGGCGTATTTTTGCTGAAACTGCTGCAAGAGCCGCGCGAAAAGCGCGTGGTTATTGTCCATCTGCTTCAAGGGCGTTTTGAAATCGACCGCGGGCGGTTCGTCGCGCGGAGCGGGGTAGGGCGTGGGCACCGGCGAGACGGTCCAATCCTGCGCCGATTCGTGCGCCGGACGAGCGTTGGGCGGAACTCCGCTGCGGGCATGGGCCACCCAGCGTGCAAGCGTGGCGAAAAGTTTATCCGGGCGAATCGGTTTCGAGAGATAATCGTTCATGCCGGCTTTGATGCAGGATTCGCGCACGCCGGAGATGGCGTCGGCGGTCATGGCAAGCACGGGAAGACTGGCGAAGCGTTCTTGCGCGCGGATGGCGCGCGTGGCGGCGTAGCCGTCCATTCCGGGCATTTGCAAATCCATCAACACGCAGGCGAACGCATGATCATTGCCGGCGTTGCTTAAGATGGCGAGCGCGGCGGCGCCGTCGGGCGCTGCCGTTACGTCGCAGCCGGCCATCGTGAGGATTTCGACGGCGACCTGCTGATTGACTTCGTTGTCTTCGACGAGCAGAATTCTCGCGCCGCGCAGGATGCTGTGATCGATCTGCTTCAATTGAACGGATTTGGCTCGGGGAATCGAGCGCGGATTGTTTTGGAAGGCCGATATCTTGAAGGGCAGGGTGAAACTAAAGTGCGAGCCAACGCCTTCTTCGCTATCCACTTTTATGTCACCGCCCATGAGTTGAACAAAGCGCTTGCAGATGGCCAGGCCCAAACCGGTTCCGCCATAGTGACGCGCGGTGGAAGTATCGGCCTGTCCGAAGGGTTCGAAAATATAAGCGAGCTGTTCGCGCGCAATGCCAATGCCCGTGTCGCGCACGCTGAAGTTGAGTGCGGCGAGCGCGGGGTCGCTGGATGCTTCGCGCGCAACCGTTATTTCCACTTCGCCCTTGCGCGTAAATTTCACGGCGTTGTTGACAAGATTTAACAAGACCTGCCCCAAGCGAAGCGAGTCGCCGACTAGCGCGCAGGGAACTTCGGGCGCGATGATGAGTTTGAGTTCCAGGCCTTTTTGCTGCGCTTGCAGCGTGCTGATGTGGACGAGGTTATTCAGCACGTCTTCGAGGTTGAATTCGATCGATTCGAGCTCGATGCGTCCGGCTTCGACTTTGGAGAAATCGAGGATGTCGTTGATGATCGCCAACAGGTTGCGCGCGGCGGTGTCGATGCGCGCGGTGTATTCGCCCTGCTTGGGCGTCAACTGCGAGTGTCGCAGCAGGTAATTCATGCCGAGGATGGCGTTCATCGGCGTGCGAATTTCGTGGCTCATCACGGCCAGAAACGCGCTCTTCGCGCGATTGGCGGCTTCGGCGGTCTCCTTGGCGTTCTTTAACTCCTCATCGAGGCGTTTGCGTTCGGTGATGTCTTCCATGACCGAGACGAAATGCGTGATGACGCCTTTGGCGTTGTAGATCGGCGCGATCGCGGCGGCCTGCCAGTAGAGTTCGCCGTTCTTGCGCTTATTGAGGAATTCACCGCGCCATTTATTGCCGCTCAGAATGGTGTTCCACATATTTTCGTAGAACGAAGCGGCATGTGTTTTCGAACTGAGGACTTTGGGAGATTTGCCAACGACTTCGTCGCGCGTGTAACCGGTGGTTTGAACGAAAGTCGGGTTGACGTATTCGATCAGGCCTTTTGAATCGGTAATCACAACCATGGTGGCGCTGTTTTCGACAGCCTGGGAAAGTGTGCGCAATTTTTCTTCGGACTGCGTGCGTTCGACGACTTCGGAGGCCAGTTGCGCATTCTTGAGCTGAAGCTCGGCGGTGCGTTCCACAATGGCGTTTTCAAGGCTTTCGCGGCGGCGTTCGAGTTCCAATTCGGCTTTCTTGCGCGCGTCAATGTCGTGCAGCATGGCGATGAAGTAAAGCGGGGAACCATCGTTGGCGCACATCAAGGAGACTGTCTTCTGGACCCAGAGGTGCGTGCCATCTTTGCGCAGCAGCCGCTTTTCAAACGTATAGTGTTCGATCTCGCCTTTGAGCAGCCGCGCGCTGCACGCTTGGTCGATGGAGAAATCTTCGGGCAATGACGTTTCTTTGAGGCCCTTAACTCTGAAATCTTCCTCAGTGCGGCCGGACATCTCGCACAGTCGTTTGCTGGCGAAGAAGAAATTGCCATTCAGGTCGCGCAATCCGATGCCGAGCGGGCCGTCTTCGACAACTTTGCGGAAACGCTCCTCGCTGCGTTCGAGTTCGTCCTGAACTTGCTTGCGCTGCGCGATGCTTTCGAAAAGTGTGCGATAGCGCGCTTCGCTGGCGATAGCGGCTTCGTCGGCCTCGTTTTTGAGCTGGGCCAGCCGGTGCAAGGCCTGCCGGCGCCGCGCGAGTTCAAAGGTCATGGCTCCGAACGCAAGCGTAACGATCAGGCCGGCGATAAGCAGCGCCTGAGAGGCATGCAGTTGGGCATTCTCAAAAGAGCGCAGAATGAAGTAGAGCGTCAGTATCGCGGCCAGCAGGGCAAAGACGACAATTGCCGCAGGACGCAGAAGCTTCCAGTTCGCTATTTTTCGCAAATCAGAAAATGATACTTTCATAATTGCGAATCCGAGGCGAAGGATATGGGGGCGACACGAGCGAAGAGGCGCGCCCGAAAATACCGAGGCGCACGCGCCGCAATTGGTGTGCGGAGCGGGTTGAAAAAGCGCGCGAGTTTGAGGAATAAAACTTTAAATGAAGGAACGTGTGCAAAGGGCGAGCGGAGGCGATGTTCTGCAAACTAGAGTGTTGCAAAAAATGCCGCTTACTTACATGCGGGGCTCCGGCGCGTCTTCTTTCGTCCGCAGCGCATTTTTGCCGCCGCGCTTGGCGGCGTACATCGCAACGTCCGCGCGGTGAATCAGCGCGTCGATGTCTTTGTCTTGCGAAGTCGTGGCGACGACGCCAATGCTGGCGGTGATGGGGAGTTGAACGGCGCCGGCGATGAGTTTGACTTTGCGCACGCTTTCGAGAATTTTTTCGGCGACCACGACCGCGCCATCCAACGGCGTTTCGGGCAGGATCACGATGAATTCTTCGCCGCCGTAACGGCCCACGAAATCGAGGCCGCGCACGGACTCCTTCAGCGCGTCGGCGATGAGTTTTAGCGCACGGTCGCCGGTGATGTGGCCGTGCTTGTCGTTGATTTTCTTGAAATCGTCGATGTCGATCAGCAGCACCGAGAACGGTTTTTTCGTGCGCTGCCAGCGCGACCATTCGAGTTCGGCGGATTCGAGCACGGTGCGGCGGTTGAGCAGGCTGGTGAGCGTGTCTTCCTTGACCAGCTTGATAAGCCGCGCGTTGACGGCGGCGAGCTGTTCTTCCATGCGCGTGCGTTTTGAAATATCGCGGAAGACCCACACGCGGCCGGCGGCTTCGCCGCCCGTGCGCTGCGGGTGCGAGTGGCGTTCGAAGACGCGGCCGTCTTTGAAGCGCAGGATGTCGTAGAAAATTGCGTCGGGCTGCGAGTAAGCTTCCTCGACTTTCTTCATGAAGGAGCCGGGATCGACGAGCATGTTCATGGCGTATTCAAGCGCTTGCGTGTCGTCGCACGAAAGAATGATGTGCTCGGGGATGCCCCACATTTCGGCGAAGCGCGTGTTGAAGAAAATGATCTTGCCCTGCTTGTTGACGACCAGCACGCCGTCTTCGGTCGATTCGATCGTGGCGCTCACGATCGAGAGCGACTTCTGCAATTCCTGCTCGGCCTGCTCCTGTTCGGTGACATCCATCGCCACGCCGACGAGCGCCCATTCGGCGGTGGTGATCGGCGTGATGCGCACGACTTCGCGCAAGTTGCGGGATGTTCCGTCGAGGCCTTTGATGGTGAATTCGTTTTCGTAACCGGCGGCGTTGCGGCGCAGCGCGCTGACTGCCGTGTCACTCATGCGCTTGGATTCGGCGGCGCTGACCAGGCCCTGCCAAAGTTCATTGCTGTCCTGATTGAGCCCCAGTTCCGTGCGCGCGATTTTGGAGGAGAGGACGTTGAGCTGCCACTTGTAGGACTTTTCTATTTTTTTGACGCGCGCCGTCCAGAGGATGCAGCGCGCGTTGGAGACAATGTCGTGAAGAAGTTCCTCCGTCTTTTTGCGGTCAGTGGCTTCGCGCCGGAAACCGGCGATGTACGCGCGGTTGCCGGCGGCGTCTTCAAGCGGCGCTTTGGTGATGGATACCCAAACTTCAGCGCCGTCGCCGCGGCGCGCAGATTCGAACTTGTCGAGGATGGGTTTTCCGCCGGCAATGATGCCCTCGTCTTCGATTTTGATGGTCTCGGCTTGAACTTTATCGACGATGTCGTCGGCGGATTTTCCGATCAACGTGGCGGGATCTTCGACACGCAGCCACTGCGCAACGGCTTTGTTGACCCAGAGATAATTGCCTTTCGCGTCCTTCAAAAAAACGGGATCGGACATCAGGTCGATGATCGTTTTGAAGAAGTGATTTTCGAGGCCGAGCCGCTCAAGTTGGGCCTTGAGGGCATCAAGCTCTGGCGGGGAAAGGCTGGAATCCAAGTGAGACGCCAACTTGGCGGTTAAGGCATAAATATCGTTCATAGCACAATCTTTGCGCCCTTATAGCGGGGCAACCCGCGCAGAAGGTCCAAAACGTAACATTTGAACGACCAATACTAAACGATTTTTTTATTTTTCACTACAAATATTCTGTTAATGCAACGCTCCCACACAGTCGCGCACGTGCCGCACCAGCTTCCACATTTGCCGAACCTCCGCTTTCGGTATGTGTCTTTCGGGGTAATTGGGATTGAGAGAAAGGAGATCGATCGAGTCGCCGCCGTTGAAATGCACCTTGCAGAATGTGCCGGTGTCGCGGGTCATGACGAAAGCGAAATCGTCTGAACGCACTTCGAAACTGCTGGAGAAGACCACGACTTCGCCAGGGCGGAAATCGTCGGCGATGCCCATACGGTGCATCGAATCGCCGTGGACACGCATCGCAAAGCGGTGGCCCTCTTCGGATTCGCCGACAAGCGGCGGGAACTGCAGCAGCAGTTCCATCTGGCCTTCGGGTTCGCCCAGCGCTGAAATCTGCGTCGGATAGCCGGCGCCGGTCGTGATCAGCGGGACGGATTCGAGCTTTCCGGAAAGCATCAGCGCCGCGTGCTTGGGGCCCAGCGACGCCGCCCATTTGCGCTCGACTTCCTGCACTTTGCTTTCGCTAAAGAACACGCTGACTTCCACATCCAGCGCGCGCGCAATCTTTTCCAGCGTGACTTGGCGCGGCGAAACCAGCCCGTTCTCGATGCGCGACAGGTTCGGCTGCTTGAGGCCGGTCAGCGAAGCCAGCTCGGATTGCCGCATCCCCTTTTCTTTGCGGATGAGATGGATGATTCGGCCGATGTAACGATGTATTGGTGCCAGCGACATATGCACATTGTCCTCCCGCTTTGCATAATATTCCATAAATGGGAGCCGCGCAAGTCTTCTTAAATCAAAAGCCTAGAAATAATTGCACAATGTGACTTAGCTTTCATAAATCATTGATATACGAAGAGATATATTATAGTAGGTGCACCCGCTTTTTCGGCGATTTTGGAACAGACGTTTGCAAAAGTGCACATTGCGTAATCAGGGATTAGCTTTCTTGAATTGCAACGGTATCTCCGCCGAGATCACTGTCCCCGTCCACGCCGGCGCGCTTAACCCGTCTTTTTTTCCGTCCTTGGCGTTCGTGTAGAACATCCGCACCAAATAATCGCCGCTCAAGTTTTTCAGCGCCGGATACTTCTGCGCCTCGAATTTGTGATCGCGCGCAAGCTGCCCATTTCCGGAGATGCTGTCGAAATCCGTCAAGCTCGTAATGTTCAACGCCGCCGGATCGACATCGTCGAACGAGTTCAAGTGCAGCACCAGCGCCGTCTCAAGCGCGGCATCCTTGGCGCGGATCACCACTCCGTATGCCGCCGCCGGTCCGTCGTAGACCGCCAGCTCTTTCGAATACGTGTTGAGCAGATTCGAGCTGATCATGAAGCTGTTGTCGCCTTTGAGCAGCAAATGCGGCCGCACGCATTCGATCGCCAGCCCCAGCACCGGTTCCGCCAGCGCCTTCTTCAATTCCTCATCCATCTTCCGCTGCGCCGCGCGGCCAGCCGCCTGCGCATCGCGCTCCCGCAAAAATCGTCCGTCCGCAATCGAACGCGGCTTCAGCAGCGCCACCCTCACCTGCGGCAACACGCTGCTTTCATAAATGCACTGCGGATGATTGATGCGATACGTCGGCACGGCGCCCTTCTGCGTTTCTCCCCTCCCTCCTCCCTCCTCCCTCTTCCCTTTTTCCATTTCCCACAGAAAAAAAATCACCTGCGTCCCCGCCGGCGGCAGCATGTTCTCCGCGGGCGGAATCACCGCGATGTTGACATTCTCCGGCGGCGGATCGCCGCGCGGCGCCGGCACGGAACTCTTGCCGCTGTTCATCAATTCCTCAGCGCGCCGAATCGTCTCCGCCGTGATCGCCTTCGGATCGCGCGCCGGCCCTTTGAGCGTCTCAATGGCCTTGATGCTCACTGCCCCGTCGTTTTTCTCGCCAATTTCGCCGAGGACGATGCGTTCAGCTTTGTTGATCAAGTCCTGGAAATTATAATAATTAATCCCCGCCACTTGCGAGCCGCGGCCGGCAGGGAGCGGCACTGTCTCGCCGTTACTCCCCTCGCCTTTTGGTGGAGAGGGGTTGGGGGTAAGGGACGGCTTCTCCCTGTCTTCAGACCCAGCGGCTGCGCACGCACAGAGAAGAACGACCGGCAGAAGGCAAGCTTTCATTTTGAAACAAGTGTCCGCACGTTTGTAGTCCCGCCTTTAGGCGGTTTGTGGTGCGGGCGTCCCTGCCTGCACGGGCGCCAGTATAACGCGCACTTCGCCGCGCGTGCAAGCCGCGATCACTTATTCTCGTCCGGCGGCGCCGGCGGCTTGACCGCGTTGTCTTTCGCGGGCACCGTGCTCCCCTCGCCCCTTGGGGGAGAGGGGTTGGGGGTGAGGGGTAAGGGATTCGGCGTGACCGGCTGCGGCTTGAGCGCGTTGCGCCCAGCCTCGATGGCCTTCTTCATCGACTCGAGATCCGGCTTGACCTTGGCGTCGCTGTTGAGCACCTGGAAGAGCGCCTCGGTTTCGCGCGTCTTGCTCCGCTCCGGCCATTTGTCGAGGAATTGGTTGAGGAAATAGATGTTCTGCTCCATCTTGGCGTCGTAGACCTGCTGGTTGTCGCGGTCGGTGATGGGGTTGACCATGACGTCGTCAAACGTCGCCGAGAGCCACTTCAGAGCGAAATCCCGTTTGATTTCGCGGCGATGATTTTCGTACGGGTCCTTGCTGTCGGTTTCAAGCATCGCCATGCGCGTCAGAAGCGGAATTGAATTCGTGTTGGCTTCGAGACGGAATTTGATTTTGTTGGAAAAGAGTTTCTCTCCGTTGTCGTAAATCCATAATTCATAGACGCCAGGTTGCCAATCCATGGGCATGGAGTAAATATCTAGAGCAAATTCGTGCGACGTGCCCGGTTTGATCTGCATTTGCTCATCGCGAGCGGAAATAAGGAACTTGTGAACGTTCTTCCGATTGACTTTCGCGAAAAGAGCATTCGGCATATGCCGGTCATTCCACTGCCTGCATGATACTGAGATCAAAATATCGCCGCACGTGTTCGGTTTCTTCAGAACCCATGCATCCGTCTCAGAAATATTCGCGTAGGATACTTGTATCGGCGATGATCCGAGTGCAAACTTTGTAATTCCCGATGTTACGTTTATTGCGTGAGGCACATTTTTTTCCCGCTCGCTGAATGGAATCTCCACTCCACCCTTCTCAAGTTGCCGCGCCATACCACTCAGATCGAGTTCGAGCATTCGAGCTTTGGACCGAGCCACCTTGTCGCTTCGTTCCTTCGCTACGGCGCGAGTAATAACGGTAAAATTGCATGTGGACTCGATTACCCCGCTTGTGCCGGAGTCGAATTTGACGGCGACCGTATAGCGTCCCTGCAGTGAAAGATCAAAGCAGCTTGATAACGAAATGGTCTCCTTTACCGACTGCCCCGCGCCGATGCTTATTGGCAGCGGAGGGCGTATGACAAAATCCCCTGCAGCAAAAAACTGACGTCCAAGATTTGTCTTGCTAATTAGTTTTACTTTCCCGGACAAACCGAGGATTGATACTTCAATAACCAGATCGGATGCAATGAGCGCCCGGGTCGTAACGCTCGCGCTTGACTCGTTCCTCAGTTCAACGCAAAGCTCAATTGATTCGCCTTGTATGCATTCGGCTGAACCGGTATTAACGCTCGACGTTAATGCTAATTCAACCGCGTGGGCTAAATCGGAAAAAATAATCAAGGTAATTAGTAAAAGGATGCGGCTCGTGTTCATGGACGCCCTCCAACTCCGGTCAGGATTTAAAAGGGATGTGCGTGCCTATTGCCATTCTGGATTTAAGAGCTCGGGCAAAAGATTATCTGGAAAATTCTCATACCATGTTGGAAATTGTGTCGGATCAAATGAATCAAACTCGCTAGCGTTGCTGTCAGGAAGGAATCCCCACGGAGGCGCCGCGCCGCGAGTGAAATCATAGATTTTAAAGATATTGCCGAAAAACGAGAAATGGTAATTCCTATCTACACGCTTAGATACGTACCAGGAACAGACTTTAAGCGGAACGTAAATGTTTTCGTTATCGTCACCGTCTGGACGGTACATAACGTACGTGTCAAATTCGCTAAGACACTCTAGCTCGGAATATATGTCCTTTAGAGTTTCTCGTGGACCATCAAAATCTTCTAAGTCGGCGCCGATCGGTTTGGCCAAAGGGTCGAGTTTCGATAATGGAAACTGTGCACCGAGCTTATTGGGATCAAAGTCGAGCAAGCCTGTTTTGATCGAGTTGAGCATTGAAGCGGAGTATTCCACATACGCGTGTTTTTTTGTTCCAGTCGGCGCATCACTACAGTCTCCAACATCATCGTTGTCCGCCGTGATTACCTGCGTAGTTGCCCATTTATCCGCCGTGCTTTTAAAATTGCTAATTGTCGGGTTAACAACAATTCCAACTGGCGTGTTTTTATTTAAAATAGGACCTCCAAGCGCTACACGCGGGCCCCGAGTATCGTAAAACATTTGAATTCCGGTATACTGGTCGACATACGGCGCGTTTGGGTTGTCCACATAGAAAATAGTTCCGGTTTCAAATGAGAATTCACACGTCGGCTTTGATATCGCGAATGAGACGGACGGGTCCCTAGACTCCGTGGCATCGTCGAACGTTACGTGGCAACTGATAGTTTCGTCTTGGGTGCGCTTGTCCCACCAGTAAAAAATGAGTTCTTCGGAATCCAAATTTGAATCAATACCGTTTCCCCCATGTGTTAACGGGGTCGCCTCTCCTGAGGTGCGGGCCGCATAATAATCTCGAACCGCACGCCCACCATTCAGATCCCAAGATGAAGTTTCGATAAGCGAGTTAGTTCCGACCAAAACGACATAGAGCCTGATTTTTTCTCCAACCCAAGCACTCTCCTTCGGAAAAACTGGCGTCGAATTGGGCGTATATAGGGGCGGATCGGTTAGCGATGTAGTGCGATATATGCGCGCTTGCACTGTGGTATCCTGTGCGACCCCGTCTACTTCCGCGTCCCCCTCCGCACCATCCGGCATCGCAATCGTCGCCGTGAACCGGTATGAGTTTCCCGCGTTATCGATAATACTTCCAGCGATCAAATACCACCCCGGATCGAACGCGCTGACATCCATCGTCGCCGGATTGCCGTTCAGCGCATAAACAGAAACGTCCGGCCCGCAGCCGTATGTGTGAAATTCGATGTAAGAAACGCCGCTCGTGTCATCGGAAGGTGTCAGCGTCACGATCCCATCCGTCACCGTCGCGCTCACAATCGTCGGCGCCACCGTGTCCACATTCACCGTCCACGAATACGCGGCGGGCATCATAAATGTATTGTAGGCCCATACATCTCCGTCCTCTGGCGTCAAGTCCTCGAAATAAGACGCAACGTAGTTCCCCGCAATCACGGAAATCGTGTGCGCGCCATCTGAAAGATGTGGGTTTGTCGCATAAACGCCGGGACCGTTGATGTACGAATCCACCGCCTCCCCGTCTATAGTGAGCGTTTGGTTGGTTAGAGTGCCGCCCGGGGAGAGGGAGAATATGGCGTATATGTCAGGAGTGGAAGTAGTGACCCATTGCGCGCCGATGGGCGAGACGGCGATCACGGTGGGGGCAAGCGCGTAGTAGACCGTGATCGAGGATGTCGCGATGTTGCCGGCGAGGTCGGTGATTGTCGCTGTCAAGACGACCGAGTCGAAGTCGTACTCGCCACTAGCGATGAAAAACGTGGCGGTGGACGTGTTCCAAGTCGAGACATAGATTGTTTCGCCCCAGTCGTGCGCGAGATTGTGAGCCGTGCAGGTGATAGAGGTTCCATACGACGCGCTTATGTTCGGCAGCCCAACCGCATCCCAGAATGCACCCGTGACACAGAGGGCTTGGTTGGTGACAGTGTCGCCGTCGTGTAGCAGGTTCCCGTTCTCGTCGTACCAGGTGACAATGGGCGGGGTGTTGTCGGTGACGAACCAGTATTCGTGGATCGTCGTATTCCAAGCCAAGTCGGTCGCCCGGATGTAGAGTACGTGCGGACCGTCATCCAACGCGCTCAGGTCGAAATTCTCGATGAAGAACGAATTACTGTCCATGTCGAATAAAACGTTAGCATTGGTGTAATTCTGGCCGTCTAGCGAGGATTCAACCATCAAGGCTCCGGTTGTGGAAAAGCCGAAGTCGTTCGCCGGGAGGATATTCAGGAACGTCACGTTGATGGTTGTCGTCGTGCCCGTCATCAGGTCAATGTTGAAGTCTGTCCAGTCGTTGAATTCGAGCGCGTCGTCAAGGCCGCTATCTGGAAAATTCTGTGCGATGGCGCTCGCGGAAACCGACGCCGCAGCGCTTGTCGCGCTCACCGAATCGAATTGCGCGCCGCTGGTCAATACAACAAAAGGAAACAAAGCCGTATCGTTAGTGGTGTCGCCCGGGTCGCTACCCACCCAAAGGCCGTAGATTCCGTCGGCAAGATACCCCGCGCCGTAAGCGCTGGCGTCGGTCCAAATATCCGCCGCCCCGTCACTTCCAGCGCCATATCCCAGCGCGCAAATAGTGTCGTTTAGATCGGTGACGACGACGTAAAAATAAGCGTCATCGTCATACGGGCACGGGTCAAGATGCACGTTAAACGCGACATTGTCGCTCGTTCCCGGCGTCGACGGCGATACATCTTGAGACCGCGCGGCGCCCATCGTCGCCATCAAAACCGCGATGCACATGAGTTCAAATCTTTTGCGGGGGGGGGGCAATTTCAACGCGCATAGACACACCTCGTGAGAAAACACGGCGCATTTCAAAAAGGAATAACAACCTCGAATCTATCCAGCTTTCGACAAATGCAACAAGAAAAAATCGAAAAGCTTGATCGTTGCGAATTCTTTACATGACACACACAAAAAAGTTTGCGCGAAGCCCTTACACCGCCAGCACGCCGACGCCCTGACACGCATAAATCTGCTCCACTAAATTTACCGCCAACCCGCGCGGCGAATAATAGCCGGAGATCAATTCGTCTTTGAGAATCTGCACGTTTTCCGTCTTGCAGAGAATGACCACGCGCTGCGGTTCGCAGTAGCGTGCGCCCAGCACGCCGGGCACGCCGGATGCAATGTCGCAGAGCAAATCCGTTTCGGGCGTGCTTGCGCCGGATTTTCCGGTTTGTCGCCAAAGCGGCTCGGCGGAATCGGCGAGGGCGAGCATTTCCTCGTCGCTGACGCAGGACGGAATCGCGAGCGTCTGCGCGATACGCCCCATCGGCGCGACATCGTGAAAGAAATTCGCTTCGCCCGCTTGGCTGATGTTCATCAGCGCGCCGAGCGCCGCGGCGTCGCCGGCGCGGATGACTTGCGCGGCGCGGTCCGCGCGGCGCATTTCGGCGAGGACGAAAAGAAGCTTCTCGCGCAAGTTGTAGCCGCCGGGCGGTTCGGGATGCGTCTTGAAATGCGCGTCGAGTACGGCGCGGATTGTCCCGCCGGCGTTCCGCCGGCCCGGCTCAGCGGCGAACGTTGCGAGCAGTTCCGTGCGCGTGGCGCGTTCCGGAATTTGCGCAACGACGCGGTAGACATCCTCGTCGCTCATCGGCACATCGCCAGATTGTGCGAGGTGCTTGTAAAGCGCGAGTGCCGCGAAAGTCGTTGTCATGCGGATCGCTGGCGTTTTCAGGACGTCAACGGGCGTGCTGCCCCTCACCCCCGGCCCCTCTCCCCCAAGGGGAGAGGGGGGAACAGCGGCGTGCGCGCAATCGGCCTTCACGCCCGTGTGCGCGCTCACAAAGCTGAACCCATGCGGCAGCAATTTGCTCTTCGCGCGCGCGGGATTCCAATCAGTGTGAACGACTTCACCGGCCATGCCGAACACAATCGGCCCAATCTCGCTGCGCCGCCCGTGCCCGCCGGATTGAGCTTCTTCAAGCCACGCCGCGAAATCGCTGAGCGGCAACTGGCCCCATTCGCCACTCGCCGCCATGATCGCGGTCAGTGCTGCGGCGGCGAGCGAGGTTTGCGAGTGCGATGAGTAGCCGGCCGGCAAAATAGCGCCGACGACGATGTTAAGTCCGGGGATGGCCAATTCGATCTGGCCGGTAGGGCCTTTGTGGCGATTCACGTAATATTGCAACGCATTGCGTATCGCGCGATTACTCCCCTCTCCCCTTGGGGGAGAAGGGTTAGGGGTGAGGGGTTGGGCGCGCTGACTGACATGTGCCTTCCAATCCAGCACGCGCGCCTTCGGCAATCCTTCAAGCAACTCGAATTCGCTCGTCGCGAAGCGTTCTTCGAGATGCGCGATCGAGACTTTGCCGTCGCTGCGTTTCGAGACGCATAACACCGTTTCATAGCAGGCGATGCCATTCGTCGAGCCGCCGAAATCCTTGATGTGGTGCCCGACAAGATTGATGCTCTCCGGCGCGCGCACCAGAAAGCAGCGCGTGCTTTCCCCGTGCAGCGCCGCGAATTTCGCGATCACCGCGCCGTACAACTTCAACAGCCGCTTGTCCAAATCCTGCTGCTCTTCATGAACGAGCGCGTGGTTGAGCTGCACGTGCGAGAGCATGATTTTGCCGGGCAATTCCGGATTCAATATGGTCTGCCAGACGCGCGGGGAGCGCAGCGTGGTGAGAGGGGCGACGGGTTCGTTACAGATTGTGAGCATGTTTAAAATTCAAAATGAAAAATTCAAAATTAAAAATGGAGTTCGGAGCGACAAGGATAGCGATTTGAAATGAGAAGTAAAGAAGAGACGAGGGCTTCGCCATTGGGTGAAGGGAAGGGCGTTGTTCATGCAACAATCGTGACAAAACCTGAAACGCATTTTATCTGTGGTGTAACCCAATCATCGAGTCCGCCAGCCAATGCCTCATGGACGCAGGCGCCTGCCTGCTGCATTGGAACGCGCGTCATCAACGCAGGAAGCCGCATGACTTCGCTTCGTCAACTTATCCGCAAACGCCCTCAATTGGCGGCGCTCTGCTTCGGCCTCACCTGCGCGCTGCTGCTTGCCGTCGCGGCAACTCTCGCTGGCGAATATTACCTGCGCTGGCGCGACAAAAACCGCCAGGCGTCGCTCGAAGTCAGCATCGAAGACGCGCCCGGCACGCAGCCCGCGTCGAAAAATTCAACGCCGCCCGCGCCGCCGCGCAAAGTCATCATTCCTGAAACAACGGGCGTTACGGACGCCGGCGATGCCGGCCCCGAATTGAAAAAATTCTACGAAGACGATCCAAACTTCGCGCGCAAGCACCGCCCCAACACGCGCGTGACCGTCACGAAACGAACCGACAAAGATAAAAAAATCATTTATCACGCGACGTATACGACCGACGAATTTGGCCGCCGCATTCAACCCAAGCCCGAAGGCCCGCCGCCCGAACGCGCGATTCTCTTCATCGGCTGTTCGTACACCTTTGGCCTCTGTTGCAACGACGACCAAACCATGCCCTGGCAAACCGCGCTGCTGTTGCCGGATCGAGCCGTTTACAACTACGGAGTCGGCAGCTACGGCCCGCAGCAGATGGTCGAGCTTTTCAAAACCGAGATCGAAAAGCAGGTTCCGCAGAAAAAAGCGCTCGCGATTTTTTCGTTTCATCACGAACACATCAACCGCGCCGTCGGCACGCCGCGCACGGTCAAATCTTTCGCGCAGAAATTTCCGTGGTACGAAATCGACGAATCCACCGGCCGCCCGGTGCGCAAAGGACTCTTCTGCGACCGCCCCGAACAGCCCTCCAATACCGGCAGCAAACTCGTGGACGCCATGCGCGATTATCACGGCGAAATCCTCACCAAGAAAGACGCGCGCCTCTGCGCGCTGCTGCTGGACGAAGCGCGCGTGCTGTTCGAAAAGAAATTCCAATCCGACGGCTTCTACATTCTGGTTTACCCGGGCCGCCAGGATTCGCTCACCGACGATGTCGTGAACTTTTGCAAAGAGCGCGGCGCCAAAATCCTCGACTACCGCAACATGCTCGGCACGCCCGGCGAAATCGACTACGACCGCTGGTTTGTCCCCGGCGATGGCCACCCGCAACCGGAGCTGCACAAGAAGATCGCCGAAAAGCTCGCGCACGATCTGCCCTCATTGCTGGCGAAATAAGCGTCTCTTCAATTTTGAACTTTGAATTTTGAATTTCTGTTATGACCGCCATCCTCGGCCTCTCCGCCTTCTACCACGACTCCGCCGCCGCGCTGATCCGCGACGGCAAGATCGTTGCTGCCGCGCAGGAAGAACGCTTCACACGCAAAAAACACGACGACAATTTCCCGACCAACGCGATCGAATATTGCCTGAGCGAAGCCAAACTCAAACCCGAGCAGGTCGATTTCGTCGGTTTCTACGACAAACCGTTTTTGAAATTCGAACGCCTGCTCGAAACCTATCTCTCGTTCGCGCCGCGCGGCTTCAAATCGTTTCTGATGGCCATGCCGCTCTGGCTTAAACAAAAGCTGCACCTCCCGCGCGAAATCCGCAAAGGCCTTGGCGGAACGCACACGCGCCGCATCATTTTCCCGGAACATCACGAATCGCACGCCGCCAGCGCTTTCTTTCCGTCGCCTTTTGAAGAAGCCGCGATCCTCACCATCGACGGGGTAGGGGAGTGGGCGACCGCGAGTTTCGGCACCGGCCGCGGCAACAGAATTTCGCTCACGCATGAACTGCGCTTTCCGCATTCGCTCGGCCTGCTCTATTCGGCGTTCACCTATTATTGCGGCTTCAAAGTCAACTCGGGCGAATACAAACTGATGGGCCTCGCGCCGTACGGCGAACCAAAATTCGCCGATCTTATTCTAAAAAATGTGATCGATTTGAAAGCCGACGGCTCCTTCCGCATGGACCAAAGCTACTTCGATTATTGCCACGGCCTGCGCATGACCTCCGAAAAATTTCACAAGCTTTTCGGCGCGCCGCCGCGCAAAGCCGAATCGAAACTCACCGAGCGCGACATGGACATCGCTGCGTCGATTCAAAAAGTCACCGAAGAAATCATGCTGCGCATGGCGCGGCACGTGCGCAAAACCACCGGAATGAAAAACCTCTGCCTCGCCGGCGGCGTGGCGCTCAACTGCTGCGGCAACGGCCAGATCGTGCGCGAAGGCATCTTTGACGATGTCTGGGTCCAGCCCGCCGCGGGCGACGCGGGCGGAGCGCTCGGCGTCGCGCTGCTAATCTGGCACCAATTGCTCGACAACCCGCGCGCCGTCCAGCCGCGCGATGCGCAGCGCGGTTCGCTGCTCGGCCCCGGTTTTAGTGACGCAGACGTGAAATCGTTTCTCGACAAAGCCGGCGCGAATTACCGCAGTTTCGACAACGACGACGAACTCTGCGCTTTCGTCGCCGAAAGTCTTGCCAACGAAAACGTGGTCGGCTGGCTGCAAGGCCGCATGGAATTCGGCCCCCGCGCGCTGGGCAGCCGCAGCATCCTCGGCGACGCGCGCAGCACGAAGATGCAGTCGGTAATGAACCTGAAAATCAAATTCCGCGAATCGTTTCGCCCTTTCGCGCCATCGGTCCTCGAAGAGCGCGTCGCTGAATTTTTCGAAACGCGCCCGCGCGAACAAAGCCCCTACATGCTGCTGGTTGCACCTGTCCGCGAAAATCAGCGCATCGACACCAACGGCAATTCAGCCGCGTTGAAAGGCCTCGACAAATTGAAACTCATCCGCTCGACGCTGCCCGCTGTCACACACGTGGACCATTCCGCGCGAATCCAAACCGTCGATGCCGACCGCCACGGGCGTTACTATCGCTTGCTCAAATCGTTCGAGCAAAAAACCGGCTGCCCTGTGATTATCAACACCAGTTTCAACGTCCGCAGCGAACCGATCGTCTGCACACCCGAACACGCCCTGCGCTGTTTCATGGCGACGAACATGGACGTGCTCGTCCTCGAACGCTGCGTGCTCCTGAAAAAAGATCAGCCGAATGCGAAGCAGCACGACATCGACGCGTACCTGGCCGCGTTCGAATTGGATTGACCCCGTGGTGGAGGCGTCCCGCCTGCACGTTTATATAAGGAACTTTCAATTGTCCCTGATCTCCATCAACCGCAACCCCTCGCGCACCGAGCTGCGCCAATTCGCCTGCCTCTGGTGCCCTGCTTTCTGTGTGCTTGCCGGGTTTTTAATCTATCGAAAAAGCGGCCTCACGCCGCTGGTCGGGTCGTTCTGGAGCGTCGCCGCCGCGATGGAACTTGCGGGGCTGCTTGCGCCCAAAATCGTCAAACCGATTTTTATCGGATTGATGTTCATCACGTTTCCCATCGGTTGGGTCATCTCGCACATGCTATTGATGGTGGCGTTCTACCTCATCCTCACGCCCATCGGCCTGCTGCTGCGCCTCTTCGGCCACGATTCCATGCAACGCAAATTCGACCGCTCGAAAGAGTCGTATTGGATTGCCAGACCGCCCGCGGCGGATGCGAAACGCTATTTCAAGCAGTATTAATTCCGCGCATTCCGCGCGCGCATTGTATTCATTGAAGCAAATCCAGGAGGCGGGCCATGACGCAACCCGATCAAGACAAAAACGCATTCGCGGCGCAAGCCACGCAAGCCGCGCCGAGTTTCGCCGCCGAATTTTGGGATTATCTAAAGAACAATAAGAAGTGGTGGCTCACGCCGATCCTGATCGTGCTTGCGTTGATGGGTGTCGTGCTGATCCTCGCGGCCAGCGGCGCCGCGCCGTTTATTTATACACTATTCTAAACATCGTATGGCGGCTCCCTCTCGCCCGCCGGTTTTCACCTGCGCGCTCAAGGGAGCCGCCCTGTTGGGAAACTATCTTCCCAACAACTTCAACACGATGAAAATAACGACGGCGCCCGACAGGCTCCCGCCCAGCAGCAAATACAGCAACGACCAGCCTGCCGCGGCGACGATGGGTGTGAATAACGCGAGAGTAAACATGCCATTCTCCTTTTCGTTTCGCCTCAAAAGAGGCTCTTCGAAAAGGTAATTAACAAGTCGCGCGCCAATTGGATTATTGCATGCGTTCACTATGAGAACCATGCCCATTTGACGCCGAATTCTCAGCATGATGTCAATCTTTTGGACGTCGCGCCAAGCCACGGTAGTGGTCCGTCCGATGCAGGCGTGCCGCCTGCACCACAAAATGACGAATGACAAATCGCGCTTGCGCCGTTAATCTCTCCGCATGACTTGGCCCAACATCCTCACACTCTTTCGCCTCGCGTCCGCGCCCATTTTTTTGGTCCTCTTCATTGGTTCGGGCACGGAGGGCTTCCTTCCGCCGTCGCTCAGTGGCCGCGCCGGCTTGATCGCGTGCATCGTCGTGATGTGGCTGAGCGAGGTCTCTGATATCTTCGACGGGATCCTTGCCCGCAAGCTCAACCAGGTTTCCGATTTTGGAAAAATCCTTGACCCGTATGCGGATTCCACGTTTCGCTTAAGCTGCTTCTTTGCGTTCGCCAGCCACGCGCACGGAAAATGGATTCCGATCTGGATGGTGATGATTCTGTTTTATCGCGACATGCTGGTGACCGTCATTCGCGCGTTCGGGATCGAACGGCGCGTCTTCGTGCACGCGCGAGCAAGCGGAAAAATTAAAGCCATCGCGCAAGGCTCGGCGATTTTCCTGACGCTGTTGATGGCAATCATTTTCGGCGAAGAAAGCGTCGCCTACGAAGCGACGGTCAAAGGCGCGGAAGTCACGTCGGTCGCTCACACCATGATGTGGGTGGTGACCGCGGTGACACTTTGGTCGGCGTGGGATTACACCTATGCGAACCGGCACTTGTTTTCGCGCGATGTGAAACCGCAGTAAGTCCGCGGTACAATCCGCTTCTCTTTTCATTTCAAAACAGCCACAAATGCTCAATTAAGGAGGGCGGAGTGCTGTTGTATTTTGATCACAATGATATCTAATGGACACAAAGGCACCCAGGCAATTCGTGGCCTATGGGGAGAATGGCCTGCGGTACATTTTCAGGATATGGCCGCTGATTTGTATAGAGATCAAAACGCTACAAAGTGAGCAGAAGGCGGAGGCATGGCCAGAATTGTCGAAAGCAGGGAGTCGTTGCGGATACAGTCGCCGGATCTTCTAGCTAACTTGCCAAAACCTGAACGGCGTGAATCGCAGCGCGCTCACCGTGTGGACATGGCGTCGCTGACGCCCATTGCCGAAGCGCTGGGCGCTGACAAATCGCCGAAGGAGGTGCTTGAACTGATCTTGAAAGCTGCGTTCAGCATCACGCGCGCCACATCGGCCAGCCTCATGCTCATCGACGATGAGGACAATCTGCGCGTGGAAGTCGCGGAGGGCTTCAAAGACAAACGCATCTTTCAAACCAGATTAAAAGTCGGCCAGGGCATCACCGGATGGGTTGCCGAGTCGGGCGTGCCGCGGCGGCTGGGGAACGTCAAGAAGGATCCGCTCTATATCGCGGTGCAGCAGAATCTGCGCAGCGAATTGGCGGTGCCGATGAAAATCGGCGGTCGCATCATCGGCGTGATTTCGGTCGATTCGG
Organism: Planctomycetota bacterium; assembly: GCA_035308565.1. Classification (GTDB taxonomy): domain Bacteria; phylum Planctomycetota; class SZUA-567; order H5-PLA8; family H5-PLA8; genus JANXLS01. The sequence goes on along the minus strand of DATGGK010000113.1, from coordinate 4,710 downwards.
CGCGGCTGAATCATTTCACGTCGGAAGACGAAGCGCTGTTGACCTCGCTGGCGGCGCAATCGGCGCGCGTGATTCAATCCACGCGGCTTTACGAAGAAGCGCGGCGGCGCGCGGACGAATTGGAATTGCTGGGCGAAGTCGCGCGCGGCCTGAGCAGTTCGTTGGATTTGCGCGAAGTGCTGGCGCGCGCCGTCGAGTTGACCGGCAAGGTATGCCGAGCCGAGATCGTCTCGGTCTTTCTGCTCAACGAGGCCGGAACCGATTTCGACATGGCCGCTTGTCACGGCGGATCGGACGAGTATCGGAGCCAACCGCGAGTGCCCGTTGCCGGCTCGCTACTGGGACGGGTGATTCTGGCGGGGAAGGCGCTGAGTTTCGAGGATGTGCAGAGCGAAAACAACGGCCTGTTGTCGCTGGATGCGGGCGTGCGCTCGCTCCTGGCAGTGCCGCTGGTGGCGAAGGAAAGTCCGCTCGGCGTGCTGTGCGTGTTCGGAGGGCCGCGCAAGCGCTTCGACGATCATGACCTGAGTTTGCTGGAGAACCTGGCGTTGTCGAGCGCGCTGGCGATCGATAACGCGCGTGCGCACCGGCACATGCTCGAAGCCGAAGAGACGCTGCGGCGCGCGGAAAAGCATTCGATGCTGGGCGAACTGGCCGCGGGGCTGGCGCACGAGATTCGCAATCCGCTGACGAGCATCAAGATGCTCTTCGGCACGATCTACAAGTCGGAGAAGTTCTCGGACAACGCTCAGCAGGACGCGGAGATGATCGTCAAGCAGATCGCGCGGCTGGAAGCGATCGTCGAGGGCTTTTTGAACACGGCGCGGCAGCAGGTGGCGCCGTCCGAAATGACCACCGTCGATTTCAACGCGACGGTGGACGAGTCGATGCTGCTGCTGGCCTCGTCGGCCAGCGAAGGCACACGGCTGACGATCGATCTGTGCGACGGGGAATTGCCGGTGCGCGGCGATGCGACGCAGTTGTCGCAGGTGGTCTACAATCTGGTGCTGAACGCGATTCAAGCCGTGGAAAAGCGCGGGCGCGTGAGTGTGCGGACGAAAGTGAACAAAGCCGCGAAGGGCGCGGGATGCGAGGCCATTCTCGAAGTGGCCGACGACGGGCCGGGGCTGGCGGAGAAAGTTCAGTTGAAGCTTTTTCAGCCATTCGTTTCGACGAAAAAGACCGGCGTGGGTCTTGGGCTGTCGATCGTCAAGCGCATTGTCGAATCGCACGGCGGGCGGCTGGAAGTGGAGTCGCCGCGCAGGGACATTGGCCGTGGCGCGCTGTTTCGCGCGCTGCTGCCGGCGGCGATGTAGGGCGCGTCTCCGGCGCGCCGAAAGTAGACGCGCCGGAGACGCGTCCCACGCGAGCATATTGAGAGGGAATGGGAGCAGCGAATGCAAAAGATCCTCATCATCGACGACGACGAAGGCGTGTGCTACTCGCTGGCGCGGCAGCTTTCCAGCGATGACCGGCGCGTCACCGCCGTGCAGACGCCCGAAGCGGGCTTCGAAGCGCTGCGCGGTGAAGACCCCGACTTGGTCATGCTCGACGTCAAAATTCCCGGCTCCGACGGACTCGATTTGCTCAAACAAATTCGCACCGAACGCCCGCGCCAAATGGTGGTGATCATGACGGCGCACGGTTCGACGGAGACGGCGATCGAAGCGATGAAGCGCGGCGCGTTCGATTACATCATGAAGCCGTTCGAAACCGAAACGCTCAACAGCGTCGTGGGAAAAGCGCTGCTTTCAGCGCGCTTGAACAAGCGTGTCAACAGCGAACTGCTGGACTCATCGCCCGGCAAAAAGACGCCGAAACATTCCTCTTTGGCCGACCGCATCATTGGCCAATCCGGCGCGATGCACGAGGTCTGCAAAAAAATCGGCCAGGTCGCTCCGCGCGAAGTCCCCGTGCTGATTCGGGGCGAATCGGGCACCGGAAAGGAACTCGTCGCGCGCGCGCTGTGGCAGCATTCGCTGCGCTCAAACAAACCGTTCCTGGCGGTGAATTGCGCTGCGATTCCTGAAAATCTGCTCGAAGGCGAACTTTTCGGCCACGAGCGCGGCGCGTTCACCGGCGCCGAAGCGCGCAAGCTCGGCAAATTCGAACAGGCCGACGGCGGCACGCTGTTTCTGGACGAAGTCGGCGACATGAGCGTCTCGACGCAGGCAAAAATCCTGCGCGTGCTGCAAAACAACACCTTCGAGCGCGTCGGCGGCACGGAGACGATTCGCGTCAACGTCCGCATCCTCGCCGCGACGCACCAAAATCTCGAAAAGTTGATTCGCGACGGCGGCTTCCGCGAAGATTTGTACTATCGCCTGCGCGTGATGGAAATCACGCTGCCGCCGCTGCGCGACCGGCGCGAAGACATTCCGGAGATCGCGCATTATTTTCTCACGCGCCACCGCGAAGCGCTCTCCAGCCAGGCCAGCGGTATTTCGCAGAAAGCGATGGACTCGCTCTGCGCCTACGAATGGCCGGGCAACATCCGCCAGTTGGAAAATGTCGTGCGCCGCGCGATGGTGCTCTGCAACGGCAGCATCATCAGCCCCGATCATCTCGACTTCGGCCCCGAAGCCGCGCGCCCGCCGGAAGCGCTGCCGGCCGCCGCGCCCGCGCCGGCGCACGTGAGCGCGCCCGGTTCCAACGGCGTGTCCGTCGCGGTGGCCGCCTCCACGGATTTGGACATGGACAACGTGATCGACCGCCTGCTCAGCAGCGGCAAGGCGAGCTTGATCGAAGACATGGAGCGCCTGCTGATCGGCCGCGCGCTGGAGAAGCTCAACGGCAACCAGCTCCAGACCGCGAAACTGCTGGGCATCACCCGCAACACGCTGCGCAGCCGCATCGAAAAATACGGCCTGAAGCCGAAAGTGAAAGTGATGTAGCGCAACCCCGGCGTTACTTTTCGCCTTTTACTTTTTCCTTTCTTTGCGCTGTACTTTTTTTAAAGAACAGCGTAAAGATCAGCGCAGTGAATCGGGCCTGAAAGGCCCATACATCTTAGCCCAGGGCGTAAGCCCTGGGTTAGTTGCCCCTGGATTGAGATAGCCCTGAAAGGGCGGCACATGCGGTGCGCGCTCTGTTTGTGCCGCCCTTTCAGGGCTTTGGTTTCGCGGTGCGAGCGCACCCAGGGCTTACGCCCTGGGCTAGGATGTATGGGCCTTTCAGGCCCGTTTGATGCGAAAGAATGCGAACAGTGAACTCGCCTCCGCGCCGCGCGCGCTTTCAGATTCATCTCTCGACGGCGATTGTGCTGATGTTTGTGGCGGGCGGGTTGATGTGGATAAATTCCCATCGCAGATTGCTCGACTCACGTGGTCTAATTCTTGATCTAGGATGGCCGAAGGCAGAGGACCGCGAGGGAAGCGAATCGGAATTTCAACGAAGCGAGTCCGGAGTGTATTGGTTTGGAAGAAGGCAATTTGGCTATGGATGGCCGACTGACATGCTTAATACATCCATTCCGGCCTCATTGAACAGAGGTGATGTATCTCTCGAATTTTGGACGGATCGATTAAAAGACCGCGCCCCGGAGTACTTTGGCGGTCCGAAAGAGGAGTGGCGCGTTGAAGGAATTATTATTAATGCTCTTGCTGCGCTACCACTTCTTGTTCTTACATGGTTTCTCTGCGAACGTCTTATCCGCCGCGCGGCGCGGAAGGGAGCGTGAGACATGCCTGAGCCTCCGCGCCGCGCGCGCTTTCAGATTCATCTCTCGACGGCCATTGTGATGATGTTTGTCGCGGGCGGGTTACTCCAATTAAACCTGCGCGAGCGTGTGGAACTACGAGAAGAAATAGGAAAACTTAGACCGGACGGAACGTTCTTTTATTTCTATGAGATGGACTTGGTACGCGGATGGCCGTTGAACTTTTGCACTGACGACGTTTCAAGAGGCGGTTTGATGAACATGACTTTCGTAAAATTGGCGCAAAAACAACGGGAGTTCATTAATAGACGTGACTCGTGGCGGCTCGCGGACAGCTTATTCATAAGCTGGTACCAAGTAAACGTTGCGGTAGACTCCGCGATTGCGCTGGCGATTCTTTTCGCCGTCTGGTTCATCCTCGAATGGCTGATCCGCCGCCGCAGCTCCACGCGGAAGGCGGGCTGAGCTTTTTTCATCCTTGCGGGTTTTTGCGCGGGGCGCTAACGTTTGGCTTTCGCCAAAGATTTCGACGCCATCGTCAAGTCGTTCAAGCTGATTGAGGCAAAGTAGGGGCGTGGCGCGCGGGGCGCGATTTTTTGCTTGGACTGGACGGCGCGTGGCTTGGACTGCGACGCTTTGTCTTTAGACTGAACGGCTCCGGCTTTAGACCGCGCGGCTCAGTCTTTCGACTGAACGGCGCTGTCTTTAGATTGCGCGGCTTGGTCTTTAGACAATTCGGCGCAGTCTTTAGACGGAACGGTTTTGTCTTTAGACTGAGCGGCTTTGTCTTTAGACTGAGCGGCTTTGTCTAGCTTTTTCAGCGCTTGTTTTAAGACCTTTTCCTTCATGTAAGATACGTTAAACCAATGATTTGTGTGCAAACCACATCATAGGAGAGCATGGCTTATGCGGACCGATTTCATCCCCAGCACCGACGCGGCGAAGATCACTTTTTTGACGCAGTTGAATTCGGCGATCAGCAGCACGCCGACGGATTGGGGGTTGACCGGCACTCAGGCCACGGCGTTTCAAACCGCTTTGAACGCGGCGAT
>DATGGK010000112.1:0-75376 GCA_035308565.1 Planctomycetota bacterium | reverse complement strand
CGTTTCAGCGCGCTGAAAAAAATAAAGGAACATGTATTTGTCATACGGCGCGCCGAAAAAAACATCGCCGGCGGCCTGCACGATTTTCGCCAGCCCGTCCGGCAATTCCTTCGCGCGCTCTTCGGGGAATTTTCCCTTTGGCGCCATGACGATGAAATGCGGTTTGCCGAACGCCTGGAATTTCAGCACGTCGAATTCACCCATTAATACAGGGCAATCCACGAGCTCGTCGTAATTCGCCGCGCTGAACTTGAACGGAGCGGACTCCTTGAGCGACGAAATCGCCTTCCAATCTTTCGGCGCTTTCAGTGTCACGCTGCTGGAGCAATCGCGATGGCCTTCGGCCATGAGAAACAATTCAGTCCCCGTGAAATACGAAAAATTGCGCGCGATCTTCGCCTGATTCAGTGCCAGTTTTGTGGCGCTGTAATCGAATTGAATCGTCAAAGCCGTGAAACCTTTCGTCTCGACGCGCCAAGTCTGCTTGCGCGTTCGCTCGTGATTGAGGCGTTTGCCGTCAGGACCGCTGATCGAAAAATAACTAATGTTGCGCGCGTAATTTTCGATCACGTACCAGCCCGGCGTCCAGACGGGAAGCGAAAGATCAAGACTGTCCTGATGAATGTTCTTCACTTCCGCGGTGACGTGAAATTGCGCGTCCGGGACGCTCGCGACTTCGACCGTGTAGTCGACGCGAAAGGCGTCGTCCGCGCCGCGCGCGGCGAGCGCCAACGCCAGCAGTGCAAAAATGAGAGCGGCTTTTCGAATCCTTGTCGTCATGCGTTTTTTTCCAATGCCAATGAGGGCATTACCAATATCATTCCATGCACAATCCTGCGAATGAAAATCGGAGAGGCGAATCATGGACGAGATCGAATTGTTGAAACAGGCGTCGCTTTTCAAGAATCTTGGCGACTCGGAACTGAAGGACGCGCGCGCGCTGATGGAGCAGTTCACGTTCGTGCCGGGGCAGACCATCATTCGCGAGCACGAGGAGGGCAAATATGTGTACGTGATCGTGAGCGGCACGGCCGACGCGCTGATCACGGATTTGTCGGGCATCGAATTGTTCCTCGAAAAAATCGGACCCGGCGGATTGTTCGGCGAATTGTCGATGCTCACCGGCGAGCCGCGCATGGCGTGCGTGCGCGCGGTGGACGAAGTCAAAGCGCTGGCGCTGGACCGCGCGCATTTTCACGAATTCCTCGTCAAACATCCGCGCGCCGCGATTGAAGTGCTCAACGTCATCAGCCGGCGCCTGTACAACAACGACAAACTTCTGCGCCAGAGCGTCAGCCGCAACGTCAACAAAGTCATCGACGAAAAACAGACGCTGGGCCAACTGATCGCGGATCGTTTTGCGGCGGTGATGGGAAGCTGGACGTTCATCGTGCTGCAAACGCTGGCCATCGCGCTATGGATTGTGTTCAACACGATTTCGTCGCGCAGCTTCGACATCTTCCCGTTTGTGTTTCTCAATCTGGTGCTCGGATTTCAAGCCGCGTACGCGGCTCCGATCATCATGATGAGCCAGAACCGGCAGTCGGAGAAAGACCGGCTGGTCGCGGAGATCGATCACGAAGTGAACGTGAAAGCGGAAATCAAAGCGGGCCTGATCGTAGCGCGGTTGAACGATCTTGAACGCAGCATGCATTTCCTGCATCAGGAATTGATGACGCATGTGAAAAAGTAAAGTAGAACGGAGCTCCGCTCCGTTCAAAGCATTTTGACGCTCGTATTGAACGGAGCGGAGCTCCGTTCTACTTTAACTCGCCTAGCCGCTTTCGCGCTTCGGTGATGGTTTCGTTTCGAAAACGCGGCCAGTTGCGAACGATGATTTTTTCGTAGAGCTCGCGCGCCTCGTTCGTTTTGTTTTGGGCTTTTAAGAATTGGCCAAGATTCAACCACGGTTGCGGATCGTCGGCGAGGTCCTCCATCGCTTTGCGGCAAGCGGCTTCGCCGTCGGTCCAGAGTTTGGCGATGCGTACTTTCGAATTGGCGGCGTTGAGCGTGCGGTATTCGCCGGCCAATTCGTTTGAGGTGTCGAATTCAGTCGGGCGATAACGCAACGCCTGGCGGAACGCCGACGCGGACTTTTCATGTTCGCCGATGGTCAAGAGTTTCTCCGCGTACGCGCGGTAACCTTCTGCCTCGCGCGGGCGAATTTCCGCCATCGTGCCCCACGCCAGCAGCGCGTTGGCGCGGTCGCCGAGCGAGTCGTACAGGTCGCCCCATGCGCGGTAGAGCTCGATGTTCTGCGGGTCGAGCGCCGACCAGCGGCGGTATTCGTCGATTTGCGCGGCGGTGTCGTGGAGCGCTTTGTAGCCTTCGATGACTTCCTGGCGCAACTTCATGTCCTTCGGCAGCAGATCGGCGGCGATGCGCAGTTGGGCGAGCATTTCGCGCGTTTTATTTTCTTTCTTGAACGCTTCGGCGAAGGCGAGACGCAGGTGCGGCTTGTCGTTGCCGTCGGACTTGACGTTGTTTTCGTGCGCGGCGACTGCCGCTTGCAGCGACGTGCCTTTGAGCACGTTATCGAGCGCGGCGTTCAGCACCGTCTTGTAATTCTGGTCGTGGCGCGGAATGACGGACATGCCGCGCAGATAACAGTCGAGCGCTTTTGAATCGCTGCCCATCTTTGCGTAGGCCTGCCCACAGGCGGTGTAGAATTGCGCGGCGGCATTGGGGTCGATGCGCCCGCCGTTGTAATGGCGCAGCAGGCGCACGCCCAATTCCCAGACCTCGACGGCAAGTGCGAAATCCTTCTGCTTCTCGCAATCGCGCGCGAGATTCTGCATGCCCCAATAGTTCTGCTGGAGCAAGCGCGGATTTTTTTGAAGTTCAAGGAAAATCGCGCGCGCTGCATCGAATTTCTTTAAGCCTTCCAGCGTCCAGATGCGCTGCGTTTGAATCCACACGTCGTCGTCGCGTTTGAGCGCAACGAGTTTGTCGAGCATTTTGAGGGCCGTGGGCCAGTCGGTGACGTGGTGCGCCGCAACGTCGTAAACTGCGGTGAGCGCTTCGCGATTTTCGGGATCGAGACTCAGCGCGCGCTCGTAAATGCGGCGCGCGTCGCTGTAGCGCGGCGGGCGCTGCTCGTTCATGTAGCGCGCGGCGGCGGAGATGCGCTTGATGTCGCCGCTCTCTTCGGCCTGCTTCGCAAGCGCGTTGAATTCGTTTTCAAGCCCCAGCGGTTTGAGCACGTATCCGATTTGGTCCAGCGTGCCGCGGTATTCGTCCGCTCCGTTGAGATAGCTGGTGATGTAGCCGCGGAAGATCGCCGCCGTCCGAGCGGCGTCGGGAGCATCGAGCTTGCCGGCTTGCTTGGCTTCGACGGCGCAGTACGCCAGTTCGCGCAGCGCGTTCGAATTGTAATTGTTGTCGTCTTTGAGCCGCTCGCACATCTCGAACGAAAGCGCGAGCGCCTCCTTATAGTCCTTGCGATTGCGATGCGTTTCGACGACGCGCTGCCACGCGCTCCAAACGTTCCACATCTCCGACGACGCGTCGAGCTTGCGCGCTTCGACCGTGGCGTCGTCGAGATTGCCGTTAGCGACGAGGCGCTCAATGAGCTGGCGGCGATCGTCGTCGGCATTGTAATCGTCGTCGGCGAGCAGCTTGCGATAAAGGCGAATCGCGATGGGGCGATCTTTGTCGTTGTTGAGGTAATTGAGCGCGGTGCGGATGAGTTGATCGCGCTGAGCGGGCTTGATCGCACCACCGCCGGCGAGCGCATAGGACTCGATGCGATTGCTTTGGCTGTCGTCGGTAAGTGCGGCGAAGATGGCGGCCGCAAGGTAATTGTAATTGCCTTCGGGCAGATCGATTTTTGCGGCGATGTCGAGATCGGCGCGCGCGTCCGCGTCTTTGTTCATCATCTTCTCTAATTTGTACAAAAGAAGATGCGAGGCGATTTTTTGCGACGGGTCGTTCGCGTTTTTCAACGCTTCGCGCCCGCGCGGCTCGATAATGCGATACTCTCGTTCATTCTGTGCAAGTTGCCGCAGCGAATCGACGTTCGCCGCGACGTACATCGAATCGGGCGTGAGGAGCGACTTGAAATACCAGTCAATGCAATCGGCCGTGCGGCCCAGCGAGTTGGCCACGTTCGCGGCTTGCATCGCAATCGCCGAGAAATTGCCGTAGCGCGCCGGGTCTTTGGCCATGCGCTCGTAAGCTTTCAGCGCCCAATCGGGATGCGTGCCGCTGACGTTGGTCGCGAACTGCGAAAGTTTGGTTGTGTTTTGCGCGAGCGCTTCGAAGGCGCGGTCGAAGTAGGATTGTGCGCTTGCCGTATCGTTGAGTTCCAGCGAAAGGCCGCGGCATTGGAAAGCGAGCGCGGCGTCGCTGGGGTCGGCGTTGGAAAGCGCTTCGTAAATGCTTCGCGCGTCGGAGAATTTTTTCATTTCAATCAGTGCGGAGCCAAGGCGCGCGGACCATTCGGGGTCGGTCGGTTCCATGATCATGTACATCATCAGAGTGCCGGCATATTTTTCCTGTTCGCCGGCGGTTTGCAAACACGTCAGCGCCGCTTCGGTCCATTCGCGCAGCACGGGGTCCTGCGATTTTTCCTTTTCGGCAGCTTCGATCAAAAACGCATCGCGCGTTTTGGCGTCTTGAGCGCTAAGGCGCGCCAGCAGTTTCAACAGCGACGCGCGTTCGTCGTCGGCGCGCTGCGGTGTGAGCGCGGGATTTTGCGCCGCGAGCGCGGCGCGGACGATGGCGATGGCGTCGGGGAATTTGCGCTTCTGAGCGAGCGAGCGCGCGCGCAGTTCGGCGTAGACGGGATCGGACGGATATTTCTGCGCGAGCGATTCCAGCGCCTTATCTCGCTCGTCAGGCTTTTGGATTTGCGCCAACATGCGCAAGACGCTGCCATGCATCGCGCGCGCCGCGTCCGAATTTGGGAAAAGTTTCGCGAACCAGGCAACGCGTTCGGCGGCGGCGTTGAAATCATTCTTATTTTCGTAGGCGTAAACGACATTGGTTGTGATCGTCGCGATATCTTTTTCGCTGGCGCTGGGATGGTCGTTGAAAAAAACGGAATCGTAGCGCTTGAAGAAATCCGCCTCCTTATTGAGCGCGGCGGCGGCGCGGAATTCGTTGGAGAAAAAGGTGATGAGACGCTCATTGTTGGGGCCAATGTGGTCGTGCGCTTCGTGCGAGAGTTGAAGCGCTTCTTCGTTTTTGCCACTCTGAATCAAAAATTGAATCGCGTTTGTAGCGAGATCAAGTCTCTCATTTCCGAAAATCTCCTGTTTGCTGTTCGGCTCGAGAGGCAATGGTTCGAATACCTTGAACATTTTTTCTGGCGTCATCCCGCCCATGTTGTAGCTCGCGAGCGCGTAGGCGCCTTGAGCGCGCGCCAGCAACGGCAGATCGGCGCGCTCGATATTTTGGTTGAGCAGGCGAATGAAATCCTTGTCGTTCTTGACGCTGTGATCGCGCCAATATTGGGCGATTCCGCCGAATTGCGCGGCGTTGCATTTGGCGCTGAGCAGGCGTTTGGATTCGGCCGTCGCGTTCCGGAGGTTGTGGAGACTGGCGAGGATCGCGTAAACCGCCGGCGCGTCTTTGGCGGCGTCGAGCTGCGCGCGGGCGGCGGCGAGGGCTTCTTCCTTGCGATTGGCGCCGAGCAGGGCAGTGACGAGACTCGGCCCTGATTTCGGATCGCGCATCGTCGAGTCGCGCAGCAATTGGATGCCGTGTTCGTCGTTGGGATTGCGCTGCGTCATCCATTCGCCGGCGCGCTGCTTGATGAGCGCGCTGTCGGGCCAGCGTTTGAGCAGATCGTCCCAGAGCGCTGTGCCTTTTTCGGGCGCGGCGGCGCTTTGCCATGCGTACGCGGCGCTGAAGGCGAATTTCGCGGCGTCGTCGGCGTTGGCCGCGGCACGGGCGAGGGCGTCGAAGCGCGGAGCGGCCAGTTTGGACTGGCCGATTTGCGAGAGCACTTGCGCGATGCGCTCGGCCATTTTGCTGTCGTTGCCCGAAAGTTTCAGCGCGTCGCTGAGCGCGGCTTGCGCTTCATCCAGCGGCGTGGCGCCGGCGATGAGCGCGGGAACAATGGCGGGGGGCGTAACGGCCATGTCGCGGAAGAGCAGCACCGCCTGTTCGAGTTTCAGATCGGCGTTGGCGGGGAATTCGTTGAGCAGCAGCGTGAGTTCTTTAAGCGCGCGCTTGTAATTTTCATCGGATTCGAGCGCGAGCACCCAGTTGAGGCGCGCGCCGAAATTGTTGACGCTGCGTGAAACGACTCGCTGGTAGTGTACGGCATTTTTGAGCGGCTGGTCGGGTTTGAATTCGAACGGCGCGGGCACGACGCCGATTTTCACGCTTTGATCGGCGGGGAAAACTTGCGAAGCGAAGTAGCGGTTAGCGTAATTGTAGCGGCCACGGCGGAAATACACGTTGCGGCCGAGCATTTCCTGCTGATAAACGAACCCTTCCTCCAACGAGTCGAGCGACAGCCCGCTGCGGCGCAAAACATTCCTTTCGCGGCCGCCCGAAACTGAGATTAAATCGCTGACCGAGTCGTCGCTGAACAAGCTAAGGTCACTGGCTGCAACTTGCGCGGGTTCGGCGCCTAGGGCGGACAGACCTTCAAGCCTGTCAACGGGAATGCCACCTTCCAAATTGTACGAAATCGAGCCGCCATTTATAGTGAATGAACCCCCGCTCACATCACCGCGATCGTAATAGTCGCTTTCACCGTCCATCCCAAAGTAGAACGACTGGGGCAGTCCTCCTGCCAATGTTGTGCTGTCATAAAGTTCGCCCAATTCGCGCACATAGCCCGAATCACCGAGCATCTTGTTCTCGCCGAGGCCTTCGAACTCAACTTCGCTTTCACTTAAGCGATAGATATCACCGCCAAGTCCTGCCCTGCGCCCAGAATAATCTCGCGTCGTGCCACGAAACTGTGCTTTGCCTTCGCGAGCCAGATTCGTCGGGCCGCCGAGACCTTCGCCCATCCAATCGACGCGCTTTATGCCGCGCTGGATGCCGTATTTCTCGTACGCTTCTTCGCTGTCGAGCACGAGGTACGACGTGAAGGGCGACATAATCTGGTAGGTGATCGCGTTTTCGGTGATGTCGTGTTTGATGCGCGCGTCGTCGGTCGCCGTGCCGAGGCCAAGCTGCGCCATTCGCGCTTCGTTGTGCGCGCGCGCCCACAGGCGCGGGATGAAATTGTTGGCGTTGCGCGCGGCGACGATCGGCGCGTCGAACGTGCGCTCGAATGGGCCGGCGTCGGTGTCGGCGCTGAACGTGATGTGCGCGTTGAAACTCGCGTCGGCATTGGGCGGCAGACCGGCGGTTTTGAAGCGGCCCAGCACGATGGCAGTGTCGCCGGCGGCGAGCGTGCCGATAAGTTCGGAGTGAACGTCGCGGGTCTCGATGCCGTCGATCTTCACGCGCGCGTTCGAAAAATGCGGGCGATAGAAGCTGTCGAAGACCTGCCCGACCGCGGCGTGAACATCGGCGGCGCCTTCGACGCGCGCGAACATTCCGCCGAGCGCTGACGCGAGGCCTTGCAGCACGGGGCGTTCGTAACTGGAACCAACCGCGACTGTGGAGAGATGAACCGGTTTGCCTTTGAAGAGCGCGGCGATTTTTTCGACGAGGGCGGGGCCGCTGAGTTCGTTGAGCACGTCGATGCCAGCGCCGACGTAGACAATTTGGAGCGGCTTGCCGTCGGCGGCGTATTCGGCGGCTTTTTTGAATGTGGCGAGCAGGTCGGTGGCGCCGAGCGGGGGTTTGGCGGCCAGCGCGTTGCGCACGATTTCGGACGTGGCGGCGTCCGCAGCAAAGAATTGTGGAGGCGTCAGAATCTCAGTCGTCAGGTCTTCGGGCGTTTTCACCGCCGGGAGAATCTCTTGCACTAATCGCTTTGTCGTGTGCCGTCCGCGTTCATCGGAGATGGTCAATTCAAATTCGTACTTGCCTGGCTTTGTGGGCAAAAAAAACGCCGCGCTCTTCCATTTTTGCGTGGCCTTGTCGAATTCGCCAGCCGTCGAATCCGCGATTGCCACGTTTGGACCGGCGATCTGCCGCCAATTAAAAGTGATTTTTTCGCCGGATGCATCGGACGCGCGAATAACGAGCGGGACTTTGCCAAAAGCCTGCGCCGGCTCATCCCCTTTGAATTTACATGCTGCGGGATTTTGTCCGCCGCGCAGCACGGCGAACTCCCCATCGCTCGACACGTCCGCGCACGACGCCGCAAATTCGCTGGCGACGGCGTAATCCTGCGCGCTGGCGGACGCCGAGCCATCGACGATCACCAGTAATCGCTCGGGCGCTTTGGGCGCGGGGAGATTGGCGGTTGGACTGAGTTGGAGCATGAAGTACGGATCGGCTTCGTCGGCGTGGACGTTGCCGGCGGCGGCGCATTCGGCGCCGGCGGGGACGGAATAGGTGACGGAGAGATCGCGCGAGGGCGAATAATTTTTCGCGGCAAAGGCGAGCGTGCCGCGGCGGCCGTCGGGGTCGAGGGCGAGGCCGCAGAGGTGCGTGGGCGAGGCGAGGTCGGCTAGGCCGGCGCTGGAGAGCACGCGGAATTCAAACGAGAGATTGCGCAGTGGATTTTTGAGCAGCATTTCGCTGTAGAGCGGATAGGTGTACGAGACGCGGCCGTTGTTGCGCGGGAGAATTTGTGTGTAACCAAGCTGCACGCGCTTGTGGCTTTTCGGCGGAATCGGGTAGATGCGCAGTTTGAAGAGATTGCCGCCGGCCCATTCGAGCAGCGCGGGATCTTTCTGCTGGCGGACGATGTATTCGTAAACCTGGCGCGCTTTGTTCTGCTCCAGCACTTCGCCGACCATGCGCTTATCGCCGATGTACATCGCGAATTCGCTGATCGCGGCGTCGGCGGGCAGCGGGTAATAGAAGGTGCCTTCCATGTCGCGGTCGGTGTTGTTTTCGAAGACCTCATCGACGAACGTGCGCGCGACTTGATCGATGCAGGTGACGGTGACCGTGTGGCTGGCGATTTCGAGCGGCAGATGCTGGTTGGCGTTTGCGGCGGACGCGACAAGCTGGCCGATGCCGTGATCGGAATTCTGTTCGTTGGCCAGCGCGTCGAGCCACGGCAACGGATTGGAATCGTCAGCGCTGACGATGCCGGTGGAATTCAGGAACGCGGAGTCGCTCGCGTTGAGCGCGCGAACCTGGTTATTGCGCGCGGCGATTTCGACGCTGCCGCTGATGGCGCGGCAGAGCGTCGCGTTTTTCTTCGGCTCGGCGTCGTTGCGTTTCAAGACATTGAGCACAAACGCGGCGGATTGCGACGTGGCCGTGCCGTCGGGAGTCGCGGCAGTGAGCGCGGATTTGTCGTCGCGCGCGGCGGCTTCGAATTTCGCGGGGCCTTCGTCAAGCGACCAGTCGCGCGGCGCGGCGTAATGCAGAATCGCGCCCGGGCCGGCGGAGACGGCGCTGCCGTCGGGCGCGAGAATGCGCGCGCTGGAGTCGAGGCGCTGGCTGGCGCGGATTGTGTCGCCGGGTTTGAGCGCGTCGCCGCGCTTGAGGATGTGCCAGCGCGTTTCATTTTTGGATTGGTAAACGACCAGCCCGTGCACGCGCAGCGCGCGCGCGGTCTGCTCGGCGCCGGCAGTTTCGACAGGCTTCGCGGCGTCGCTATTAGAGGAGGCTAGCACGGCGGCGGGGAAGCTCGTCTGCGCGAAATCGTCCTTCACGGCAGAATCGTGGACGACGGGTTTGATTGGGTTGCTGAATTTATTTGTGGCAATCGGCTCGATGCCGCGCGGGCGCGACGGGCCGATGGCGTTGAACGCGTACGAGGCGAGCGCGACGGCCAGCAGCAGCAGCGCCGCGGCGGCGCCGAACCACCACAGGCGCGCGGTGGCGCGGCGCGCGCGCAGCGCGGACTCGGCGCGTTGGATGCGCTGCAGGATGCGCGCGCGTTCGTCGGCGGACGGAACGGCGCGATGCGCGCGGATGAGGTCGGCGAAATTCAGAAGCTGGTCGTCTTCCGAATGGCCGTCGCGCGGGCGGCGCGGTTGGCTTGCGCGGTGGTCGAAATCGTCGAGGAATGGCATGGGGTAACTCCAAATTCAAAGTTCAAAATTCAAAATTCTAACGCTCGCTTCGCTCGCAGGGACTGGCCGGCGGGACGCCGGCGGTACAGGGTCAGGGGTCGAGCATGGCGTCTCGCAATCGTTTGAGGGCGCGGTGGAGGATCACGCCGAGGTTGTTCGGCGTGAGGTTCAGGACTTGGGCGATCTGCGTGTTGGACAGGCCGTCGGTGAATTTGAACGCGATCACGTCGCGTTCGAGTTCGCTGAGCAGCGCGAGCTTGCGCTGAAGCAGCGCGCGGAATTCGGCGGCTTCGAGTTCTTCGAGCGGGACACGCGCGGCGGGCGCGGGGCGCTGCTCGAGTGTTTCCTGCTGCATCGTCACGGCGTTCATCCCCGCCCCCTTCAGTTGAAAGCCTCTGCGGAAGTGATCGGCGATGCGGCTGCGCGCGATGGCAAAAAGCCACGCGGCCGGGTCGCCTTTGAGCTGTTCCAGTTTTTCGATGGCGCGGAGCAGAATGTCGCCGACCAAATCTTCGCATTCACGAACGCCAACGCGCATCTGCACGTAGGCATACAGGCGGTCGAAGTGATCGCGGAAGAATTCTTCACCGGCCGTCGGCAAGCGGACCTCACTTGTTTCAAATGCGGGGACGGAGAATGGGCGGAGATATTACAGAATGCGGGGATTTTTTTGAAATGCGATGAGAGTTGCCGATGCATTCCCCTCACCCCGCGAGCGGGTACGCTCGTCGGCTCTCTCCCGGTGGGAGAGGGGAACGGCGGCGGCGCGCTAATGCGCGCGGGGCTTCAGTGTCCCGTGGCGACGGCGGAGGCGTCGGCTTGCGGCGGAGGATTGAAGAAGAGCGCAAGCGCGATGGCGTTGCCGAGCGCGAGCAGGCACGGGAGCAGAAAGAGCGTATGGAAGTTTGTCGTGCCGTCGGCGTTAACGAATACTTTTTGCGACAGATACGGCGAGATTGAATTCGCCACGAGCGAGCCGACGCCGAGGATCATGACATTGAACAATCCTTGCGCGCTGGCTCGCGCGTCTTTTGGAAAATACGCGTCCACGAAAATGTAGACCGTTGCAAAGAAGAATGCGTAACAGATGCCGTGCGCAATCTGGACGAGAATGATCAGCCACGCGTACTGTGGCAGAAACGAATACACGGCAAAGCGCACGGCATAACCGAGCACGCCGACGACCATCGTCCATTTCCAACCGAGACGCTTGAGGGTCATGCCCAGAACGGCCATCGTTAGGATTTCAGCGATCTGCCCGACGCTCATTACGGGCATGATCCAATTACCTGGAATGCCGACGCCGCCTTTGGACACATCCGTCCCAAGGAAATTGCCGGTCCACACAAAGTAGCTGTTGTGCACGTAGGCATCCACGAAAGTGACTAGAAACAGAATCAGAATGAAAGGGTGCTTCAACAATTTCATCGCTTCCAGCCATGCGAGACTTTCGCGCGCGCCCTCTTCTTTTTTCTTGGCGGGCGTGTGCGGCAGCGAGAGACTGTAGAAGGCCAGCGCCAGCGAAGCGATGCCGGCGACGATGAAGGTCCAGTGCGTCGCGTCTTTCAAGGCCTGTCCGGTGAGGCCATTGCCAAGGATGGCGCCCAGCCAAGCCACGATGCCTTCTGGATGCGCGGCCTTTACTTTTTCCCAATCGACAAGAATAAACGTGAAAGGCCACGCGGCCATAATCCAGCCAATCGTGCCACCCATGCGCACGATGCCAAATTCCTTCTGCGCGTCTTTCATGTTCGCCAGCGCGATCGAATTGGTGATCGAAATCGTGGGCACATACAGCAGGCAGTGAATGAACATCAAGCCAAGAAAGGGGCCGAAGTTTTTCGTGTAGCCAAGACCCAGCATCGCCAAGCCGCCGACGAGGTGGCTGAAAGCGAGAAAGCGCTCTGCCGCAAAATTGCGGTCGGCGAATTGGTTGCTGAAAAACATGCCGATGATCGCCGCCAGCGGAAACATGTTCAGAATCAAGGCCTGCTCGCTGAAGAGCACTTTGAGGAAGCTCGGCACATACGGCGCGATCGCTGCGGGCGGGTTGTCCGGGGAGAAACCTAAGCTGGGCAGATAGCCGAAGATCAGCGGCAGCCATGCGCCCCAGATAAAAAACTGCAGTACCATCATCACGAACAGACGAAACTTCGCGGGCCTGATCTCTTCGCTCATCGCTCGGCTCTCCAGCGCTCTTCGGCGCTCTTCGGCGTTTTATTATTATGAATGTACTGATAAGCCTACCCCGTTTTTCGAATTCGCAAACGGCATCGCGCGATTTCGATGCAAATTTGCGCAAAGCGGCATACTCTGAAGTGCTGCGTGCTGAGTGCTGAGTGCTGAGTCCTGAGTGCTGAGCGACTTGTTTTTAATTGGAGAAAAAAACGTCATGCGCTCGATTCGAAGAATTGCAATTGTCTCTTTGTTCTGGCTCGCCACAGCTTTCGCCGCGGACAATACGCCGCCGGAAGGGTTCACGGCGCTGTTCAACGGAAAAGACCTTTCGGGCTGGAAAGCGCCGGAGGGAGATAATGGGCATTGGAAAGTTGTGGACGGCGTGATCGATTACGATGGGAAGAGCGAGGCGAAGACGCCGGAGAAGCATCTTTGGACCGAGAAGGAATACGGCGACATCACGCTGCAGATCGATTGGAAGTGGACGGGCAAGCCGTACAAGATCAAGCACCCGATCATTCAGCCGGATGGCACATACAAGAAAGACGAGAAGGGCGTGGTGATTCAGCAGGAGATCGACGAGGCCGGCGACAGCGGCGTGTATCTGCGCGGGAACGACAAGAGCCAGGTGAACATTTGGTGCTGGAACACCGGTTCCGGCGAAGTGTACGGCTACCGCACCGATCCGAAGTTGTCGGCGGAAGTCCACGCGGGCGTGACGCCGAAGAAGAAGATGGACAAGCCCTACGGCGAATGGAATCACATGGAAATCACGATCAAAGGCGACCGGCTGACGGTGAATTTGAATGGCGAGGAAGTGATTTCAAATGCGCAATTGCCCGGCGTGCCGGCGAAGGGGAAGTTGGCGCTGCAGCACCATTACGCGGGAGGCGACAAGTATTCGCCGATCCAGTTTAAGAATATTTATGTGAAGGAATTGAAGTGAGCAACAAATTCGCTCTGGCATTTTTGACGCTGGGCTGTTTGAGCGCGAGCGCGGCGGAACCCGCGCTTCAGCGCTTCGCCTTCACGCAGCCGTCGATGGGTACGACCTTCCGCGTGGTGCTTTTTGCGCCGGATCAGGCCGCCGCGACGGCCGCGGCGCAGGCGGCGTTCGACCGCATCGATCAGCTCGATACGATGTTTACCGATTACGACGACAACAGCGAGCTGATGAAACTTTGCGCCAAAGCCGGCGGCGAGCCGGTGAAAGTCAGCGAGGAATTGTTCGACATTCTGAGCAAATGCGTCGAAGCGAACCAGCGCACGCGCGGCGGATTCGACTGCACGGTTGGCCCGGTCGTGCGGCTTTGGCGGCAGGCGCGCAAGGACGGCGTTCCGCCGGATGCGGCGGCGCTGGCTAAAGCGAAGGAACTGGTCGGCACGGACAAAATGGTGCTGAATGCGAAGGAGCACACGGTTCAACTTCTGAAAGCCGGCATGAAACTGGACCTCGGCGGAATCGGAAAGGGGTACGCGGTCGATCAGGCGCTGAATGTGTTGAAGAAAAAAGGATTCCCAATTGCGCTGGTCGCGGGCGGCGGCGATATTGGCATGAACGATCCGCCGCCGGAAAAAGAGGGCTGGACCGTTGAGATATTGCCGCTCGACAAAACCAAAACGCAGCCCACGCGGCTGCTGCTCAAACATGCCGGCGTATCCACTTCCGGCGACGAAGAGCAGTACCTTGAAACCAAAAACGGCAAGCGCTACTCGCACATCGTCGATCCGAAAACGGGCCAGGCGCTTGAAGGCCGCAGCAGCGTGACGGTGGTCGCGCCGAATTGCACGACATCGGACGGGTTGAGCAAAGTCACGGTGCTGGGCGTGCAGGGCGCGATCGAGGCGATCGATGAAATCCCCGGCGCGGCGGTGCTGTTTGTGATTGAAGAGAAAGACGGCATCAAAGAACACGCTTCGAAGGCGTGGAAGGATGTGCCGAAGAAATAAGAAACAGTTAAACAGCTTCAAAAGCCGAATTGCAAACGCGGCTTCCCCTCACCCCCGGCCCCTCTCCCCCAAGGGGAGAGGGGAGAACGACGAGTACCCACTTGCTTCTGCTTCAATTCAATCTAAAATCAAAAATGGAGTTCGAAACATACAGCAACCAACCGTCCTGCTATTAAGGAGAACGAACACATGCCGTACCCCGAAGCACTTGTCGCCCCCATGCGCGCGGAACTGACGTCCGCGGGAATCAAGGAATTGAAGTCGGCCGCGGACGTGGATGCGTTCATGTCGGAAAAGGCGGGCACGTCGATGATCGTCGTCAATTCAGTGTGCGGCTGCGCGGCCGGCGGCGCGCGCCCGGGCGTCAAACTCGCGTTGCAGCACGTAAAAAAACCCGCGCGTGTTGGGACCGTTTTCGCCGGACAGGATTTGGACGCCGTGGCGAAGGCGCGGAGCTATTTCGCGGACATTCCGCCGAGCAGCCCGTGTGTGGCGCTGTTCAAAGACGGCGAACTGGTCCATTTTGTGCCGCGCCACATGATCGAAGGCCGCGAACCGCGCTCGATCGCCGCGGAGTTGACGGCGGCGTTCGAA
Source organism: Planctomycetota bacterium (assembly GCA_035308565.1). GTDB lineage: Bacteria > Planctomycetota > SZUA-567 > H5-PLA8 > H5-PLA8 > JANXLS01. The sequence continues at coordinate 60,599 of DATGGK010000112.1, read as the reverse complement.
GAAAATTGCTAAAGTAGAACGGAGATCCTGCTCCGTTCTTTCGCGCGGCTCGCTCTGCCACTATTCGGAGTAATTTCATGGGCACATTTCACGACAACAAAAGCGCGCTGCACGGCATCACCGTGGTCGTCGATACGAGGGGGCCGAAGGTGTACGTGGGCCGCTGCGACGACGAGGACGCGGAGAAGGTGATCCTTGTCGATGCCGACAGCCACGACGACGGCGCAAACGGCAAGTCGAAAGCCGACTACGTCAAACGCGCGGCGAAATTTGGCGTGTGGAAGAGATTCGATCACATCGTCATCCCACGCGATGAAGTTGTATCGATCTCGCGCCTGGGCGACGTTCACGAATCCACCGTCAAAGCCGTAGCGGCGATTGTACCGGCTCCAGCGCGCGCGCCGGACAATGCTCCGCGGGCAGCGGCGGATATTTCGACCGTGATCGCTTCGCCGCTGAGCGACAAACCGATCGTCTCGCTGACGGCCAACGCTCAAGTCGAAGTCAAGCGGCTCATCGTTGAACAGAACAAGCCCGGTTTGGGTCTGCGACTTGGCGTGAAAGGCGGCGGCTGTTCGGGCTTTTCGTACAAGCTGGAATTCGATCAGAAAAAAGAAGGCGACATCGTCGTGCCGTTCGAACAGTTCAACGTGTACCTCGACCGCAAGAGCACGATCTATTTGCGCGGGATCACGTTGGATTTCCAAAAGGGACTGGCCGGAAAAGGATTTGTGTTCAACAATCCGAATGCGACGAACACGTGCGGGTGCGGCGAGAGTTTTTCGGTGTAGCAAGGAGTTCCGACATGAAATTAATTGAACGCAGCTTCACGTTGCCTGAAGAGACGGTGAATGCGCTTGAAGAAAAAGTTGATCGACAAAGACAGGGCGAACTGCTTGCCGAATTAATTCAGAATTGGCTCAACGAGCAACCGAAATCGTCGCTGCGGGACGAAGTTATTGCGGGCTGCATCGACATGGCCGACGTCTCCATTGAGTTGGAACGCGACTTCAATCCCCTTGAGGAGGAAGTCCATCGTGGCATTGAATATTGAACTCAAACGCGGAGACGTCATCCGTGTGAGTTTAAATCCAGTTGTCGGATCTGAACAAGGCGGAGAACGACCGGCGCTCATTGTTTCTCCTGACCCTATCAATCGGAGTTCGCCTGTAATCTTGGTCGCGTCAATTACGAGCAAAAAAGTCGATCGGGTATATCCATTCGAAACGTTGATTGAGCCTCCCGACGGAGGGCTATCCCTGCGCTCAAAAGTGATGTTGACGCACATGCGATCCATTGATAAATCGCGCGTGTGCGGCCACTATGGTTCTCTCAAGCCGGAGACGATGCTGCTCGTTGAAGGCGCGCTCAAAATAGCGACAGGCCTCACGAAATATTGACCGATGATTTCGCTCGCCCAACAATCCCGCCAACGCGGCCTCATCGCGCTCCTTCGTCCCAATGCTCCGAATTCCCCCGCGTCCATCGGCGCGCTGCGCGTCACTGGCGCGGATGCGGCATCCTTTCTGCACAGCCAACTCACCAACGAAGTGCTCGCGCTTAAGCCGGGCGAGGGAAATTTGAGCGCTCGCGTCACGCGCACGGGAACGCTGGTGCGCTGGTTTTCGCTGCATCGGCTGCCGGCGGAGCGGGCGGAATTTGTCTTGTTGCTCGATGCCGGGGGCGTCAAATCCTTAGGCGCCGATCTGGCGAAATTCGCGCTCGTTGAGGATGTCGCGCTGGAAGATATTTCCTCGCAATTCGATTGGCTGGCGATTCAAGGGGCGGTCGCTGCGGCAGCAGGGGAATCCGTTTTCGGAAAAGCCCAATTGCCGGGCGACAGCGACGCCGGCGAGTGGTCGAAGCTTCCGGAAAATTCCGTCCGCGTTCTGACTTCCGGCCCGCCGGCTGGAACGCTGCTCTTCGTCCGCTCGCTCACCGGCGATCCCGGATTCATCATCGCGCTTCCGAAAGAAGCAGAGCTGGCCGGCGAAGTGCTCGAAAGATTCGCCGCCGTTGAGCACGGTCGCGCGTTCGTGCGTCTCGAAGGCCGCGAGCTTGACGAGACGCTTGAAACGCTGCGCATCGAAGCAGGCGTTGTGCGCGTCGGCGTCGATGCCGAAGAAGGGAAGCTTGTTCTTCCGGAAACGGGCCTCGAACAATTCGTCGTCAGTTATTCAAAAGGCTGCTACCTCGGCCAGGAAGTGATCGCGCGCATTCGCACGTATGGTTCCGTGCCGCTGGTGTTGCGCGGATTGCTTTTTGATCGCTCGACGGCGCTCGAGCAAATTCCGCCGCTCGGCGCCGACGCCATACTCGAAGACGGCACAAAAATTGGCCGCTTCGCGTCCCGTACGCTTTCGCCGATACTCGAAGCGCCGATTGCGTTCGCATACCTCGACCGCGCGCATCGCACGCCGGGGACAAAATTGAAACTGCGGACGGAGCGCCGGCTTTCGGCCGGCGGGCACTCGGAAAGCACGCTGATCCTCGAAGCCGAAGTCCGCCTGCTCCCTTTCTATCGTGCCGCCGACACCGCGTCGCGCGTCGCGTTTCTCCACGATCGCGCCATTCGTCTGTTCGCCGCGGGCGACGATGCGAAGGCGCAGGAACTTCTTGAAGAAGCGCTGCGGCTCGATCCGTCTTTCAGCGAAGGCTACGAAACGCTGGGCGTGCTGCTGGGCCGGCGTGGGAAATTCACCGAGGCCATCGACATTTTTAAACGCCTTGAAGAACTTGCGCCGAATGAGCCGATGGTCCACACGAATCTGTCGCTTTTTTACATGAAGCTCGGCGACAAAACCGCCGCGGAGGAAGAGAAGGCCAAAGGCGTCATCAAGCAATTTGGGAAATTCGCCGGCGCGAAGAAAGCCGAACAGTTCGCGGCGGAAGAATTTGCTAAGAAACGTGCGGATGCCGAGCGCAAGCGTACGATGTTCGAGGAAGTGCTCGAAATCGATCCGGAAGATCCGATCGCGCTGTTTGGTTTGGGCAATGCGCTCGCGGCGCTTGAAGATTGGGACGGCGCGGAGCGCGTGCTGGCGAAATCCTGCGCGGTGCAAGCGGACAATTCGGCGGCGTTTCTGGCGCGCGGCAAGGCGCTGGAGATGCTCAACCGCGAAGCGGAGGCGGTCAAAGTTTATCGCGAAGGCATGGCGGTGGCGTCGAAGAAAGGCGATTTGATGCCGCTGAAGGAAATGGAGCGGCGTGTGCTGCTGCTCGAAAATGCGTGAGAGGCGGTGGGCGGAGAATGAGCTATTGGAAACCGTGCGCGCCGGTGTATTGTTAATGAAGCGAAATCCACCCGGAAGGAGCACGCCCATGAAACCGAAATTACCCTCTCGCCGCCAATTCGTGACCAGCAGCGCCGCCGTCGCCGCGGGGCTGGCGTTGACCGCGCGCGTGCGCGCGGATGCCAAACCGTTTCGCATCATGCTCAACACGAGCACGATCCGCGAATGCAAGGTCGATGGCCAGAAGTTGCCGATCGACAAGAAAGTCGAGGTCGCGTCGAAGGCCGGCTATGATTGCATCGAACCGTGGATCAATGAACTGGCCGACTACAAGAAATCCGGCAAAGCGCTGAAGGATTTGGCGAAGTTGATCAAGGATTCGGGGCTTGTCGTTGAGAGCGCGATTGGGTTTGCCGAATGGATCGTTAACGACGACGCGCGCCGCGCGAAGGGGCTGGACCAGGCCAAACGCGACATGGAGATGGTGCTCGAAATCGGCGGCAAGCGTCTAGCCGCGCCGCCGGTTGGCGCGACGCAGCCGAAAGACGATACCGTGCCCGTCGAAAAAATCGCCGACCGCTACAAAGTGCTGGCCGAGTTGGGCGAGAAAATCGGAATTCTGCCGATGGCGGAAGTGTGGGGATTTTCGAAGACGTTTACGACGCTCAACGAGACGATCAAAGCCGCAATGCTGAGCGGGCATCCGAAGGCGATGATTCTTCCGGACATCTACCACCTCTATAAGGGAGGCTCGTCGTTCGAGGACATGAAGCAGTTAACGAACGGCAATTTCCAGGTGCTGCATGTGAACGATTATCCCAACATTCCGAAGGAGAAGATTCAGGACAAGGACCGCGTTTATCCGGGCGACGGAATCGCGCCGATCACGCAGCTCATCAAGGACTTGAAGGCGATGGGGTACACGGGGCTGCTCTCGCTGGAATTGTTCAATCCGGAATATTGGAAGCAGGATCCGAATACAGTGGCGAAGACGGGGATTGAGAAGGTGAAGGCAGCGCTGGCGAAGGCGGCGTAGAATTCAAAATTCGAAATGCAAAATGCAAAATTTAAAATTGCGCTCAAATGCTGTCCGAGCATTGAACCGTGATTCTGCTAGATTTTTGCAAGCAGGTCGTCGAGTTGTTTGCGGAAGAAGGGTTTTTGCAGATAGCCGGCGAGGCCTTGGCCGAGCAGCGCTTCGATTTCGTGGTTCAGCGCGGAACCGCTGAGCAGGACGGCTTTGATCTGGGGGTTGATCGCTTTCATGGCGGCGAACGCGTCCTTGCCGGAAAGCTCGGGCATGTTGAGGTCGAGCAGGACCAGGTCGATGCGTTGGAATTCGGCGCGATAGAGTTCGACGGCTTTGCGCGCGTCGGTGGCGGTGAGGACTTCGTGGCCGCTGGACGTGAGCATTTCGGCGAGCATGCTGACGAGGATTTCTTCGTCGTCCACGACAAGGACGCGGAGTTTTTTTGCGGCCGGCGGGACGGGCGCGGATGATGGGGCTGAGTAGAACGGAGCTCCTGCTCCGTTCGAACGGAGCGGGAGCTCCGTTCCACTTGGCACTCCGGCTCCGACGAGCGCCAACAAGTCGGTGAGGAGTTCGGACGAGCGCTTTGCGGCGTTGGACAGACTTGTCACGTAGCGCTCAGTGTTGGGCTGGCCGTAGCGGTCCTTCAATAATTCGGAATAACTGACGATCAGGCAGAGTTGGTTGTTAAATTCGTGAGCGAGGCGATGCACGGCGGCGATTTGGTCCGGGGTGAGGCTCTGTGTTTCATCGCTCATAAATAAAGCCCCAATAATTGCACAACTCTATTATTTGTTTCGCAATTTGAAAATTAGCTGGACCAACTAGACATCCATTCTTAAGGGAGCGGAAATAGAGTCAAGATTTTTTCTTCGTTGTTTCACTAACTGTCGCGGCATACAGACGTTCAGCGGCGGAGTATACGTAATGAACGCTGCGAATTCAATCCTCGTTAGAAAGGTTTAATCCAATGCTTACTCGATCAGTCGCGTGGGTCATGTTGCTCGCGCTTCCGATTTTTGCGAACGCGAGCGATGCGCCGGACCAAGGTTCGGCGGAGTTGCGCACGGAATTGAAGGGCTATCGCCACAAGATTGTGCACGAAAGCAACCGCAGCGGAAACTGGGACCTGTGGGTGATGAACGCCGACGGCGCGAACGACACGAACATCACCAACACTCCCGACGTGGATGAGCTTTACCCAAAAGCGTCGCCGGATGGGACGATGATCTGCTTCGTGTGCGATGAAGGTAAAGACGACGCGAAGATGCGCAACCTTTATTACATGAATTCCGACGGCACCGGCCGCAAGAAAATCTGCGACAACGCGCGCGAACCGTGCTGGAACAGCGACGGAACGAAGATCGCGTTTCTGAAAGGCGAGTCGGACAAATTCAGCTACCAGGATTTCGCCTCGAAGGGGATCTTCATGTACGGCCTCAAAAGCGGCGAAACGAAGGAGCATCCGAATAAAAAAATCCAGCATCTCTATACGCTCAATTGGTCCCCCGACGGCAAATGGTTCGTAGCGACCGTGCACGCGGGAATGGGGTTCAAGCACAGCATCCTGGCGCTGGAAGCGGCTGGCGACGGCATCTTCGATCTGCATCTAGGCGGCTGCCGCCCCGATTTGAATTCCGATGCGAAGCTCATCGCGTGGGGCAACGGCGATTGCGCCATCGGAATGGCGGATTTGGATTTGTCCGGACCGACGCCGAAAGCGACGAACATCCGCAACGCGATCGAATCGAAAGACCCGATCGAGACGTATCACGCCGACTGGTCGCCCGACGGAAAATACATTGCGTTCAGTTACGGGCCGAAGGCGAAGAAGAATCTGAAGGGCCTGCTGCCTGAATTTCCGGGCGTCGAAGCGGTGGGTTGGAACATCTGCGTCGTCGATACGTCGAAAAAAGACCGCTGGACGATGCTGACGACGGACGGAAGATCGAACAAGGAGCCGGATTGGGTGTTTGTGAAAGCCAACGAAAAATGAAAAATGCAAAATACAAAATGTTCATACGAGCGGCGCTCGCATGTTTTTTAATAGTGCTGGGAGGCTGCGGTGAGAGTGGAAGCGCGCAATCGTCCGCGCAAGCGCCGGAGATTATCAAGACGAAACTTGGGACCGAAATGGTGCGCATTCCCGCGGGCAGTTTTGAAATGGGCAGCGCTCGCGGAAGCGAGGATGAAAAGCCGGTTCACACGGTGACGCTCGATTCGTTTTTGATGGACTGCACGGAAGTGACGCAGGAACTCTTCGTCACCGTGATGCATAACCCCGCGCTGCCGGCAGTGATCACGCAGGCTGGTACTTCGAACGGATCGGTGCATAAAGGCGAGAAGAATCCCGTCGAAACAATCAGTTGGCCGGCCGCCGCCCGCTTTTGCAATGCGCGCTCGATCGTCGAAGGACTGACGCCCTGTTACAACCTTGACACGGGCGCGTGTAATTTCGACGCCGACGGTTACCGCCTGCCCACCGAAGCCGAATGGGAATATGCCTGCCGCGCGGGGACATCGGGCGACTATGCCTACGACGGTGGCGCGAGCAAACTGAGCGAATACGCGTGGTTCAAAGACAACGCGAACAAAACTACGCATCCCGTCGCGCAGAAAAAACCGAACGCGTGGGGTTTGTACGACATGCTCGGCAACGTCGCGGAGTGGTGCAACGACGCGTACGAAGCGGACTATTACAAGAGCAGCCCGAAAGCCAATCCGCGCGGGCCGTCGAGCGACACGAAGTACGTGCTGCGCGGCGGCGCGTGGGAATCGAGCGCGGATGCGCTGCGGAGCGCCAAGCGTGTGGGCGGCGAACCGGGATTTACGGACACGTGCTTCAAGGCGGATGCGATTGGGTTTCGGTGCGTGCGGCGCGCGAAATAAATCTCACGCGGAGGCGCGAAGACGCGGAGAATCTCTATGCGCTACCAACGTCAAATTCTCCAGTCTCACGTCTCCAGTCTCCCGTCTCGTTCAAAAACGATACGGCGGTTTGAAGACGCCTTTTTCGGTGATGTGCGCGGAAATTAACTCCGCGGGCGTCACGTCGAAAGCCGGATTGAAGACAGCGGCTTCGTGCGGCACGGTCAGTTTTGAATACGGCTCGGCGATTTCCTTGCGGGCGCGCTCTTCGATCGGGATGGCGGCGCCGGTTTCAAGCGAAAGATCATAGGTGGAACTGGGCGCGGCGACGAAAAACGGCACGCCGTGATGGCGCGCGAGTATCGCCAGGCCGTAGGTGCCGATTTTGTTCGCGGCGTCGCCGTTGGCGGCGATGCGGTCGGCGCCGACGATGATGGCGTCGGGTTTGAACTGGCGCATCACCGCCGCGGCCATGTTGTCGCAGATAACGGTGGTGGCGATGCCGGCGCGCGAAAGTTCCCACGCGGTGAGTCGAGCGCCTTGCAACAGCGGGCGAGTTTCGTCGGCAAAGACTTTGAGCTGAATACCGCGGCGTTGCGCTTCGTACATCACGGCCAATGCAGTGCCTGAACCGCCGGTGGCCAGCGCACCGGCGTTGCAGTGCGTCATCAACGTTGCGGACGTGCGGCCTTTCAAAGTCGATTCGAGCAAATCCGCGCCGTGGCGGCCAATCTCGGCGCACATGCGGCGGTCGTCTTCGAGGATGGCGAGGGCTTCTTTTTCGAGCGCGGCGATCAGCGGCGCCGACCCCTCACCCCCGGCCCTTCTCCCCCAAGGGGAGAGGGGTGAACGATTCTCGCAAGGCGAGAGGGAGCGGCTCATGACGGCACGGCAGCGCTCCACGGCCCAGCGCAAATTAACGGCGGTGGGGCGCGTCGCGGCCAGATGCGCGCAGGCTGCATCGAAGCGTGCGAGAAAATCCGTGGCGCTCGTCGAATTCGCCGCGGCTTCACGGGCGGCCAGCACGGTTCCGAACGCGCCCGCGCAGCCGATGGCGGGCGCGCCGCGCACGGCCAGGCGCAGAATCGCGTCTTCAAGCTGCGCGACGGTTTCGATTTCCAGATAAACTTCTTCCGCGGGCAGGCGGGTTTGATCGAGCAGGCGGAGCGTGCGGCCGGTCCAGGCGAGGGTGAGGGGAATTGCGTTGCTCAAGTCAGTGCCTTTCTGCGAATGCGCCGTCCCATTATAAAACCAACGAGGGCTAATAGTACGACAGGAATAGATAGATCGACGAGTAGGGAAGTCCATTCGATGCAGGGCCAGAAATCTGGGCCATGATAATCCCTATCATGGGGATTCACGAAGATTATTTGATCGCTGACGAATACAGCTCGATGATCCGGGTCAACATATCGACCAGCCGTGGTTAGAGCTCCTGATAACAAAAAGCCCAAGCATTGAATAGACCGGGTGCGAGTAAAAGGCTCGAGTCTCGAAGAGATGGCTGGTTCAAGCCGCCAAGCGCAAAGGACCGAAACGACTTCAAGGAGAGAGCCGGCGAGAAGCCCCGATCCCAGGCGAGCCGAGCCCTTCGAAGCGCCGCGCCCGTGGCGAAAGCAAAGTATTCCCTCCGAAGCCAGCCGGTTTTGGAAGGAAAGTGGAGGGTATTTTCTTGACTTCGGTTTTCAGAGATGGCACCCCGGCGTGAGTTCAACTTGAAGCAGGCCATTTCTTGACGTATTGTTTAGCATTTTGGAGAGACCTTGCCAAATGGCCGAGCAAAATGTGGCGCCTGTTCCCATCGGATCGCTGGACCCGCGCATACCACCGCCGTTGCCAAAGACGGCGCCGAAAATCTGGACGCCGCGTGACGGCGCAGTGCCGGATTCAAAACCGCGGCGGTATAAGGCCACGATCGACGAAATTTTGCAGCCCACGCCGGACGTGCGGCTTTTTCGGCTGACGCTGGATGGCTACAAGCAGATCATTCCCTTCAAGGCCGGCCAATTTATTCAGATGCTATGCCCGATTCCGGACAAGGATCACCCAGGCAAGATGAAGGAACTGGTCCGCTCGTATTCAATCGCCTCAACGCCGGATGAAACGCGATTCTTGGAATTTTGCATCAAGCTTGTGCTCGACGGCTCGTTTACGCCGACGCTGTGGGACTTGCGCGTGGGCGACAAGATCGACGTGCGCGGACCATACGGAAAATTTATCATTCCCGAGCCGGTCGAACACGACACGGTCTTCATCGCGGCGGGGACGGGCATCGCGCCGTTCTGGGGAATGATTCAGCGCCTGCTGGCCACCGGCGTCAAGCACGACATTTTGCTGCTCTTCGGCGTGCGCTACGAAGAAGATCTGCTGTACGAATTGGAATTCCTCGAACTGGCGAAACAGTACCCGAATTTCAGGCCGATCTTTACGCTATCGCGCCCGCGCATGCCTGAGACGTGGTGGGGCGAGCGCGGGTACGTGCAATCTCTGCTCTCGAAATACGTGAAGGATCCGCCGAAAACAAAGGCGTACATCTGCGGATTGACGCCAATGATCGAAGCGAGCGTGGCGGAGTTGGAGAAGCTTGGATTCAGCGGCGACCGCATCCATTATGAGCGCTACGATTGAACTTCATTGTAAATTTGTTGATTCCAGCAATCGTCCGGCTAACGTTGTTGTCAGTGGCGCAATTCAAACCATTTTTTCAGGAGACACACCATGCCGTCGTTGAGCGAACTCAAGGTCAAGCTGTACGCCGATGGCGCGGACAAAGAGGGCATCCTCGGTTTGTACCGCGACAAAGTTGTCAAAGGCTTCACGACCAACCCGTCGCTGATGAACAAAGCGGGCGTGAAGGATTACCGCGCGTTCGCGAAGGAAATTCTGGGCCTGATCACGGACATGTCGATTTCGTTCGAAGTCTTCACCGACGACATCGCCGACATGGAACGGCAGGCCAACGAGATCACGACGTGGGGCAAGAACGTGTACGTGAAGATTCCGATCACGAACACGAAAGGTGAAAGCTGCCTGCCGCTGGTGAAGAAACTCACGCCGCGCGTGCAGCTCAACGTCACGGCGCTGATGACCACTGAGCAAGTGGAAGGCACCTGTGCGGCGCTGAAAGGCGGCAAATCGAGCATCGTCTCGGTTTTCGCCGGCCGCATCGCCGACACAGGCCGCGATCCGCAGCCGCTGATGAAAAAGTGCGCGGAGATTTGCGCGAGCGTGCCGAGCGCGGAACTGCTCTGGGCCAGCACGCGCGAAGTCTTGAACATCTTCCAGTCGGACGCCTGCGGCTGTAAGATCATCACGGTACCGCACGACATCCTCAAGAAGCTCAAGGGCCTTGGGATGGATTTGAACGAACTGTCGCTGGATACGGTCAAGCAGTTCTACAAAGATGCGACGAGCGCGGGGTTCAAGCTGTAGGCCAGTCGATCTCACGCAGAGGCGCGGAGGCGCAAAAGAAGAAAAGGAAATGCGCGGGTGCTGATGGGCATCCGCGCATTTTCTTTACGACCATCGCTTGTGCATTCTCTTTCAATCGCGCTCTGCCTAATTTCCTTTGCGCCTTTGCGCCTTTGCGAGAGAATACTTCGTCGGAAAACTGCGAGAGCCGCCTCTGAATAGCGTCAAGCAAAGCGAATCCAAACGCATCGAGCGCCGCCGCGAGCCGCGGCACAAGAAGCACGACAGCTACCTGTCGGAGACCGTCGAAATTCCGTCGTTTTCGGCGGCGAAGGACACGCGCGGGCATTCCGTGTTTCGCAGCGCCGGCGCGCGCGTGCTGTGGAAGTTTTTGACGTGGCGGCTCACTTCCGCCGGCCGCTGGATGCTGATTCCCACGCTGTTTTTATTCGCGTATTCGTCGGCTTCGCTCACTCTGCAATCGTACATTCCATTCTGCTACGTCTCGGCGCTGTGGCTGGTCGCGCTGCTGGCGCCGCTGGTGTATAAGCCGCGCGTCAACCTCACCGTGCGTCATGGCCAGCACGTCTTTGCCGGCGAAATCATGCCGGTGGAAGTGGAAGTCGAGCAAATTGGCCGGATCGACGGGCACGATCTGCATGTTCTCGCGCACGGATTGCCGGCGTCGATCGACGCGCGCGAAGAAGACGGCGTGCCGCTGCCGCGCTTGAAACAAGGCCAGCGCGTGCGCGCGGTTTTGGGGTTGGTGTGTGCGCACCGCGGCGTATTTTCGATGAACGGCTTTCGTGCGGAGACCGATTTTCCATTCGGGCTGTGGCGCTGCTATGAAGTCTTCGAGCGCGAACGGCGCCTGATCGTCTACCCGCGGTTCACGCCGCTGGCGCGGCTGGATATTCCGGCGGGCCGGCGCTATCAACCCGGCGGCGTGGCGCTGGCGGCAACGCTGGGCGATTCGGTCGAATTCGTGGGCAACCGCGAGTACCGCGCGGGCGACAACATCCGCAACATCGACTGGCGCGCGACCGCTCGCTTGAACAAACCGATTGTGCGCGAATACCGCGAGGAATATTTATTACGCGTGGCGGTGGTGCTCGACACGCAATTACCGAAATACACGACCGACAAGCAGCGGATGGGATTCGAGAGCGCAATTTCAGTCTGCGCGGCGGTGGCGGATTATCTGGCGCGCGCGGAATACATCGTCGATATTCTCGCGGCGGGGCCGAACCTGTATCATTTGCGCGCGGGGCGGCATTTGGCGTTCATCGATCAGATTCTGGAAATCCTGGCGTGTGTCGAGGCCGGCGTGGAGGATGGATTCGACTCCGTCGAACCGGAACTGCGCGACAATCTGGAATCGATCAGCACGGTCTGCTGCGTGTTCATGGATTGGGACGAAGCCAGGCAGCGATTTGCGCACACGCTGCGTGATTTGGGCGTGGGCGTGAAAGTGATTATCGTGCGGAACGCGCCATGCACGACCGATCCGTACGCGGACGAAGCGCGGCTGGGGACGATTCACGTGCTGAATTCGGCGGCGGTGGCAGCGGGCGTGGGAGAGATCTGAATCCCGCGCAAACTGAATTTCACGCAAAGGCGCGAAGAAGCAAAGGCGCAAAGAACGGCAGGAAATGAAGGCAGATTTCTTTGTAACGTGAAGAGTACTTGGCAATGATGTCGATGGCCGCAACAAATTCAAACACCGATGATGCGAAGGCCCATGCCAACGATTCACCCCCGTGGGCGGCGACGGCGTGTTTGCTGTTGGCGCTGGTGTCGCTGGGGGTGAGCGACGAGGCGATGGCGCGCGCTACGATGAAGGCGAACCGCTCGCTGCAGGAAATTCTGCCGATCGTGCTGGCGATTGTGGCGATTCTGGCGTCGCGGCTGATGCAGGGGCGGATGCAGCGCAACCACGGCACGGCGTGGATGCTGCGGCTGGCGGCGTATTCGGGCTCGATTTTCTTTGCGTACGCTACGACCGAGCACATTCAAGCGTTCTATTACATCAATTTTATCGCGCGCGTGGCGGGGCTGATTTTTGTCGTGGAGGGCGCGATTCAGCATTGGGTGCGGCCCACGCGCGGCAGGCCGCGCGGCGCGATATTGGTGTTTCTCGCGGCAATTATTTTCGTGCTGGCGTCGCGAACATTCATACCATACCACATCAAATTCCTGACGCCGCCGTTCATCGCGATGCTGGTGTTGTCGATGCGCGCGTCGCGTTCGCGCAGCGATAGCGCGGGCTTGCAGCCGTGGCTGGCGGCGATCATGCTGGCGATGCTGTTGGGCGGCGTGGCGGCGCTGAGCGTGGCGGCGCACAGCGCGGAATTGACGCGGATTATGATGGCGCTTCTGAAGCCCTCTTCTTATTCCGAAGTCTCCGACGTGAACGCGCGGCCCATGTTGGGGCGGCGCTTCAATTCGCCGCTGTCGCCGCGCCGCGTGATGAGAATTGAAGGCAAGCTGTTCGAGCAGCACATGCGCGGGATGGCGTTCGAAACGTATGCAACCGGCGGCGGCTGGGGACCGGCGGTGGAAGGGCGCGCGCACGAAGACGGCAGTGTCGTCTTGAAGGCGCGCGCGGGCGGCCAGCGCCTCACGGTCACGCCGATGTTGGATAATTTATCGGTGCTGTACGTGCCGCTGCACATGGACGGTTTGGATGCGAAGTCGTATCACGTGTTGTGGGCGCGCGAATGGGGCGGGCCAATTTACGCGACCACGACACTGCGCACGTACGAGCCATACGAAGTGGCGGTGGTGAACGAATCGCACCGAGGGCCGTTGTGCGATGTGATGAACGAAAGAGTGCGCGAGCGCTGCCTCGATCTGCCCCCGGATTTCGATCCGCGCTTGCGCGACATCGCAAAAACAATCGGCAAGAATGCGGCGACGACGGCGGAGAAAATGGAAGCGGTGCGCAAATTTCTCTATACGAATAACGAATACTCGCTGGAAATCGATCCGGGGCCGGGCGACCCGGTCGTGAATTTTCTCGTGCAGAAAATGAAAGGGCACTGCCAGTTTTTTGCGTCGTCGTCGGTGCTGCTGCTGCGCGGCATGAATGTGCCGGCGCGATACGTGAGCGGTTATTTCGTGCATGAACGGCCGGAAGACGACGTGAGCATCGTGCGGCAGCGCGACGCGCACGCGTGGGCGGAAGTTTGGCTGGACGATCAGGGATGGGTGACCTTTGATGCAACGCCGCCGGCCGGGATGCCGGGGCAAAGCGGGAGCGTTTCGCGCTGGGAACGGCTCTGGGAAAAACTAGGCGACGCGGCGGAAGCCGTCGGCGAATGGCTGCACGACGGGCCGCTGCATCTGGTGTTGCTCGCGGGCGGGATTGTCATCGCGGTGATTTTGATTCGCTGGACGCGCGCGGGAATGGCCGCCGCTCGCGAGAAGGCAGGGCCGAAGATCAAGTACACGAGCGCGGGGCAATCGTTCGAAGCGTTGGCGGCGGCGTTCGACGATTATTTGAAACGCCGCGGCGCGCCGTGCCCGCGCAACCGGCCGTGGAAGGATCATCTGAATGCGCTGCGCAGCGCGAAGCCGCGCGAGGGCGAACTGAAAACGCTGGCGATTAATTTTGATCAAGCGGCCGAATTCGTGCTGGAGTATTCAGCGGCGCGGTTTGGAGCGGAGGACGAATCGGCGCTGGCAGAGTTGCGGGGGAAGTTGGCGGCGATTCAGAATTCGAAGGCGAATTAGCTTTTCACTGTACTCGCCACGCGCGCGAACACGTCCGCGACGTCGCGGGCCATGCGTTCGGCGCCGAATTTGGCCAGCACGTTGGCGCGGCCTTCAGCGCCGAGGCGCTGCGCGCGTTCCGAATCGACGAGCAGTGCGTCGAGGTGTTCGGCCAGGCTGCGCGGATCGTCGGGTTCGCAGAGCACCCCGCCGCCGGTTTCGGCGAGCAGTTCGGGAAACGCGCCGTGGCGCGGTTCGACGACGGGCACGCCACAGGCCAGCGCTTCGAGCACGTACAGGCCGAAGGATTCCCCGTACGCGGCGGGGACGGAGAAGACCCAGCCGCTTTGGAGCAGTTCGACTTTTCCTTGCTTGCTGAGATTCGGCAAAAAATCGACGCTCTTGAGCAGCTCAGCGCGCTTGAGGTCCTCGCGAATCGAATTGAAGAACGGCTTGTCGTTGGCCGTCAACGAACCACCGATGCGCAGGCGCAGGCCGGCGTGCTCCTTTTTGGAGCGCAGAATTTTGAACGCATCGACGAGCGTCTTCAAGCCTTTCTCCGGCGCCATGCGCGCGAGATATACGATCGCGGGCGTGTCGGGGCGATTCGCGGCGGGCGCGTACTCGTTGAGATTGATCCCGTTGAGCACCGCATGCATTTTGGTTGCGGGCAGTTTCATGCGCGCGGCCATCGTGTCGGCGAAGTAGCGGCTGACGGCGATGAAGGCATCGACGTGTTCGGCGCGGTCGTGCAGCAGCTTCCACGCTTCGCCGCGGTGCGCTTCCGGGAGATTGTCCACGAAATAATCTTCGCCATGCAGCGTGCAGACAATCGGCACGTTCATCTCGGCGCACAGGCGCTTGGCGATGCCGGTCATCAGCGCATTGGAAAGGCAGATCACGTCGGGCTTGCAGTGTTCTTTGAGCCACTCGGCGAGCTTTTCGATTTCGCGCGCCTGGTTGCCGTCCTCGCCCAGCAGCATCGAGACCGTCATTTCGCCAAGCTGCGCAGGATTGGTTTTGATGCCGAAGCGCGTGACGAAGCGCAGAAACGCGGGATCGTCAAGGCGTTTTTCAATCCACGCCGGAAGGTTGCGCAACAATTTGCTTTTCTGCTGCAAATAAACGTTGACGCCGCCGAAGAAAATCGTGTCGATGCTGTTGTTGGCATCGTCGGTTTTCAGCGGCGTGTAAAGCGGGACGAGCAGCGCGTCATGGCCGATCTTGCGCAGCGCGGCGGTGAGCGCATTATCGCGCAAACAACCGCCGCAGTACATGTCAGCGGCGCCGGGAGTGAGGAGGACGATGTTCATGGTTAACGGCACATTCAAGATTCAAAAAATCAAGATTTAAGATTTGCAGCGATCTAACGTGATTGAATCTTGAATCTTGAATCATTTGTTAGCGACGAAATTCAGCACGTCGCCGACGGTGGCCATGCGCGCGGCTTCCTCGTCGCTGATTTCGAGCTGAAGTTTTTCTTCGAGTTCCATCAGCAGTTGCAGGCCCTTGGGCGAATCGATGCCGAGGTCGGCGGTCAATTCCTGCTGGGGCGTGAGCGTGGCGCGTTCGCGCGAGGAGATTTTTGAGATCACGTCGAGGGCTAAATCTTGCTTGGGGGTCATTGGGTCCTCCGGCTCAGTTGGATACGAACGTCTTCGAACAGGATAGCGTGGAATCGATGATTTGACTATTGACAATCGACGCGGGCAACCGTTTCGGATGTGAGAAATCTTAAAAATGTCCACAAATGTCTAATCATTGAATGAGAAAGGGATTGTTTGACAAGAAAACGTATCCGGAGTACTATTCTCCCATCTCGTGCTAAAATATTGACGATACTTAAGATGTGCCTGTCGGAGAGCGCTAATGAGACTGATGGTTAAAGACGCGGCATCTCTTCTAAATGTCAGCGAGAAAACGGTTTATCGCTGGATCAAAGAGCAAATCATCCCCGTTTACAAGATTAACGAGCAATTCCGCTTCAACCGCGCGGAGCTTTTGGAATGGGCCACGTCCCGGCGGATCCCTATTTCGGCTGACATTTTCCTTGAGGGCGAGCAGGCGAAGGACTCGCTGCCGAGCTTGTCGGAGGCCTTGAAGTCCGGCGGCGTCGCGTATCGCGTCGGCGGGAAGGATAAACCGTCGGTGCTGCGCGCGGTGGTGGATGTGCTCAATCTGCCGGACGAAGTGGACCGCGAGTTTCTGTATCAAGTGCTGCTCGCGCGCGAAGCGCTGGGGTCCACTGGCATCGGCGACGGCATCGCCATTCCGCATGTGCGCAATCCGATTGTGTTGCACGTCTCGAAACCCACCGTGACGTTGTGCTATTTGGAGCATCCGATCGATTTCCAGGCGCTCGACGGCCAGCCGGTCGGCACGCTTTTTACGCTGATCAGCCCGACGGTGCGGGCGCATCTGCATTTGCTCTCGCGCCTCGCGTTTGTGTTGAAGGATCAGAGCTTCAAAGAGGCGGTGCGACGGCAGGCGTCGCGGGATGAATTGATGGACGCGCTGATCTGCGCGGAGGCGACGCTGCCAGGCCAGAAGCCGCCGAGCGCTTAATTTTTTCACGCAAAGGCGCAAAGGAAACGGCACGCAAAGATCGCAAAGAAGATGAGAGGTTTTGAAAGAATTATCTTTGCGTGCTTTGCGCCATCTTTGCGACTTTGCGTGAAATGAGCAGGACGCCATTATGTCCGTGGATTGGGTCATCGTTGCCATTGTGCTGAGCGCTGCCAGCGGGGTGCCGGGGCTGTGTTTGCCGCGCTCCTCTATATGGGGGCAGCGGATTGCTGTGGGGATGATTGGCTGCGGAGCGATGGCGGGATTAATGGGTGCTGGTTTGGCGCTCTTCAGCGGCGCGTATTCGACAGTGGAATTTCCGTGGCAGGCGGCGGGCGGTTCGGTGCTGGGCGTGGATGCGCTCAGCGCGTTTTTTCTGGCGGCGATTTTTCTGATGGGCGCGCTGGGATCGATTTATGGATTGGGCTATTGGCCGCAAAACGAGCATCCCGAGAATGCGCGCGGGCTGCAATTCTTCTGGGGTTTGCTGGTGGCGGGCATGGCGTTACTCGTGAGCAGCGTGCACGCGATGGCGTTTTTGTTTGGCTGGGAAATGATGGCGCTCTCGGCGTTTTTTTTGGTCTGCACGGAAGACGATAACGCCGAATGCCGCCGCGCGGGCTGGCTTTATCTGATCGCCACACACATCGGCACATTGAGCTTATTCGCGCTGTTTGCGTTGTGGCGCTGGGCCACGAACAGCTACGCGCTGCGGCCGATCGCGGCCGACGCGATGGGCTTGGGGATGATGAATGGACTTTTCTTTTTGGCGCTGATTGGCTTTGGCCTCAAAGCCGGCGTCATGCCGCTGCACTTCTGGTTGCCGACTGCGCACGCGGCGGCGCCCAGCCATGTTTCCGCGATGTTGTCGGGCATCGTGCTCAAAATGGGCATCTATGGATTGCTCCGGTTTTTATCGCTGCTGGCCGCGCCGCCGGTTTTTTGGGGCGGACTTATTTTGATACTCGGCGCAGTCAGCGGACTGCTGGGCGTGTTGTTCGCGCTGGGGCAGCACGATTTGAAACGGTTGCTGGCGTATCACAGCGTCGAGAACATCGGGATTATTTTGATGGGATTGGGACTGGCGATGCTGGGGCGCTCGATGGGCCGGCCGGAATGGGTGGTGCTGGGTTTGGCCGGCTGTCTGCTGCATGTCTGGAATCACAGTCTATTCAAGTCGCTGCTGTTTCTTTGCGCCGGTTCGGTGGTTCATGCGACGCACACGCGCGAAATCGACAAACTCGGCGGGCTTGCGAAATCCATGCGCTGGACTGCGCTCTTATTTTTGCTCGGAGCGGTTGCGATCTGCGGGTTGCCGCCGCTGAATGGATTTATCAGCGAGCTGTTTGTGTATCTGGGACTATTTCAAACCATCGCTGAAAAAGGCGCGAGTGGTTCAGCAGCGGCGCTCGTGATTGCGGTTCTGGCGCTGATCGGCGGATTGGCGCTGGCGTGCTTTTTGAAAGTTTACGGCGCGGTGTTTCTGGGGAACATGCGCGACGGCGCGACGGAGACGCGCCCTACGATTCACGAGGCGCCGGTGTCGATGCGCGCGCCGATGTTTGTGATCGCTGCGTGCTGCGTGCTGATCGGCGTCGCGCCGGCGCTGTTGACGAACGTGCTCGAAAACGTGATTGCGGCGTGGATGCCGGAACTTCCTCGGGCCAGTGTGAGCTTAGGCACGCTCGTTCCGTTGAAGAGCATCGGATTCATGTCGCTGGCGCTCGCGGCGGTGGTGGCGCTCTTGGCGTTGCTTACCAGACGCGCCGTAGTCGCGCCCTACAGGCAAGCGGGCACGTGGGATTGCGGTTACGCGCAGACAACCAGCCGCATGCAATACACGGCCTCGTCCTTCGCACGATCGATTGTCAATTTATTCGGCGGAATCTTGCGCCCGCGCACGCATGAACCTGAGATCAAAGGGAATTTCCCGCGGCCGGCGGCGCTGGAGACGCACGTGGACGACGCGGTGCTCGACCGGCTGCTGGTGCCGGCGGCGGCGGGGTTGGAACGTTCGTTTAGCTGGTTTCACCGATTTCAACAGGGGCTGACGCAACATTACGTGCTTTATATTCTGTTTACTGTGCTGGTGCTGTTGAGCACGCTGATTCCATTTGGCGATTACTTCGCGAAATTGTTCGCGCGGTGAAGGAAATTCAAGATTCAAGGTTCAAAATTCAAGATTAAATGCGGTGGCGGAGGATTCTGAATCTTGAATCTTGAATAGGTACGCAAGAGAGGGGATTGGGTTGAGCGTCGCGTTGATCTTGACGGCCATCGTGCTTTTGAGCGTGAGCGGTCTGCCGGCGTGCCTGATGTCGGCGCGGTCGCTTGGCGGGCAGCGCGTCGCAAGTTTGCTCATGGCGTTGGGCAGCGCGGCGGGGCTGTGGGGCGTCGGTGCAAGTGTGTCCGAAGCGACGCCGCCCGCGCTGCGTGTGCCGTGGTTTTTGCCGTGGGGCGAATTCTCCATCGCGGTCGATCCCATTAGCGCAGTGTTTTTAGGTCTGGTGTTTGTGGTGCCGGCGCTGGGTTCGATTTACGGGCTGGGCTATTGGAAGCAAACTGAGCATCCGGAGAACGGGCGCTGGCTGGGGCTTTTTTATGGGCTGCTGGCCGGATCGATGGCGCTGGTCGTGATCGCGCGCGACGGAGTTTTATTTCTGGGCGCGTGGGAAGCGATGGCGCTGGCGGCGTATTTCGCGCTCGCCACCGAAGAGGATAACCTCGAAGTTCGGCGCGTCAGTTGGGTCTATCTGGTCGCCACGCACTGCGGCACGCTGTGTTTGTTTGCGATGTTTGCGTTGTGGAATCGTGCCACGGGTTCGTTTGCGTTGAATGCGGCAGAGGCAATGCCTGCGGCGCTGGCGAGCGCGATTTTTGTGCTGGCGTTGATCGGATTCTCCTTCAAGGCAGGATTTTTCCCGTTTCATTTCTGGCTGCCGGGCGCACACGCGAATGCGCCGAGCCATGTGTCGGCGGTGCTTTCGAGCGTGATGTTAAAGATGGGCATTTACGGCATCGTGCGCATGAGCGCGCTGCTTCCCGCGCCGCCGCCGTGGTGGGGCGAGACGCTGCTGGCCCTGGGCGCGCTGACCGGACTGGCCGGGATTGTCTTCGCGTTGAGCCAGCACGATTTCAAACGCCTGCTGGCGTACAGCAGCGTTGAAAACGTGGGCATCATCGGAATGGGAGTGGGCCTGGCGCTGCTGGGGCGCTCGATGGGACGCGTGGAATGGGTGCTGCTGGGATTGGGCGCGGCGCTGTTTCACGTGTGGAACCACGGGCTGTTCAAATCGCTTTTGTTTTTCAATGCCGGCGCGATTTTGCACGCGACGAACACGCGCGACATCGACCGGCTGGGCGGACTGGGCCGGCTGATGCCGAAAGCGTGCATACTTTTTGCGGTGGGCGCGATTGCGATTTGCGCGCTGCCGCCGCTGAATGGTTTTGCGGGCGAGTTTATTTTGTACGTCGGCTTGTTTCGCACTCTCGGTTTCAACGGTGAAGCGGGCGTGCCGGCCGCTGCGGTCGCGGCGGTGGCGCTGGCGGCCATCGGTGCGCTGGCGGTGGCGTGCTTCGTGAAACTTTTCGGCATGGTCTTTCTTGGCGCGCCGCGCAGCGAGGCCGTTTCGCACGCGCACGATCCGCGCAAGAGCATGTTGCTTCCGATGGCGTTGCTGGCGGGCGGTTGCGCCGCGCTGGGCATCTTTCCGACGCTCGGGATTCCGCTTTTCGAAAGAGCGTGCCGCGCGTGGGGCTCCATTCCGGAATCCAACGCCGCGTCGATTGCGGCGCTGGTTCCGCTGAACGCGCTTTCGATGGTCGGGCTTGGGCTGCTGGGCCTTGCGGCGCTGGCGACTGGGATATTACTGCTGACGCGGCGGCTGAAAACCGCGAGGTGCGCGGGCACATGGGACTGTGGTTACGCGCAACCGACGCATCGGATGCAATACACCGGCACGTCGTTTGGGCAGATGCTCACGGATTTGTTCAGCTTTTTGTTGTGGCCCAAAGACCACCGGCCGGCGGTGGAAGGCGAATTCCCTGCTCAGACGTATTTCAAGCGCGTGATTCCCGATCTCGTTTTGGAGCGATTGCTGCTGCCCTCATTCCATTGGGCTGCGCGGCGCGCGCAGGTGCTGCGATTTTTTCAGCAGGGGCAGACTCAACTTTATGTGTTGTACGTGGTGTTGATTTTGATTGTGCTGTTGGCGATTTAAGAGTGATGATTCAAGGATTCAAGATCGAAAACTACACATGATCGAACGAACGATTTACATTGTCTTGCTCGTGTTGATGCCGCCGCTGTTGTTGGGCGTGATCAACAAGACCAAGGCGTGGTTCGCGGGGCGCGTGGGGCCGCCGTGGCTGCAAAACTACTACGACCTGCTCAAACTTTTGCGCAAACGGATGGTCTTCAGCCGAACTACGACGTGGGTTTTTCGCGTCGGGCCGCTGATCACATTGGCCGCGGTATTCATGGCCGGACTGCTGGTTCCGGCCGGGCCGTTTGCGGCGCCGATTGCGTTTACGGGCGATTTGATTTTCTTCGCGTATCTCTTCGGACTCGCGCGCTTTTTCACCACCAGCGCCGCGCTGGACACATGTTCGCCATTTGAAGGCATGGGCGCGGCGCGCGAGGTGACGTTTGCCTGCCTTTCGGAACCGGCGCTGTTCTTCGCGTTTTTGGTGCTGGCGAAATTGTCGGGGACGCTGAGCTTGACGGGAATGCTGCACGGGCCCGAAGGCGGCTTTTCGCCGGCGCTCGCCGCGCCGCTGGTGCTGGTGGCGATCGGATTGTTCGTGGTGCTGCTGGCGGAGAGTTGCCGCATCCCGGTGGACGATCCGAACACGCATTTGGAACTGACCATGATCCACGAAGTGATGGTGCTGGACCACAGCGGGCCGCTGTTGGGCACGATTTTATATTCGGCGGCGCTCAAGCTGTTCATCCTCGGCACGGTGCTGCTGCATGTGATCGTGCCGTATCACAGCGGAGTGGCGTGGATCGACTGGCTGCTGTTTGTGGTGGAGATGTTGGGACTGGCGGGCGCGATTGGAATTGTGGAGTCGGTGATGGCACGCTTACAGATGCGGCACGTGCCGTATTTGCTCGTCGCCGCGCTGCTGTCGTGCGGGTTTGGATTTCTACTGGTGATTCGATGACAAGCGCGCTGAATGCCATTCTGGTGATCGTGCTGGTGATGAACTTGTTCGCGCTGGGGACCAGCCGGATCCAAGCGGCGATCCGCATTGTGGCCGGGCAGGGCGCGCTGCTTGGCGTGCTGCCGTTGCTGGCACACGAACATTTGCATCTCGCGCAAATTTTCATCGCGGTAGTGACCGTGGCAATCAAGGGCTTGGTGATTCCGGCGATCATGATGCGCGCGCTGCGCGACGCGCAGATCAAACGCGAAGTCGAGCCGCTGATCGGGTTGCTGCCGTCGATTTTACTGGGCGCGATGGCGACGGTCTTCGCGATTTTGCTGGCGGGGCAACTTCCGCTGGCCCCGCAGCACGCCGGCGCGCTGCTGGTGCCCGCATCGGTGGCGACGGTGCTGGCGGGATTCATTCTGCTGACGACGCGCTTCAAAGCGCTCAATCAGGTGCTGGGCTATCTGGTGCTTGAGAATGGCATTTTCATCTTCGGCATGCTGCTGCTGGAAGCGATGCCGCTGGTTGTCGAAATGGGCGTGCTGCTCGATCTGGTTGTCGGCATCTTTGTGATCTGCATTATCGTGAATCACATCAATCGGGCGTTCGCGTCGCTGGACACGCGGCGGTTGGTGTCGTTGAAGGAATGAGGACTAAATTCAAAATTTAAAATTTAAAATTCAAAATTCTGAAGCGCTGACGCGCTCAATTTTGAATCTTGAATTTTGAATTTAAGGAATGACTATGGTCTGGGGTTTGGTTTTATTTCCATTGGCAGTGGCGGCGATTGCGGCGGCGCTTCCGTCGAATCGGCTGCGGCCGTGGCTGCTGCCGGTGGCGGGGGTGGGGCATGCGGCGCTGAGTGCGTGCGTGCTGGCCCGCTCCCTTGCGGTCGCGGCTCGTGAAGCGGTCGGGGCTCGTCCGCCCGAAAGCGACGCTTGGCTGGCGCTGGATCCGCCGGGGCGGATTGTGTTGCTGCAGATCAGCGTTTTGTTTTTGCTATGCTCGTTTTATACGGTTGGGTATTTGCAATATCGGCAGGAGCGCTCGAACCGCGTTTTTTGCGTGTGCATGCTGACATTTTTAAGCGTGATGAGCCTGGTGATTTCGTCACGGCAACTGGGTGTGATGTGGGTGGCGATTGAATTCTCGACGCTGGTGACCGCACCGTTGATTTTTTACAACCACACGCAGAGGAGCATCGAAGCGACGTGGAAATATCTGCTCGTCGGTTCGGTCGGGATTGCGATGGCGCTGCTGGGCACTTTTTTTCTCGCGTACTCGTCGCTGCACGTGGGGCTTGAATCGACGCTGTCGTACGAAGAGCTGCTGCGACAGGCGCCGCAGTTGTCGAAGCCCTGGCTGCACGCGGCGTTTGTGCTGCTGCTGGTGGGCTATGGCACGAAAATGGGTCTGGCGCCGATGCACACTTGGAAGCCCGACGCTTATGGTGAGGCCCCCGGCGTAGTGGGCGCGATGCTTGCCGGCGGCGTGACCAATTGCGCATTTCTGGCGGTGCTGCGTGTGTACCATATTTGTTCCGCCGCGGGCGAGAATGCGTACACGTCGCGGCTGCTGTTGCTGATGGGCCTGCTCTCGATGGCCACGGCGGGGCTATTCATGGTGGGGCAGCGCGACATCAAACGCATGCTGGCGTATTCGAGCGTCGAACACATGGGCATTCTGGTGCTGGGACTGGGCATTGGCGGGGCGACGGCGTTGTTCGGCACGCTGTTTCATGTCTTGACCAACGGCATGACCAAAGGCGTTCTGTTTTTGTCGGTGGGGAACATTCATCGCGCATTTGCGAGTAAGAGCACGGACCAGGTTTCGGGCGCGATGCGGCGCGTACCGTTGTCGGGTGCGCTGTTTCTGGCGGGATTTTTGGCGATCACGGGATCGCCGCCGTTCGGGCCGTTTATCAGCGAGTTTTCGATTCTCAACGGCGCGTTCAATGCGGGGCGGTTCGTGATTGGCGGCGCGTTTTTGCTGCTGCTGTTGATCGTGTTCATCGGCATGGGCGCGACGGTGCTGCACGCGGCACAGGGGCGGCCGCCGGAGGAGACGGGCGCGCCGGAGACGCGTTCCGCGTATCGCGATGGGTTCTTGACGGGCGCGCCGATTGTGGTGTTCATGCTGCTGGTGCTGATGCTGGGGCTGTACATTCCCGCGCCGCTGAATGCGCTGCTGCACGATGCCGTGCGCTTTTTGGAGGGAAAACCATGAGCGGCATGGCGGAGCTGACCAATGGACGCGCGCTGGCGCTGGATGCGATTCCGACGCTGGATGTGGATGCGTTTGGGGGTGCGATTCTGGGCGCGGTCGAAGAGGGGCAGCGCGTGGCGGCGCTGTTTGGGGCGGCAGTAGAACGGAGCTCCCGCTCCGTTCGCGTTGCGTATGAACCCAGCCAAGCCGGAACGGAGCGGGAGCTCCGTTCTACAGATGCAACGATGCTGTATGCGGTGTTGGCGCACGATGAATTCAATTCGCTGAGCGTGGCGCGGACAAGAATCGAGGGGGCGGAATTTGAGTCGCTGACGCCGAAGTGCCCGCAGGTGCATTTGTTCGAGCGCGAAATCGCGGAGCAGTTTGGGCTGCGGCCGGTGGGGCATCCGTGGTTGAAGCCGGTGCGGTATCATCGACCGTGGGCGCAAGCGGCCCGCTCCCTTGCGGTCGCGGCTCGTACGAGTGCGAGCGCGGATGGCGCGGGCGCGGATCGAAACGCGCCGATGCTTCCGGGCGTGACCGATTTTTATCGCGTCGAGGGTGATGCGGTGCATGAAGTGGCGGTGGGGCCGGTGCATGCGGGGGTGATCGAGCCGGGGCATTTTCGATTTCAGTGCCACGGCGAGCGGGTGTTTCATCTTGAGATTGCGTTGGGTTATCAGCATCGCGGCGTGGAGCAGGCGCTGATCGGCGGGCCAAACGCGCGCTCGATTCACTACGCGGAGACGCTGTCCGGCGACACGACGATTGCGCACACGACGGCATATTGCCAGGTGCTGGAGGCGCTGGCGCACTGCCAGAAGAGTGCGCGCGCCCAGGCGCTGCGCGGGATTGCGCTGGAGCTTGAACGGCTGGCCAATCACGCCGGCGACTTGGGCGCGCTGGCCAATGATGTGGGTTATCTTCCGACCGCCAGTTATTGCGGGCGCATCCGCGGCGATTTTTTGAACATGACCGCGCTGCTGTGCGGCAGTCGATTTGGGCGCGGCATGGTTCGACCCGGAGGCGTCGGATTTGACGTGGACGACGCGCGGGTGTCGCAACTTTTGCGGCAATTGGATGCGGCGGAAAAGGACGTCACGGTCGCCGTGAATCTGCTGTGGGATACGCCGTCGGTGATGGCGCGTTTTGAAGACACCGGGCCGCTGCCGCGGCAGACGGCGATTGAACTGGGAATCGTCGGCCCGGCAGCGCGCGCGTCGGGGCTGGCGCGGGACATTCGGCACGATCAGCCGTCGGGGATTTTTCGTTTCGTGCAGATTCCCGTGTCGACGTACGACAGCGGCGACGTGCTGGCGCGCGCGTACGTGCGCTGGCTGGAAATTCGCCAATCGATCCAGTTCATCCGCGAGCAGCTTCGCGCGATTCCAGCCGGCGCGAAAAAAGTTCCGCTCGGCGCGCTCGCGGCGAACAGCATCGCCGTGGCTCTCGACGAAGGCTGGCGCGGTGAAGTGTGCCACGCCGCATTGACGGACGCGGAAGGGCGTTTCGCGCGCTACAAAGTCGTCGATCCGTCGTTTCATAACTGGCCGGCGCTGGCATACGCGCTGCGCAACCAGGAGATTTCGGATTTTCCGCTGTGCAACAAGAGCTTTAATTTGTCGTATTGCGGGAATGATTTGTAGGACGGGCCTCCGAGCCCGTCAGACTCGCGCTATATGCTGGACGGGCTTGGAAGCCCGTCCTACTTAACTAACGGGAGAAGTGCAATATGTTAAAAGTGATCGCGGCGCGCTTGCAGCAGGGGCACCGCACGATGACGTATCCAGACGGGCCGCCGCCGGCGCTATCGGATCGCTTTCGGGGGCGGCCGGCGATCGATGTGAAGAAATGCCCGGACGGGTGCCGCGCGTGCGTTGAATCATGCCCGACTGGCGCGATTACTTTTATAGACAAAGCGCGGATCGATTTGGGCAAGTGCCTGTTCTGCACGGATTGTGTGGAGGCTTGCCCGGAGCAGGCGATTGCGTACACGAACGATTATCGCCTTGCGGTGAGCCGGCGCGAAGATTTGACGATCGATCAAGATAATCAAATGGTGAAACTGGCGGGGGCGCTGAATGCGAAATTGATGAAGCTTTTTGGCCGCTCGTTGAAATTGCGGCAGGTGAGCGCGGGCGGGTGCAATGCGTGCGAAGCGGACGTCAATGTGTTGAACACGGTCGGGTGGGATTTGGGGCGCTTCGGGATTCAGATTGTGGCATCGCCGCGGCACGCCGACGGATTATTGATCACCGGGCCGGTCACGCAAAACATGGAACTGGCTTTGCGAAAAACGTACGAGGCGGTGCCCGATCCGAAGATCGTGATCGCGGTCGGCGCGTGCGCCATTTCGGGCGGCCCTTACATCAATCACGAGCAAGTCCACAACGGGACGTGCGGCAAAAGCGGAGCGGGAGAAGTCGTGCCGGTGGATTTGTACATTCCCGGCTGCCCGCCGCATCCGCTGACGATTCTGGACGGGCTGCTGCGGTTGTTGGGGCGGATTGAGGGCGAGCGGTAAGCGGGCGAATTTTCCCTCACCCCGCGAGCGCAAACGGCCGCGCTCGCCGGCCCTCTCCCTCCGGGAGAGCGCCGACGCGCATACTCGCTCGCGGGGTGAGGATAAGGCGTCTGCGGGAACCAGCCTTCAATTGCCGCGAAAGGCCACTTTAAACCCCGCGCAAGATGCATTATTCTGAGGCCGAAAATGGACTACAGCCTCGAACGAAAATATCACTTGGAGAAGCTCTGCGATTTCTGCCGCGCGCTGGAAAAGCCGGCGGGCGGCATTCAAGTCGCGGAAGATTCGCGCGTGCTCTTCACCTCCAACGGCCGCCCCTTTGACGCGCTGGCCTGGATCGACGAATCCAACGACCTGATCTGCGTCACCACCCGCACTGCTGAAATGCCCGAAGCCACGTTCGACGACGCCGTCGGCATCCTCCAATCCACGCTGCAAATCTGCTGGGATCACTGCGTCGCAGTCTGCCCCGTCGAAAAGCGCTACGAATTGTCGATGGCGATTTTCATCGGCGGCCTGAGCTTCGACGCCTTCGAAGGCGTGATTTTTAATTTGGCCGCATGCGCGGACGCAGTGGAGAAAATGTTTAAGAAGGGCAAGACGAAGCATAAGTAGCAACGAATCGCACGGCCACCCCTCACCCCCGGCCCCTCTCCCCCAAGGGGAGGGGGGAGAACGGCGGCACTTCGCTTCGCGAAGCTCCGAAACAGTTTCTCAATCCCCTTCGCGAAGATTCGCGCGATTGGTTGTTGCAAAAAATTGACTTCCGTCCCCTTCGCGGTTAACTTGCGCACATGCCACGTTCCTTCGCTCAGCGCCGCTGGGAATTTGCCGGCGATTCCGCGGAAAGCGCGCACATCCGCGCGCTGGCCGCCGAACTGCGCGTCTCCGAAATCTCGGCGCGGATTCTGCTGCATCGCGGCTTCGAATCCGCGGGGAGCGCAACGGATTTTCTCTCGCGCCGCATGGATTTGCTGCACGATCCCGCGCTGCTGCCGGACATGGCGCGCGCCGTCGAGCGCATCGCCGAAG
This sequence comes from Planctomycetota bacterium, assembly GCA_035308565.1. Taxonomy (GTDB): domain Bacteria; phylum Planctomycetota; class SZUA-567; order H5-PLA8; family H5-PLA8; genus JANXLS01. Next base: position 32,863 of record DATGGK010000112.1, on the reverse strand, counting down.
CCATTGAAAAAAAGCAGCGCATCGTCCTCTTCGGCGATTACGACGCCGACGGCGTGACTTCCACCGCGCTGCTGGCGCGCTTCTTTGAATTCCTGAATCGCAAACCAAATCTGCGCGTAACCTACGACGCGCTTGTGCCCGAACGCAAGAACGGCTACGGCCTCAGCGAGCAGGCCGTGCGCGACATTCTCGCGCGGAAACCGGATTTGGTGATCACGCTCGACAACGGCATCACCGCCGTCGAGGCCATCGCCGCGCTCAACTCCGCCGGAGTCGATTGCATCGTCGCCGATCATCATCTGCCCGGCGAAACGCTGCCGCGCGCGGTGGCCGTAATCAACCCCAAGCGCACCGACATTGCCATCGCGTATCCGTTCAACGAACTCTGCGGCGCCGGCGTGACCTTCAAACTCGTCTGGTCGCTGGCCGTGCATTATTCGCAAAACAAAAAAGTCACACCCGAATTTCGCGCGTTTCTGCTCGACGCCATGGCGCTGGCCGCGATCGGCACCGTCGCCGACGTCGTGCCGCTCATCGGCGAAAACCGCGTGCTGGTGCATCATGGATTGAAACTGCTGCGCCACACCAAACTGCCGGGCCTGCGCGCGCTGCTTGAAGTTTCGCGGCTCCTCAACAGCGACGACGGCCGTCCAGACGACATCTCGCCGGGCGACATCGGCTTTCGCGTCGGTCCGCGCCTGAACGCCGCGGGCCGCTGCGGCAGCGCCGCCGATGCGTTGGAGCTCCTTCTCACGAACGATCCCGCTCGCGCGTTGGAACTGGCCCGCGCGCTCGACGGCTTGAACGCCGAACGCCAGGCCATCGAAGAGCAGATCATCGGCGACGCGCGCGCGCAAGCACTTGCCACGCTTGAAGCGCGCCCGCACTGCCGCGGCTTTGTGCTCGGCTCCGACGCCTGGCACCGCGGCGTGATCGGCATCGCCGCCTCGCGCATCGTCGAAGAATTCAACCGCCCCGCGCTGCTGCTCGCGATTTGCACCGAGGACGGCACCGCTCACGGTTCCGGCCGCTCCACCGGCCGCCTCAATCTTCACGACGCACTGCACGCCTCCAGCGCGCACCTCATCACGTTCGGCGGTCACGCCGCCGCCGCGGGCCTTTCGCTGCGCGTCGAAAATCTCGACGACTTCCGTACGCTCTTCGAATCCGTCGTCTTTGAATTGTTGCGCGAAGACGATCTGATCCCGCGCATCCGCATCGACGGCCGCGTGCGCATGGCGGATCTCTCGCAAAAACTCTGCGACGAACTCGAGCTCTTCGAACCCTGCGGAATGGGCAATCCGCGACCGACGCTGGCGCTTTGCGGGGTCGAACTTCCCGCCGCGCCCAAGCTCATGGGCCGCGACGAAAAGCACGTCCAATTCTTCGCCCGCCAGGGCAACGCCGCGCGCCGCGTGATCGCGTTCAACTGCGCGGAGCATTTCAACACGCTTTGCGACGCCACGCAGAAGCAAGCGCTCGACCTCGCCTTCCGCCCGCAAATCAATACATTCCGCGGCGAATCGAGCGTGGAATTGGTGCTCGAAGCGTTTCGCGCGAGCGGGGTTTGATGTCGCGATGCGGCGCAGATGGGTGGGCCACCCTGCGATGCGCGAATTTAGTGTGAGAGTAGAGAGTAGAGAGTTCTGAGTTTACAATTGGGTGGCTCGTTACTCCCTATTCTCATACTCTCGAACTCACACACTTTTTTGATAACGGAGCGGCTGGCGCACACACTTTATTGCAGCGAAGAGGCAGTTTTTTAAAACAACATACGCGTTGGCGCAGAAGGTTTTTATATGAAAAAGATTCTGTTTGTTTCCACATTGGGCGCGTGCGCGTTGATCGCGCTGGCATCGGAGAATCCGCCGCCGAACCTGGTTCAGAACGGCGGATTTGAAGCGCGCGATTCGAAGGGCGCGCCCGCGGAGTACGAATTGCACGGCAATGCCGTGTACCGCTTCATGGGCGACACGCACCGTGATTATGCGAGCATGGGCGTGGCGCTGGATTCGGGCGGCGCGAAGGATACGGACGGCGACGTGAATGGCTCGGTAGCGCAGGCAGTGAAGAATCTCGACGGCAAAGCCGGCCGCTGGTTCCGCTTTTCGATGCGCGGATTGCCGCAGGATAATTTCGCGGTGAGCGGCGGCGATGTGTTTATGAAAGCGGATTTTTACGGCGGCGGCGGGAAGAATTATTTCGACGGCATCACGAAGAAAATCTACGGCTTGATCGAACAAGATCGCAAGGATTTCGCGGTCAACGGCGATTTCCGCACGGGTGGCGCAGCAGTGTGGCGGACGTATCAATTCGATTTCCGATTGCCATTTTCCGAAGTCGATGAAGTCCATTTGAGCGTCGGTTTCACGCATGGCAGCGCGACGGTGCTGCACAACGCCGCGTTTTTCGTGGACGATTTTTCGCTCGAACGCATTCCCGATCCCGCCGGGTCGATCGGTTCGGCGTGGACATTAAAGTCCCCCGCCCCGCCCAAGCCGCAAGGCACGCTTGTTCCGCTGGGCGGGCATTGGTATTTCGATGCGCGCAACGGCGAAGCGGCGACGAAGAAATTCGATGCGTCGAACGCCAATCGGCTCTTTTACAAAACCGGCGAGGAATTGCAGACGCCGTTCGCGGGCAACATGTCGGCGTGGATGCGCGCGGGATTTAAAGACGAGCGCGGCGCCGTGGTCACGCAGGACACGTTCGTCCCCGACAGCGTGACGCTTGAATTCACCGCGACGCATTTGATCATGCACGCGAAGAACATTCCGAATCATCCGACGGCGAAATTTCCGGAGGAAGGCTACGGGCCGCACAATCCCAATTACATTCAGGCGCACAACTACACGTATTATCTGCCGCTGAATCCCGAGGCGAATCCCAAGCATTACGTCACCGACACCGCCAATTCAAACGGCGCGCTGCACATGGGCGCCATCGGCGTCGCGGTCAATGGCGTGGTGTTCTACAATCCATTCGACGCCGGCAGCATGGACGCATCGAACATAATGGATCGCTGCTGCGGACACCCGAGCCAGGACAACCGCTACCATTATCACAAGTATCCGATCTGTGTGAAATCGCCGTGGGCCGACGAAGGCACCGCGCATTCCGGCGTGCTCGGCTGGGCCTTCGACGGATTTCCGGTCTATGGCCCGTACGAGAGCGCGGGCGTGATGGCGAAGGATTTGAAAGGCGAAAATGCGCTCAACACATTCAACATGCATTACGATAAAGAACGCGGTTGGCATTACCATGTGACGCCGGGGAAATTTCCGTACATCATCGGCGGATTCTGGGGCGCGGAAGATTCGCGGAATGCGGATCGACGCGGGCCGGGCGGGCCGAGAGGACCGGGAGAGAGATAGCGCGATTGCTATCCCATCACCACCCAGCGCCGCGCCTTCATTTCAAAGCGCGGCAGCGTGCCGGCGGCGGCGCTTTCGACCGCCACGCGGATGCCCAGCTTTTTGTCCAGCTCCGCGGCGATCTTTTTTGCGAGCGACGCACTGTCTTCCAGCGGATCGGCTTCGAATTGGATGCGCAGCTCGCTCATCGCCCGCACACGCGTGACTTCGACGCGGAATTCCACGATCGGAAAACTGCGGATCACTTCTTCGACGGCGCTCGGATACAAATTCACGCCGCGGACGATGATCATGTCGTCGGTGCGGCCCAGGATTCCGCCGTCGAGCGACGCGAACGAGCGCCCGCACGCGCACGGCTTGCGCGTCACGCGCACCACGTCGCCGGTGCGATAGCGAATCGCGGGGCTGGCCGTGCGGCCGAGATTCGTCAACACTAATTCGCCCGGTTCGCCGTCGGCAACGGATGCGCCGGACTTGAAGTCAACGCATTCGGCGATGTATTCGCTTTCGATGATGTGCATGCGCAGCGGCGTCTTTTCGCATTCGAAACTGACCGGCCCCGTCTCGGTCATGCCGTAATGATCGATGCAGCGCGCGCCCCAGGATTCTTCGATCTGCTTGCGCATGGATGGGACGCTGCCGCCGGGTTCGCCGGCCACGATCAGCATCCGCACGGGCGAGAGGGCGATGTTGATGCGCTCTTCGGCCGCTGTCTGAGCCATGCGCATCGCGTAGGTCGGCGTGCAGCACACGACGGTGATGCCGTTGTCGAGCATAAAGCGCAGCCGCGCCGAGGTGCTCATTCCGCCCGCGGGCAGACACAGCGCGCCGATGCGCGCCGCGGCTTCGAAGGCCGTCCAGAATCCGAGAAATGGACCGAACGAAAAGGCGAAGCAGACGCGGTCTTTTTGTTTCAATCCCGCCGCGCCGAAAATGTACGACCAGTTGCGCACCATCCAGTCCCAGCTTTGCGGCGTATCCAGCCAGCGCAGCGGCGCGGCGCCAGTGCTGCCGGAGGAGTGATTGAAGCGGCAATATTCGTTGACGGGAAAGGTCAGGTTCGTGCCGAACGGCGGCGACTTGGCCTGATCCGCCGCGAAATCGGCTTTGGACACGAACGGGAGCTGCTCCAGCGTCAGCGCGGAAAAATCGGCGCCTTTGATGCCCGCTGCTTTGAAGCGTGCTTTGTAAAATTTATTCGACGACACTACGCCCAAAAGCGCACGCAGCTTCGCGGCTTGCAGCGCGCGCAGATCGTCGGGCTTGAGCTTCTCGTCGCTGGCGTCGTGGAATAAACTCAAGATTCAGCTTCCAGGTTCAAGGTTTGAAGAGCGTGACCAGCGCGCCGCCGCTGGCGCCAAGCAGCAGGCCGACAATGAAAAGCGGATTGATCGATTTGAGCGTGCCGTCCTGATACTTGAGGATCAAGCCGTACACCGCGGCCACAATCGGCGCGCCGGCGAAGACCAGCGCCATGACTTGCGACGCGGCAATGGGCCCTTTTTCCGGATTGTTGCTGAGCGCAAACAGAACGGTGAGCGCTCCGGCGGCGCCCATCGTTCCGGCAATCAAGGACCACACGATGCCATTGGGAAATTTGCCAAAATCGAAGCCGGTTTTGTAGATAGCGATGTACGCCAGAGGGGCAAGCACCGCGACCAGAAAGTATGCCACGCCGACGAACAGAAACGCTTTGATTCGGTCGTGTCCAAATCCGATCGCGCCCTTGTTCAGGAATGCGCCGTACACGCCCCACGTCACGACCGTCATCAACGCATAGACAACCCAATGCAATTTCATCGACCCCTCCTAAGCATGAAACCCTGAAACTTTGAAACCCTGAAACTTGAATCTAAACCGCGATTTCAATCTTCTCGTCAAATTCCTTCGGAATCAGCGTCGCCTGCACGCGGCCCCCGCGAAAGGAGCAACACACGACCGTCAGCGCGCCGTGCGCCGCTTCGTCGGCTTCGCCCTTCTTCGTGAAACTGAATTCGTACGTGATCGCCTTCTCGGTTTTTTTAGCGACTTTGAGCGTCACGTCCACTTCGTCCTGAAATTTCAGCGGCCGTTTGTAATCGCAGGTCGCGCTGACCCGCGGCCAGCCGATCGACGAACCGTCCGCGCATTCGGTCACGAGTTTCAAACCCAGCCGCCGGTAAAAATCGTGCTCGGCGCTTTCCATGTAGCGAAAGAAATTCGAGAAATGCATGATGCCCGCCAAATCCGTCTCCGAGAATTCGACGCGGCGGGTAATGGTGTGCGTGCTGGGCATACGATCATCATATCGGACAGCGTAAAAAAATTAACCGCAGATTTGCGGGCGCCGCACCCGTTTTCAATTTTGAGAAGACAGTTTCATGGAGCCTTCGCGCAATCTTTTCATTTTCGCGATTGATTAATTAGTTTTCATCACGCATAACCGCGCTATAACAACGATTGAAGCCCGCCGCGGGGGAGGCGGGCCGCGTCTCAGATCGTCCTCACTCGTCCCCTCACCAAACATAAAGGAGATTTTCCCATGGCATTCACCTTGCCTGCACTGCCCTACGCGACCGACGCTTTGGAGCCGCACATCGATAAGATGACCATGGAGATTCACCACGGCAAGCACCACAACGCCTACGTGACGAACCTCAACAATGCGCTCAAAGACCAGGCCGCGCTGCAGAGCCTCAGCATCGAGAAACTCCTCGCCGACAAGTGCGCGGCGGTGCCCGAAGCGATCCGCCAGGCCGTGATCAACAACGGCGGCGGCCACGCCAACCATTCGCTCTTCTGGACCGTGCTTGGGCCGAACGCCGGCGGCGAACCCAGCGGCGATGTGGGCGACGCGATCAAGAGCACCTTCGGCGGACTGGCCGGATTGAAAGAAAAGATGAACGACGCCGGTGCCAAGCGCTTCGGCAGCGGCTGGTCGTGGCTGGTCAAGAAAGGCGGCAAGCTCGAAGTTTACTCGCTGCCCAATCAAGACTCGCCCATCATGACCGGCGACGTGCCGGTCTTCGGCATCGACGTCTGGGAGCATGCCTACTACCTCAAATACCAGAACCGCCGCCCGGATTACTTGAACGCGATCTGGAACGTGGTCAACTGGACGGAAGTGAACAAGCGCTTCAAGGCGTAACATTCGACACGTTTTGGTGTAGATGGAGGAACGGAACGCCGTTCCTCCATTTCATTTTTGGATGAGTTGAACCAGTTATTTAGGAGCGGCGGCACTCTTGCTGCCGAATGCCGTCCCGGCTAACAACGGCGGCAAGAGTGCCGCCGCTCCTATGAACAAACCGGTTCAACGCATTTTTGGGATTGACTGCGAGTTAAAGCATGTTTAGAACATGGAATTCGATGCTGGCAAACGCCTGACGAACGGAGGATTCCATGATTGAAATGAACGACATTCGTTCGCTGACCGATTTTCAGCGAAATGCCAAGGCGTACACCAAGCGGCTGAGTAAATCCGGGCGTCCCATGGTGCTGACGGTCAATGGAAAGGCGGGAGCCATCGTCATGGGTCCCGCGGTGTACGAAGAACTGCTAAAAGCATGGGATTTGGAACAGTTGCGGGAAGCTATTCGCCAGGGCGAACGCGGCGAAGGCGTGCCAGCGGCAAAGGCATTTGAAAAGTTGCGGAGGAAACTTGGAATTCCGCGTCGAAATCATGCCAAAAGCAAATGACGATATGGAAGTTGCATATCATTGGCTGAAAGCGGAAACCTCCGTGTCCTATGCGAGCGCGTGGTATCTTGGATTGGAATCCGCAATTCTTGCTTTGTCCGAAGCACCTTTGCGCTTTCCCGTTGCTCAAGAATTTCAAAAGAAAAAAGTGGATAGTGGAGGTACGGCAGTGTTTGTACGGCAACAAGCGTTCGGCGTACCGCATTTTGTTTCAGGTCGATAAGCAGCGGGCAATTGTTCGCGTTTTGCGCGTGTACCACAGTTCGCGCCGCCCATTGCGCATTGAAGATTTGAATTTGAACTGACGCATTACACAATCAAAAGGAGCCAAGATCATGGTTGAGCACGCCAAGCACGTTCCGTTGATTCATCGCCGTTCCTTCCTCGCCACCGGCATCGCCGCCTCCGCCGCCGTCGTCGCCGGCGGCGCGCTCTTCGGCACGCACGCACACGCGGAGGGCTTCGAAGTGCCCAAGCTCGCCTACCCCTACGACGCGCTTGAACCGTACATCGACGCCAAGACCATGGAAATCCATCACGACAAGCACCACGCCGCGTACGTCGCCAACCTCAACAAGGCTCTGGCCGGCCACGCCGATCTTACGGCGCTCAGCATCGAAGAACTCCTCGCCAACAAAGCCGCCAAAGTGCCCGAAGCGATCCGCCAGGGCGTGATTAACAACGGCGGCGGCCATTACAACCACACGCTCTTCTGGGAAAGCCTCGGGCCAAAAGCCGGCGGCGAACCCAAAGGCACGCTGGCCGACGCGATCAAATCCACGTTCACCGACTTCAAGACCTTCACCGAGAAAATGAACGACGCCGGCATGAAACGCTTTGGCAGCGGCTGGGCCTGGCTGGCCAAGACCGGCGACGGCAAACTCGAAGTCTACTCCACCGCCAATCAGGACAGCCCCGTCATGGAAGGCAAAAAAGCCCTGCTCGGCATCGACGTCTGGGAACACGCCTATTATCTGAAATACATGAACATGCGCGGCGATTACCTCAAGGCGATCTGGAACGTGATCAACTGGGACGACGTCGCCAAACGCTTCGCATAAAGCAACGTAAACTCAGGAGCGGCGGCACTCTTGCCGCCGTTAACGCAGGGCGGCAGGAGTGCCGCCGCTCCTCAGCTTTGACGCAGTCAAACACAGATGAATTTTTCGATAATTTATTTTATCTGAGTTTCACTGCGCTCAACCGCGACTATACTATTTGTGGAGACACAGCCACAATGGACCCCATATTCGAAACCAATCTGCCCGGCTTCAAGCTGCTGGCGCGCGGTAAGGTCCGCGATGTCTACGACCTCGGCGACAAACTTCTGATCGTCAGCACCGATCGCCTGAGCGCCTTCGATTCGGTCATTCCCACGCCCATCCCCGACAAAGGCCGCGTCCTCAACGGCCTCTCGCGATTCTGGTTCAGTTTCCTCGGCGACAACCCGCGCAACCACCTGATCACCGCCGACGTTGAACTGATGGGCCACGGCCTTGAAAAACACCGCGCGATTCTTTCGGGCCGCTCGATGCTGGTCGTCAAAGCGAAAGTGTTTCCGATCGAATGCGTGGTGCGCGGTTACTTGATGGGTTCCGGCTGGAAAGAATACCAGCAAAAAGGCAGCGTCTGCGGCATCCCGCTTCCGCGCGGATTAAAAAACGGATCGCGCCTCGATCAGCCCATTTTCACCCCCGCCACAAAAGCCACCGAAGGCCACGACGAAAACATCACCTTCGAGCAGGCGGCGGGCGCCATCGGCCAGGCTAACGCCGAAAAGCTGCGCGATCTCTCGATCAGCATCTACAAACGCGCCGCCGAACACGCGCTTTCGAAAAACATCATCATCGCCGATACGAAATTCGAATTCGGCCAGAGTGACGGGCAGATCATCTTAGTCGATGAAGTGCTCACGCCCGACAGCTCGCGCTTCTGGCCGCGCGAACAATGGACGCCGGGCCAGACACAATACAGCTTCGACAAGCAGTTCGTCCGCGATTATTTGGAAGGCATCGGCTGGAACAAACTTCCGCCCGCGCCGCCCCTTCCCGAAGTGATCGTGCAGAAAACGCGCGAAAAATACGTGGACGCCTACCGCCGCATCACCGGGCACGAGCAACTGCCCGAATAGCGAAGCCTATTTTGAATCGTACGCCTCCAAACGGAATTCGTCGGACGTGCTGGCCTGATAGCCATCGTTCACCGTCAGTTGAAACGCATATTTTCCGGGTTTTGGAACGCGAAACTTCAGTGTGTGCCCGGTCAGGTCCGCGGCCGGCAGTTTCAATTCCTCTCCTGAGGTTTGCTTCCACGCATAGGTAAATTTCGCGGAGTATGGCGTGCTCTCGGACCAAAGCTCGACCGTATTCTCGTCCGTCGGCTTGTCTTCGGGTTTTGAGACGCGAACGCGTTTATTCAGGCCTTTGACGATCGCCGTCGGGACAATCTTCGAGGGTACGATCGGCACTTCGAGCTCCAGCTTTTTGCCGTCGAGCTTGCCCGCGATCTTGTATCCGTAAAATCCGTCGCGAAGATAACTGACCCTCGCTTCCACGACCGCGTCGGCGCCCGCCGAAGGCGCGCTCTTTTCGATCGCACTTTGAACCACTTGTGGCAGGCTGCCCATGCGCGTCGAATATTTGTCCGCGTGAGTGAGCTTGCCTTGATCGTTGAACGTCACTTTAAATTTCTTGTTCAAATCGTCGGAGAGCGTCAGTTCATACGTGACAATCTTGGCGCTGGCGCCGCCCACCGAAATCGAGTAGCTGAACCAATCTGTCGATTCCTTGCGCTTGACGTCGAGCAGACGTGCATCCGTGAAAAGAATGCGAAATGGCCCGTCCACTTTCTCGGACACTTCGGAAGCGGCGGCGACTGACGTGAGGACCAGTGCCACAATGGACAAATTCGTGCCCATAATGACCTCTTTGAAATGGAGACGTCATAAAGACGCCAATAAATGGCGAATCGCCAAGAAAAAACCCGTCGTTCATTTCGCCCCATACAACTTCTTCTTCCGAATATATTCCTCCACGTCGCGCCGCAGATACCCCGGAATTTTTTCGCCGCGCGCCAGCAATTCGCGAATCTGCGTCGAACTGATGTCCACGCGCTGAACGTTCGCCACGCCATCGCGCAGCATCTTCACCGCCTCCGCGCCCAACTCCTCTTTCAACGTCTTCCACAGCGATTCCTTGATCGGCGATTCGCGCCGTTCGGCAACCGCGAAGCGTGCGAGCGTGAGCAATTCGTCGATTTCGTACCACATCGGCAAATCGGCCAGGCTGTCGGATCCAATCAGAAAATAAATCTCCGCGGCCGGTCCGTACGCCGCACGCACCTGCCGCGCCGTCTCGACGGTGTAGCTCAACCCGCCGCGTTTGAGTTCAAAATCGCTGGCCTCCAACCCGTGCATGTTATGCACCGCCAACCGGCACATCTCCATGCGGTCTTCAGCCGGCGCATGCATTCCGTTTTCGCGCTTGTGCGGCGCCGTCGCCGCCGGAATCAGGATGACTTTTTCTAGCTTTAGCGCGTTGAATATTTGTTGCGCAATGGACAGATGTCCAACATGAACCGGATCGAACGATCCGCCCATGAGTCCGAAGCGCTTGAGCGGCCCGAAGGGAAGCGTCTCCCTCTCCCCTTGGGGGAGAGGGCCGGGGTGAGGGGATTCGGCTTGCGAATTTTGTTTCATGCGCTGGACTTTCCGAATTCCGCCTCACTATAATTCGCGGGGACGGGACATTCAACGCCATGCCCGAATCACACGCAGATGCGCGCTGGTTTAGCTTGGGAATTGTGAATCCATGCGCTTCCTTCGGTTTCATCTCAGCACCGCGCTGATCGTGATGATTGCGGCAGGGGCATTGGTGGGAACTAACGTGCTGCCGAACGTGCGCGTTCCGCGAACCGTGGCGGATTCGGGATCTCAGTTGATAATCGGGTCAACCTCGTTGGATTTCCCGCGGCTTTTGTACGATTCCAAAGACGTCACTGAATACCATGAACAAATTTACTCAAAATGTCAGCGTGATTGCACGACATCGACGGATCATTACGGGTGGCCGTTCGTCGCGGCGACCAAGGTGCTGCTCGTCGATGTGTATGGCCCGCCTCGGAATGCGAATGAATGGGAGGTGTACCTTTTCGAGGACGAATTCGCCAAATTGCGCGAGTCGAACAAGCGCGAAATATCGTGGTCGTTTAGTACGACAAAAATCATCGGCAACATCCTCGTCGCCGTAGCACTGTTATTTTTTCTGACGCTTCTCTGCGAATTCCTTCCCGAATGGCTGAAGTTGATGTTGCCTTTGAATCGGCGCCTGTGACTTCGTTTCAATCACAAGACCGCCTAAAGGCGGGACTACGAACAAATCAGTTGAATCGCCCGCCATCTCGGATATTATCGCCACGTCTTATCGCCAATGGCTTTTGCTTTGCGTCGCTTTCGTCTCGAAGGGGTCTGTCATGGCCGTTCCGTTGTCTCAGATGTGGACCGTCGCCAGCTACGTGCTCGGCAAGAAACTGCGCGGCGTTGAGCGCTACCCGCTCGTGCTCATGCTCGAACCGCTCATGCGCTGCAACCTCGCTTGCGCCGGCTGCGGCAAAATTCAATACCCCGGCCACATCCTGCGCAAAGAACTCACGCCCGAAGAATGCTTCAAAGCCGTGGATGAATGTGGCGCTCCGATGGTCAGCATCCCCGGCGGCGAACCGCTCATGCATACCAAAATCGTCGAAATCGTCGAAGGCCTCGTGAAACGCAAGAAGTACATTTACCTCTGTACGAACGCGATTTTGCTTGAAGAAAAACTCGACCAGTTCAAGCCCAGCACCTACCTCACTTTTTCGATCCACATGGACGGCCCGAAGAAGGAGCACGATTTCGCCGTCTGCAAAGAAGGTGTGTACGACGTGGCCGTCAGCGCAATCAAAGCGGCGGTGAAACGCGGCTTCCGCGTCACGACCAACACCACGCTCTTCGACGGCGCCGATCCGAAGCACTACGAACAGTTCTTCGACGACATGATGGCGCTGGGCGTCGAAGGCATGATGCTCTCGCCCGGCTACAGTTATCAAAAAGCGCCGGACCAGAGCCATTTTCTACAGCGACAAAAAACGCACAAGCTCTTCAGCGATTTGCTCGCCAAGCGCAAGAAGAGCTGGAAGTTCAACCTCTCGCCGCTCTTCCTCGAATTCCTGCAAGGCCACGTCGATTTCGAATGCACGCCTTGGGGCAACCCCACGTACAACATCTTCGGCTGGCAGAAGCCCTGCTACCTCTTGCAGGAAGGTTACGTCCAGACGTTCAAAGAATTGATGGAACTGACCGAGTGGGACAAGTACGGCCACAAGAGCGGCAACGAAAAATGCAAGGACTGCATGGTCCACTGCGGCTACGAACCGACGGCGGTCGATGAGACATTCGGCTCGCTGAAAGGATTCGCTCGGACGGCGAAGGCGGCGATGGCGCACGGATTGTAAAAATGGAAGTGCTGAGTCCTGAGTGCTGAGTGGTAGAAACGATGCCCGAAGAAATCAAATCCCTCGAAAAATGGAATCCGTCGCTCGCGTCGAAGGAAGAATTGTACGACGCGCTCGAAAAAGCGTTCGACTACCGCGGCGATATTACGATCACGCTGAAGGACGGCACGAAAGTCGTCGGTTATATTTTTAACCGCGAATCGGCGGTGCCCGAACCGTATGTCGAAATGTTTCCCGCGGACCGCGACGATAAAATCAAAGTCTTTTATAAGGACATCGCCGGCCTGTTTTTCTCCGGCGTGGATACCGCTGCGGGCAAGTCGTGGGCGGTTTGGCTTGAGAAGATGAAGGCCAAGGAAAGCGCGGAAGCCGCGCATTAACGCAGCGCCTGTTCTCAAAATTCGCGGCGCATTTTTCGAAAATCCGCGTCAGTACGAGCGGAGAACTTACCATGCGCTTGAAACTGCTCTTCTGCTCGCCGGCCCTCGCGCTGGTGCTTGCCTCTTGCGATCATTCCGAATGCGATTGCGCGCCGCCGCGCGCGGCTCCCGACACGCCAGCTTGCGCTCAAGCGCCGGTTGTTTCGTCCCCGCATGAGAACGGCTCCGGCATTAGAGTGCTTGCGGCCAAAGCCGAAGTGAACCTCGTCATGCTTTCTGCTGGATCAACCCAGGGCGTGAAGCCGGGCAACCACTTCCGCGCGCTTCATTGCGGCAAATTTGTTGGAACAGTGCAGGTCGATAAGGTCTGGCCGGACATGTGTTCGGCACGTGTGATCCTTCAGCCCAAATCGGAAGAAGGATTTCCGATTAAAAAGGGCGACTCAGCCGTGCCCTTGACCGAACCGGAACCTCAGGCTTTTAAAACCAAGGTCATCGCCATAAGCGCGGACAAAGACAAGGTGACGCTGGCAGCGGGAAGCAAGGACGTCGCGTTGCGGAGCTGCTTCGGAATTTTACACGATAATATGGTGATCGCGTTCGCAGTAGTTCAAGGAATCGGCGCGGATACATGTTCCGCGAAGTTACTGCCAATGAATTCAGACAAGATTGTCGTTGGCGACGGTGCAATTTGCGTTGACGAATTGAACACCTGGGAGCACGGGTTCCTGCTCGAGAGAATTCTCCAAAGTGCCGCGGAAAAGACCGGATCGAAATAGGACTTGAGTTTGACTGCGGCATAGGCGTTATACGACCGCATTCCAAGCGGGCGGACAAGTCCTCGGCGGTTTGGCTTGAGAAGATGAAGGCCAAGGAAACCGCGGAAGCTCATTAGCCAAGCTTCTTTTTAATCGCTTCCGCGAACAGCGCAATATTCCGCTTCAACTCCGCTTGCACCGTCGGCGGCTTCACCAGCGTTTCAAAAAATGCATCCTCGATCACCGCGTCCACGCGCTTGGGTTTATGCCACGAATCCAATTCGTTCTTTGTCAGGTTTTCCGGCATCGCGCGACAACCGGCTTGAGCCAGAAAAGTGCCGACTTCATAGGGCGACGAATAGCCGCGCTCGTACACGTTCATGATCCGGTTCCACACTTTCGCATCGTTCGACGAAAGAATAATCTCAATCGTCCGCGCAATCGTCTCCGCGCTGGTCATCGAATTGGGGGTGTCCAAAAGCTTCGGATAGGTGTTGAGCTTTGTGAGCGTGTTGCGCGCGGACGGCAGCGGCGAATACACCTGCCGGGGGCGCAGCGCCACGATCGGCGCGCTCGCTTCGGCCATCAGCAGGGCGTCGCAGGCGGCTTTGGTCCACGAATAAAAACATGCCGGCGTCGCCGGATCGTTCGGGCCGAAGGGCTTCCCATCCGGACGAAACGGCCCATCCCACACGCACCCGCTGCTCAAATGAATGTACGGGACGCGATTGTTGAACGCCGCCTTCACCGCGCGGTATACGCCGATTGGGGCGCTCACGTTGCAGCGAAAACACTCCGCCGGATTATCCTCGCACCAGCGCAAATCCGTCTTCCCCGCCGTGTTGATCACGGCGTCCGGCTGCAAGCGCCGCAGCGTCTCGATATCAAGCTCCGCCATCTCCCGCGCCCAATGCAACTCCGCGGGAATGCGCCAGTGCTCCTTCAGCCAGCTTCCCAAGTGTCCCTTGCCAATCAACAAGACTTTCTTCGTGACCATGAACTCTCCAGCGCCAACCCCAATGACAGATGACAAATCAAAAATGACAAATGACAAATGGTCCGTTCACTTCCCGTACTGCTTTTCATAATACGCCTGATACTCCCCCGACTTTACCGCTTCCCACCACGCGCGGTTCGCGCGATACCACGTCACCGTTTCCGCCAATCCCGCTTCAAACGAAACTTGCGGCACCCAGCTCAACTCGCGCGTGGCCTTCGAATGATCGATTAAATACACGCGGTCGTGCCCGGGCCGGTCCTGCACGAATTGGATGGATGATTCATCGCGCCCGGTTAGCTTCAACAACATGCGCGTGATCTGAATATTTGGCGTGCCGTTTCCGCCGCCCAGATTGTACACCTCGCCGCTTTTGCCTTTCTCCAGCGCCGCGAGCACGCCGCGGCTGTGATCGTCGCAATGAATCCAATCGCGAATCTGCATGCCGTCGCCGTAGACCGGCACTTTTTTTCCTTCGAACAGATTCGTCGTAAAGAGCGGAATGAGTTTCTCCGGAAATTGGTACGGCCCGTAGTTGTTCGAACAGCGCGTGATCAGCGCGTCCAGTTTGTACGTGTGCTGAAACGCCAGCACAAACAAATCCGCTGCCGTCTTGCTCGCCGCGTAAGGACTCGACGGCTTCAAATAATGCCGCTCGGTAAACGGCTTCTTGTCATCGGCCGAACCGTACACTTCATCCGTGGACACCTGCAAAAAGCGCGTCGCGATTCCCGATTTTTTCAGCGCATCCAGCAGCACTTGCGTGCCGCCCACGTTTGTGCTCACAAACGGCGACGCATCCATGATCGAACGATCCACGTGGCTTTCCGCTGCAAAATTCACCAGCGCGTCCGGCTTGAGCGACGTCAACAATTCCAGCGCCAATTTCCCGTCGCGAATATCTCCCTTCACGAATTTAAAGCGAGCATTCCCCTTGATCGGCTCCAGATTCGCCAGATTCCCCGCATACGTGAGTGCATCGAGCACGACGACGTCATGCCCCAACTCCACGCTCAAGCGCGCAAAGCTCGACCCAATAAACCCCGCTGCGCCGGTGACCAATAATTTCATTCATGCTCCAGCAAAAGCAGGACGGGCTGCCAAGCCCGTCCGAATTTATGCCAGGCGACAGAACCCGAATCAGGACGGGCTTGGCAGCCCGTCCTACTTGAACAAATGCGCCATAATCTCATTCGCCTTCAACAGCGACGGAAAGGTCCCCGCGTCCGTCCATTCGCCCGGCAGTTCGTCCCATTGAAGCGCGTTCAGCGCCACGTAATGATTGTTCACGTCCGTGATTTCCAATTCGCCGCGGCCGCTGGGCTTCAGCGTTTTGATCACGCGAAACACCGACGCGTCGTAAAAATACATCCCCGTGACCGCGTAATCGGTCTTCGGCTGCTTCGGCTTCTCCTCGATGCCGACGACCTTTTTCTTGTCCGCCGAAAGCTCCGCCACGCCATACCGCCCCGGATCAGGCACGCGCTTGAGCAGCAGCATCGCGCCGGCATTGACGCTTTTAAAGCGCTCCGCGTACGGCTTCAGCGACGCGGTAAAAATATTGTCGCCCAAGATCACGCAGCAATGGTCCTGCCCGACGAACGCTTCGCAAAGCCCCAGCGCCTGAGCGATCCCGCCGGCTTCGTCCTGCACGCGGTAGGTGAAATGGCACGCAAAATCTTTTCCGGAACCGAGCAGATTCACAATCGCGCCCATGTGCTCCGGCCCGGTAATGATCATGATCTCCTTGATGCCGGCGTCTGTAAGTTTCTCCACGCAATGCATGATCATCGGCTTCGGGCCGACCGGCAGCAGATGCTTGTTCGTCACGCGCGTCAGCGGAAACAAACGCGAACCCGTTCCGCCGGCGAGGATGATTCCTTTAATCGCTTTCACGCAAACTCCGATCGATTAAACGCTCTTTACCATTCCGCCTGAAGGCGGGACTACAGACAGTTGTCCCGCATCCTCATTCGTGTACTATAGCCGTTTAAGGTTCACAATTCGAGGTCAACTTGAAGTCCGGCGCCGTCCCGTATTCGCTCTCACAGCGCATTCTTCCTGAAACCATCCGCGCCGACGCCCTGATTCCCTCTCCTGAAATCGCAGGCACTGGCAAAGCCGGCGAATGGGTCGCGTCTGGCGACTCGCCGCATTTCACTCTGCCGTTGAAGCTTAAACCCGGCGCCTATCAAATCCGTCTTCATATCACCAGCGCCGAAGCGCGCGTAAAGCTCGCGTTTTTTGCGGATAGCGGCGACGGGCTTGCGCCGCGTCCGATCCTCGAATTCGATCACGACTGCGGCGAACTTGGCGCGCTCAAATCCGTAACCTTCGGCCGCGAGGTCCGTGCGATTCGCATCGACATCCACATGCGCGGAAAATTTGCGATTCAGGAATTCGCGCTCAAATCGCTCCCGCTGCCCTACCGTTTCGTGCGCGGTGCGTATCGAATCGCCTGCGCGATCGCGCGTCCCTTCGTTCGAGGCGGGCGCGTCTTCTGGGCCTTCGGCGGCGCGACGCAGGACGATTTGAAACCCGGCGGCCAAATCGAAGCGCTCCCCAATGGGAACGGCGCGTGGCGCTCGCTGGGCCGCGATCCCTTCTTTACCGTCGCCAAAAATTTCTCGCCTGGATGGATGCGCGTCGCCGCACAACTCGAAAGCGAACGCAGCGGGCTCGCACAATTCTATTGGGACAGCGGCGACGGATTCACAGAAAAAGATTCCGTCTTTCTTTCCGACGCCTCCGGCAAACGCGAGACCATCAAATACGTCAAACTCAAACGCCCCGTCCGCGCGCTGCGCTTCGACCCCGCCGACGTGCCGATGGATTTCAAACTGCTCCATTTCTCCGCGCAGCCGCTCAGCGACATCCGCATGTGGCTTGAAGCGCTCAAATGGAAATGGAGCGACATGCGCGCGCGGCGCAATTTTGGCCGCTCGCTCAAATACGGCTTCAAACTCCTGCTGAATTTCAAGCTGAAAGAATTCCGCCAGAAGCTTTTTCCGCCGGACGCCTCAATTCCACAGAACGCCTACGAAGCCTGGCGCGCGCGGCACACGCTCACGCCCGAGCGCCGCGCCGCCATGCGCGATGAAATCGCTTTGTGGGAAAATCCACCCACGATCAGCGTGATCATGCCCGTCTACAATGTTCCTGAAATTTATCTGCGCAAAGCCATCGACTCCGTGCTCAATCAGATTTATCCGCGCTGGGAACTGTGCATCGCCGACGACAAATCCACCGCGCCGCACATCCGCCCGATTCTGGATGACTACGCGAAGAAAGATTCGCGCATCAAAGTCGTCTACCGCGAAGAAAATGGGCACATCTCCGCCGCGTCGAATTCCGCGCTGGATCTGGCCACTGGCGAATTCCTCGCCACGCTCGACAACGACGACGAACTTGCCGAACACGCGCTCTTCGAAACGGCCAAAGCCATCGTCGCCGATCCGACCCTCGATTACATTTACAGCGACGAAGACAAAATCGACATGACCGGACGGCACGTCGAACCGTTCTTCAAGCCCGATTGGTCGCCGGAATTGTTTTTGTCGTGCATGTACACCTGCCATCTCAGCGTTTATCGCGCGTCGCTGGTGCGCGCCGTCGGCGGCTACCGCAGCGCGTTCGACACTGCGCAGGATTACGATCTTGTGCTGCGCCTGCTCGAAAGAACGCAGCGCGTCCATCATCTTCAAGACATCCTCTACCATTGGCGCATGTTGCCCACATCCACCGCCGCCGGCAGCGCCGCGAAACCCAAAGCGCACTTGACCGCGCAGCGTTCTCTGCGCGAACATCTTGAACGCGCCGGCGCGCGCGGCTCCGTCGAAGACGGCCCCGCGCCTGGCTTTCATTGCGTGCGCTTCGAAATCATTGGCAAGCCCAAAATCAGCATCATCATCCCCAGCACCTGCGCGCCGAAAATCGTCGAGGGCCGTGAGATCAATTACCTTGAGCGCTGCATCCAGAGCATCCTCGACAAAAGCACTTGGCGCGAATTCGAAATCATCATTCTTCATCGCAACCAGATGCCAGCGGAAATGGAAGCGCGTTTCACAGCGCCCGGCATCCGCCGCGTTTCGTATTCCGACGCCTTCAACTGGTCGCGCGTGAACAACCTCGGCGCGCGCCACGCATCCGGCGAACATCTGCTTTTCATGAACGACGACATGGAAATCATCACGCCCGGCTGGCTCGAGGCGATGCTCGAATTCTCGCAGCAGGACGGCATCGGCGCAGTCGGCGCGAAGCTGCTTTTCCCCGACGGCCGCTTGCAGCACGCCGGCGTGCTGGTCATGCGCGGCAAGCCCGGCCACCCCTATTATTGTTTCCCTGGCGGCGATCCCGGTTATTTTTTCAGCAACGCCGTGCACCGCAACGTCCTCGCCGTCACCGGCGCGTGCATGATGACGCGCAAAAGCGTCTTTGAATTCGTGGGCGGATTGAACGAGGATTTTCCGCTCAATTACAACGACGTGGATTATTGCATGAAGCTCATCGCCGCCGGAAAACGCATCGTCTACACGCCGCACGCGCAGCTCTATCACTACGAATCGCTCAGCCGCCCCAAGGGCGTCGAACCGAAAGAAATCGAGCGGTTCGAGAAATTGTGGCTCGCGCGATTTCCCGACGATCCGTATTTCAATCCAAATCTTACGATTGAAAACAGCGCGTATATTGTGCGTCACACGGGTTGATCAGCCGGAACCTCGACTCGAAACACTGTCCGCCCCGTCGCGCTATCAAATCCAATCGCTCCGCCGTGCTCCTCGGCGATTTGTTTCGCGATCGGCAGTCCCAACCCGCCGCCGCCATCCTTAGTGGTCACGAACAGATCGAAAATCTTATCGCGCAATTCGGTGGGTACACCGGGTCCGGAATCCTGAACTTCGATCGTTGCGCGTTTCGTCTCTGCATTCCATTTTGTCCGCACCACAATTTCACCGCCGCGCACCAGCGCCTGCTGCGCATTCAAAATCAAATTCACCAGAAGCTGCCGCATTTTGCCGGCATCCAGCATCAAATCGCGCGGCATCGCGGCATCCGATTCCAGCGTTGAACGGGCTTTCGCGTGCGCCAGTTGCGGGGCGAGAAATTGCAGCGTATCGGCGCAGAGCTTGTTCAAATCGCACGGCGCTTTCCGCGGCGCGCGCGGCCGCGCAAACGTCAGCAGTTCCTCGACGGCCAAGCCCAGCCGGTCAATCTCGTTGAGAATAATCCGATACGCCTCGCGCGTGTCGAGTCCGCCCGGCTCCGGACCTCCGCGTCCCCGCGTCTCAGCGTCTCTTTTGGCGAGCAGCTCCACGGTCATGCGCAAACTTGTCAGCGGATTGCGAATTTCGTGCGCGACGCTCGCGGCCAGTTTGCCGATTGCGGCCAGGCGCTCCGCTTTCAGCAGATCGGCCTGCGAGCGGCGCAGGCTCTCGATCATGCTTCGAAAGGCCTCCGCCAGCTCCCCGATTTCGCCGCCGGTTTTCGCGCTGGTGCCGCTGAGCGCGGCATCGAGCGGTTCGTTCAAGCCCGCGCGCGTGACGCGCTGCGCCGCGGCCGCCAGTCTGCGCACGGGCTGCGCGATCCAGTACGCCAGCGCCAGGCCCAGTCCCGCCGCCAGCGCCAGCCCCGCCGCGCCCAAGCCGACGATGCGCCAAAGCGCGCGGTTCTTCGCTTGTTCGATTTCAGAATAGGGATGCAGCAGAAAAAATCGCCGCGGCGCGCCGCCCGTCCCGCGCGGTGTGCGCGAGGTGGCCAGCAACAAATAATCCAGGCCGGCCAATTTTACGCGATGGCGCTGCAATTCCTCGCCGCGCGGCTCCAATTCAGGATGCGTCGAAAGCTCGGAAAGCATCGCCTCGTACAGCGCGCGCCCGGTCGCCTCATTGCGCGCCAGCGTGGTCAGCGGTGTCGCGCCATTTTGGAGCACAATGAATTCGCTGGATGTGCCGGCGCTGCGCGATTCGTCTTTTGGGCGCGCCGAATCGATCAAGCGCCGCAGCGACTCTTCGCCCACCGGCCATCCGGGGAACGTCGCGATCTCCAGAATGAAGCGCTGATCGTTCTCAACGCGCGCTTCCACGTCCGAAAGAATCTCGCGCGCCAGAATCCAGCCGAGCGCCAGCAGCAACGCCGCAAACAGCGCTAAAAACGGAAGCGTGATCTTCGACGCAAGGCCCGAGAACAGACCATTTGTCATTTGTGATTGGGCAATTGTCATTTGCCATTTCTCACGCGCGCCACGCATCTCCAATGACAAATCACAAATGACAACTGCCAAAAGACAAATGGTCGTTTCACTTCCAGAGTTGCTGCCACCATCCCGACTTCCGGTTCATGATCTGCGTGCCGGCTCGCTTGCGCGGCGGGAGCGGATAAGCTGAGGGAGAGCGGTGCAACTGTACTTCGACGCGGTGGCGGATGTATTCGTCGGGATGCGTGCGTGCGGCCCTGATCACTTTGTCGAGCATTTCCTGGATCATCATCGGCACGCCCAGCGGGTCGAGTTCCAGGTTGGTGATGATCGCGCGGCGCAGATCGACGTCCGTGTTTTTGATGAATGTCTGCAGATACAGCGAACGGCGATAATCCAGCAGTTGCGTCAGTTTCGGCTCGACGGTTATGTGCCGCCCCGATTCAGTCTTCGATTTGCGCTCGCTGGCCCAGTGCATCGCGTTGACGGCGCCGGTCTTTTCAAAATCCGTTCCGCGTTCGAAATAATCCACGAGCGTCTGGACCACGCGCAGCACGCCGAAGGCCTTTACGCATGGCTCGACGAACGCCTGCACTTGGAGCGGGTTGAGTTCATAGATCGCCGCGCGCAGCATCGGCTCGTAAAGTTCTTCCGGCATCGCGTTGGCTTCGATGTAGAGGGCCGCGACAAAGAATTTGCGCTCCTCGTCGCTCAGCGCCGCGACCATCCACTTCAGCCCTTCCACGTCCACGGTCAGGATGCCCTTGGCGGTTTCGATAATGACCGCATGGGCCTGGACCGGATTCGATTTCCGGTAAGACTGCCAATCCTGGAAGGATCGTTCGAGGTTCATAAGCAGCTCCGATTCGTCGGGAAATTGTGCTTCACGGATTTATTATAATGGATATAATGCGCGTCCAGTGCAGTTTAACCGAAATACGCTTTTTAAAGACGGGTCTGCCATGCGCAAATTCGCTTTTTTCCTTGTCGGGATCGTCTTGTCGTGGGCTTTTACGGGCTGCGGCAGCACCGAAACCACCAGCACAAATGGCAAGACGACGCCTATGGCAACCCCGGCCGCTTCACCCGCGCCAAAATGAGCTATTTCGGGCGGTTTCTTTTTCCGCCAGATTTTTTTGAAGGTTATGCAATTTCCGCTTCTCAGCGGACGGAATGTCGCTATAGTGTTGTCAAGTGTTTCAGGTAAACCTTTTTTGGAGGAGGGGAAGACATGCGCAAGTTTGCTCTCGCGATCGTGGCTGTCGTTATGCTCGTGACGTTTGTGGGTTGTGGCGAATCAACTTCGACGCCGACTAGCACGATGAAGCCCACTACAGGCGGAACGGGCACGAAGTAGTGCCGCAGACAGTTGTTCCAATGGGAAAGGGAAAGAGCGCAAGTTCTTTCCCTTTTTTATTGTGTGGGACGGGCAGACAGGACTGTCCTGCCTACACACCTCACCATGCCCACACTCATTCACTCTCCCGCCCCGCCCCGCTCCGAACGATTCCCGACCGTTTGCCTGCGAAAAGGCAGCGCCAAACCGCTTCACGGCGGGCACCCGTGGGTTTTCGCCGATGCCATCGCGCGTCTCGACGGTCCTCGGCCGGTCGCCGGCGACGAAGTGCGCGTGGTCGATGAGCGCAATGCTTGCCTCGGGCGCGGCTTTTATTCGCCCGGCTCGGCTATCCCCGTGCGAATCTTTTCGCGCGCCGACGAACTCATCACGGATGATTTTCTTGCAGCGCGGATTGACGAAGCGCTCGCGTTGCGAATCGGTGTGCTGGGCCTCGGGCCGCAGGCGCCCGACGAAGCCCGCTCCCTTGCGGTCGCGGCTCGCAGCCATGAAACCACCGCTTTCCGGCTGATCAATTCTGAAGGCGACGGATTGCCCGGCCTGATCGTGGACGTTTACGGCGATTACCTCGCGGTTCAATCCGGCACCGCCGGCATCGAACGCCGTTTGGAAAAAATCCTCGATCTGCTCGAAGTCCGCCTCAAGCCCAAGGGCATCTTCGACCGCGGCGACGCGCGTGCGCGCGCGATCGAAAAGCTCGATCCGCCCAAAGTCGGCCCGCTTCGCGGCAGCGCGCCCGATAAAATCGAATTTGCGCGCGTCAACGGACTCGAACACGCCTTTGATCTGCGCTCCGGCTGCGGGCAGAAGACGGGCTTGTATCTCGACCAGCGCCAGAACCGCGAGCGCTTCGCTCAATTTGCGCGCGGCCGCGACATACTGGACGTCTGCTGCTACTCCGGCGGCTTCGCGCTCCACGCCGCGAAAGCCGGCGCCAAATCCGTCACGCTGATCGATTCGAGCGAAGAAGCGATGGCGCTGGCCAAAGCCAATCTCGAACGAAACGGCATCGATGACGCCGATTTGTATCACGCCGAATGGACCGAAGGATTCAAGATGCTGCGCGAGGCGGGCCGTAAATTCGGCGCGATTGTGGTCGATCCGCCGAAGTTTTCACGCAGCCGTGAAACGGTGATGCACGCGCTCTCCGGCTATCGCGATTTGAATGCACAAGTGCTTCGCCTGCTGGAACCCGGCGGCGTGCTTTTTACGTGCTCGTGTTCCGGCAATATCTCGGAAACCGATTTTGAGCGCGCGATCGCATCGGCCCTTCGCAACTCTGGCCGCCGCGGCACTCTGCTTGAGCGGCGTTCGGCTGCTGACGACCATCCGATCCCGCCGGGTTTCGATCAAGGGCGCTATCTGAAATGCCTGGTCGTTCAAGTCAATTAAACGATTTCCAGTCGTGCAAGAGCACGAACAAACACGGCAACGAAGCTTTCCAAAAACAGCGGCATACCATTCGCGCTCAACATGTTTTTTGAGGGAGGCGATGAATAAATTATCGCGGGAAAGTTTTTTTGAAAAATCCTTCCACAATGCGGCACGGCCTTTCGCTTGTGTGGTATGTTTGAAGGAGACGATTCGAGGAGCAGCGCGCATGTCAACCACGGATGTCAGCGACGAAGTGCGTCCGGCGCCCACGAAAGCGCCCGACGACAAAACGGTGATCGTGGTGTGCGACGACAACGAAGACGTGCTTGAAGTCGTCTCGACGATCGTGCGTCGTGCGGGATACAATGTGCTGACCGCCGCCGGCCACAAGGAACTGCTGCCGCTGATCGATTCCGCGCATCCCAACTTGTTGATCTGCGATATCCGCATGCCCGAACGCGACGGCTTTTGGATCGCCGAACATTTGCAGATGCAAGGCCAGCGCATTCCGATCATATTCATGACCGCGTACGATTCGAACTTGTACCGGACCTACGCGCCCTTCGTCGGCTCGGTCGGCTTCGTCACCAAGCCCATCGACTCGCAGCAATTGTTGAATCAGATCAAAAAAGCGCTCAATCCGTCGTCGTCCAGCGCGCTACTCAGCAAGATCGAGCTCAACGATTGAACGCGGGGCAATTGTGGGCGCGTCACTGCGCGATGCTGAACATGATTCTATGCGTTGAACCGGTTCGCTCATAGGAGCGGCGGCATTTTTGCCGCCGAATGCCCTCGCGGCTAACAACGGCGGCAAGAGTGCCGCCGCTCCTAAATAACTACACGATTCTTTATCCTGGCCAGGAACGCCTCGTAATCCTCCGGCGTGTCGATGCCGGGCGGATTGGATTGAACGATGCCGACTTTGATCGCGAAGCCGGCTTCGAGCGCGCGGAGCTGTTCGAGTTTTTCGAGTTTTTCAAGCAGCGAGGCGGGAAGATTTTTGTAACCGAGCAGAAACGCGCGGCGGTAGGCGTAGAGGCCGAGGTGATGGTAGCCGTAAACGGCTTTGCCGTTGAGCACCCACACCGGTGCGACCTCTGTGTCGCGCACGTGCGGGATCGGCGCGCGGCTGAAATAAAGCGCGTTGCCGTTGGACGCGACGATGACTTTGACGACGTTGGTCTTGAGGAACTGCGCGTTTTCATAGATGGGGACCGCGAGCGTGGACACGGGCGCGCCGGTAGACTCAGCAAGCAACCGCGCGACAAGCACGACGTTGGCGGGATCGATTTCCGGTTCGTCTGCTTGCAAATTGATGATGATGTCTTCGCTCAGTTTTTCGGCGGCTTCGGCGATGCGGTCGGTGCCGCTGGCGTGATCGGGGCGAGTCATCACGGCATCGATGCCGGCGCGCTGCGCGGCGGCGATGAGCTGCGGATCGTCGGCGGCGACGAGGATGCGCGAGATCAGGCCGTGCGATGCGGCTTGCGCAGTGCGGGCGCGGTCCAGCGTGTGTTCGAGGACGGTTTTGCCGGAGCGGTCGAGCAGGAGTTTGTTGGGCAGGCGCGTCGAGGCTAGGCGCGCGGGGAGGACGATGGCTGCGTGCATAGATTTGCGTCTTAGAGGGTGTTTAAAAAGTGAGCGCGGCGTAAAACGGCGCTTTTTGTCCGGCTCTTCGTTGCGAACTTCAAGCGTTATCTCCTGCGAATAGCGCATGAAGTTCGCGCCTCGATCCGAACAAAAATCGCTCGTTTTCCGCTCGCACCCACTTTTTAAACACCCTCTTAGCGACGTTGGACCTTCGACCTTGGAGCTTGACTGCTTACTTCTTTGGAATGGATGAGAGCGCGGAGGGCGGCACGATTTCCTTGATCAGCCCCGGTCCGGACCAACTGAGCATACAAGCGGCGGCGCCTTTGCCGTTGTAATAGTCGAGGCGCAGGGCGTGCTTGCCGGCTTTCAAGTCGATCGAGCCGTCGCGTTCGGTCGCGGCGTGAGTGCCGCCGTTGTCCACGAGTTTGTAATCGCCGATGTACATCATTGAGCCGTCGTCGGAAGTGACATAAAAAGTGTATTGGCCGTCTTTGGGCACTTCGACGAAGCCGATGAATTTGACGGCGATGTCGGCGTCGCGGCCGAAGGCGGCTTTCAAGGCATCGGCGCTGGGAATGTTGACGTTGGCTACGGTTTTGACGTCGGCGACTTTGAAATCGGTGTTGAATAATTCCTCCGCTTTGTCGAAACCGAGGCGCGCTTGAAGACCCGGCTGTGCGCCGTCGGCTTTGTCGGGCGGGCGTTTTTCGTTTTTGAATTGAGCGAGCAGCTTTTCGCCTTCAATGCCCATCGGAGTTTTCTTGATCCAGAAGGGCTCGACCAGATTTTCGAGGCGCTTGCGGATGTCGAAGGGATTGGCTTTGTTGCCGGCGATGAGTTCCTTGATCTGCGCCAGATCGCGCATGGCTTTGTCGGTGCGCGGGTCGTCATCGACGGCGACGGGCGGGGCGACTACTGCCGGAGTTGGCTTCGTGGTGACTGTGGCGACGGTGTTTTTCTTGTCAGTGGTGGTTTTTACAGACGCAGGTGAGGGAAGCTGATTTGGCGGCGGCGCAACGGCGGTGTTGTTTTTCGGCGGCCCTGAAAAAACGGACCAAAGCACAATCAACAGCACACCCACCAATCCAGCTACTAGCGAAATGGCGAGGGCGGTGTTGCGCTTGGCCCAGGCGCCGAGGCCGGAACTGGGCGGCGGCGCGGGTTCGACGTATTCTTCCTGATAGTCGCTTTCCGCGGCGCTGGGAATTTCGGGGTTGAAACTGCCGCCAAGTTTTGCTCCGCCGCGGCCAGGCGTGGGAGTTTTGGTCAGACGCGTGACACGGGTGGATGGGCGCGGATTGGAGTACACGCCGGTGCCGACGGCTTTGGGTTGCGGCGCGTGATTTTTCGCGCAAGTCTTGCAATAGATTTTGCCCGCAATCGCCGTGAGTTCGGTCTCATCGACGCGCGTGCCGCAATCGTCGCAATATTGAATCTGCATGCTAATTTAACTCGGGCCGAAACAAATGCAACGGGCGCCCCTCCCGCAAAAGCGCCCTCAATTAGAATAGGATAAGCGCGACTTTTGTGAAGTAAACCTTAATTTCGGGAGCATCGGAATTTCGAAAATTAAAATTCGGTCATGAGCGCGTGTTTCTGGCAGCCGCGCGAGCCGGCGGTACAGGGTCACGCCAAATTCGGCGCGGCCTCGTGGAATTTCGTGGCCGCTTGGAAGGCGGCGGCGATTTTCAGGAGGCGCACTTCATCGAAAATTTCGCCCATGAGCTGCAAACCGATGGGCAGGCCGGAGGAGGTTTGGCCGCAGGGGATCGAGATGCCGGGAATGGCGGCGAGGTTGGCGGAGATGGTGAAGATGTCTGAGAGATACATCGAAAGCGGGTCGGCGGATTTCTCGCCGATTTTGAAGGCGGGCGTCGGCGAGGTCGGGCAGATGATCGCGTCGCACTTTTTGAACGCTTCGGTGAAATCGTTGCGGATCAGCGAACGGACCTTTTGCGCTTTGAGGTAATACGCGTCGTAATAGCCGCTGGAGAGCGCGTAGGTGCCGAGCATGATGCGGCGCTTGACTTCGGGGCCGAAACCTTCGGCGCGCGATTTGGAATACAGGTCCACGAGGCCGACTTTTTCCGATGTGCGATGGCCGTAATGAACGCCGTCGAAGCGCGCGAGATTCGAGGACGCTTCGGCGGTGGCGACGATGTAGTAGACGGAAACGGCGTGCTCGGTGTTGGGCAGCGAGACATCGACGAGTTCGGCGCCGAGGCCGCGGTAGGTTTCGATTGCGGCGCGGATGGCTTTGTCCACTTCGGGGTCAGTGCCGGCGATGAAATATTCCTTGGGGATGCCGAGGCGGATTCCTTTCAAGGATGCTGGCGCTTGCAAGTTGAAGAGTTCTGATTCAATGGGTCTTGTGGCGCTCGTCGCGTCCTGCGGGTCTTTGCCGCCCATGACGGCGGTGATCAGCGCGGCGTCGATTGCGGTGCGCGAAAACGGGCCGATCTGATCGAGCGAGCTGGCGAAGGCAATCAGCCCATAGCGCGAAATGCGGCCATACGTAGGTTTGAATCCGGTGACGCCGCAGAGCGCGGCCGGTTGGCGAATCGAGCCGCCGGTGTCCGAACCGAGCGCCAACGGCGCGATGCGCGCGGCGACGGCGGCAGCAGAGCCGCCCGACGAACCGCCGGGAACGCGCTCGGTGTCCCACGGGTTGCGCGTGGTAAAGAAGGCAGAGTTTTCGGTCGAACTGCCCATCGCGAATTCGTCGAGGTTGGTTTTGCCGATGGGAATGCCGCCTTCGTCGAGGATGCGCTGGACGGCGGTGGCGGTATAAGGCGGGACGTAATTTTCGAGGATTTTCGACGAGCAGGTGGTGCGCGTGCCGGTGACGCAGAGGTTGTCTTTGAGCGCGACGGGAACGCCGGCGAGTTTCAGATTTTTTCCGGCGGCGACGGCTTCATCGGCAGCTTTGGCCGCGGCACGCGCGCGGTCGTCGAGCAGCGTGACAAAGGCTTTGAGCTTCGGGTCGAGCGCGTGCGCCTGGGCGAGCGCGGCGTCGGTGATTTCGCGCGCCGAAAAAGATTTCTTGCGAACACCGTCCGCGATTTGAGTTGCGGTCAGGCTTGCGTAGTGCTTCGAATCCACAATCGTCCTCCGATGAGCGGCACATAATGTACGGAAGATGTGGGAAATTCAAAAGTCAAAATGAGGATATGGAGCGGCGGCTGGCGGGCCCACCCCGGCGGGGTGGGTGCCGTAGGCACAAGAAGCTTCTCCCTAACCGCCCGCAAAAATGAAATGCGTGAGGTTCAGGAGGGGCTTCTTGTGGCTGCGCGACCCACCCCGCTGGAGTGGGCCACCCGCGCGCAGGCGGGACGCCTGCGCCACGAAACCCGTGAAAAATATGGATTTTTGCGTCATGGGTGGCTATGGTGTTCGTTGCTTTCGGTAGAGCGGGTTTTTATGGGGAGAGCACGGTATGCGCACGGTTTTGAAAATGGCACTGCTGCTGACGACGGCGCTTGCGCTTTTTTTGCGCGCGGAAGATGGGGAACGGTATGCGCTGCTGATCGGCGTCAACGAGTACAACGCGAATTCCAATCTCACGGCGTTGAAGTATGCCGAGACAGACATGACGCAACTGGCCAAGGCGCTGGTCGATTCGGGATTCAAGGCGGAGAACATCCGGCTGATGATTCAGGGCGAGATCACGGACGCGCGCTTCAAGCCGCAGAAGGGGTCGAGCGATCAGTTCAAGCCGCGCAAGGCGAACATCGAAAACGAACTGGAACTGCTGCTGAAGCTCAAGCGCGAACAGGACACGGTGATCGTGGCGTTCGCGGGGCACGGGATTCAGATGCGGGACAAGGACGAGATTTATTATTGCCCGGCGGACGCGAAGGTGACGGACACAAACACGCTGGTGGAATTAAATGGAGTCGTCAACCAGTTGAAGGATTCGCCGGCGGGGGCGAAGCTGCTGATCGCGGATTGCTGCCGCGTCAATCCGCTGGAGGAAGGCTTGCGCGCGGATTTGGGGCTCAAAGTGGAGAGCGCGACGCGGTTGGTGCGGATCAAGCCGCCGGAGAGCGTGGCGACGCTGTTCAGTTGCGGGAAGGGCGAATTTGCGCGCGAGGAGAAGGAATTCAACGGCGGCGTGTTCACGCATTTTCTGGTCGAGGGCTTGCGCGGGAAGGCGGCTCAGAACGGGATCGTGGAGATTGCTGGGCTGGCGAGTTACGTGCAGCTCAATGTGTTCGAATACGTGCGCAAGAAATACAGCGCGTCGCAGACGCCGGATTACAAATTGAATTTGGGGCGGCCGATGATTTTGGCGCGACGGGCGAAGAGCGCGGCGGTGCAGACGGATGAGAACGCTCAGGCGGGGAACAAGCCGGAGGCGAACGGGGCGACGCGGACGTTTGGGGTGTCGGCAGCTCAACGGCTGGTGATGAACTCCAATGCGACCGGGCAGCTCGTGCAGGACACGAGCGCGGGGATGGATTACGCATGGACGTACAATGGAAACGAGCGGACGCTGGCGCTGCTGGGAGTGAGCTTCAAACGCTATAACAACAGCGTGCTGATGATGGATTACATGATCGACAGAAACACAGCGTGGGGCAAGAATGCGCTGGGAGTGACCACGACCTACACGCCGGAGACGCTTCCGGCGCAGTTCCAAACGGCGCGGACGTATCTGGGAGTGCCGCTCTATAAGATACAGCTTGACGACACCGGCAAAGTGGTGAGCAAAACGCCGTTGATCAACAAGCAGGCGAGCGATTTTCTGGAAAAGATGGAATGGAATATCTGGGACGCGGCGATCGCGGTTCACCATCCGTACATGGCCGACCAGGACGAATGGACGACGGAAGCGGAATATGGGATTGGCGGTGGGATCATGGCGAGGGGCACGATGACGATGAAGAAAGTGCCGGGCGGAGTGGGCGGGCAAGCGGTGAAGGTGAGTTGCACGTTCAACAAAGAGAATTTCATGCTGCCCGGGGTGAACGTGCTTTGCTCGTCCTTTACGCTGAAGGTCGAGGGGGTGCAGACGTACGACACGGAAGCGAAGGAATGGATTGCGGGGCAATTTCAGGCCAGTACCGCGGCGACATTTACGGGAGGGACGGCGACGGGGACGGGGCAGTCGCGGTTTGAGCGGAAGCCGTAGGGGAGACTGGAGACTGGAGACAGGAGACGGGTCAGTTTGTTTTGCGGTGGACTATTTTGCAATGGATGTAGATTATGTGGCGTCTCCTTTTTTATGGAGGGCGCTCATGCAACGAATTCTTCTTCTTTTCTCAATTGCGGCCGGTCTCGTTTTTGCGTTAGCCGCGCGAGCGGAAGATGCGGCGGAGTTGCGCGCGCAGGGGATTCAGGCGCTGAATGAGTCGCAGACCACGCCAAGCAGGATCGTTGACGCGGCTCGATTTTTTGTCAAAGCCGAGGAGTTGTACGATCGGGCGCGCGAGCAAGAGAAGGCCGTCGAGATGAATTCGTTTTTGTATTGGTGCAAGAAGAAGATGACGCTGGAGGACATCGAGCGGTTCACGGCGGGCGGCGAGGCGGCGGTGGCGGTGAAGCTCAAGGCGGTGGAGGAGATGGCGCCGAAACCGGAAGATGCTCAAGTCTGGTTTGAGCGGGCGGAGAAGTTTGCGCGGGGGAATCCGGATCAGCATTTTTTAATTGCGGTGCGGTATTTTGAAGTCGCTTCGCGCTTCGTCGGTTCGGACATCAGCATCAAGGCGCAGGAATTGAGTTTGAACGAGCAGGCGCTGGCGAACAATCAAAAGCCGGCGGCGCCGGTTGCGCCTGCGAAACCGGCCGTCGATCCCGCGACGCTGCGGGCGGTTCCGGCTGCGGAGAAGCTCGCCGCCGCTGAGAAGCTCATCAAGGATTTGTTGAAGGCGGATTTTGCCAACGCGGACGCGGCGGGGCGGATTGCGTTGTATGGCAAGTTGATTCAGCAGGCGGACGAAAACAAAAACGACGCGGCGGCGGAATATGTGCTGCTGCGCGAGGCGCGCGACGCGGCGGTGCTGGCGGGCGACGGCGCGCGGGCGATTCAGGCTCAGGCGCGCTTGAAGGGCGCGTTCAAGATTGACGCGGCTGCGCTGGCTGCGGACCTGCAACGGCTGGCGAAGAGCGCTCGCTCGCCTGAGGCCGCCGCGGCGATGGCGATGCTGCTGGCGGCTGTGGGCGACGAGGCGCTGGCGGCGGAGAATTATGAGCAGGCGGTGCGCGCGTATTTGCAGGCGGAAGAAATGCTCCCGCTGGTGAAGGATGCGGCGTTCAAGGCAAAATTGAAAAGCGACAGCGCGCGCGCGCAGACGCTCAAGCGCGAGAGCGTCGCGGCGGCGGCAGCGCTGAAGACGCTGGCGACAAAGCCGGACGATGCCGCGGCGAATCTGGTCGAGGGGAAGTTCATGCTGCTGCGCGGGGATTTGGGGCGGAGTTTTGCGCTGCTGGCCAAGAGCGGCGATGCGCAGTGGAGTTCGCTGGGGAAACACGAGCAGGCGCCACCGACGGACGCGGAGCAGCAGGTGTTGTTGGGGGATGAGTGGTTTGAGCGGATGGGGAAGGAAGCGGGGTTGATGAAGGAACGGGTGCAGGAGCGGGCGAAATATTGGTATGAGGCGGCGCTGCCGAATTTGGCTGGGTTGGGGAAGCTGAAGGTTGAGGGGCAGTTGAAGAAGATGGCACCGTCGCCTGCGACCGGGACGGCATCGGCACCGGTTAAGACGAATGCCAAAACGGTGGACTTATTGAAACTCGTCGATCCCGCAAAAGATTCAGTCGCTGGCCAATGGAAAATGCAAGACGGCGCATTATTGTGTACCAGCCTCGACCGCACACAAAGAATCGAATTGCCATACAAACCCGGCGCGGAATACGATCTCCATTGTGTGTTATCGCGCCAAGACGGTAACGACGATATTGGCTTGTATCTCGTATCGAACGACCAAAAAATAATGCTGTCGCTTTGTGGTTGGGCAAATTCAATTGCCGGCCTGCGCAATATCAATGGTAAAGAACCCAATATGGCAGGCAATCCAACCAAAACGAAGAACAGCATTGTCAACGGCAAAGATTATGATTTCAAAGTTTTCGTGAGGAAGTCGAATATTCGTGTGCTTATGAACGACAAGGAATTGTTTAATTATAAATTCGAGACGCCGGCGTTCACGCCACTGCCCGGGTATTTGAACCTTCACGACGAAAAAGCGCTTGGATTGTACACGAGTCAGGCCGCTGTGAAATTCACTCGCATTGAAGTCGTAGAGCAAAATGCGAAATAAACGCAATGAGAAGACCACGTGATCTGCGGTGTGCGTGGAATTGAATTGCGAGACGTTTCAGCGACTTTTACGCTCGATTTAGTTCGCCCCTTTGGGGCTTTGGGATCGATATGGAATGCGGGACCCAGGCCTGCGCTGCGCTTCGGCCTGGGCTATCGTAGTTCGCGCCGTTGGCGCTTAACGGCGGGGTCTTGCTTCGCAAGACTTGCGTGTGGGAAAGTGCCGGCGGGGGTTGGGAGTGGAAATTAACGCGCTGTTCCGATGCGGCACTGGTAGACGATACGGCTGTCTACCAGTGGCACCCTTGGGCTCAAACTGGCGGCGGGAGGGCGGTTTGAAATTTGGGTGGGCGGTTCCGCCTAAAGGCGGGACTACGAACGAGTGGCGGTTTGAAATTTGGATGGGCGGTT
>DATGGK010000111.1:0-7563 GCA_035308565.1 Planctomycetota bacterium | reverse complement strand
CACGTGCAAGCACATCCGCGCGTACCGCGGCGACGAGGCGGAGAAGGCGCGCCTCGGCGACGCGGCGCTCACTGGCAAGCCCGCGCGCGCGAAAAAAGTGAACGCCGACGGCGAAGAAGAAGAAGGCGGAAGCGACGCGCCGCCGCTCCTCCTCGCGCACAAATGGGAGATGGACCTCGACCTCACCAACTGGTGGATGAGCGAGAAGCTCGACGGCGTGCGCGCGTATTGGGACGGCAAACAATTTCTCTCGCGCCAGGGCAATATTTATTACGCGCCGGATTGGTTCATTGAAGGTTTGCCTGCGGTGCCGTTGGACGGCGAACTTTGGATCGATCGCAAAAAATTTCAACGCACCGTCAGCATCGTGCGGCGCCAGGACAAAAGCGACCTTTGGAAGGAAGTGCGCTTTCTCATCTTCGATGCGCCCGCGGCGAACGGAGGTTTCGAGGGCCGCATTGCCTTTCTCAAAGATGCGCTTGCAAAGGGCGCATCGAAATTTGCGCAGCAACATGCCCATGAACGATGCAAAAACCTCGACGCCCTCCGCGCCGAACTGAAACGCATCGAGGCGCTCGGAGGCGAGGGCCTGATGCTGCGCCAGCCGGGCTCCAAGTATGTCGCCGGCCGCTCATTCACGCTGTTGAAGGTGAAAACGTTTCATGACGCCGAAGCGGTCGTGATGGGACACCAGGCCGGTGCGGGCCGTCATAAAGGTCGGATGGGCGCGTTGCTCGTTCGCCTTCCAAACGGCACGGATTTCGCCATCGGCACCGGCTTCAGTGACCGCGAACGGGAGAATCCGCCCGCCGTCGGCGCCACGGTGACCTTCCGTTACCAGGAGCTTTCCGACGCTGGCGTGCCACGATTTCCAAGTTGGGTCGGCGTGCGGCACGATGTTGCGCTCAAAGAATCGAAAGAATTGAAACCCGTCGCTTCTGCAAAAGCTGAGGTGCCGGTGCCAACCGTCCTGATCGCCAGCTCCTCCAAACCCCGTTATTTCGAATTTGTCGAAGGCGCCTCGAGTAAATTCTGGGAAATCTCGCAATCGGGCAACGCGATGACCACACGATGGGGACGCATCGGTTCCGCCGGCCAATCCAAAACGAAATCATTTGCGGACGAACAAGCCGCCGCCGATACCATGGCGATTCTTATCGAGCAAAAGACAGACGAAGGTTACATCGAAAAGACGAGTTGATCGCAGGTTAAAGAGCGGAGGCAAAATTCATTCGATGCAATACCCGTGTCCCCGGCGCGTCATGATAAAATTTCTGCCGAGCTTTTTGCGAATGTTCGAGACATGAACATCCAGCACGTTTGACGCGGTGTTCTCGTTCTCGTCGGAAAGATGCTCACAGAGTTTCGTGCGTGAAACCGCCGTGCCGCGGTGCATCGCCAAATACTCCACCAACTTGTATTCGCGGGGTGTAAATTGAATCGCCTCGCCTCCTTTGGAAATAACGCGCATTCCTGTATCCACTAGCACATCGCCGATTTCAATGACGTTCCGGCCTTTGGTTGCCTGCCGGCGAATGACCGCCCGCAGTCGCGCGGACAACTCTTCGAAATTGAACGGCTTGACGACATAATCGTCCGCGTCACCATCCAGCCCGCGTGCCCGGTCGGAGATCTCGCGCAATCCGGTCAGCATGAGAACGGGTGTAAGTTTCGTTTCACGCAGCCGGTCGAGCACCTTCCAGCCATCGAGCGTGGGCAGCATGACGTCAAGAATTACAGCGTCGTAATTGCAATGTTCCGCCTTGGAAAGCCCATCCTGGCCATCCGCGGCTGTATCCACGGCATAACCTTCCCCGCGCAGGAGCAGGCAGATGTTTTCGGACAATTGACGTTCGTCTTCAACAACCAGGACTTTCATTGCGGGAACTTTGCCACGGCGAACCTTAAGATTGGATTAACGCGGCCCTTTAATGAGTGAGCTTTTTGAGGGATACGGCAAAAGTCTTCCACTTTAATGCTTTCTTAATGCTCCGTTTGTTAAAGTCGCCAGTGCGAAAAAATTTGAATCATGAAATAAAATGAGCCGTGCTGGGAACATCGCGTTTTGTTTGGCGCTTTCCTTCGCGCTGAATTCCGGCGCGGCCGTCCTGCGGATCCAGATTAAACCAAAAGTCTCCGGCGAAAATCTCCAACCGGCATCGCTTCGGTATCAAACTTCCGCCAGCGAAAGATTTTCCATCACGCGCGTCAGCTATCTGGTCAGCGATTTTGAATTGCAACGCGACGATGGCTCGTGGCTCGCCTTTTCGAATTCCGTCGCGTGGATGGATTTCGAGGCGAACCGCGATTCGATTCGTCTGGATGTGCCACCGGGCGAATTCCGTTCAATTCGCTTTCTGCTCGGCCTCGACACCAACTTGAATCACGCGGACCCGGCGAAATTTCCCGCGAGCCATCCGCTTAATCCCAATCTGGACGGCCTGAATTGGAGCTGGCAGGGCGGCTATATTTTCCTCGCGCTCGAAGGCTTGTGGCGCAACCCAAACGGCGAACTGGACGGTTGGGCGTATCATCTGGCGCGTGACACGAACGCCGTTCGCATCACTCTCGCCGCACCATTGGAAGTCATGAATGAAACAAAAGTTGAATTGGCTTTCGACTTCGCGACAGCACTAAACGCGCCGCGTCCGCTTTCTTTTGCGAAGGATGGCAATTCCACGCATTCGCGCGACGGCGATCCGATTGCTGCCATGCTGAAAATGAATCTGTTGGGCGCTTTTTCCGTCCGCCGCATCATCAACC
Organism: Planctomycetota bacterium; assembly: GCA_035308565.1. GTDB lineage: Bacteria > Planctomycetota > SZUA-567 > H5-PLA8 > H5-PLA8 > JANXLS01. Next base: position 4,800 of record DATGGK010000111.1, on the reverse strand, counting down.
TGAGCGATGCCGAAATCGCCGCGGCACATCCAAAACCGCTGTATTTACCGGCGAAATTCACGCCGTATCCATTTCAAATGAGCGCGAGCTTTCCGATTCCTGATTTGCCGCACGACAATCCGCTGACAGTCGAACGCGTGGAACTCGGCAAAAAATTATTTTACGACAAACGCATTTCCATCAACGACCAACAATCGTGCGCGGATTGTCATGCGGCGGAAAAAGCATTCACTGACGCGCGCCGCACGGCACGCGGTGCCGAAGGCGGGTTTGGCCCGCGCAATACGATGCCGTTGTTCAACCTGGCGTGGAAAAAGGAATTCTTCTGGGATGGCCGTGCCAAAAGCATTCGCGAACAGGTTTTGCAACCGATTCAAAATTCCATCGAAATGCACCAGTCGCTGACCAATCTCGTTGTGAAGCTGGCGCGGACAAATGAGGGTTACGCGGCGTTGTTTACAGCCGCGTTCGGTTCACCGGAAATCACGGTGGAAAAAATTGCGCTCGCGCTGGAAAATTATTTGCTCACGCTGACATCATTCGATTCGAAATTCGATCACGTGCTGCACGGTGAGGAAAAATTCACGGCGGAAGAGCAGCGAGGGTTTGAATTATTTTCGACGGAGTATGATCCGCGTCGCGGGCAGTTCGGCGCAGATTGTTTCCATTGCCACGGCGGGCCGTTATTTCAAAGCCAGTCGTTTGCGAACAACGGTCTTGACGATACCTTTTCCGACCCGGGCCGCGAGAAAGTGACCGGTAAAGCTTCCGATATTGGCAAGTTCGCTGTGCCATCCCTGCGCAACATCGCGCTTACCGGCCCCTACATGCACGATGGACGTTTCAAGACGCTCGAGGAAGTTGTCGAGCACTACACAAGCGGCGTGAAGCGTAGTGCCACCCTGGACCCGAACATCGCCAAACATCCTGACGGCGGCGTGCCTTTGAGTGCGGCGGACAAGAAAGCGCTGGTGGCCTTCCTGGAAACTCTGACGGACGCAAAATACTTGAACACTTATGCCGGCGTAACGTCACCGTAATATGTGGATAAACTATTGATAACGAGGTATATAAGTGTAAAATATTTCTACTGAATGACTTCCGGCTATGACTTCGCCCCTCTTACCACAGGATTGTCCATTCTATTAATCTTGTGGCCCAAAGGCTGCTAATTAAGATTTAGTTCGGGACACGAACTAAATGCAGGCGCTGCGTGAAAAACTGGTTCAGAGCACCGATTTTCTGGTCGGGACGGAATTGGTGTCGGTGCGTGGCGGCATGGGCGAGCGCAGCGCCGTGAAGGCGCGCGATTTCGCCAATGACCTTGCCGGCTTCCCGGGTGTCGATTGGATTTCCATTACCGACAACGCCGGGGGCAATCCGCAGTTGGCGCCCACCGCGCTCGGCAAACCGATTCTCTACGCCGGCAAGGAAGTGGTCATTCACCTGACCTGCAAGGATCTCAACCGAAACGGCCTCGAAAGCGAGGCGTGGCTGCTCAACAGCGAAGGTTTTAACAACATCCTCGCCATGACCGGCGATTTTCCTGTAGCCGGAAACGACGGCTTGGCCAAGCCGGTATTCGACATCGATTCCGTCGCGCTCATCGCGATGCTGAACAAGATGAACCAGGGCCTCGACCCCAAAAACGCGAACGGCAACGGCAAAAGCCAGCCGCTTGGCAAAACCAATTTCCTCGTCGGCGCGGTTACCACGAATTTCAAACTCCGCGAGGGCGAAGTGATGCCGCAATATTTCAAGCTGCAAAAGAAAGTCGAATGCGGCGCGCAGTTCATCATCAACCAGATTGGTTTCGATTCGCGGAAAAGTTCCGAGCTCCTCGCCTACATGCAGGCCCACGGGATGAAACACGTTCCACTCATCGGCAATGTGTATCTGCTCAGCGCTCGTGTGGCGCAACTGTTTCACGATGGTCGCATTCCGGGCGTCGTCGTGACGAAGCCGCTGCTGGATTTGTGTGTCGCGCGCGCTCAATCGCCAGATGGCGGCAAGGCGTTCTTCTACGAATTCGCGGCGAAGCAGATTGCCATTTATCGCGGGCTCGGTTTTCGCGGCGTGTATCTCGGCGGTGTTCATAGCCTGCCTGCCATCGAGCGGATTCTGGAGATTGAAAAATCCTTCGCGCCGGACGACTGGAAACAATTCGCGCGCGACATCCGGTTTTCGCGGCCCGGCGAATTTTTTTACTACGCGGAAGACCCTACAACCGGCCTCGCTGACTCCACGCGACGCGCGCCCGCTTCCGGTATCGAATCAGAGCACGCCGGTTTGGGTTACCAAATCTCGAAGTGGACGCATGACACGATGTTCCGGCCTGGTCACGCGCTGTCCGACTGGGGCGCGAGCCTTTACAAGGATGCCGCCGATTCCAGGCAAGGTCCCGGGGCGTTGCGCGCATTGGAGCATCTGAGCAAAACGCTTTTGTATCAATGCAAGGACTGCGGTGATTGTTCGCTGCCGGACATTGCGTTTCTTTGTCCTGAATCGCAATGCGCGAAGAACCAGCGCAACGGCCCGTGCGGCGGCACGCGCGACGGCCGCTGCGAGGTGGAGGGCTTCGGCGATTGCATCTGGCTGCGGGCGTACGAACGTCTGAAGCACGACGGGAAGGAAAACGAACTGCTGGCGCACGCGCCGGTGGTGCAGAACCAGGGGCTGCGGGGCACTTCGGCCTGGGCCAATTTTTGGCTCGGTCGCGACCACGCCGCGAAGCGACAAACCAAGGTTAATCATGAGTAAAAGATTGAATATCATCGGCGAGTTGATGAATAACTCCTACGCCCGCGCGCGCAACGCTTTCACTGAGCGCGATGTCACGGGCTATCAGACTCTCGCACGCGTCCAGTCCGAACTCGGCGCGGCGTATCTGACATTGAACCTCGACGGCACGCAACGAATTCAAGTGCGCCGCGAGGAGATGCTCGCGTTTCTGCCCGACGTGATTCCCGCCATTCAGGAAACGACCTGCACGCCCATGGCATTCGATAATCCTTCAGTCGAATACCACAAGGTCGCGTTGAAACATTACGACCGGAAAAAAAGCGGCGCGCCCATCGTGAACTCACTCGCCGCCTCGCGCGACCATCTCGATGAAATGGTGGAACTCGTGAAGCATTACGACACGCTCGCGGTGGTGATGGCTTCGGAGACTTTCGCCCCTGGCGGTACCTCGCAATGCCTGAACCCGCACGATGCCCACAAAGCCGCCAAGCATTTTGTCGAACTGCTCGTCACCAAAGCCGGCCGCCGCAAGGACCAGATCATCATCGATCCCGGACTAGCGCCCGTCGGCGCGGACACTTACGGCCTCGTGAACATCGGGCTCGATGCGATGAAACTCATCAGCGCGGACCACGATTTGCAAGGCGTTCACATGGTCGTGGGCCTGTCCAACTTCGCGTGGGGCACACCCAAGGGCGTGCGCGAAGATCTGGAAAAAGCCTACCTGACGCTTGGCATGGAAGTCGGGCTCGACTTCGCGATCGCCAATCCCGAGAAAACTCCCGCGCCGTTGCCGGCGAATCACCCGATGGTGTCCAAACTCCGCGAAGCGCTCCAACAAGGCCGCCCGCACAAAGGCGAGACGAACGAGACTTCCGGCTTCCGCCAGGCCGAAGCCATCATGGCAATTTGTACCGAAGCCGTGCCGGCGGATTAATCTCATGGAAAGCCGCCACGATTCCGATAGTGGCACGGGCGTCCCGCCCGTGCGAATTTGGACACACGGGCGAGACGCCCGTGCCACTAAAGACGTAACGATGCCTGAGATTCCTCTCGCAGCGGTTGACCGCCGCGTTTGGTTGCGCGTGGGAACTTTGCTCGATGGCGTCGGCACGGTGCCGCTTCGCGCCGCACACCTCGTTTACGACGCGGAGGAAATCTTGTTCGTCGGAGAAAATTCTCCGCCGGCGGATGTGCTCAATCCCGGCCAGCGCGCGCCGGACGCCGAATTGCACGATTACACGGTCCTGCCGGGTTTAATCGAAGCGCACGCCCACTTGTTCCTCGAAGGCGGCGAGTTGAACCTCGACAAACGCTCAGCGTACCTGAAGCAAACACCAGATGAATTGCTGGACCACGCCAAGACGCGGCTCGAACGACTCGTGCGGCTCGGCGTCATCGGTGTGCGCGACGCGGGCGACAAGGACGGCGTCGGCCTCGCGCTCAGCAAACTTTACGCGAGCGCGCAGCGTCCGTTGATGCCCTATCTCGACAGCCCCGGCGCGGCCATTCATCACAAGGGCCGCTACGCCAGTTTCATGGCAGAGCCGATTGAGAATCATCCATCGCCTCGCGCCTGTGTTGAAAGCCGCGTCAAGGCCGGCGCGGACCGCATCAAATTGATTCCCACCGGCATCATCAATTTCAAGCAAGGCGCGGTCACGACCGAGCCCCAGATGACCACCGAGGAATTACGCGAACTCGTGGACGCGGCGAAATCCTTCGGCAAGCAAACCTTCGCGCACGCGTCCGGTGACGTGGGCATTGAACGCGCGCTCGATGCACGCGTGGATTCCATCGAGCACGGCTTCTTCGTGCGCGACGATCAATTGGCCAAGATGCGCGACCGGCACATCGCCTGGGTGCCGACTTTTGCACCTGTGCAGGAACAGGTGGACCACGCGGACCTGATGGGCTGGGACGCGGGAACGGTGGGCAACCTGCGACGCATTCTCGACCAACACTCCGCCAGTCTCGTCAAAGGGCATGCCATGGGCGTTGAAATCATCGCCGGCAGCGACGCCGGTTCAGTGGGAGTGGCGCACGGATTCGGATTTT
>DATGGK010000110.1:0-32371 GCA_035308565.1 Planctomycetota bacterium | reverse complement strand
AACGAGCCGGAACCGCCGTTGTTGAAGCGCAGGCTGGCGAGGCGCGTTTTTTCAAGCCAGGCGTCGGTGAGTTTGAGTCCGTATTTTTTTTCGATCTCGGCGCGCGGGACCATGTTGAAGGGCCAGAAGCCTTCTTCGGCGCGGGCGGAAAACGCAAGAAGCAGGAAGAATGCGACGAGGCGGAATCTCAAGAGCAGGCTCCTTTTTCGACAAAAATGAGACGCTGGAAAGGGCGCATCGGCGGGTTATAATCTGAAAAAAGTTGGTGACAAGGAGCGAGTCCCATGACCAAACGGCAGCAGGTTCACGCGGTTATCAAGAAAGTGCCTGACGAAAAGCTGGGCGAGGTGCTGGATTACATTCGCGGGGTTTCGAAGCGGCGGGTTGCGAAAGTGCGCAAGCCAAACTTAATGGAGGAACTGCGCAAGATCAAGATCGATGCGCCACCGGATTTTTCAGAGAATTGGGAAAAGTATGCCAATGGGGGTGAGAATGGATCCAGTTCTCGTTGATACCGCCTATGCGCTCGCGCTAATAAGCCCGCGCGACGAGCACCACAATAGAGCGCTGGAACTATCATATCTCTTTGAGGGAGCGTCGCTGCATGTCACTGATGGTGTTTTACTTGAGATCGGTAATGCGCTCTCACGCGGTTTTAAGCAAAACGCGATTACGCTTATTCAGAAATTTCTGGTTTCCGGAAACGTTAAGGTTCATCACGTCACGCCGGAGTTATTCGCCGCCGGTTTTGAACTGTATGGAAAATATCCGGACAAAGAATGGGGCTTGGTGGATTGCATTTCCTTTGTCGTCATGCAACGAGAAGGAATCAAAGCCGCATTGACCCACGACAAGCATTTCGTCCAAGCCGGCTTCAAGGCGCTCATGCGCGATTGACGACTACACTTCGCTGTTCGAAATCCCACAATCCACATGAATGATCTGCCCCGTGATCGCCGATGCCGCCGGTGAACAGAGGAAGGCGACGGCGTCGGCAATTTCGGTGGCTTGGGTCATGCGCTGCATGGGAATGTATTTCAACGACGCGGGATCGACGAAGGCGTCGGGAGTGCCTTGCGCGGCTTGCACGCGGCGTTCGCCGGGAGTGTCCACCCAGCCGGGCGCGACGGCGTTGACGCGGATGCGGCGCGGGTCGCGCGCGAGTTCCGACGCCAGGCAGCGCACCAGCATGTTCAGCGCGGCTTTGGAGACTTTGTACGCGCCGAGGCGCGCGCCGGCGAGACGGGCGTTGACGGAACTGATGTGGACCAGCGACGCGTCTTTCGCGAGAAGCGGCTCGACCGCTTTCGAGAACAGAAACGCGCCGGCGACGTTGACGTTGAACATGCGGTTGAAACTCGCCAGATCGGATTGGAGCAGCGGGCGGCGGTCGTCGTAGATGCCGACGGAATTGATCGCGGCCATGACGCCGTCGGCGCCGGCGCGTTCGCGCAGATTTTTCATCACGCCTGCCAATTGTTCTTCGCGCGTGATATCCACCCATTCGGCCGTGGCGCGTTCGCCCAGCGACGCGGCGAGTTTGGCGGCGTCGTCCGCGGCGCGGTCGGCGATGGTGAGCGTCCAGCCGTCGGCGTGAAGTTTGCGGACGATGGCCTCGCCGATGCCCATGCCGCCGCCGATCACGATTGCGTGTTTTGCCATGCGCGTGTGCTCCGCAAGGAGATAGGAGATAGGAGGTAGGAGATTGGAGAACGGCGTTTAGAACGAACTCCCGTCTCCCGTCTCCTGTCTCTTGAATTAAATGCGCTTTATACCGTCTGGACTCATGGAAGCAAACTGTGTAAAATCCCGATTTGGGGTTCATATGAACGCACGCCCTATTAAACCACTCATCGGCGCCGCCGCTGTTCTGCTGCTGTTCGCCGCTCCCTTGCGGTCACGGCTCGTGTTTGCCGGCGAGGTGCTGGTCAACGAGAACTTCGACAACCTGAATCTCGAAGAACTGGCGGCGGGTTGGAGCAAGGCCGAGCCGAGCGAACTGTCGCTCGTTTTCGAAGACGGGCGCGGCAAGATCCTGCGGTTGATCAACAAGGACGAGAAGTATCCGTTTCTGGCCTATTCGCTCGATCCGGCCAAAGTTGCCAGCAAAACCCTCGTCGTCTCGGCAGCCGCAAAATTTCCCGGAACGTTTGAGGCGATCACCGACAAATTGTGGGCGAAGCCGAAAGTGCTGATCGAATCGCTGGATGCTAACGGGACGGCGATCGCGCGCGAGGAATTGCTTCCGAGGATGGGCATAGCGGAATGGCAGAATCTAAGCGGATCGTTCACCATCCCGGCTTCCGCGAAAAAAGTCACCGTGTTTTTGTGCATCCAGTTTGTGACGTGCGAAGTGTTCTTCGATGATTTCAAAATCGAAATGGCCGCGGAGCAGATCGCGACGCCCGTGACGCCGCAACCCAATCCGCCGACGGCGAACGCCACCGCCACAAACGCGACGACGCCCGCGGCCGATCCGAATTCGCCCGCGGCGCTGGCCGAGAAAGCGCCGAAGCGGACGCTGGAAGATGGCGGGATGCTCTTCGGGCCAAGTTTCGCCAAAGCGCTGCAGAAATCGTATCCGTCCAAGAATGTGACGGCGAACTTGGCCATGTTTGTGGGTCCTGGATTCAGCGAAAAAGAGGCGTTGCCCAAACTTTCGTCGGGCTGGCGCGCGGCGCCATTTTCGGTCAAGCTCACCGGCGCTCTCGGCGCCCCGCGTGGATTGCTCGCGACGCTGCCGGACGCACTCTCGAAAGAGAAGCCTGAAGTCGTCTTCATTTCCGGCGACACCGCGCCGGGGCGAAAGGCGACGACGACCGAAGCCGACGATTGGGAAGACGTGGCCAAACTGTGCATGCATTTCGGCGCGCTGCCGGTGGTGGTGATGCACGCCAACGACGGCAAGGACGAGCAGTACGACCGCATTTCGCAGGGCATTCGTAAAGCGCAGGACATCAACGCGCTGCTGGCGCTTGCGCCGCTGCCGCAGGACACTTTTTACAAGCGCGCGAGTTTGTTGCTGAAATTGCTCGACACGCACGTATTTTTGCGCGCAAAAGAAGACGTGAAGGGTGGCAACAAACCCGTCGATGAGTGAGGAAGATTCACGAACCGCGACTGCAAGGGAGCGGGATTGGGTGCAGGTGTCGCGTCGGAATTTGCGGTCGCCTGCGCCAAAACGGGGTAAGTAAACGAAGTCATGAAATCATTTACCGTCTGGTTTACGCTCGCCGCCTGCCTGGCCGCGGTTTCGCCGCGCGCCGCGGAGCCGGATAAGAACAATACCAAGGACAAGGAGACCATTCAGCCGAGCACCTGGCGGCCGTTCAAGGAATTGCCGGAGGTTTTGTATTACGAAGGTTTCGAACGAAACGTGGTGGGCTATGAACATGGCAAAGTGGTTTCAGAAGACCCGCTGCCGCGCAATGGCCACGGCTGGAAATTGGAGTCGAACAAGGACGAGGCGTTCGTCTTTCTAAAATTGGAAAAGACGCCGGTGAAAATCCCGCAGGGTTTCAATCCGGCGCAGATTTACATTCAATTCTCCCTCTATACCGAAGAAGCCGGCACTGTCGCGATGAAATTCATTCACGCCAACGGCGACTATTCGCGCGAAGTCCCGGTGCCGAAGATCAAGACGTGGACCAGCATCATGATGAAGCTGGCCGACGCCCGCAACAAGGACGCTCACCCCGAGATCGATCACCTTTTGAAGGATTTTGAGATTCACGTCAAGCCGATGAAGAACCACAAGGACCAGCCCAAAGCGTACATCGACGATGTGGTTTTCACGTACAACGTCAAGCCAGACGACCTTCGCCCGCGGTTGCTGCTTGCGGAGAAGAAACGACTGGATATGGAGCGGATGGCCGAGCGCGATGGGTATGTTTATTCGATGCCGCTCAACGATTTTTTGAAGACCAGTCTGAAAGCCGCGAAGGTGCGTGTGAAGGCCAAACACGTCGTGGTGATGGGCGCGACGCCGGAACTCACCAAAACTTGGGCGGGCGTTATGACGAAGCTCAAAGAAAACGGTTACGTGTTCGAGGCCGCTGAAGAACCCGGCGCAAAGCCTGTTGGCGGGATGGACGACATGCGGCTGCTGCTTCCGTACGCGTTGCAGAAGGAGCCGGAGATGGCGCTGCTGTTCGTGGGTCCCGACGAAGTTCTAGCTCCGGGCCGTCCCGCGGATAAACTGCGCGTGATCATTCAGCGCACGCTCGAAGCGGGCGTCGTGCCGGTCGTGTGCGTGCCGGCTCCGGAGAAAAAGGAGCCAGAGAAGGCGGAGCCGCCGAAAGCGGATGCGCCGAAGGCTGAAAAAGATAAATTCGAAAAAGACAAACAAGAAAGGGAAAAGCAAGAGAAGGAACGGCAGGAGAAGTTCGCCGCCTTCGCCAAATCCGCCGAAGAGCTCTGCACCCAATACGGCGCGCCGATGGTAGACGCCAGTTTCCTGTGGCGCAACGCCAAAGGCGAAATCGATCCTGCCAAAGCCCCGAACGCCACGCCGGAAAAACTGGCGCTGCTGGCGATGACGGCGCTCAAGCATGTGCACGACAGTTTGGCGATGAAGGATTAGCGCTTATTTTCGAGCCGCGACCGCAAGGGAGCGGGAATATTGTGCAGCCGCAGACGCAGCCCTGCCCGCTTGCGGTCGCGGCTCGCAACGGCCCAAATCGCCGCAATCGTGCGATGATCGGTGTATTCCCGCTTGCGATAAAATTGCAGCATAAATTCGCAGATTCGCGACGAAGTAACAGATAATTCAAAATTCAAAATGCAAAATTCAAAATTTAAAAGCGCGCGCAGTGCGCATCTTAAGCTTGAAGATTGAGTTTTGAACTAACCGGGGAACATGCCATGACGAAGTGCAGATCTTTTTTTGCGTTGCTATTCTCAATTCTTGCAAGCCTGAGCCTTTGCGCGGCGGATACCGGCGGTGATTCGGCGCAGGTCGAAGCGGACAAGAAGGCGCTGGCGCCGATCATTCAGTACGTGGGCGGCTGGCGCGGAGCGGGGCTGCCGAAGGACGGCGGGAAGGACGGCTGGTCGGAAGATGCCGATTGGCGTTTCGACTTGAAGGGCGGGCACGCGGCGCTGGTCTTCAGCGCGGAGAAAGGCAAGTACTACACGGCGGGGCGCATCGAGCCGGGCGAGAAGAAGGGTACGTTCAAATTCATCGGCACGCTCCCCGACGGGAAAACGAAAGATGTGTTCGCGGGCGAAATCGCGACGGTCGAAAAGGGCGATCTGGAGAAAGGCGATCTGGTCTTCGAGAATACCGCTCCCGGCGCCGAGCGGCCCGCGCGCATTATTTTCGCCGTGAAGGCCAAGGGCGACCGGCTGGTGCTGGACGTTCAGCGTAAATCGGCGGGCGACCGCTACGCGAACTTGAGTGAAATCGGCTACACGCGCAAAGGCAGCGGCTTCGGCAAGCAGGCCGACGCGCACGAATGCATCATCACCGGCGGCAAAGGTACGATTTCAGTCAGCTACAAAGGCCAGACGTACTGGGTCTGCTGCAGCGGCTGCAAGGAGGCGTTCGAAGCCAATCCGGAGAAGGAGATCGCGGCGTATAAGAAGCGGAAGGAAGAGGAGAAGAAGAATATGTAGGGGTTTTTACACGACAACGATTTGAACTGTTAACATTGCGGAGAACAGCAAGACAAAGGTTTCATTTTGAGCAAACTCAGACGTTTTGCCGTGGAGTCGCTGACGAACCGCAGCGTCGGTTCGGAATTCGGATTATCACCAGACGAGAGCCGCCACGTTCGCGTCCTGCGTCTGAAAGCCGGCGTTGAAATTGAGCTTTTCGATGCGGACGGGGGTCGGGCGCGGGCCGTTATTAGTGGAGAGGCGGATCAGCGCGTTCGCGTTTGCGTGATTGAAACCGATACAGGCCGGCGGGACGCCGGCGGTACAGGAAGCCACGGGCTGAAAACCTGTGTTACTTTGGCTGCGGCTTGGCCGAAGGGAAAGCGCGCGGCATTTCTCGTGGAAAAATGCGCCGAATTGGGCGTCGATCAACTGATTCCGGTTCGATATGCGCGCAATGTCGTGAGCAAGGATGAGGAATCGGAGGGCGTCGCGCGCTTGCGGCGCATTGCCGCGGAGGCTTCGAAACAATCCGGCCGCAACGACGTGATGCGCATCGGCGCGGAAGCCGAATTTGCCGGTATTTTGCAAGGATTTGGAACCGATACGACGGTCCTTTTATTAGACCCGCGAGGGGAAGCGAGTTTGGTTGAGACAGTGCTATCGCTTCCAAAAGCTGCGAACGAGTTGCTGCTTTTGGTCGGTCCCGAAGGCGGATTCAGCGCCGATGAAATTGCGCTTGCGGCGCAACACGGGGTTGTTAAGGTGCGTATGGCCGCGAATGTGCTTCGCGTTGAAACAGCGGCGATTGCAGCGTGTGCGATCTGCAAGGCGTGCTTGGAGCGCGGCTTGTCGAAATGACATGAATTCGGATTGCGTGGGTGCGTCATATTAATGGAGTGCGCGCTCCGGATTCGAATTGGCAGTTCACGGGTGGGGGGAGGACTCTTGAGGCGCAAGAAGACGCCTGCATTCGCCGTGCGTAAGAGACAGTTAATAACAGGAGCCTCAACCGATGCCCGCAAAATCGCGGCAACTAGTGCTTCGCAAAGCCGTTCGGCCTGGATTGATCGAGGCCGGACGCATGGCCAACGAGAACCCGGACAAACTCGCCAGGAATTTGCTCCGTTCGTCGCCTTTTTCCAAAAATCGAAATCGAAAACTTGAGATTTGGTCGCTGCTTCAAAATTTGGGCAGCGACGCCGTGGTTAAACGCGCGACCGCTCAGACTGCGCGCGCGCGTTCGACGGCGGAACTTGTCGCGGTGCTCAACGCGGCGGAAGCGGATGGCTGGTATGAAACCGGGCCGGCGATTGCGCGGCGTTTAGCGCTTGAAGCGACGCAGCTGGGCAAGCGCACGCCGTCGAGCGATGCGCTGCAGCGGCTCGAGGCGCTGGCTTCGGCCGGCGCGCGGTTGAGTGTTCAATTCGAAAGCGCGGATTTGCGCAAGCTGCTCAAACATGCGAGCGCGCGGCTGCGCGGAATCGGCGCGGTTTACGCTCAGAAAATGAAGCGTGCGGATGTGGTGCGCGAGTTGATGTCGATTGCGTGGTCGCGCGGGCCGGGCGCCGCGGCGGCGCTCGAAGCCATTCGCGAATTGGGCGATGCGGAATGCGCGGCGGCGATTTGGGGGCGCGCGCTGCTGGCGCGGCGGCGTGCAGGCGGGCCGCCCGCACCACGCGGAGGCGGTGCGCTGCTGCATGGGTATTTGAAAACGCTGGGCGCGTTGGGCGCGTTCGATTGCCAGATCGCGTTGCGCGTGTGGATCGAAGAAGATTTCGCGAAATCGGAAGACGCGGGCTGGGAACACGCGGAAGCGTGGTGCTCGTTTGCGCTGGCGAAAATGGCCGCGGGCGAATGCGACCGCGCGGCGGCGTTGGAGGATTTGCGCTGGTTCCAGCACATTGCGGAACGCTCGGCGATTCCGGCGGCGCGGATGGATGGCGAAGGCGTGTTTCATCTTGCGCGGGCGTTTTTTGCGATCGGCGCGAAGGACGACGCGGAGCATTTAGTGCGGCGCGCGGCAGTGAGGTCGCTGCCGAATCCGGAGAAGTTTGCGGAGTTGTTGCCGATGGCGCTGGGGATTGCGCGCGGTGGGACACTGGTGTTGCGCCAGGCTTCGCCGCAAAGCCACCCCTCACCCGTAACCTCTCTCCCTCAAGGGGAGAGGGGAAAAACCGCTGCCTTCGGCGGCGGAACGGGTTTGGCGCCGACGGCGTGGCTGGCGGCAGCGGGAGATTTGGCCGCTCAGCGCAAGATCACGGAAAATTGGCCGGTTTTGCTGCGCGACGGGCGGCGGCCGTTGAATTGGGATTTGAGAAATAAACTCGATGCGTCGATTTTGCGCGAGACGCTGCTGGCGGCATTGAATTGCGAGACGCCGGGCGCGGCGCGGCGGGTGTTGAAATTCCTGAGCGGCGATCCGACTGCGACAGTCATTCGCGACGAGATTGAACGGCTGGCGGAATCGCACGCGAGCGAAGTAGTGCGCTGGAAAGCGCGGCGCGTCGTGCTGGAGGGGCGGCACTCTTGGCGCCCTGAAACGGTTGGCACCCCGCGCGACGGAGCGACAATCTTCGGCGGCAGGAGTGCCGCCGCTCCTAAGTGGGTGCGGCTCGATGCGGCGGCGTTGTCGGGGGCGTTGAAGACCGGCGAACCGAAGCGGCGGGCTCACGCGGCGGAAAGCGCGCCGGCGGGGATTCTTCCACCGGAGCGCGATGGGCGCGGGTGGCGGCTGGCTTTTGAGGGGCTGCGCGGAGCGGCTCGGCGCGAGACGGAGAAAGCGATTTTGAAAGCGCCGCTGTCGCGCGCGCTGCACCGGCGCGCGCCGCTGGGGCCGTCGTACGAAGAACGGCCGGACGTGCGCGCGGTGCGCGAACTGGCGTCGCCGCACAATTCGGTGGACGAGCAGATGGCCGAAATGGCGCGCGCGGTGATGGATTTCTGGGTGTATGGCGACGAGTTTTTGACGCTGGATTTGAACGGCATCGCGCAAGTGTCGGCGTTTTTGTCGGCGGCGAACGTGTCGATGGATTCCGAAGACATTGCCGCGTGCGGCGCGTTTATCGGCGAGGCGCTGCGCAAACGCATTGGCGGCGAATGGAGCGGCTTCGATGGGCATTACCGGCTCGAAATCAAAGGCGAAAACTTCGATCCGATCGGGCTGGCGCGGCAGCTTTTTGAGCGCAAGGATCCGTTTCATGGCCCGATGCTGGCCAGCGAAATGTTCGTGACGGCGGAAGCGCGCTTGAATCCGCCGAAGAAATCGGCGCTGCCGCGCGACACGGGCGCGTCGTTCGAACGCGCGATCAAGAGCCTGTGCGAGCTGCCGCCGGGGTCGCCGATGAGCGAGCTGATGGCGGAGACGCGCGTGTTTTCGTACCGCATGGAACCGACCGATTGGCCGGCGGTGCTGGCCGCGTGCGATCCGCTGCTGGAAAATTCCAGCGGCGCGAGGATCGCGGCGGCGATTGCGATTTACGCGCCGGGCGAAGCGCTCGCTCGGACGTGGGCGCGCTGGGGCTCGCGGCGGCGCGAGATCAGCGGCGTGGCGAAATTCCTGGCTGAAGCGATGCGCGCCGCATCCGAGCGCGACGACATGGAAGCGATGCCGGATTGGACGATCCAAGTGCCGGCGAGCCGCTTCAGTTTCCTGAATTCGCTGCGCAAACGCATGACCGCCGCCGATTGGCGCAAGGCGCTGATGCTGCTGCTGCGCCAGCGTGCGAGCGCCGGCGATTTGGCCGGGACGGGCTGGTGTTTGTTCAGCTATAAGTACGAATATCCCGACAGCTTGCCACTGTTGCAAGCATTCTGCGAAATGACGGTCAGTTCGCGGCAGACGCTGCTGCGCGCGACGCGGCATTGCACGCGCGACGAGGTGAAACTCTTCCGGCCATTATGGGCCGAGGGCCTGCGCGACCCGTCGCCGGCGGTGGTGTTGGCGGCGTTGGATTGCACGGCGTACAACCGCGCGAAATCGCTGCGGCCTTTGGCGGAGAAATTAAAGCACGACGAGCGTCCGGACATCGCGGTGGCGGCGACGACGGTGGTGGATGGGTTGGATGCGCAGTAGGGAGTGTTGAGTGCTGAGTTTTTCACGCAGCGGCACGGAGGCACGGAGACGTTACCCCCTCGCGAACGATGCGGCGACCACCCGCTTGATCCCCGCTCCATGCAGCGTCCGCGCGCACTCCGACACCGTACTGCCGGTCGTGATCACGTCATCAACCAGCAGCGCCGTTGTCGCGTCATATTTCTTCGTCACACGAGGCGAACACGCGAAGGCGCCGTTCAAGTTCTCGCGCCGCTGCTTCTCCGACAACATCGCCTGCGGCCGCGTCGCGCGGATTTTCTTCAACACGCGCGTCTCCAATTTCAATTTCAATTCGCGCGCCACCCAGCGGGCCAATTCTTCCGCTTGATTGTACCCGCGCTCGAACAATTTTCCGCGCGTCAGCGGCGTGGGCACGACGATCACCGAATTGGAATCGGCCAGCAATCCGGTTTGTTGGATGCGCAGCGACAGAATCTTGCCCATCGTTTTCGCGAGATGATTCTTTGCTCTGAATTTCAAGCTCTTCACCAAATCGCCCGAGGGCCCTTCCGCTTCATACCGCGCCACGCTCGCAATCGCGTTGACGAAGCGCGGCGGGTGGCCCTTGCAGGAGACGCATTCGCCCACCGGGCCCATTCCCGCGCCGACCATGTCGCCACAGCGCACGCAGCGGTCCGCGCCAATCCAGCGGATGCGCTCCGAACATTTTTTGCAGAGCGCCTTGTTGATGCCCGCGTCAAGCGGAACCTCGCACGCGGCGCAATGTGGAGGGAAGAACAAATCCAGCAGCGCTTCGCATGCGCGGAAAGTCGCGCGGCGCAACTTCGACGCGCCGCGCCAAGCGTGGCCGGGGTCGAAGAGGAGGCTGGAGATGGCGGGGTCGAGGGTGGCCATGATTCACCGAGCGGTTAAGTGGCAAGTGGATAAGTGCATGAGTGACGACTCACCGCGCGAGAATCTTTCGCTCACTTCTTCTTCACCGCCCACTTCCCCCCCGGCAAATCCTCCACGTCGTACCCCAATTCCTTCAGCCCATTGCGAATCTTGTCGCTCACCGCAAACAGCTTCGCCGTCCGCACGTCCTGCCGCACTTGCAGCAGCAGGTCAACCAATTTGAGACTGTCGCCGCTTGCAGTGCTGCTCGGTTTGGTCCCGCGCTGCGTGCGGATTCCCAACGTCGTCAGGATCGTGAGCAGATCGTCGCGCGCGGCGGAAAGCACCGGCAGGCTCGGCGCTTTCGCAGCGAGCTGCTTGTTGACATCGGAAACGAGATCGAAGAGCGCAGCGAGCGCGCCGGCCGTGTTGAAATCGTCGTCCATGGCGGCTTCGAACGCTTTGATCGCGCGCGATTTCAAACCGATCGCCGTCGCGGGCAACTGACCCGCGATGGCGCGATCGATGCCTTCAACCGCGTTGTAAATCCGGTCCAGCCGCGCCGCCGCTTCATCGAACAAGCCCGGCTCAAAATTAATCGGCGCGCGGTAATGCGCGCTCAGAAAGATCATGCGCACCGTCATCGGATCGTGCGGGCCTTCGGGCCAGATCATCTCGCGCAGCCATTTCACGTTGCCCAGCGACTTGCTCATCTTCTCGTGATTGAGCGTGAGAAAGCCGTTGTGGACCCAATAGCGCACGGCTTCGCCATTTTTGAGTTCCTCGCAATACGCGCACTCCGTCTGAGCCTTCTCGTCTTCATGATGCGGAAAAAGCAAATCCTGCCCGCCGCCGTGAATGTCGAATGGCACGCCCAGATGTTTGCGCGACATCGCCGAGCATTCCAGATGCCAGCCGGGGCGGCCCTTGCCCCACGGTGAATCCCAGAACGGCTCGCCGGGCTTGGCCAGTTTCCACAGCACGAAATCGCCCGGATTTTTCTTCACCTGCATGCGCGCTTCGCTGATGCGCTGGCTGTGGCCGGCGTCATCCTCTTCAAGTTTGCGACCGCTCAACGCGCCGTAGCGCGAATAGGTCGTCGTGTCGAAATACACGTCGCCGTCGCTGGCGACATACGCGTGCTTCTGCGCGAGCAGCGTTTTGACGATGTCGATCATCTCCGGAATGTGCTCGGTCGCCTTCGGATAAATGGTCGCCGGCAGCACGTTCAGCACTTTCATCATCGTGTGAAATTCAGCGATGTAATGCTCGGTGAGTTCCTTCCAATTTCGCTTTTCCGCGTTCGCGCGCTTGATGATCTTGTCGTCAATGTCCGTGAAATTGGAGACGAATTTGACGCGGCAGCCACGGTACTCCAAATAGCGCCGCACCACGTCGGGCGTGATGCACGCGCGCGCGTGGCCGAGGTGCAGCGAGTCGTACACCGTCGGCCCGCACACGTACATGCGCACGTCCTTGGCGGCCGGGTCAAGCGGCTTGAAGTCTTCTTTCTGGCGCGATTGGGAGTTTAGGATGCGGAGCATATTATTTGACCAGTTTCATTTCCTTCAACAGTTCGGTTATCCCGGGAAACGTTTCGCGCAAAATCCACGCGCGCCGCAAAAAAAATCCCTTCATCACTTTCGACGCGAGTTTGCCGTCACTTTCCGCGATTTCCTTGTATGTCTTGCCGCCGCCCAGTTCATAGGCGCGGATCGTTTTGGCCAGCGGATTAATAATCCAATACTCGCGCACGCCCGCCTTTTCATATTCGCGGAACTTGTCCCGCAGATCGCGGTCCGTGCTGTCCGGCGAAACAATCTCAAGGACCAGATCGGGCGCGCCATCGCAGACGGTGTGTTTCACAATATGCAGCCGGTTCTTGGTGACAAACAACACGTCTGGCACCCGCCGCGACTTTTGCGTGGGTAGCCTGATTTGGAAGTTATCGCCGAGCACCCTGCCAAGATCGTGGTCCTGCGCCAGCGCACCCATGCCGCTGCGTACGCTTCCATGAACCTGATCGTGCTCTTCATTGGCCGAATCCATAATAATAACCTCCCCATCCACCCATTCCGCCCGAGTTACGTCGTCGCACCACTCAACAAACTCCGCTTCCGTCATGCGGCGGCCCGGATGAGGCTTCCCATCTCCGATTTCGTTGGCGTGAATTTTCTTTGGCTTTGTTTCGATCACGAGTGACATGTTCATTTCTCCAGTCCATTCATCCTACACTAAATCGCATCCCACGCCACGCCACGCTCGATTTTGCATTTTGCGCTCCACTTTTCATTTCAGATTTCATCAATCCCGACTAACATATTTCGCACCGATTCATGCCGGACTTTTGCCGTCGATTCCGGATCGTAAATTTGACGGATGGGAGAGTCACACCCTCATGCTCTATCGAATCGAAGTCGGCCCTCGCGAAAACCTCCCCGACCTGCCCGGCAACGGCATGCTGGCGCAACTCGCGTCCATCGGCGCCGCCGCGCCCGACTCCGTCCGCACTGCCCGCCTGTATTGGCTTGACACCGATCTTCCCTCCGACGCCGTCGCCCGCATTGCCCACGATCTGCTCTCCGATCCCATCGTCGAACAAGTCGCGCTCGCAGTGTTGCAGTCGCCCGAACAGCCCCTCACCCCGCGGGCGAGTACGCCCGTCGGCCCTCTCCCGGAGGGAGAGGGGAACGTCCACAGCATCGAAGTCATCCGCAAACCCGGCGTGATGGACCCCGTCCTCGCCAGCATCGACAAAGCGCTGCGCGACCGGGAAATTGTCGCCAAGCACATCGCGACGGGCCGCAAATACGTCTTCGTCTACGGCAAAAATCCAGCGCCCGACGCCAACGAACTGCTGCGCATCAGCCGTAAATTGCTCGCGAACGAATGCATCGAAGAAATCCACATTGACCGCCCCGCGCCTGTCCACACCGGCGGCGGCGAAGCGGTTTTTAAATTGATTGAAGTGCCAATCCTCAACAAGAGCGACGAAGAACTGCTCGACATCAGCAAACGCGGCTGCCTGTCGCTCACGCTGGCTGAAATGAAAACGATTCAGGACTATTACAACGAGCTCGGCCGCGAACCGAAGGACATCGAACTCGAAACCATCGCGCAGACCTGGTCCGAACATTGCCGCCACAAAACCATGCGCGGCAACATTGACCTCGATGGCCCCGATGGCGAACGCAAATACGACAACCTGCTCAAAGAAACCATCTTCCGCGCGACCGAATCCATCGGCCATCGCCGCTGTCTCTCTGTCTTCAAAGACAACGCCGGCGTCGTCGCGTTCGACGACAAGTGGGCGCTGACGTTCAAAGTCGAAACGCATAATCATCCGAGCGCCATCGAACCTTACGGCGGCGCGGGCACAGGTATCGGCGGCGTCATCCGCGACACGATGGGCACTGGCCACGGAGCCAAACCCATCGCCAACACCGACGTGTTCTGTTTCGGCATGCCCGACGCCGATCACGAATCGCTCCCGCCCGGCACACTGCACCCGCGCCGCGTGATGGCCGGCGTCGTCGCCGGCGTGCGCGATTACGGCAACCGCATGGGCATCCCCACGGTCAACGGCGCGGTGCATTTCGATCCGCGTTACGTCGGCAACCCACTCGTGTTTTGCGGCTCCCTGGGATTAATTCCGCGCGACAAAATCGTGAAACATGCCCGCACCGGCGATCTTGTCGTCGTCCTTGGCGGGCGCACGGGCCGCGACGGCATCCACGGCGCGACGTTCAGCAGCGTCGAACTCTCCGAAAATTCAGAGATGGTCTCCAGCGGCGCGGTGCAGATTGGCAACGCCATCGAAGAAAAGAAGGTCCTCGACGTGCTGCTCAAAGCCCGCGACGAGGATCTCTACACCTGCGTCACCGATTGCGGCGCGGGCGGCTTGTCGTCGGCGGTCGGCGAGATGGCCGAAGACATCGGTGCCGTCGTGGACCTCGAAAAAGTCCCGCTCAAATACGCCGGCCTGACCTACACTGAAATCTGGATCAGCGAAGCGCAGGAACGCATGGTCGTTTCGGTGCCGCCCGTGAACTGGCCGGCGCTCGAACAGCTTTGCAAAGACGAAGACGTCGAAGGCACCGTCATCGGCAGCTTCGCCAACGACAAGCTGCTGCGCCTGCGCTACAAAGGCCAGCTCGTCGGCGAGCTGTCGATGAAATTCCTGCACGGCGGCCTGCCGCGCGTCGCGCGCAACGCCGTCTGGAAAGCGCCGAAAACGTCGCCCGGCATTCATTCGCCGAACGAAGCGCTCGGCGCGATTCAGCGCGCGCTCAATCTCGACGCGCGTCTGCTCAACAATTCTCGCACGCGCCCGTCCGCGATCCTCGGCCCGCTGCTGCGCAAGATGCTGTCGCATCCGACCATCGCGTCGAAGCAATGGATCATCCGCCAGTACGATCACGAAGTCCAGGGCCGCACCGTGATCAAGCCGCTCACCGGCAAGCTCGACGACGGCCCCAGCGACGCCGCGGTGCTCACGCCCGTGCTCGGTTCCGTGCAAGGCGTGGCGCTCGCCAACGGCCTCTGCCCCCAATTCGCGGAACGCGATCCGCGCGAAATGGCCAAGCTCGCCGTCGATGAATGTGTGCGCAACCTCGTCGCCATCGGCGGCGATCCCGCGAACATTTTCATCCTCGATAATTTCGCCTGGGGCAACACGTCGAAATCCGAGCAGCTCGGCTCGCTCACGCTCTGCTGCGAAGGAGCGATGGAAGCCGCGATCGCCTACGGCGCGCCCTTCATTAGCGGCAAGGATTCGCTCAACAACGAATATTCCGTGCGCGGCGAAGCCATCGCGATTCCGGGCACGCTGCTGATCTCCGGCATGAGCATCGTCGAAGACGTGCGCCAATGCATCACGATGGATTTGAAGGAACCGGGCAATCTGCTCTTCGTCGTCGGCCTGACCAACGAAGATCTGGGCGGCAGCCATTTCAATCTGCTCACCGGCGCCGATATCCTCGATGGCGCAATCCCGCGCGTCGATCTGAAAATGGCCAAGCGCATCTACGACGCCATGCACCGCGCGATTTTGCACGGCTCGGTGCGCGCCTGCCACGACCTGAGCGAAGGCGGCCTCGCCGTCGCCGCCGCCGAAATGGCCTTCGCCGGCGGGTTCGGCGCACATATTGAATTGGCGAAAGTGCCGGTGCCGAAAATGCTGCCTCTGCACGCGGTATTGCTGAGTGAAAGCCCGTCGCGGTTCCTGGTGGAAGTCCGCGCCGCGCTGCGCCAGGAATTCGAATCCATCATGGGCGGATTGCCGCACGCCTGCGTGGGCGAAGTCGTCGCCAACGCCGTTCTGCAATGCACCGGCGGCGAGCGCGAATTCTGGATCGACGAGCCGCTCGATGCCCTGAAATCGGCCTGGCAGCGCGAATTTTAAACGCACCATTTTTTTGTTGAGCTTTTCCGCATTTGGAACTACGCTCCTCTCGTCGCGATCAAACGATCGAGAGGGCTTATTTATGGTCAAGAAAAAAATCCTGATCATCGACGACGAAGAAGGCATCACGCGCATGGTCAAGCTCGCGCTGGAGCAGACCGGCCACTACGACGTGCGCGAAGAAAACAAGCCCATGCGCGCGCTCACCAGCGCCTGGGACTACCAGCCCGATCTGATCATTCTCGACGTGATCATGCCCGGAATGAATGGCGATGAAGTCGCCAAGCTCCTCAAAGCCGACCGCCGCGCCAAAAACGTCCCCATCGTGTTTCTCACCGCGACTGTCACGCGCGACGAAGCCGCCGAAGGCTGGCAGCAAAACGTGATCTATATCCGCAAACCCGCGACGCTACCGGAATTGATCAATGGCATCGAACAATCCATCGAAGCGGCGCAGCATTCCAAATCCGACAGCGGCGAATGGGTGGGAGGCTCGGAGTAACGTAGAACGGAGCTCCGGCTCCGTTCCGCATTATCACCGATGAACGGAGCAGAGCTCCGTTCTACGCCTTCACGTCGTAGCACAGTAACATATCCTGATCGCGGATGTACATCTTTCCGCCACAGATGACTGGATGCGTCCAACTCTGACTTTTCGTGCGATTGGGCTGGTCAAAGCGCCCGTCCTCTTTGTAGGCTTCCGGCGTAGCCTCGACGAGTGCGATGGTGCCTTTGGGACCTTCGCTGCGGCAATACAGATGCCCATCGGCGTACGTGCACGAGCCTTTTCCAACGCCGTTGTTCTGCCATTTCACTTTGCCTGTCTTCATTTCCAGGCACGTCCATCCGCCGCTGTCGCTGTGCCCGTAAATGTATTCGCCGACGCGGACCACGCCGCCGTGATGGTCGATGATGTCTTTGCCGGCATAGACCTGCTCCACCTTGAACGTTCCGCCCGTTGAATCGATTTTAAAACAGTTGTCGCCGATGCCGTAGCCGGAGGTGACGAACACATAGTTGTCGTAGTAGATCGGCGTCGGGATCACCGCCGTGGCGCCCTTGCGCGGCGCGCTCCACAGGACTTTTCCGCTCTTGGCGTCCACGCCGAAAACGTGCGCGGCCGTAAGCTGAATGTATTGATGCACACCGCCGATGTCCGCCGCAATGATCGACGAATAGTGCGCGGGGTCCGTGATCTCCGACGTCTGCCAGACTTTCGCGCCTGTTTTTTTGTCGAGCGCCAGCATCGTTCCTTGCGGGCCGCCGGGCGTGCAAAGCAGCAGATTGCCGTCGATCAGCACCGACTCGGAATATTGCCAATTCATCTTCGCCATTTGTCCGCCGAAGTCCGTCATCAAGTTTTTACTCCAGACTTCCTTTCCATCCGCGGCCTGAAAGCAGCCCAATTCGGCAAATTGTCCAAGCGCGTAGACGAAATTCCCATCGACCGTCGGCGTGCTCCGCCCGCCCGCGCCCATCGAGCCGCCGGGCTTGCCGATCTTCGTCTTCCAAAGTCCCGACCCATCTTTCACATTGAGTGCGATCACGTGGCTCGAGCCATCCACGTCGCCCATGGTAAACATCTTGTCGCCAACAATCGCCAACCCCGAAAAGCCCGATCCCAATCCCTTCGCCGTCCACAAAAGTTTTGGCCCGCCTTCCGGCCACTTCTTAAGCAGCCCCGTTTCGGTGGAGACATCGTCGCGATTCGGCCCGCGCCACTGCGGCCAATCCAGCGACGCCACCGCTTGTCCGGCATTCGCGCCGCTCGCGGCAAGCATCAGCACTGCAATCAAGGCAGCCCATTTCGTCATCGAAGAATTCCTTTCGCGTGATTTTGGAGGGGCGGCACTCCTGCCGCCCTTGATTTTAGTCGTGACTATACGTAACCCGCATCTCATCAAATTGCCGCAATTTGATGAGACCGTTCATTTCGAAAACCTGTAACCTGTAACCTGTAACTGTAACTTGTAACTTGTAACCGGCCTTTTATTCGTATCCCGGCACAATCGCCCCACCCTTCAACCGCGTCCCCGGCAGCAACAGTTTCAAATCGAAACGGCTGTTCACCTCGATCTTCGTCTCCTGCGGCTTGCGCTCTTTTTCTGAAATTTTGTTGCCAGTCTTCTTGTCGTACTTGATCTCCGGCGGCAGCGCTTTCTTCATGTAAAAGAAAAATCGGAAGTTCTCCTGCCGGTCCAGCATCCAGCCGTGCTCCACGTCGATCACCGCCGTCCCGTCGCCGTTGATGCGGTGCTGGATGAATCCCGCGTCGTGAAATTCCTGCGGAAAACGCGCGCGGTACTCCGGCAGCGATGAATCGAACACCCCCGCGATCTGGTAATCCATGACCGCCGTTTTTCCATTCGGCGTCTCTTTTACTTCGCGCAGCCGCCCATTGAAAACGATGTCGAATTGCGTCGGGAAAGCCTTCGCCTCAAGCCCCTGTTCCAGCGGAATGATCACCGGCACGCGGAAGCGCCACGTGTCGCCGGGCGCGACCGGCCGCTGCGGCAGAATCGGAAACATGTAATGCGGCGATTCGTCGAGGCACACATGCGGCATCGCCACGTCCTTGATTCCGTCCGGCGCAATCTTTTCCTTCAAGATGTCGATTTGCTGATCGTCCGTCACGAACGTGATGCGCTTGTCGTCTTCTTTGATCACATGCCCGTGCACATACGAACCGTCTTTGAGCGTCAACATCTGCATCGTGCGGTACGCGATCCGATTTTGCGAATCGTACGCGTAGCAGCGCAGTTTGTTGGTTTCGACACCGACGGTTTCGAAGTTCGGCCCCAAGTCGATCAATTCGCTGGAGTTCATCATCTGCTTGTCGATCTTCTTCCCGTTCTCCAGCACCTCCGAACGTTTGCGGTCGAGGAACGAGCGCCACAGCGCCATCAAATCGCGCCCGTCCGATTGGCTGGCGCACAGCGCGTTCAAATAAAACGTGTCCGTTTCGTGATAGGAACTGGCGGCCTTCTGTTCGCGGTCCAGCGAGCCTTGATAGATCATCGACTTCGAAACAGGCCGCCGCATCCGCAGCGTCACCGCCGGCCCGGGCACGATGGCCTGGCGCCACACAATCGCCGGCTCAACCGGCTTTGGCGCCTGCTGATCTTTGGGATCGCTTTCAGCGCCAGCGGCGAAAATGCACGCGGCAGAAACTGCGAGCGGTGTGATCACCCATCGAACCGAATTGCTACGCATACGCACCTCATGTTTACCGCCGGCGTCCCACCGGCCTGAGCCCCTCCCACTCAAATCCCGATTCCATTTCAACTCACTCGACTCAAATCATGCGGAAGTTCCTACGTTCAAAGGTTGCCGATTCCGATCGAGAATCAAACAATTCGAAGACCGTATCGTCGCCATCAAGCGACTCGTCCGCTTCAGCGGGATCACATCTAAAGAGGATCCCGACGTCAGAATCGATTCAAGGCCTTCATTCAGCGCAGCGACAACAGCATTTTCCTGAGCATCACTTGCAAACGTGATGATTAAAACCTGTCGCGGCGGATCAATTTTTCCAGCAATGTACATCATCGGCAAATGCGCCTCTTCAATTCCGCTAATTGAATTGACGAGATTCGAGAGTTTAGCAATCAGCGCAGAATCGAGTGGAACCGCTGGCGCGCCGATGAACACGCCGGTACCGGCGGGGAAATCGATTCTGTCCATGCCCTCCTCCCTCCTTCCGCCTCCCACCTGCCTCACTTGATCTTCAACGTTCTGTCCAAAAAATCCGCCAGCACCTTCTCAAACCCCTCCCCGCCCGGAAACGCGTGCCCGATCTTCGGACTCATCCAATACGTCGCGTCCGCGCCGACCGCCTTGAATTTCTCCGTGATGCTCTGCCCCGGATGGCCCGGCACGACATCGTCGATCTCGCCGTCGCAAATCAGCAGCGGCGCCACGTCCTTGCGCACATGCCCAATTGGGCTCATCTTGCGGTACAGTGCCTTGTGCTCTTCCGTATCCGGAATGATCCCCTTGAAATTCCGCCGGTGCCGCGGGCGAGCGTCGTTGCGAATCTTCGGATTTGCGGGCCGAAACGTCCCATCAGGATTAACATCGTCCGGCGCTTCGTTCCACTGCTCCACAAAATCCCACGGCCCGACAAACGAAAACGCGTTGCACACTTTGGCGCTCACGCCCTTCAAATCCTCCGTCGGCCCGCCGTCGTCGAAATCCTCCGGCACCACCGCACACATGGCGCTCAAATGCGAACCGGCAGAGCCGCCGAAGCAGCCGATGCGTTCCGGATCGATGTTGAATTTTGCGGCGTTCTTGCGGATGAAGCGGATGGCGTTGCGGCAGTCTCGGATTTCTTCGGGGAATCCGCCATCTTTGCCGAGCCGGTAATCGATCGAAAAAAACGCAATCCCGCGGTCCGTCGCAATCTTAGACAACACCGGCCCGCCCCACATGCCGATGATCGAGTCGGATTTTTTGCCGCCCTCCCACCACCCGCCATGAATGTCCACCATCACCGGCGCGGGCTTGTCGATGCCTTTGGGCAAAAACGCGTTGAACTTCAGTTCAAACTTCTTCCCGTCCTTATTCTCAACGGTGCAATACGTGATATCCTTCTGAATGTCGTACTCGGTCGCGCGCAACGCGCACGCGCATAGGAAAACGGCGATCACCGCGACGCGGTGGATGAGAATCATGCGAGGCTCCTTATTGAAATCGGCTCCCTCTCACACTATAACCCACGGCGCGGGGTTCGCGACACGAGAATCAGCGTTGGGATTCGAACACGTTGCACAATCTCTTGCGGAAAGTTTCGTGCGGCGCCTTCAGGCGGAAGCGCCTCGTTCGGTTGAGAGTACTTCTCGCGGCAAATATGGATGTTCGAGCATCAATTTCAAATCGTACTTCATCGCAAGGGCAACCACACCGAGACCTTCCAAAGACCAGTACGTCGTAGGGACGTATGCCGGTTTTTCTTTTCTAGACGTTCTGATGCGAACTGGCGCATCTCGTTCGATTTCTTTTAGCAGGGATGTTAATCCGGCAGTAAACAAGGATTGATCTCTTGCGCAGATCGCGCTCAGTATTTTACCTCGGGCGGAGGTTGCGTTGAATTGAGAAGCAAACTGCTGTGCTTTCTCGACTTCTCCCAAAATCAGCGAAACATAACCCTTCTTTTCCGCTACGCCATTAACACCAATGCCATCATAGTCGTATTGTTCAAAGCAAATAGAGCGTGCGATTCGGAGGGCCAAATCATAATCATTTCCGAGCAGTGCGCAATATGCGCCTATCAGCGCTTGTGTCGGCGCGCCCATTGACACATCCACCGACGCGATGGCGTGCATCAGGTGACCCGGTAAGGGCTCGTTGCGCGCTGCCTCTGTGGTGAATTCCACCGTATCCACGGTGCCGCGAAGTCTGACGCATGTCAACATTGCCACAGCAGAAGCTCTCAAATAGCATTGAACACGATCCAACGGATAACCCATTGCAAACTCAATTTCCGCGATGCGCATCGCGTCCCTTGCCATAAAAGAAAAGTTGCCTTGATAGGCCAGTTCGGACTGCGAAAAGCGGTACGATTCATTGTATCCATGAAATCTTCCGCGGAGTTGCTTGATGCCGTATCCTTCAGTTAGCACTTCTGGGTAACGCGGCACGCAACCGTTCATGAATATCGCAATTTCTGCGTCTGCATCGATTATGCCGACCTCTACCATCGTTCGCCTCATACATGCGTCATTAAACACAACAGGCGTAGCGCAAGAATACAGTGAGCGGCGCTCCGTTGTGGAAAATATTTAAAAAAAGGTTTGACAATTAGGGAATCGAGGCCGTAGGAATGTGGTCCACTGAATCCTATTGGGTGCCCGGCACGCTTATTGGCGTCCCTTCAATCCGAGCAAAATCGAGGATGGTTGCACATGCGGCGAGCGCTGCGCGCTTTGGCACGCGTGGGGATTTTTGTGGGGTGATTTATGGACGGAGTGGACTCGGTGGACGGAGTGGACGGGAATGCGGGGGCGCTGGGTGGTGCGGGCCGGCAGGATGCCGGCGCTCCGACGGGCGTTCCGAAGGGGTTTGAGCCGAAGTTTTCTTCGGAACTGGAGCGGCGGCGGTATGAGATGATGGATTGGCAGGATCAGGCGGCGTACGATTTTTCGCAGGAGGCGGGGTGTTCGATTGCGGATGCGAAGGCTTATGTGGAGGCGAAATATACGCCTCAGATGCTGCCGAAGAGCCATGCTCAGCGGCAGATGCTTTTGAACTATTTGAGGGAGCATACGTATGGGGAACTGCCGCTTTGGCAGTCGATTTCGGGGTGGGACAAGAATGCGCGGTATGAATTGCCGGAGCGGCGGCGGCGGATCCGGCATTTGATTGAGGCGGTGAAGAATCAAATTCGGGCTGGGTTGTTGCTTCAGGAGCGCGACCGGGGGACGGAGATTGAGGAGGAGCGGACGGTATATTGGGATCCGATCATTAATGTGTGTGAGGTGTTTGGGATTTCGCAATCGGCGCTTTCGCGGTTTTCGGTGGAGTTGACGGGGTTGAATCTGCGGGGGTTGGTGGATTTTGTGCGGGCGGAGAGCGTGGTTAAGAAGATGAGGGCGGAGGCGCGGGAGTTTGTGTTGAAAGTGGGGAGTACGGAGTGGGGAGTTGGGAGTGGACAAAGTGGACGAGGTGGACGAAGTGGACTTAGTGGACAAACGGATAAAAAGACGTGGAAAGATGAAAAAACACAGAGACTGGCCGGCGGGACGCCGGCGGTACAGGGACAATGTGCAACTTTGACAACTGATGAGGAAAAGCTTGAGTTTCATAGGGAGGAAACTTGGGCGGTTTGGAAGGCGCTGCGGGAGTCGAGGAAGGAGCCGGTGTTTTGCCGGAATACCTGGGCGCTGGGTTATGGGTTTTCTTCTTATCAGCGGATGTATAAAGCTTGCAAGGCTAAGTTTCAAATGACGCCTCAGCAGATGGAGATTACTTATATAGAGGAGGCGATTCGGTTGTCGGAGATAAATGAATGCAAAATGCAAAATTCAAAATGCAAAATTGATGCGCCGTATTTGATGGGGAGTTTGGGAGAGAAATTGGAGGGGCGGGTTTTTAAGGAGTGGGACTTTGAGGAGTTGAGGGCGGAGTGGAAGGGGATGCGGGGGATTGATGAGATTTTGGAGGAGGAGCGGGCGGCGAGGAGAAGTTGGGGGTAGGGAGTGATAGGACGAATACGGAGTTCGGGGACGCGCACAAAACTGTTTCGACTATGCAGGCGTTGATTTACCGCCCCATGCGACTAAGATTAGTCCAAAGTTCGCAGTTCGCAAAAAAGGAACCCGTTGCCCAAGCTTTTCAGAACCATGCTTCCGGACCCCAGCGGCGCAAAACCCAAGCTGGGTTCCGCGACCTTCGCACCTGGACTCGGGGTGCGTGTGGCGCCGGACCCGTGCCCCGACGTCTTTCCAGATGCCAACGGAAATGTCGGACCGGTGAATCCAGCGCGAGGCATGTCGGTGGCGCCAATGGTCGAAGCCTTGCCAGCGCGTTTGATTCCCCGGCGTTTGCAAAACCGCTTTCGAAAAGCGCAAGGCGACGATAATCAAATCGTGTGGAGTTTGGGTGAAGGGCCATTTGTGGGCGGACCCGTTGCGGAATCGCTAATAATGCGAGTCACTTCTTCGAAGCATGGAGTCGTCGAACCGGAATCGAAGATGCAATTGGACGAATTTCAAAAGCGTTTGGCCGATACACAAAGCCTCTGGCGCAAGGATGAACAATAACATGGCGCGCGAACATTACGAAGCCTACAAACGCATGCTGTTGAAGCTCCACGAGCTGGATGCTCAAGGCAAGGGTCAGACAGCGGAAGCAAACAAAATCCGCGCCGAGATGGAATTGCCGGAGCGGCATCTTTCGCCGTTAGAGCAAGAGCGTCTCGACGGACTTTCCGGCGATCTTTACATGTTGGTTGGTGAGGAAGTGAAAGAGCCAGCCGACGACACTGCAACGCCGTTTGCGTTCCGCGATCTCCTGCGTTCCAAACAGTGGGATGACTTGCTTTCGATTCTACGCAAAAGCAACGTTCCAGTTCAGGAAGACATACTGGCGTGCTTGAGAGCCGTATGCTGGGAAGCGCTGGGCGACTGCGACGTGTCACTGCTGTTCGTGCAACACGCACTTAAGCTTCAGCCGAATAACAGAAATTACCGCGTGCTTTCGGTCTTGAACCGATTGAAACTTGGCGTGCAAGTTGATGCGACGGAGCTTGCTGACATATTCATTCAAGGTGAGCAATCTGAGATACGGCAAATTCTAAACGAATCCGTGCAGGAGATTGATTTCCTCCAACCCGCATGAAAACCCTCTTCCTCGTCCTCGACACCCTCCGCCGCGACTTCCTCTCCGCGTACGACAACGCCTGGGTTAAAGCCCCCGCCATCCAGCGCCTCGCCGACAACGGCATCGTCTTCGACAACCATTGGGCCGGCTCGCTCCCCTGCATGCCCGCGCGCCGCGAATTCATGACCGGCCGCCACAATTTCTTCTTCCGCGGCTGGGGGCCCATCGAACCCTTCGACGACGTGCTGCCGGCGGAACTCGCCAAGAAAAAAATCTTCTCGCACCTCATCACCGACCACATGCACTACTTCGAGCTCGGCGGCGAAAATTACCACACCGCTTTTTCGACCTGGGATTTCCACCGCGGACAGGAACACGACGGCTGCGTCTCGCTCGTGGACCGCGCCGCGATGCCCGAACATTTGGGCAAGCTCAGCGAACAGAATTGGAAGAACCGCAGCGTCATGCAGCGCGAAGAAGATTTCTGCACGCCGCGCGTCTGCAACGCGGCGGTCAAGTGGCTCGACGCCAACAAATCCGCCGACAACTGGTTCCTCCAAGTCGAACTCTTCGATCCGCACGAACCGTTCCAATGCCCCGATGAGTATCGCGCGCTCTACGGCGATACCTGGGACGGCCCGCTCTTCGACTGGCCGCCCTACGCGCGCGTGACCGAATCCAAAGCCGCCGTCGAACACATCAAAAAATGCTACGCCGGCCTGATTACGATGTGCGACCGTTGGATCGGCAAAATCTTCGCGAAGCTCGACGAACTCGATGCGTGGAAAGACACGCTCGTCATCTTCACGACCGATCACGGCACGCTGCTTAGCGAGCACGGGATGTGGATGAAAAACTACATGCCGATGTACAACGAAATCGTGCGCCTCCCGCTGCTCGTGCATCTCCCCGGCGGCCAAAAAGCCGGCTCGCGTATTTCGGCGCTCACGCAAAGCATCGACATCATGCCCACGATTTTGGATTGGTTCGGCTGCGAAGCCCCGCCGCACGTCCACGGCAAATCCCTGCGCGCCGCGCTCGCCGGCAACGCGCTGCGCCGCGACGGCCTCTTCGGCTACTTCGGCAAAGCCATGAACATCACCGACGGCCGCCGCGTTTATTTCCGCAATCCGGTGAACGACGACTGCGGCCCGCTCTTCGAATACACAGCCATGCCCACCGGCGGGATGAAGAAGTGGTACCCGCGCGACCTGTACGAAAAAATCGAAATGGGCCGCTACTTCGGCCATACCTACAACCTGCCCCTGTACAAAATCCCCGCCCAAGCCAAGCCGCCCGAAGCCGCGCCCGGCGAACCGAGTTTCGTCGGGCGCCACCAACTCTTCGACGTAGTCTCCGACCCGAAGCAATTGAAGCCGCTCAACAATCCGTCTCTCGAATCCCATTTCGCCCAACGCATCGCCGAAAGCCTCCGCGCGTACGGCGCGCCGGAGGAACAACTCACGCGGTTGGGGTTGTAAAATATGACTGGACTGTTTCATTGTTAGCGAGGAAATTGTGGCGCAGGTTTCCACTTTGGGACGAAGACCTAAACGCGTTTGCGGACGGAAAACTCGAATGGTTTCTGCCGTCAATGACGCTCCGAAACGTAAGTGATGAATCAAAGGTATTCAGCGGATCTGGCATTATTCGCCACAACCGCGAGTCGCATCTTGAGTTTGTAATGTTCAGTCCGTATACAGTGGCAAATATCTTTACCAGCCCTTTTGAATTCTCAACAAAAGCCGGCGACCAGCGTCGCGTTGCTATGATAGCCTTTGTCCAGCACCGCTTCGCTCAACCAGTCGGGATGAATTTTGTCTTTTGCTTCCGGTTCCTGTTGCAGCGACTCCATGTTCTCAGCCGCTTCATTGAATGTCTCAAGCACTGTCGTGGTATCGCCCAAGTCCGCGGCTTGCAGCGTCACACCCAGAATCGCTCCGGTGTCCATGTCCACCGCGTGCTCGACCAGATCGTGCTGCGCCAGAATCTTCAGCACGAACGCAAATACCTCCTGATGCGTTTCAAAGTCGATGCGCTGCCGGATGCGCGAGAGCGACGAATGGTCGGACGCGTCTTTGTCCAAGGTGCAGCCCAGAAAATCGCGCAGCGACAGCGAGTCTTGGCAGCGCCACGCGATCCCGCGTTCCGAATCAAGATTCTCAAAGTAACCGATCAGCAGCATTCGAAAGTAGATACCTGGCGGAATGCCCGGCCGCCCTTCTTCGGAATAAAACCTGCGGCGCAGTCCTTCGATCCACGCATCGAACTTCTGTTCGGCAACAAGCCGTTCAACCAGCGATAAAACGGATGGCCGGGCGCCTTCGCAAGCGACTGCGTGGCGATCCAGAATTCCGGTTGAGGGGTCTGCTTTTCGCCGAGCCATTCATTCTCCTCGAAAAAACAAACAGGGTTGGATACATTATTGTCGTCGCAACTCGGCTCATCCGGACAGGCTTTTTCAACGGGCTGCTATCTCTTCTTATTCCTCACCACCAGCATCCCCTCGTTCGCAAACACAAACTCAAACAGCGGATTCTCCGGCAGCCGCGCGGCGACGTTCTCCGCCGTGATTCCCAGCGCCGCGGCTTTGCCGCCGAAAAGGCGCGTGTAATAACGCTTGTCGATGAACAGCGCCCACGTCGCGCCCTCCACTTTCTTCTCCCGCAACAGCTTGCTCACAAACTCCACGCCCTGTTCGCTCCCCGTGCGTTTCGAATTCGCTTCGATCACTGTGTGATCGAGATAATACGTCAAACTCTCCGGCGCCACACCCAGCGAGACAAACACCGAGCAGTCCGCCAGCTTGCTCCGAACCTGTTCCGACACGGTTTTCATCGAACGCGAATTCAAGCCTTCGATCGCCGGTCCGGAGGCCAGCAGTATGATCGCCAGCGTCGCGCCGCACAGCAGCGCCGTCGCAACGCGCGCAAACCCGCGCAGCGCGAGCAGCCACGCGCCTGGAAACAAAAGCGCCGCGCCAAGTGCCGCCGGCCAGAGCAAGCGCTTGTTCGCCAGCAGTCCGCTGCTGAACGACGACGCGCTGTTTTTCGAAAAGCTCCCCGCAAAAAATGGAAGCGCCAGCACGCCCAGCGCCATGACGCCCCCCAGCGCGGCCATGGCTGTGCGCGCCGCGCGCGGGACGCTCTCGCGCGCCTCCCACAGCCGCACCAGCAAGCGCGCCGTCAGCAGCGCGAATGCCGGCATCGCGGGCATCAAATACGTGGACAACTTCGCGCCAGGTATGCTGAAGAAAAACACGATACCCGCAATCCATGCCAGCAGAAACGAATCCGCGCGCCCTCGCCGGCCGGACTCGGCGTTCGGTTCAGGCGGACCGCCGGAACCGCAAAGACCGCGCGGCCATGCGCGCGCAATCGCGCCGGGCAGTCCGAGCGACCACGGAAAGGTAAGCGCCGGCAGCATCCACAAAAAATAATGCATCGGCTCGCGATGCACCGCACCGACCAGCCGCTGGCTGAATTCGAAATCCAGCAGCGCGCGAAAGCGCGTCCAGCCCTGATTGCCAACCAGCACGATGTACCACCACAGCGCCATCAGCACCGCCGCCGCCAGCCCGGCAATCCACATGCGCGGCAAAGCCGGTGAACGCCGCTCCGCGAGGTATGCCAGCGTGAACACGATCAGCGCCGCGCCGATCGCCAGGGTTAGCGCGATCGGGTTCAGCACGCGGTCAAGCAGCGGCCGGCGCGACGGCGCGCTCTCCGCAACCGAATTCTCTGCCGATTCGTCGGAATCCGCGCTCGCCACGGCCGGATTCTTCGCACCTTTCGGCGCATGCCGCCGCTTTACCCCCGCTTGCAGCGCCGCTGCGGAAAACAGCAGCGCCGCTGCAAAGATCCACGGCAGCCAGCGCGCCGCGGCCGGCCGCGCCGCGCGCGGCAGCGCCATCGCGCGCGCAATCGCCACCACAAACACCACCGGCATCAGCGCCGTCGTGGCTTTCGTCAACATTGCCAGTCCCAGCAGAATCGCCGCAATCCAGCCCGCCATTTTCGGCGCAGTATATCCGCACATCCCCAGCAACAAACAGCCCATTGAACCGGCCATGAACGCCGAAAGCGTCATGTCCGTGATGCACGTCCGCGAGAGCGCAATGAACAGCGGCGTGCTGATCAACACCGCGCCCGCGATCAATGCCGTCGCCGCGCCAAACACGCGCCGCCCCAGCGCCAGCGTGCCCCACAGCATCAGCAGCCCCATCGCCACCGACGGCAGCCGCGCCGACGTTTCGCTCGCGCCGCCGCACAGCCAGTCGCTTAGTGCCACCAGCCAGTAGAACAAAGGCGGCTTGTTGATGCGCGCCTCGCCGTTGAAATACGGCATCAACAGCGACCCGCCCTGCGCCATCGTGCGCCCCGCGCCCGCATAGCGCGGCTCGTCCGGCGCGATGAAGGCCAGATTGGAAATGCGATAGAGCGCCACCGTCAGATACAGCACCGTGAGCAGCGCGCTCATCATCCAATAATACGGAGGGGCGGCACGCTTGCCGCCCTCCGCGTGCGATGGAGCGGCGGCACTCTTGCCGCCGTCTGTGCATGAGGAATCGCCGGTGCCGGCTTCTGTATGAGATGCACCGCCAGCGTGCTCGCCGCCATCGCGTGCGCCGGCCTCGTCAGGATTTGCCATGTCCGCCTTTGTTCCACTGTCCTTCAAACGCGCCGTCGGCGCCGACTCGAATCGACTTGTGATCCTCCGCCGAATGAAGCACCACCTCGCGCACGCCCGGCACCGACGCCAATTTTTCGCGCACCAGCGCGCTCACCGCCTGCCGCGCCGCCACGTCGTCGCGCGCTTCCAAATCGAGCAGCACTTTTAACACGTACTTCATCCGCGCTCTCCATCCCCGCCGCGCCAATTTCAAAAATGAGCGCGTATAATAATCAAGATTGCGCGGCACGCAGCAGCGTTTTCAAAGAATTAGAGCGCGTTAAGTGTGCGCCGCCGATTTGTCGTACCGCCGGCGTCCCCGCTGGAAAGATTCCGTGGTGCAGGCCTCCCGCCGGCACATGTTTCGCAAAGCGAAACGCCGCCGTTCACATTTGTGAAAAATCCTCCAATGATTCGTGCAGGCGAGACGCCTGCATCACGGTGTCCACTGGCACCCCGTCCCCGATTTCGTACAATCGCCCCATCATGTTCCTCGTCACCGGAGCCAGCGGATTCGTTGGCAATCACGTTGCGCGCGCGCTGCTCAAACGCGGCTTCCCCGTCCGTCTGCTCGTGCGCAAAACAAGCAACCTCGCGTTTCTCAGTGATCTCTCCGGATTCGAAACCGTCGAAGGCGATCTGCGCGACCGCGCCTCGCTGGATCGCGCAGTTGCCGGCTGCGAAATGCTTTTTCACGTCGCCGCCGATTACCGCTTCGATGTCGCCGATCCGCACGACACGTACAAATCCAATGTCGAAGGCACCGCGCACTTGCTCGAAGCCGCCGGCAACGCGGGCCTCAAGCGCATCGTCTACACCTCCACCGTCGGCTGCATCGGTTTTTTGAAAGACGCGCTCGCCAACGAAGCCACGCCCGTCACGCTCGAGATGATGATCGGCACGTACAAGCGCACGAAATTTCAAGCCGAACAAAGAGCGCTCGAACTCGCGCGCCGCGGCCTGCCGGTCGTGATCGTCAACCCGACCACCCCAGTCGGAGAATTCGACGCCAAGCCCACGCCGACCGGCGACATGATCGTGCGTTTTTTAAAACGCAAAATGCCTGCGGTGATCGACACCGGCTTGAACCTGATCGACGTGCGAGACTGCGCCGAAGGCCATCTGCTCGCCGCCGAAAAAGGGCGCGTCGGCGAACGCTACATTCTCGGCAACAAAAACATGACTTTGATGGAAATCGGCCAGGCGCTCGCCAAAATCTCCGGCCTGCCCGCGCCGGCGATGCATCTCCCGTATTTTGTCGCGTTCACCGCCGGCTGGCTGAACACAAAATTCGCCTTGATGCGCGGCAAGACGCCCACTATTTCGCTCGAAAGCGTCAAGATGGCTCGCAAGAAAATGTGGGTCTCATGTGAGAAAGCGATCAAAGAATTGGGACTGCCGCAGACGCCGCCCGAAGAAGCGCTGTCGCGCGCCATGGCGTGGTATCGCGAAAATAAATACGCGTGATGGCGTTCTCTCCCCTTGGGGAGAGGGGCGGGGGTGAGGGGTGGGGTGCGATTAGGCGTTTGATGCAGTGTCTAAGGAGTTGAATTCCCCACCGTTGCCAATACCACATGCGCAGCGTCCCCCAGCGACACAGTTCCGGCAAGAAACGATTCGGTGAGCGCTTCGAGCTTGCCCGCCGCCAATTCTTGCGCATGGCGGCTGCGCAACAGCGCCTCCGCGCGCGTCAAAATCTCCCGCCCCGCGCGGTATCGCGCCAGCGCGTCGCGCAAACCCGGCTGATCCAGCCACGCGCGGTGCGCCAAACAGGCATCCAACAATGCGCGTCCATTTTCACGCTTTGTCGCGCTGACTAAAATCACCGGCGGAGTCCAGGCGGAGTAGGCAGTGGGGAGTGGGGAGTGGGGAGTATGAAAGATCTGCTTCAACACGCGGCATACCGAATCCGGATGCTCGGCAATCGCCAGTTCTAGCCGCGCTTTCACGTCGTCGGCTTCGGGTTTGTCGGATTTGTTGACGGCAAACACATCGGCGGCTTCGAGCAGGCCCATTTTCATGAATTGAACGTCATCGCCGAGTCCGGGGACTTGCACGACGCAGACGGTGTGCGCGAGGTTTGCGATTTTGGTTTCGGCCTGTCCCGCGCCGACGGTTTCGAGAAAAACGAGATCAAATCCGGCGGCGCCGAGCGCGCGCAAAGCTCCGCCGGCGGCGGCGGCCACGCCGCCGCTGGCGCCGCGGCTGCCCATTGAGCGGATAAACACGCGCGGATCGTTGCGCAATTCGCCCATGCGGATGCGGTCGCCGAGCAGCGCGCCGCCGGTGAACGGGCTGCTCGGATCGATGGCAAGAATCGCGACTTTTTTTCCGGGCGGTTGCAGCGCCAATTCCGCGAGGTACGCGACCAGCGTCGATTTTCCCGCGCCAGGCGGGCCGGTGATGCCGATGACATGCTGCGGATAATCGAAGCGCGCGACGGCGTCGAAGGCGGCGGCGGACTGAGCGGAGTCGTTCGATTCCAGCAGCGAAATCAAGCGCGATAGAGCGCGGAGGTCGCCCGCGCAGCAGGCGGCAGCGAGTACGGTGGAGGATTCGGAGGCGGGCATGAGCTTAATTTACATCGGGACGGCGCGGACGCATTCTATTTTCCATTGTCCATCATTCATTTTCCACTTTGGTTGAAATGCGTGGAGTCAAGGAAATGGAAAATGGCAATTGGTAAATGGACAATAAAAAAATTTGTCTTTACATCGCCATTCCGCCATCGACGCTCAACACCTGGCCAGTGATGTAGGCCGCATCATCCGAAGCGAGGAAGCACACCGCGCCGGCAATGTCGGCGACAGTTCCCGCTCGGCCGAGCGGCACGCCGGCGAGAAGGAGTTTCCTCTGGTCGTCATTGAGCTTAGCGGTCATGTCGGTTTCGACGAGGCCGGGCGCGACGGCGTTGACGCGCACGCCGCGGCCGGCGAATTCGCGTGCGGCGGATTTGGTCAGGCCGAGCAGGCCCGCTTTGGCCGCGCAATAATTGGCCTGGCCCGCGTTGCCGATCAAGCCCACGACGCTGGAGACGTTGACGATGCAGCCGCTGCGCGCGCGAAGCATGAAACGCGCGGCGGCGCGGAGCAGTTGAAACGCGCCGGTCAAATTCGTGTTGATCACGTTGCTCCACGCTTCATCGGTCATGCGCACGACCAGACCGTCCTGCGTGACGCCGGCGTTGTTGACGAGAATGTCGAGCTTGCCGAAATCCTTGAGCACGGATTCGACGGTCGCGTCGATCTGCGCGCCGTGGGCCACGTCGCAGCCGTAGCCAATGCATTTTGCGCCGCGCGCGCTGAGTTCGGACGCGAGCGCGGTCGCAGCTTCGGCGTTGCGCCCAACGATAGCGACGGATGCGCCGCCGGCGTGGAAGCGTTCGGTGATGGCTTTGCCGATGCCGCGCGCGCCGCCCGTGACGAGGACGATTTTGTTGGCGAAAG
>DATGGK010000109.1:0-8445 GCA_035308565.1 Planctomycetota bacterium | reverse complement strand
AACGCGGTTCGGACATTCAGGATTTACAGAAACGCTTGTTGAAAGTACTGCTGGGCGGGCGCACGCTGGGCTTGAGCGCGCTGAGCAAACCGGTCGCGGTGATCGCGCGCGATTTGGGCCCGTCGCAGACGGCAGCGTTCGACCGCAACGTGGTGAAGGCGTTTGCGATCGACGTCGGCGGCAAGACCAGCCACACCGCGATTCTGGCGCGCGCGTTTGAAATGCCCGCCGTTGTCGGATTGGAGACGGTGTCGTCCGACATTTCCGGCGGCGAAACGCTGATCATCGACGGCAACCGCGGCATCGTGGTGATTCGGCCCGACGAGCGGACGCTGGCGCGCTACCGCAAGCGGCAGGAGGAAATCCGTTCACACGAGCAGGCGCTCATTCAGGAGAAGGATCTGCCCGCGGTGACCCGCGACGGGCGCGAAATCCGGGTGATGGGCAACATCGAATTTCCCGAAGAAGTGCAGGGCGCCGTCGAGCATGGCGCGGGCGGGATTGGTTTGTTCCGCACGGAATTTTTGTATTTGAAAACCGGCCTTGAGCCGGACGAAACGGCGCATTTTCAGGCGTATCAGCAGTGCCTGTGGCGGCTCAACGGCCGTCCGCTGGTGATTCGCACGCAGGATTTGGGCGCAGACAAGATTCTACATTCGCACGTCACGCACGAGCAGAATCCGTACCTTGGGCTGCGCAGCATCCGCGTGTCGATGAAATACCCGGAGACTTTCCGCGTGCAAGTGCGCGCGATTCTGCGCGCGTCGGCGCTGGGCAAAGTGCGGATGATGGTGCCGATGATCACCAACATCGAGGAATTGCGCTGGGTGCGGCGCATCGTCGAAGAAACCAAACAGGATTTGCGCAAGGAAGGCCAGGCGTTCGACGAGAAGATCGAAGTCGGGATCATGGTCGAAGTGCCGTCCGCGGCGCTGCAAGCGCACGTGATGGCCAAGGAGTGCGATTTCTTTTCGATCGGCACCAACGATTTGACGCAGTACACGCTGGCGGTGGACCGCGGCAACGAACTCGTTGCGAATTTATACAACGCGGCCAATCCGGCGGTATTGAATTTGATCAAGGTGACGGTTGACGCCGCGAACACCGCGAAGATTCCAGTGAGCATGTGCGGCGAAATGGCCGGCGATCCGCTGTTCGCGCCGCTGCTGGTGGGAATGGGGATGACGGAGATTTCCATTTCGCCGCCGTCGATTCCGGAGATCAAAAAAGCGATCCGCGGCGTGTCGTTCGAGGATTGCAAGAAGGTTATGTCCGACGTGATGGCGATGACAGAGACCGACGCCATCGTCGGATTCCTGCGCGAGCGTTTGCCAAAAGAGTCGCAGAACGGAAGCGAGTACGCGTAAGGCTCTCAATGAGGCGGGGCAGACATTCCTGTCTGCCGAGCGCAGGCCCTGGCAGACATGAATGTCTGCTCCACCTTAACTGCCCCACATGCGAATCGTCACGGTGCTTGACCAGACCATGATCAAACTGCCAGCGGCGAAGAGAATGGCAATCAGCAGCAGCATGGCGGCCCAGGCGAAAAACGACGAACGTTCGTGCGTGGCCTCTCGCTTTTTCTTGAGACAATTGACGCAGTAATTGATTCCGTCCCATTGCGTGGCGCATTCGAGGCACACCATTTTGCGGCACTGCATGCAGAGCGCGCGGGCGGGGCGGTCGGGGTGATTGGCGCAAGCTTGGGCAATTACGGCCATGCCATCAGTTTAAAGCCGATAGCGCTTAATGCCAGCGCTCAGCGTTTGAAGATATCCCATCCCAGTTTCGCGATTACGATGGCGATCATGATCAGAAACAGACCGCGCACGAATTTATTGCCGCGCAACACCGCAGTGCGCGCGCCGAGCGTTCCACCGAGAATGTTGCAGGCGGCCATCGGCAGCGCAGTGGCGTACATCACATTTCCATTTGGGATGAAGCAGGCGAGCGCGCCGAAATTTGTTGCTGCGTTGATGAATTTTGCGTTCGCGGTCGAATGCAGAAAATTGAAATCAAGATAGCGAATCATCACGAAGATCAGAAAGCTTCCCGTGCCTGGGCCGAAGAAGCCGTCGTAGAATCCGATGGAAACGCCCATCAATCCTGCCAGCGCATAATCGTGGCGCGTGAACGGATGCTCGCGATGATCGGTGCCGAGGTTTTTTTTTGAATACGTGTAAATCGCGACGACGATCAACAGCAACAGAAAGAGCGGCTTGAGCAGTGCGTTGCCCTTACCGTGCGCGTTCAAATAACCGAGCAGCGACGCGCCCAGATACGCGCTGATGAATGCCGCGGGCAGAGTGACCAAAAGAAATTTCACATCGAAGCGCACATGCCGCGCATATTGTGGAATCGCGGAGAGCGTGCCAAAAATCGACGAGAATTTGTTCGTGCCCGCAAGCAGCGCGATGGGATCGGCTGGAAACGCCTCAAGAAGTGCAGGAAGTTGCAGCAGGCCTCCGCCCCCGGCGATGGCGTCGATGAAACCGGCGAAGAAGGCGGCGATAAGGAGGAGCGCGAGGGTCATGTTCGGGAGTCAGGGGTCAAGGGTCATGTTCGGGAGTCAGGGGTCAGGAGTCAGTAATCAGAAATCGCTGAAGAGGTCAGAATCAGTTCCGCCTAAAAGCGGGACTACGAACTGCTGCTTTCATTTTCGACGGAAAGCGATTACTATAGCGCGTGTTGCGCGGGAAAAAAGTGGACGGAGGAACAGGATCGTGGCCGATGGCATTCCTTTGGTGAAAGACTACATGCGCTCGCCGGTCGTGACGATATCGGCGGAGGCGGGTCTGGATCGCGCATTGATGATGATGCGCACGCAACGCATCCGCCATTTGCCAGTGGTGGACGATGACGGGCAGATGGTTGGGCTGATCAGCGACCGCGACTTGCGCTTGTCGATGCTTGAAATGGAACAAGGCCCCAGCGGCGCGCCCAAAGGCTATTTCCTGCCGGCGCTGACGAAAATCAACACGGTCATGATTTCGAATGTGGTCACCGCAAGCCCTGAAATGCCGCTGGCCAACGCAGTGACGGTGATGAGCGAGCGCAAATTTGGCTGCCTGCCGGTACTCGATGCCGGCTCTAAAAAGCCCGTTGGCATTATCACGGAAACCGACATGCTGCGGCTGCTTTCATCCATTTTGAAAAAGAAACCGGCAGTGTTTGAAGGCGAGAAATAATTGAAGTGGGACGAAGCGAACTGCTTCGTCCATTTTTTTGATGCGCGAGCGGACGCTGCTTGCGCCGATACAGGAGAAGATCACGCCGGGCTTATGCCGGGCGAGTCACTACGAATGCAACCAACGACAGATCCGCACACGCCCCCACCCGTTCATCCGCCCGAAACTGGCGCGATTGAAAATTCAACTGTCACCGCGCCGCGTGCCGACGCCGCCGGCGTTCAAGGCCACCGCCACGCCAACGAGCACGAACTGGTCGTGAAGCTCGACGAAAACACGAAACTCGCTGAAAAGTTCGACGAATTGAATCTGTCGCCGCGCGTGCTCGACAGCGTCAAAGCCGCCGGTTATACGAAGCCCACGCCGATTCAGAGCCTGTTCATTCCGCACGTGATGACTGGCCGCGACGTGATGGGCCAGGCGCAGACGGGCACGGGCAAAACGGCGGCGTTTCTGCTGCCGAGTTTCGAGACGCTCACTCCCGGCGGAAACGACGGCAAAGTGCAGGCGCTGATTCTTGCACCGACGCGCGAACTGGCGATGCAGATTCAAGGCGAAATCGTGAAGCTCGGTTTGGCGCTCGGTTTTTCGTCGATCACCCTCTACGGCGGCTCGTCGTACGAACCGCAGATCGAAGCGCTCAAGCGCGGCGTGGACATCGTCGTCGGCACGCCGGGGCGGATCATGGACCACATGAAATCGCACCGGCTGGATTTGAGCGCGATTAAAATCGCGGTGCTCGACGAAGCCGACCGCATGTTGGACCTTGGTTTCCGAAAAGACATCGAATACATCCTCAAGCATTGTCCGAAGTCGCGGCAAACGCTGCTGCTCTCCGCGACGATTCCCGACGACATCCGCAAACTCGCGCGGCGTTTCATGCATGAGCCGATCGAAGTCTGGACAGCCGTCGAAAAACTCTCCGTCGATGCGATCGAGCAGTTTTATTTGATTTGCGAGCGCGACCAGAAATTGCCGACGCTGTTGAAACTGCTCGAAGTCGAACAGCCTGCGCTGGGCATCGTCTTCTGCGGGACCAAGATGAACGCCAAGCGCCTCGCCGAGCGGCTCAACCGCGTCTACATTGCCGCAAAGGAAATTCACGGCGATTTGCAGCAGAGCCGGCGCGAAAAGATTATGCAGCGCTTTCGCAGCGGGCAGGTGAATCTGCTGATTGCGACGGATGTGGCCAGCCGCGGCATCGACGTCAACGACATCACGCACATTTTCAACTACGACATTCCGTACAAAATCGAAGATTACGTGCATCGCGTCGGGCGCACGGGCCGCATCGGAAAATCGGGCAAGGCGTTTACGTTCGTCTCGCGCGACGAGGCAGAGTACCTGACCGAGATCGAGATACTGATCAACCGCCAGTTGATACCGGTGCATTTCGACGATCTCACGAGCAAATGGTGGCCAATTCCGCCGAGCAAGCCGCCGGAAGGATTCGAGCACGAACACGAGGAGTATATCGGCGAAGGTGCAAGTGCGCACGGCGGACGCAGTGGAGGCGGGCGCGACAAGAAGCGCGGCAGAGCCGGGCGCGACCGGCGCGAAGGACGTGAATCGCGAGCGGGCCGGGGAGGCAAATCGCATGCGTCTGCGCACGCCCCTGCCGCGGCGCACGCGGGCGCGCATCCACCGGCACAAAGCGGTGCGCTTCCGGAACACGAAGCCGCCGGAGTCACAAGTGAGCCGATCACGGCGGACCAGATTTTTCATCGGACGATTGGTGAAGAAGCGCGGCCAATGGTTCACGATAGCGAGCCGCGACCCGCACACGAGCCGCGACTGCAAGGGAGCGGGCGCGCCGAGCTCGCGGCAACCGAAACTCATTCGGAGAAGCGCGGCGGCCGGGGCCGGCGGGTGCGCATTCCGATTGTCTGCGCGCGCTGCGGCGCTCATTCGACGGTGAATTTTGAACCCGATCCTGCGCGGCCGGTGTTCTGTTCGCCGTGCCACAAAATTCACAAAGCGGAACGCGAGAAACTCGCCGCCGAACAAGCCGTCGCCGCGGGCGCATCCCATTTGCATGAATTCGATCCACACGTGGACTACGTCGGGCCGGTGCCGTCGGATGCGCTATTGCCGGAAGATGCCGCGGGGATTCCGTCGCGCGCGGATGGCGGGCTGGGCGGGGCGGAGATTAATTTGTTCGATTGATTTTGTTCGTAGTCCCGCCTTTAGGCGGAAGGGTATGCCGCGCCAGAACGTTCTTCCGCCTAAAGGCGGGACTACGAACGATTCATTTCCGATGCTTCGCCAAACAACTCCGGCAATACACCGGCCGGGTCGGGTCGGGTTTAAACGGGACCATTGTCTCAATTCCACACGTTGAACAATTCACTTTGAATTTCGACGGCGCGAGAATGATGGTGGTGTCGTCGTCTTCGCCGGGCGGCGCGTGTGGCGTCTGCGGTTTGCGCTTGTGGCGGCAAGTCTTGCAGCGGCGCGGCGCGCTCCAGCCCTTCTCATGGTAAAAGGCCTGTTCGCGTTCCGTGAATTCGAATTCCGCGTTGCAATCCACGCAACGCAGCATCTGGGTGCTCATTTGGCTTCGCCCTCATTGAACGGCTACATCAATAAGACGCTTGAGCCTTCAATTCGTCGCATTGGATTTCGTCAAACTCACGATTTGCGCAACGCCTCAATCTCCGCCTTCATGGCCTTTCGTTCGTTGCCCCACGGAATTACCACGCGCCGGTACCAGCGCCGCGCGAGAATTCGATTAGTGATGCCGCAGAGCAGCGAGAGCGCGCCGAAGATCGAGACGAGAATCGTCCACGCCGAAACGAAATGCGTGACGATTGCGCCGATCAAAAATAGCACCGTGCCGAAGCCCAGCGCCATCGCCACCGCGCCGGTGAGCAGCGCCGAGCTTGGGAGTTTGGGCTGTTCCATGAAGCGTGCGCGCCACATGGCTTCGAGTTCGGCGAGGCGGGACGACTGGCTGGCATCGTTCATATTTCAGCGCAGTCAGGAGTCAGGGCGTTCCTTGCCTGACCCCTGACTCCTGACCCCTGATCCCTGATTAAGGCGTGACTGGAAGCGGCGCGATGCGTCCCGGCTTCGGGATCGGCTCACGCGGTTCTTCTTTGGTCCGCACAGCGCGGCAAATGGCATTGAGATACGCTTTCGCGGAGGCTTCGATGATGTCCGTCGAAACGCCGCGGCCATGAATCACGATACCATCGACTTCCACCTTCACATCGACTTCGCCCTGCGCTTCCTTGTCGTCGGTGATCGAGTGGACTTGGTAATCGAGCAGCTTGGCTTTCACGCCGGTGATGCGGTCGATGGCTTTGATCATCGCGTCGATCGGCCCGTCGCCGATGGCGGCGTCTTCGAATTGCTCATCGCCGCGCTTGAGGCGCACGGCGGCAGTCGGTGTGATGTGCTTGCCGCTGGTGACTTGCAGCGAAGCCAGTTCCCACACCGGCGGCGCGGATTCGAGCTGGTCTTCGACGATCGCGGCCAAATCCGCGTCGTAGACGGTTTTCTTTTTGTCGCAGAGAATTTTGAAGCGGTCGAAGGCCTGTTCGATCTCCTGCTCGCTGAGACTGTAGCCCAGTTCCTTCAAGCGCGAACCGAAGGCGTGTTTGCCTGAATGTTTTCCCAGCACCAGTTTGGATTGCTCCAGGCCCACGTCGGCGGGATGCATGATTTCGTAAGTCGTGCGCTCCTTCAGGAATCCGTCCTGATGGATGCCGGATTCGTGCGCGAAGGCATTTTCGCCGACGATGGCTTTGTTGCGCTGAACGTGAATGCCGGTGAGCGCCGAAACCAGGCGCGACGTC
The DNA here is from genome assembly GCA_035308565.1 of Planctomycetota bacterium. Lineage (GTDB taxonomy): Bacteria > Planctomycetota > SZUA-567 > H5-PLA8 > H5-PLA8 > JANXLS01. The sequence continues at coordinate 1,457 of DATGGK010000109.1, read as the reverse complement.
GGGACGATGCGCTTGGCATCGATTTCCGTGTGATAGCCGCTGAAAAAATCCTGGCGCGTGCGCAGCGCCATTACGACTTCTTCGAGCGCCGCATTCCCCGCGCGCTCGCCGATGCCGTTGATCGTACATTCGACCTGGCGCGCGCCGTTCTTCACGCCGGCGAGACTGTTCGCGACGGCCAGTCCCAGATCGTCGTGGCAGTGCACGGAGATGATCGCCTGCTTGATGTTCGGAACTTTCGTGACCAGCGTGTGAATGATCGCGCCGTATTGGTCGGGCACGGCGTAGCCGACGGTGTCCGGAATGTTGACGGTCGTCGCGCCGGCTTTGATGGTGGCTTCGACGACTTCGCACAAAAATTCCGGCTCCGTTCGGCTGGCGTCTTCTGGACTGAATTCGATGTCCTGGCAAAATTCGCGCGCCATCTGCACGGCGTGAACGGCCTGGCGCACGATTTCGTCTTTCGCTTTCTTCAATTTGAATTCGCGGTGAATCGCGCTGGTGGCGAGAAAGACATGGATGCGCGGCCTTTTCGCGTTCTTCACCGCGTTGCCCGCGGCTTTGATGTCTTTCTCCAAGCTGCGCGCCAGCCCCGCGACGATGGGGCCGTCGAGTTCTTCGGCGATGGCTTTGACGGCGTCGAAATCGCCGGGCGAGGCGATGGGGAAGCCGGCTTCGATGATGTCCACCTTCAGCCGCGCGAGCGCGCGGGCGACTTGCAGTTTTTCTTCGCGGTTCATGCTGGCGCCGGGCGACTGCTCGCCATCGCGCAGAGTCGTGTCGAAGATGTAGACGCGGCCATCGTCTCGTGGCGCAGGCGTCTCGCCTGCATGCTTGTCTGAATTGTTCATGGCTGAGTAAAAATCCTTTTTTGAAACCGCACAAAATAGACGCGCGCCCGGCGCAATGCCGAGCGATCAGAGTAACAAGTTCGTTGCAAAAAGGAAGCGGCGCGATGCGCGCGCGAAATTAAGGCAGGAGGCACGCGCTCGCGGGTCTATTTCCGCGAGCGGTGATACCTCCGAAAGAGGGGTGGGCGATCGAAATCATGCGGGGATTAAACACGAAGAATGCGGGAACGCAAGGAAATTCCCCTCACCCCGGAGCGCAAACAGCCGCGCTCTCGGCCCTCTCCCGATGGGAGAGGGCAACGGCTACAGCCGCCCGAGCGACGATTGCGAAATGCCGATGTGGACAGAACTCGCGCTCTGCGCGGTTGGCGGAGCGAGCCATTGGTCGATGACGAACGACATGCCTTGCGTCGCGAGGATGCTGACCGGCAGCGCGTCGGACCAGCGCAAGCCCACGCGAAAGCCGAGTTCCACTAAGCCGAAGAAGATGCCGGCGTAGATTTTGCCACGCTTTGAACGCGGGCAGACCGCGGGGTCGCTGGCGAAATAAAACGCCGCCAGCAGCGTGCTGCCGCTGAGCAGATGGATCGGCATGTTGCCGTACAT
>DATGGK010000108.1:0-9429 GCA_035308565.1 Planctomycetota bacterium | reverse complement strand
TTCCTGCATTCGATGACCATCGGCTACACGAAGTCGCTCAATGGTTCGGCGCCGCTTGATGTGTACAACCTGAGCGCGCTGTCGAAACTTTTCGAAATAAGCCACGTACCCAGCGCCAGTGCCTGGATCGTTGACGCGCGCTACGCGGATCGCGCGACGCTTGTCGCGTATGAATCGCAGGCCCAAGCCGACGGTTCGTACACGCTGCGCTTCAACGCGCCGGCGGGCGGCACCGGACACTACATCGTTGTGCCGGCGGGCCAGGAGAATTTGCCGATCGCGGTGAGCAAGCGTTCGGTCAAACCGGTAAAGGCGACGACGTACATGGCCGTCGGCCCGGCGCAATTCAGCGCGGCGGTGCAGCCGCTGTTGATGCAGCGCGCGAAAGAGGGCCTGCGCGGAGCGTTCGTCGATCAGGAGCAGATCTTCGATTACTACAACTATGGGCGTTACGGTGCGGCGGGAATTCAGAGCGCCGTGCGTGCGGTACGGCCGCAGTATCTGTTGTTGCTCGGCAGAACGACGTACGATTATCTCAACTACAGCGGGCTGGGCGTCGATCCGCTCTGCCCGACGTTCCTTGTGTCCACGACATTCTGGGCACAGGCGACGAGCGATTCGATGTTCGGCGATCTCGGTCGCGGTTATCCCGAAGTTGCAGTCGGCCGCTTACCGGTCAACAACGCGAGCGAACTGAGCAACGCAGTCACACACGTGCTTAACAACAGCGGTTTGTCCACGGGCTATCGCGTGCATGCGGCGGCGGATCGCGCCGATCCTGACGCCGGCGATTTCGCGGCGGAAGCCGACGCGATCGCGCAGGCGCATCCGGATGTCGCGTGGCAGCCCAATTACCTCGGCGTGACGTATCAGACTTCGCCGGAAGTGACCGCCGCGTTGACGCAAGCCGCCAACGGCGGAGCCGATTTGCTGATGTATGTCGGCCACGGCAACGCGGTGCGCTTGGGCAACGAAGTGCCGCGCATTCTCGACAACACGTCAGTGTCGGCGTGGACCGGTTACGCGGTGTTCCTGCAATCGACGTGCACGGCAAACTGGATGGCGAAGGACGAATCCGGTTACCAGAGCATCGCAATCCAGGCGTTGACGCAACCGCAAGGCGGCATCAGCGCGAGCATCGCCAGTTCCACGTACATGAATTCGCAGAACGCGACGGAATTCATGAGCCAGTTGCTGACCAACGCGGGCACGACGCAGCGCTGGGGCAATGCGCTGTTGAAGACGCAGCAGTGGGCGTATGCGAAAGGCAGCGGGTACTACATCGATCTGGGCAAGACCGAGCAGATCTTTGGCGATCCGGCGATGCCGGTGATGTCAAGCCCGAGCAAAGCCGGCGCGCAGAAAATTGCGCCGGCTCCGGCGGCGGGAAATTTCTAAAGGCAATTGGCGATGCAAGGGTTGAAAAGTGTGGGTGAGCTCGAAAGAAAAAGCTGCACTGATAGGTCGAATCAATTCGATGGCTTCAGTATAGTGTCCGGCGCCTTTGCGCATCACGGTAAGCGTTAAAACTTACCGGACTGGTCTTTAAAATGGGGACAGCGCCTATTTATTCCCCTCGCACTTCCTCGGTCGTCCCCGTGCTTTCGGCAGCACCGCTCGCCCGAGACTGCTCTCAATCCGCTTCACGAACTCCTGCGAGCCAATTGGCACTCCTGTCCTGCTCGCGCCCCTCAACTGCGCCAGCCAAGCTTGCCCTTCCGCCTCCTCCAAATACGCCCGCCAATCGGACATGCTTTTCCGAAACCAAGTGCCGTCATTCAAGATTTCGTCGTGCTCGCCAAGCACATGCGCCTTCGCGCTCGACCACCGATACTCCCACGCCACATTCACCATTCGCGTTCGCACCGGATTCATCTCGACGTAGCGAACGGCGCGATAAACGTGCGCTTCATCCAATGCGCACGAAAAGAATCGGCCCTGCCACAGATGCCCAGTACGACGCTTGCGCCGGTTGACATGCTGCGAAAATCGCATGTGGGTCTGGTTGAACGTGCGCGCCAGCGAATCGGGTTTGCGTGGAACCGCGATGAAATGCACGTGATTGGGCATCAGGCAATACGCCCAATGCTCCAGCCCGTACCGCGCGGAATATTCCGCCAGCCAAGCCAAGTACAATTTGCGATCGGAGTCGGATTCAAAAACAGTTTGACGAAAGTTGCCGCGTTGAGTCACGTGATGTGGGACATCCGGTAGCACCGTGCGCGCAAGCCTGGCCATGCCGAGGGAGGTTAGGGATCCTCTGTGCGGATGTCAAGCGATAAATGGGCGCTGTCCCCATTTTCAAAATTCGGGCTTGATTGCGCGCGCGCGCCGGCATAATAGCGCACGGATTTGCAGCTTCCTCGCGTGTGGAGATATTATGAAATCGCTTGTTTATGCCATTGCGTTCTTCCGCTTACTAACGTGCGCGGCTCTGGTGTCCGCCGATGAGTCCGTGCTCTACACTGCGCGGGCGCGCGAAGTGACTGAGCACATTCAGAAAACGTTCTTCGATCCGCGCTCCGGCGTGTACCTCAAATCGCTCACGCAGAAGAAGCCGGATTATGTGTGGCTGCAAAGCGTGATGTTTTCGGTGCTCGTCGCGGCTTCGCGCAACGATCCGGAGACGTACCGGCCCCTTCTGGAAAAATACTTCACGGCGCTGGACGCCTATTGGGATGAGAAAGTCAAAATTCCCGGCTATGAAGCGGCGCCGACGCGCGGCAACGGGACCGACAAGTATTACGACGACAATGCGTGGCTCGTGATTACTTTCCTGGAAGCGTACGAGACGCATCACGATGCGCGGTACCTGACGCGCGCCGACGAGACGCTCAAATTCGTGCTCAGCGGCTGGGACGAGCAGCTTGGCGGCGGGATTTGGTGGCATCAGTTGCACAAAGACGGCACGAAGAATACCTGCGCCAATGCGCCGTCGGCGGTGGGCTGTTTGCGGCTGGCCAAATTTCGCGAAGGCGATGCGGCCGCGGCGCTGATCGAGCAGGCTCGCAAGATTATCGCATGGACCACGGGCGCGCTGCAAGCGCAGGATGGCTTGTTCGACGACCGCAAAGTCGTCGCCACCGGCGAGGTCAAGCGCGGCAAACTGACCTACAATTCCGCGTTGATGCTGCGCGCAAATCTGGGCCTGTACCGCGCAACCGGCAAGAAAGAATATCTCGACCAAGCGCAGCGCATTGGCAAAGCCGCGGACTGGTTTGTGGATAAAAACACCGGCGTGTACCGCGACGCCGTGCGCTACGCGCAATTCATGATCGAAGCCGACCTTGAATTGTACCGCGCCACAAAGGAAGACTACCTGTTGATTCGCGCGAGGAAAAACGCGGAGGCGTATTATCAAAAGTGGAAGGCCAAACAACCGGACGACATGATGTCGAACGCGTGCATCGCGCGGGTGCTGTGGTTGTTGGCGGAGACGGAGACTGAAGCCGGGCGGGCGTATTGGGCGGCGGCGGACAAAGCGGCGAAGTAGCCGCGGAACCGGCGGCATGAAAAAAGGGCGGCCTTTCCGCCGCCCTCAATTCATTCGTCATCGCTCATCGTTTTCCACTCGCCCCTCACTGCGGCGACTGGAACGGCAGTTTCGACGCATCGTGGCACGTGCCGCACGAATTCGTGTACGGCGAGGGCATCGCCGTTCCCGGAGGTGTCGTGCCGGCCACGCCCGGGTCGAACTTGTGGATGACGTCGAACACGTGCGAGGACTGATCGCCCTGCCAATATTCCAGGTTCGCATCGGCCTGGGCGCCGGTCGGAGTGCCCAGCAGCAGACCCGGCCGTCCCGCGCCGCCTTTGCCGGTGCGCGTCATATGGCAGTTGATGCAATTCATGCCTGTGCCCTTCATCACGCTGCCGGTCTTCTCCGTCACGTGCGCGCTGATGTCCTTATTATGGCAACTGTTGCACAGGCCCTGGCCGAGGCTCGAGTTGTCCGGATCGCCAGCCAGCGCGTAACGATAGCCGCCGGTACCCATGGTCTTGTGACAGTCGTCGCAGGCGACCATGCGGGTGCTGTTTCGTGAATGCTTGGAGCACAGGTAGTTTTCGTACGTCAAACCATGGTGGCCGCCCTTGCCGTGCAATTGATCCGGCCAAAGACCCGACGCCGCAAAGCTCTTCTGCGTGGGTGCGACGTAATTTGCGATGTAATAAGCGCGGCTGATGCCCGGCAGCGGAAAGTTGGCGGATTCGTTCGCCAGAATACCGCGCGGGTCGTGGCAGCGGCCGCAGATCAAGCTGGCGCGGTCGGCACCGAGGAACTTGGGATTGACGATGGCCTTGGGGCTGCCCTTTGGCGAGGCCGTCATGGCGGCTTGATGGTCCGACCCGGGGCCGTGGCACTGTTCGCAGTTGATGCCCACGTCCGACGGATTGCCGTCTCCGGCGAGATCGAAGACGCCGTTCGGGTCGTTCACAGTCTGCGATAACTGTTCGCCAGTAACGGGATCCGTCGAAGGAAGAGGTGCAATGCTTCCAAAGCCAACATGGCAGGCCGCGCAACTTACTTCCGTGGGCGCTCCGCTCGTTGGCAGTTTATTTGCCGTTTGCGCATACGTCAGGCTCAAGGACGTTACAGTTGTGTTTCCATTTGTAGTGACGCCTTTGATGGCCGCAAAACTTGTGAAACTGCCGAATAAGCTATCGATGAACGGCCGGCGCGAACGATCATAATTCGTTTCCAAGCCCTGAGAGGCCGAGCCCGGAAGTGAGAGGAACGTTACCGGGGAGCCATAGTTTCCCTTTAGCCCGGGGATCTTAACGAACGGTTTCTGCCGCAGATAACCGCCCATGAAGAACGGCACCTGCAACGTTAGGAAATTCTTGGGATCCTTCTCGTTAAAAACGTTTTCGATCGTGATGTAGTACGTGTCGGTGGCCGTGTTGCCCGTGCACCACAGGTAATAGATGGCGAGTGTTTTGAACGTCGCAGGCGGGTTCAAAGTCGGGTCAATATTAGTGCTGGCGTGATTTTCGTACACGACAAAGCTTTGGCCGTTGTTGGTGGCCGAAGTCGGGTTGTACTCGGTGACGTAGAGTGCTTCGAGCGAGCCTGAAACAGGCACGGGCTTCGTATTCGGCTTCGCCTGAGTCGCGACGGTGAACTTGCTGGCGAGCGCGTTCCAGCTCGAACCCTGGTGTCCGGCCGAATCCTGGTTGGCGGTGTCGCCCGCCAAGTTCGGTTTGTGGAACATCAAGGCGTGAGCGATGCTCTTGCAACCGGTCGCATCCGGACCCGGACCGGCCGAGCTGTGGCAGGTGTAACACTGCGTGGTGCCGATGTAGGTAGCGGTCGAAGAGGCGGCCCAAGTCAAGTGAATGGTCAGCCCGGCGGTTCTCTTCGCCTTGGGCGCGCGCAGCGTAATTGCCGCACGGCTCAAATCGCCTCCCGGCAGATGGTTCGTATCGGTTGCGGCGGGCACCGCGAAGAAGAAGTAGCTGGCCGTCTGATCGATCCCCTTGATTGAAAACTGGCCCTTCGTGTTCGTCACGCCCTTGGCCAAGGTCTTGACCGTGATGGGATTGTTGATGATGTCTTCGAGGGGTTCGTCGTAAGCCTCGGCCTGTCCGCTGGTGATCGTGGCGGGCGTGATCGGGCTGGTCACATCGACCAAGGACGCGGGAATGGCATACACAGTGGCACCCGCGATCGGCACGCTCGCGCCATCGATCACCAGACCCTTACACGTCCCTTTCGGACCTTTGATGATCTTGTTTGACGTCGCTTCAGTGTGGTTGCCGACGCTGATCAGAACCGCCACTGCTGCAAAGGCTACGATGGCTGCTATTTTGACTACGAATTTCATAAAACTGCCTCCTTTGTGGACCGGCCTATGCCGGCGCCCACGCCTGCCCCTGAAAACCCTTCGAGCGGGTCAGCGCAAAGTATGTGCCTTCTGCATTTACATCTTCGCGCGCATCTTGCTTATACTCATAAATTCTTAATGCATAAGCGTTCGCAGAATCCCCATTGCTTCAGATTTCCCTCCCTAAATGCCTCCGATTCCGCGTTCATGGGAGTTTATTTTCTTAATGTTGGGAAAGACGCGCTTGCCACTAATTCGCGGCGATTCCGGTCAAGCCACGTTACGACTGACAGATTTGATTGAAATTGAACCGCGCTAATTCACACACCCGGTTCTTCCATATTTACGCAGTTTCTGCGGTATTGTTTTTTGATTTTCGAGAGGTCATATAATCAAGCGAAGGCTGAGAGCGTATGGAAAGAGCGGACCGGGTGGACCCAATGATTTCTCACGCAGCGATGCAAAGGCGCAAAGTAAAATCCAATTGCGCAGACTGCGTTATTTTGCTCGCACTTTTCAGCATCATTCCCATTTCTCCAGCGATCTGCTCCGATGCCTGCTGCAAATCTTGTGGCGTTTCCGCGCGCGTTGAGCGCTCAAAGAAGGGCGCGGCGACGATTGTTGCTGAAACGGAAAACGTATTCACCGGAGCCAACATTCAGATCGTTGCGGGCGACACAGTCACGTGGACCAACAATGGGATGGAGCATCACACGGCGACCAGCGATCAGGGGCTGTGGGATTCCGGCGACATGAAGCCGGGCGATTCGTATTCGCGCACGTTTAAAAAAATCGGGGCCTATCCATATTCGTGCGTTTATCACCGGACGCTCGGCATGCGCGGCACGATCACTGTGGTCGCGCCGCCGCCGACGATCGTCAGCGCGCTCTCCGCAATGGGCGCGGTCGGGGCGGCGTTTTCGTACCGGATTGACACGGACAAAACGGCGGGCATGTTTTCGGCGGATCCGCTGCCGGCGGGGTTGTCGCTGAGTGGCAACGTGATTAGCGGCGTTCCGATGCAAGCGGGAACTTTTGCCGTGACGTTGATGGCAGGGAACGCGGACGGGAGCAGTTCAAAGATCTTGGCGCTACAAATTCTCGATACGATTGCTGAGAGCGACCGCGATGGCGACGGTTTTCCGGATGCGCTGGAATCGATCGCAGATTCCTCGCCGGACGATGCGGCGTCCACGCCATTTGGAATTGCGCCGAATTTAGCGCAGCCGCTGACCATTACGAAGCTGTCGATTGCGTTGAACTTTACCGCGGCCGGTAACGATTCGATCATGCTTGCCGGAACGCTGCCGACTCCAAGCGGCTTTAGTCCATTCGCGCAGCAGTTGGCGCTCGACGTCGGGGGCGTCGTGCGCTTGTTCAGACTTGACTTGACCGGCGCGGAGATCAGCAGGACAGACGCAATCAAATTGAACGCAAGCGGGGCAGGGGATGCGCCGTTTTCGGTGAAGCTGACGCGCGGGAATTTTGCGGCGACGTTGGCGGCGATGGGATTGGATGGGGCGGTGAATGTGTCGAAAGCGTTGAAGACGATTCCGGTGACTGTGCTCTTCAATGGCGTGCAGTATCGAACGGTGCGGATTGTGAGCTATTCGGCGAGAGCGAATCGAAGGGGAAGGGCGAAATGATGCAGGCGGGACGCCTGCGTTACGGACGCTCGGTTTGTTTCATTAATTCTTCGAGATACTGCTTCCAGACTGCGGCGATAGTGTGCGTGCCGTGGCCGCGGGTTTGGTCGCTTTCGGGAATCAGAATCGCTCTTCCATTTTTCACGCGCTTGATTTCGCGTTCGAGAATGCCGAGATCGGGCGGGTTGATTAGATCGTCGGCGGTGTTAATCGCGAGCAGCGGCGCCTGAATTTTTCCGAGCTCTGGCGCGGGGTCGTAATCCCGCGAGCTTTCGATCGCGTAAAGCGTGTCGTTGGCGTCCGTGGTTTTCATCATGCGCGCGGCGTAATCGTCGAGCGCTTTGTCGGCCAGTGCGCCGGTGGGCGCTTTTTCATAGTGGATTTTTGGATTGCCGCCCATGAAGAAAAGCATCTCCGCGGCGAAACGCAGTCCGCGCGGCTGCGCGGTGTAGTCGCCGTCTTTCCAATCCGGGTCGGTGCGGATGGCTTCGGAAATCATCGTGCGCCACATGCGATTGCGACCTGAAATCGGCGCGGGAAGGCTGGCCAGCGGCATCAATGCGTCCATGAAATCCGGATGCGTTTCGCCCCACAGCCACGTGTGCATGCCGCCCATCGAGGTGCCCATTACCAGGCGCAAGTGGTTGACTTTCAGTCCGTCGGTGACGAGTTTGAATTCAGCTTCGACCATGTCGGCGTAGCGGTAGTTCGGAAACTTCGCGTGCAGGCTGTCGCTTGGTTTGCTCGATTTTCCGTGGCCGATGTCGTCGGGAAGGATGATGAAATATTTTTCGGCGTCGAGCAGTTCGCCTTTGCCGAAGAGCGCGCCGGCGAATTCGGGCCGGATGAATTGCGCGCCGCTGCCGGTTGTGCCGTGCATGATCAGGATCGCGTTGCGGACGATGCCTTTGTCGTCGGTTTGTGGCTTGCCGAGCGTGCGGTAATGGATTTTTAATTCGGGGAGAGTTTGGCCGTTGGCGAAGTGGAAATCTTTGAGGATGAAGTCGGATTGCGTGGGCGGAGGGTAGACAGATTCGTGTGAAAAAACAGCGATGGATACGAGCGCAATAACACTAACAATAACTGAGAGATTTCGCATTCGATCTCGCTCAATGACTCGCTGCTTCTATCAGGTTAACATTATTCGCGGTCCCCGGTGCGGCTTCGGGGGCAACCCAAAGAAAGTCATCTTCCGTCAACGCTAGCGCTTGCATGAGGTCGCGAAAATCCTGCGCCAAATCGTTAGAATTATGATTTGCGAAAATCAAAGTCCCGGGAGCCGGGTAGTGCGTGTGCCGCAAAAGTGCAAAACATTTCCGATTTTGAAGCTCAACGAGTGCTCCAACGAACGAGTCAAGATTGTCCTGTGAGGGCATGAATTTCAAATCCAATCGGGCAGCTAAGCCATCGGGAAAGGCCCGCAAAACTGCCAATTCGCGCTCCAGGCCGTGCGGCCATTCACTTAGGGGAACCTGCGAATATGCTCTATGTTTCGTGTCAAGGTGGTTCATTGCGTATTCCAAGTGATTGTCACTTTGATTTTGCCAAAATCGTCCTCGACTCTAACTCCATCTCTTGGACCGGTCCATCGAGCCATCATCGGCACCGTAGCCTTGTCAGGCTCAACCTCTGTATAGAATTCGATGCCCTTCTCGCCCGCAGGTAACGAACCGCGGAACGCGTTTACTTGTGGCATTGATCCCCGATAGCCGCGTCCCCAAATTTCGCCGCTCGCGACCTGCAACTTTGCATCATCCGGCGTCTGAGTAATTGTTTCAAGCCGGTGAAACGGTCCATAAATCGCCACCTGTTCTCCCTCGCGAAGATTCTAACCCGTGTCGATCCACGAAACAAGAATTATCCTTGATCACTTCTTCTGCGCTTTCGCCATGACATCCGCAATTTTCACTGGCGCGCCGCCTTGCCGTTTGCTTTCGTCGGCGGCTTCCATGAAGGCG
>DATGGK010000107.1:0-12539 GCA_035308565.1 Planctomycetota bacterium | reverse complement strand
TCAAGAACACAACTCCGACGCCTGCCGCGGCGAAACATCCGCCTTTTCCCTTTGAGTCGTTAGCGACCATTGGCGCCTCCTTTTTCAAGCTGAGCCGGCACGACGCTCATGCGCTCGATGCGCTCCGACGGCGCGTAGGGTTTTGCGGTGAGGTTGACGCCGTCGTAAAGTTTCACGAGCGCTTCGCGCACGAGGCCTTCGCCGCCGTGCTCGTAGGCTTTGAACAATTCCTCCATCGCCTGCGCCTTTTGTTCGCCTTCCGCCTTGATCGCGGCGGCTTCCTGCTCGGCCTTGGCCAGTTCGATGTCGCCCTGGCGGTCCATTTCGTATGCTTCCTGCTGCGCTTTCGTGAGCGTGCGTTTGGCCATGCCGTCGGCTTCGAGGATTTTTTTCTTCACCTCGCCTTGAAGCTGCGTCATGGCGTTGCTGCGGTCCTTGTTGGCTTCGGCAATCTTGCGTTCGCGCGTTTTCTGGGCGGTTTTCTGAAAATCTTTTTGATTGATGTAAATCTGCTCGGCGGATTTGCGCTGGCGTACGATCTCTTCGTATTGCTCGTTGAAATGAAAATTCTGCGCGTTGACCGAGACGATCTCCACACCCATGCTTCTAAAATAATCGGAAAGCTTGTCGCGGATCGCGTCGATCTTGCGGTTGCGTCCTTCCGGATCGACGATCTCTGCAGTGTCGAGCATGCCCAATTGGTTGCGCACTTCGGAGCGGACCACGGCGCGCAGGATCGACTCCATGTTGTTCTCGGAATCGTGCGAGACCGCCTCGTCGCCGGCATTTACGGTCTTGTTCTCGACGAGCTCACGGTACGCGATGTAGGCGTTCTTTATGTCGATCTGGTAAATGATCTCGATATCCACTTCGACGTTGCTGCCGTCGTTGGTCTTGACTTTGACCTGATCGCCTTCGGGATGCTCTTTTGTTTTTACATCGCGGGCGAGGCGCATCGACATGGGCTTTTTGTCGATGAGTTCGACAGAACTCAAGCCAAACGGCAGATGAATGACCATGCCGCCGTTGTCATACGTCGTGATGTTGCCGGTAATGTTGTTGACAATGATTGCAATTTCGGTGTTTTTCACCGAATGCGCGCAGGTACTGGCCGCAATCAATAGCAGCAGCACGCCCAGCCCAATGCCGACGGCGTAGCTGATGGTGCGCGCGCCGTATTTTTCGATAAACGATTTTGAGTCGATGGGCATGAAAACCTCCGAATTGGGTGAAGATCTATACGGAATATCGAGCCTGACGTTTCACTGAGGATAAGGCCGAGGTACTGTATTCGTTTCAAAAATTAGAACAAGTGGCTCAGCCGCCCCGCGTGATTCATGTGAAAATGAAGCGCAGCGAGGCCCAGCACCGCCCACACGGCCAGCGAGAGCATGGACCAGGCGATGGCGGTGCCTGTTGTTTTCTGTTCGGGTTCCCAGCGGAATAATTTAACGCCAATCAGACAGCATGAAAGTCCGATTATGACCAACGCACCCAGATCGAACAAGGACTGAGTGGAATGCAAGCCCAAGCCCTTGGGGACGATGCACTCGGTCATCACACACACGGAATAATTGCTGGGCAAAAACGACGCCACCGGCGCCCACTGACCCAGGTCGCTGAGTTTGACGCCCACCCCGCCAAGAATGATCATGGGCAGAAAGAGGCACTGGCCCAATGCCTGCACGGCTCCGGTGTTGTTGGCGAGCATCGCGATGACAATGCCAAGGCTCAGGAAAGCGAACGCCGAAACCGTGTACGCGGCGATCAGTTCGCCAGGACGCGTGGGCACGGGCATACCCATCCACATGGCGACGCCGAAAACAAGCAGCGCGGAAGTGGCGATCATTACAAAGCGGGCCAGTAGGATACTGGTCATGAACCAGACGGTGGGCATCGGCGCCAAACGATAGCGCCGCCACACGCCGCGGTCGCGTTCAGAGACAAGCGTCACCGGCAGGCCGAAGCACGCGCCGCCCATGGTGCTGATCGTCAAAAGCTGTCCGAATTCACTGCGCAGCGGTACCGCTCTTGCGGAATACAGGCCTTTGAAAGCGAAGAGAAAAAAGATCGGCACGAAGTAGCCGAAGACCAGCGCCTGGACGTTGCGAAAATTCAAGCGCAGCGAGAGAACGAAAAGTTGAAGGAAGCCGGCCATAAAATCAATTCAAGATTCAAGGTTCAAGATTAGTGTACGCGAGCCTGCGCGAATTTGTGGGGAAAAAACGTTTCAGACGTCGCTGTCACCGCCTGAACATTGAATCTTGAATTTTGAATCTTGAATAACCATTACGAAAGCGCGCTCGTCCGATTGATACTCGCCCCATTTCCGCTATAGTCTTTGCCATGAATCAAGAGTTTGCATTCCAACGCTGCATCGATCCGTCCTGCGCCGCGACGTTCGGCGTTTCGGAGATTCTCAACGCTTGCCCGAAGTGCGGCGCGTTGCTGGACGTGGACTACGACTGGTCTCGCGCGCGCGTGCCGGCGTCGCTGCGCGGATTCGAAGCCAAATGGAGCACGCGGCGCAACCCGCTGCATTTTTCGGGCGTGTGGCGTTTCAAGGAGTTGCTCGATTTCGCGCCCGACGAAAGCGCCGTCACGATTGGCGAAGGGCAGACGCTGTTGCGCGCGGAGGAACAGGTTGCCGAATACGTCGGCATGCATCACGTACATCTGCAATACGAGGGGCTTAATCCGACCGGTTCGTTCAAGGACAACGGCATGGCCGCGGGATTCACGCACGCGCGGATGGTGGGCGCGCGGAAGATGGCGTGCGCGAGCACGGGCAACACGTCGTCGAGCATGGCGGCGTATGCGTCGGCGATGCCGGCGATGAATGGGAAAAAATGCGAAGCGATTGTCTTCGTCGGGTCGGGGCGAATTGCGATGGGGAAGCTTTCGCAGGGACTCGATTATGGCGCAAAGACATTGCAGATTCTGGGGCACTTTGACGACGCCATGCGGCGCGTCAAGGAGGCGAGCAAAGCGCTCGGAATTTATCTGCTGAATTCGGTTAATCCCTTTCGGCTTGAAGGACAGAAGACGATCATGCTGCGCGTGCTCGAAGCGCTGGATTGGCGCGTGCCGGATTGGATCGTTGCGCCCGGAGGGAATCTGGGGAATTCGTCTGCGTTCGGTAAAGTGTTTCATGAATTGAAGACGCTCAACTTGATCGAGCGCATGCCGCATCTGGCGGTGGTGAACGCGGCGGGCGCGAACACGCTGCACCGGCTTTACAACGAAATTGGCGTGCGCTGGAACGGCGGGAGCTGCGACAAGGCGAAGATTGACGCGTTTTATGCGACGATGGACGCTGAGCAACGCCACGCCAGCACCGTGGCCAGCGCCATCGAAATCAACCGGCCGGTGAATCTGACGAAGGCGCTGCGCGCGCTGGAGTGGATGAACGGCGTGGTGTGCGAGGCGACGGATCAGGAAATCATGGACGCGAAGGCCATCATCGGCCGCGGCGGCATCGGCTGCGAACCGGCGAGCGCGGCGAGCGTGGCGGGATTGAAGAAACTTGTTGCGAATGGCACTATCGGAAAAAGCGAAACGGCGGTGTGCATTATTACGGGCCATCAATTGAAAGCTCCGCAGCCGACAGTAGCGTACCACAGCTTGAGCGGCGAGGAATTGAGCCGCGAGTTCGGGGATTTTGGCGTGACGAAAAATCCGTATGCGAATCCGCCGGTGCAGGTGAAGAATGAATTGGAGGAGATATTGAGGGTGCTGGGGTAAGCGAGCAGTATTGTCATTGATGGGCGATCGCCCTGAGTTCGAATCATTTATGAAAAAGCGTATGATAGGTGTTTTGAAAAAGCGAAAGCTTGGAAGGAAAACGCATAAATGTCCGTAAACCTCTGCATCGCCGGCGCCGCCGGCCGGATGGGCCAGCGCCTGATTGCGCTGGCGCTTGAAGATCCGGAACTCAAAGTCGCGTACGCGCTCGAAACGTCCGGCCATGCGTGGATCGGGAAGGATGCGGGCGTGGTCAGCGGCTTGGGGCGAGAGATTGGCGCGCCGGTCGCGCGCAGCATTTGCCCGAATTGCGGCGTGGACGTGATCATCGATTTTACGATTCATTCGGCGGCGACGAAGCTGGCCGAGGAAGCGGCGGCGTTTGGCGTGCCGATCGTCATCGGGACGACGGGCATGAGCGCGGACGAAAAAGCGCGCATCGCTGACGCGGCGAGGAAGATTCCGATCATTCATGCGCCGAATTTTTCGGTCGGCGTGAACGTGCTCTTCAAGCTCGCGACGCTTGCCGCGAAGACGCTGGGCGAGAATTATGACATCGAAATCGTAGAGGCGCATCACAACCAGAAAGTGGACGCGCCCAGCGGGACTGCGCTCGGACTGGCGGAGGCGATAACGAAGGGGCTCAACGCGAATCTCGACGACGTTGCGATTTACGGGCGCAAAGGCATGACCGGCAAGCGCACGAAAAAAGAGATCGGCATTCATGCGGTGCGCATGGGCGACGTGGTTGGCGAGCACACGGCATATTTCGCGATCGGCGGCGAGCGCATTGAACTGCGGCACGTCGCGACGAGCCGCGATACGTTTGCGCGCGGAGCGTTGCGCGCGGCGAAGTGGCTGGTGCAGCAGAAGCGTGCGCCGGGATTTTACACGATGGCTCAGGTGCTGGGGCTGGAATGAGCGGCGCGCCTGAGATGCCTATCGCTGACGATCGAAGCGGAAACGCTTCGCGAAGCATCTTGTTCGCGGCGGGAACGCGCGGCATTTCGCTTTCGATTCCCGCGGGCGTCGAGTACGTGCCTGTTTCGCATCCGATTCAAGACGGTGCCGCGCAATCCGCGGAGAGTCAGCGTGCGCGCGTGATGGATGCGCTTGCGAAACCAATTTCTGGCGTGCCGCTGAAGGAACTGGCGCGCGGAAAACGGCGTGCGGTGATTCTCGCGGGCGATTTATCGCGGCCGGCGCCTTACGACATCGCGCTGTCGGCGATTATATCGGAGTTGGTCGCGGCGGAACTTCGTCCGACACGCATTGCGTGCGTGGCGTGTCCCGGCACGAGCGGCGCGCTGCTCGGGCGCGCGGCAATTCGGCGCTATGGCGAAGAGATTTGCGGGGACCACGAAGTGCTGGCGTGGCCGGCGACGGGTTCGCCGGGCGCGCTGTTTGATGCGGCGGATTTGCGCATTGCGGTCGCACCGAGTTGTGAGGACGGTGTTTTCGATGCGTTTTTACCGCGGGGAGTGAACGTCGATTTTTCGCTGGAATTGAAACTGGGGCGGAAACTCGGGGTTGAGATTGAATCCGTGCGGTCTTCAATAGGGCAGACATTCGCGGCTGCCCGCGCCAACAATCAGAAATCCCTCCCCCACCCCTTCGACGTGCTGCTCATCTCCGGCGGCGGCGCGCCCTGGGAAGAAACGCTTGAAGAGGCGCTGTTGAGCCTGCATGAGCCGCGCGTTGCTGCGCGCACGGCGGTGTTGATTTTTTCAGGCGATGAGGGGCTGGGGTCAGCGCATTTCGCGCGCGATGTTTGGAGCCTGATCGCGCAGGCCGAGGAAGTGCTCGTGAGTGGCGGAAGTTTGGGCGCGGCAGACAAGACTGTCTGCCCCTTGTTCGATCCCGCCAGTACGCTGGCGGAATGTTTGCGACGATACTCCAATACGGTGCTTTTTTCGCCGGGGTTGGCTGAGCATGTCGAAGGGCAGGACCTGCTGGAGCGTCTCGAAGAAGCGCCTCGCGTGGCAGGGCGGCTGGCGTTATGCGGTGCGGAAGAGGAATTGTGGGGCGCGCTGCGTTTGATTCACAGTGAGCGATATACGCTTTGCGCGGAACCGCTCGGCTGGCGGTGGCGGGCGTAGCTGCGAGGTCGAAGGTCCAAAGTCAAAGGTCAAGAGCGCCTCGCAAACATCGAGCGACGGATTGCAGGGGCCTGCGGTATTCGACGTTGGACATTGGACCCCGGACCTTGGATTATCTGTTGCATGACGACCGCTGAAAACACTCTGCCCGCCGCGTCCGCGAAACCGGCGCGGCGCAAACGCGGTGCGCGGTTCTGGATCGTCACGAGCGCGAGCGTGCTGATTGGATTGCCGCTGCTTCTTTACGCCGGCGTGTGGGCGTACATTAATTTCGGTTTTCTCAACAACACTATCGAGCAGCGGCTTTCGAGAAAATTGGGCACGCAGGCGCATGTGGATTCGGTGAAGTCGGATGTGCTGAGCAGCTTGAAGATCAACACTATTTCGATTGAACCGCGCTGGCCGAGCGCGCCGTTGACGGTCGGATCGACGAAGATCGATTTTGGTTTGTTCGAATTGCTGGCCGACAATCACAATCACATTCGCGCGGTGACAATTGATCGCCCGCGGCTGGATCTGCAATACGATCCGGCGAGAGGCTGGAATCATGCGCTGAAAGTTTCTACGAAACCGAACGAGCCGATTCAGATCGACCGGATCAATTTGAACGACGGCGCGTTTTCAGTTGAGTGGGCGCCGGAACAGAAATTTGAGCTGACAAAAATCAGCGGCACTTTCACCACGGAGGGCGATTCGACGCCGTTTTCGCTGCGCGGTGCGCTGGATTCATCCGAAGTGTTGTCGATCGAAGGGCTGGTTGGTCCCGGGCGCGCGTTCACTGTGCACGCCGCCGGCAAATTGATTTTGAACCGCGACGTGCCGCCGGCGCTCGGTCTAAGCGGCGCGCTGCGCGCGGAGTTTTCAGCAAAACGCGAGGCGGAAGGAAGCGAAGCCGCGCCAGATAACGGCACGCTTCAGTCACCATCGCGCGACGCGGTCGGGGTCGATACGAAACTCAGCGTCAGAGATTTTCAATGGGCAATTCCTCAATCGCCGGGGCAGCGGATTGTAGTGCCGAGCGAAGACATTGGCATTCACGCCAATGTCGAACCGTCGGCGGCGGAATCGGGCGCGATTGAAGTCAGCGGGTTGAAAGTGGACCTTGGTGCGCTTGGAATGATCTCGGCGAGTGCGACAGTCAATCGAAAGCCGCCGATGTCGGCGAGCATCAATGGCGCGAGCGGCAAAGTTGATCTGGGCGCACTTTTCTGGCTGTGCAAGCCATCGCCATTGGGCAGCGACGTTGTGCTGAAAGCAGTGCTCGATTTTTCGAATGCGAATTTTTCGCTGCCGCTGGAGGAGGGCGGCGCGCCGCAGCGCGCGGAAGCTCAGCTCGCAACTCATGGCGCGTTGATTTCCCTCTATGGCGGCGAACCGATTTCAATCGATGGGACGGCGGCGCTCGCTTGGCCCGCGCTCAAAAACGGCGCGCTGAAAATTGGCAGCGCGACATCACTTGAATTTGAAATCAGCGATCTGACGAAGACGGCGGGCGTCGTTGCGCTCACCGAGACCGCGCGAATTTTGCGGGCGCAGTTCAACATTCAAGACGTGTACGCGCCAGTCGGCGGCGCAATCGATGGCGGGCCGGTGCGTTTGCAATGGCTCACACCGTACAGCGCGGATGGCGTGTCGAAACTTCGAATCTCCGGGTTGGATGTAAAAGGCATCTCCGTGGACAAGTGGCTGCCGTTGCTGCCGGCGCCGGAATGGAAATTGTCGGGTCCAATCGCCGCGGAACTTGAATTCGAGCGCGGCGTGTTGAAAGGAATTTTGTTGAGCGGCGAACTTTCGGGAAAGAGCGTGAAGAGCGGGTTGAGCGCGTCGGGCAGCGTACGTTGGAAACTTGAGCGCGACGCCAGAGGTGCGCTGGACACGACGGAATTTGTGGCGGACAGCGTGTCGATTCCGCTGAATGCGGCGGGGCATCTGGCTGGATGGCTTGAAACAGCAGGGATCGCCGTCAACGGCGTGCTGAAGGGTTCGGACGTGCGCTACGATTCGGCGACGCATGCCATGACCGGGCGCGTGCGCCTAGAAAGCGGTGGGACGGATTGCCCGATCACGACGCGCGAGCGGCTGATCGCCGCGGACGTGCTGAGCGTATTCAGCTACGATTACACGGCGATGATGCTGCGCAACCTCAACGTGTGCGATATGGCGCGCATGAAGGGCGTGAAGGCCGACGTGATGTTCAGCATGACGCGCGAGCGGTTCCAAATCTCCGGGAATGTCGAGCCGTTCAAGATCGCGGTGAAAGTGCCGCTGTGGGATATGGAAGTCGCAACGGTGCCGGCTTCGACGTTTACGTTCGATGCGCGCGACAACGTGGGAACGACTATGGCGAATGCGGAATTGAATTGGGGCGCGGGGAAAATAACGGCGCAAGCGTCGAGCGTGCCGGGTTCGGAGAATTGGAGTTATGGCGCCGCGCTGATCGATGGGGCCGCGAATTGTCTCACGCTTTCGGGCGGCGCCGATTTGAAAAAATGCGAAACGAATTTGGAAGCGGCGATCAACGCGGTGCCGCTGGCGAAGCTTGGCGCGGGCGCGGCGAAGAATGCCGGCGGGGGCCCGTGGAGCGGCGAGTTGCGCGATTTGCATTTGAGCGTCGCGCCGTTTTGTTACGCGCTGGACAAACTTCCGAAGATCAACGCGCACGCCAAGGGTACTTTTGTCAACGCGGCGTTTGCCTGCAAGACGCATGCGTTCGCGCAGCTCAATGGAAATTTCGACGTTTACACGAGCATCGACAACGAGAGTTGCAACGTGGTCGCGACGACGCAACTGGCTTCGTATGCGGGGCAGCTTTTCGGCGGCGCGTACATGATACCGCCAGCGGGGACGCGCGCTCCCATGAGCGAGATCAAACTGGTGGCGGTGCTGCCGCTGGCGGCGCGGCCGTTTGGTTCGACGGCGAACATAGAGTCGATTGAGGTGAAGTTGGCGGGGCTGGGCGAATTCTCAGCCGGCGGATCTGTAGCTTTTAGCGGGAGCGAATTGTCCACGCTGAATCTGCGCAACATTGAATGGAAAATTTCGAATTGGCCACCCGCGATCAGTGTGCCTGCGCATCCGATGAACCGCGAGCTTTCCACGGATCAGTCCGGCGAGATTAAGTTGTATGGAAGCGTGCGATTAGCGGGCGCGATGATCTGGGAGCGCGAGCGCGGATTCGCACTGGACGGCGGCGTGGAACTTGCCAACGCGTCGTTGCGAGTTGGCAGCGCTACGCCGTTTCGCGTGAATGGCGTCAACGGTACGATTCCGATTTCGCTGCGGCAAGGCGACGGATCCGTGCGCGATGGCGGGCCGCGCGCGAAAGTGAAATTCGAGGCGGCGAATTATGGCTTGCTGGCCGCGTGCAAACAGGAGTTGGAAATCGAGGCGCTGTCGAATGGGTTTACGATTCACACGCCGCTCGATTTTTCGGACAATGGCGTGTTGGTTTCGCTGGGGCCAGTGCGGCTAGATGAGTTGATGCCGCCGATTTTTGCGGCGCCGATTGTGGATGTGAAACAAACCGACGCGCCGCACTCATGGTTTCCCAATTTAGCGCCGCAAAAGGCAACGATGACCAGCGGCACGCACGCGCCGCGCTGCTCGTTCCGCATGTCAGTGCTCTTAAACATTGATCAAATTTTGCGGCGAAACGGCGTGGTCGTTAAAGGGCTGAGCGATTGCATCCTCAGCGGCGCGCCGATTGAGTGCGCTCTGGTCCGCAGCGACGGGCCGCGCGGGCCGTGGGAACTGATCACGGGTGCGACGCCGGAATGCAAGGGCGATGCGATCCTGACCGCGCCGCTGTATGGCGGATTGTTGGTCGCGAAGGATTTTAATGCGCACGGAATCTTCGGACCCACGCCGGCGTTCGGTGGGACGGTGCTGGCCGTCGGCAAGAATTGGCCGGAGAAAAATGGCGGCATCAACGTGCAGGAGTTCGTCAAACATTATCCGGAATTCGGGCATTTCAATGTACGCATGACGGGGACGCTGAGCAATTTTGAGACGACGTCGCTGGAGTTGAGCGGGATCAAGAATTTCACGCTCGATTTGGATTCGGTGCGCGGCGGCAAGAACGAATTCTGGTACGACGGCGCGCTGGCGATGGCGCTGAATTATGCGCTGGTGCGCAATTCGTTCCCCGGAATGTTCAGCGACGAGTACATTCGCGGGCTGACGTTTGGCATCGATAAATTGTCGATGCAGTTCATTCTGCGCGACGGCGTGCTGTATGGCCCGCGCCCGAAATTGCAAAACAATTTGTTGCTGCGCGGGTATGGCGCGGAGGGGAATCCGTTTGCGTCGCGGTACAAGAAGGACATCGAGGGAACGAACGATTATCAGAAGAATTGGGCGGAGGCGGTGAAGTGGGTGAAGGAGAAGTTTAGATAATAGGTGATAGGAGATAGGAGACAGGGGGTCAGGAGTCAGGGGTCAGAGGTTAAAGGTCAGAACGGCGGCAAATCTCTGGGCGATTTTTTTGAACACTCGCCTCCGGCCTGCTAGCTTCGCAAAACAATGGAAATCGCGCGCTTGCGGATTATGCTTCGAGCCAACAAAGGCAAAGTGCTGAGTCCTGAGCGAGAAAGCGCGCCGCGCTTTGCCGCCCTTACTCAGCACTCGGCACTCAGGACTCAGGACTCAGGATCATGAGCAAATTGAAAGCGCCCAGCATCGAGCAGACGCCCGGCGCGCTGCTGGAAGAGCACATCACGGAAGCGGCGGCGCGGCTGGAGCCGATTCCGGTTGAGTCCGACGAGGGGAAGCAGATGTACCGCGCGCTGGTGCAGCATGTTTGGCGCACGCGGCAGCGGCCGGTGGTGGCCAGCGACATTCGCGATTTGTGGGAGCGGATCGATTCGATCAAGCGCGGTTCGCCGGCGCGCTACGAAGTGTGCGGGATTCATTTCTGGGCGGCGGAGTTTGCCAATACGCTTTGCTCTGGCGCGGTGGAACTCGATCCCGAATGCGGGCGGCGGCTGGCCGCGTGGCTCGACGATTGGCCGAACATCTGCATTCTCGGCCATACCGGGCGCGGAAAATCCTCGACGATCAACCGGCTGTTTGGCGTGCGGGTGGCGGAGATCAGCCATCACGATTCATGCACGCAAAGCGTCACGGATTATCGCCTCGTAACTGGCTCGTTTCTGAATCGACCGACGGGAATCGTGCTGTGGGATTTGCCCGGTTACGGCGACGAGCGGCTGCCGTTCGATCATTACGTGACGCTGTACAAACGCCTCGCGCGCAAATGCGACGTGGTTGTGTTCATGCTCGACAACGAATGGGGCGCGCACCTCGACATCAAGATGTTTCGCAAATTAAACGACCGCGTGAAGGGGCTGTACCGGAAACTGGTCATCGCGCTCAACAAAGCGGACTTGTTTCATCCCTACGATTGGAACGAGGACCTCAACACGCCCAGCGAGAAAATGCAGGCGAGCATCGAGCGGCGCGTGAATAACGTTGCCACGCGGCTGGAGATGAAAGACGCGACGCGCATCGTGCCGATTTCGGCGTTGAAAGATTGGAACGTGTATGGCCTGGTGACGGCGATGGTCGATGCCGCGGGCGAAAGCAAAGGCGCGAAAATGCTGAGGGCGATCAAACACGACGCTGCGCCGAGTGCGACGGAGGCGGAGACGGGGAAGCGGTTTGGGGTGGAGGTGTAACAAAGACGGCTATTTGGATTTGCCACGCATAGCAAATTGTTTCGTGCGCGTCCCTGATTTCCAAGCGTCGAGCGCAGGGCGAGGCAATCGCGGCGGAATCCCGTCGCGCTTGCGGTGAGAACGGAGTGGTGCGCATCGTGGACACCGCTATCAAATTGCCGGAGCATTCGCGGGTGATCGTTGTGGCGAAAAGCGCATAGGGCACGAATGGTTTCGTGCGCGTCCCTGATTTCCCCTGATTTCCTAATTTCTCGCGTGCCGCACCACGTTCCCGTATTTCCCCGTATTTCCGAGATTGACAGGGCTTGGCGATTCGAGAAGATCGTATAGAGGCGCGCCGAGCACGACGTCGATAAATATCCGTCCGGGAAGACGCGGGGAGCTATTAGAATGAGGCAGTGGCCCATTTGGTGGAAGTGGGAACTGGAATTCACCCCGCACCTTTTAAAGAGGATGATCGACCGGCAATTCACCGAGGTTGATTTGCGCGAAATGCTCGAAAATGCGACCGGATTTAAACCAGACATTGTCGATGGACGTTGGATCATTGAGACTCGCAAAAGCAGGCAAAAATGGGAGGAAATCGTGGAACCAGAGGAAGCGGCGCATTCGATTCTGGTGATTACCGCTTGCCGGGCCGAGGGGAATCGACGATGACGAAACCATTTCTTGAAGTCACATACCGCAAAGGCCGCCCACTGGCCGCGTACTTTTATCTCGCCCGCCGCCGCGGAGACCGAAGCTATAGAACGGTTCCAATCGGCGATGGCATGCTGGTTGATTACAGCGAAGACGGCCGGCCCATTGGAATCGAGATGACAGCACCGGCGAAAGCAAGCCTCGAACGCCTGAATAAAATAATGCGCGACTTGGGCGTGCCGCCCAATGCTGCTTCTTTAAGCCGTCAATTGTTGGGACTTCCATTCGTCACGCGAGGTCATTAGCACGGGGAACGTGCTCGGTCTTTGTATGATCGCGCGCGGCTGAGGCCCGCGTTCTTGCGGCAGTTGTAAGGCGGTCG
>DATGGK010000106.1:0-46714 GCA_035308565.1 Planctomycetota bacterium | reverse complement strand
GGCATCCCAACGCGGCTTACCCGCCGCGCTGAAAAAAGCCCGTCCGCGTTGCATCGCCGAAACCGCACGACCGCAACTGACTTCCTTCGATACCATTTCGATTCTTATGAATCGCCAACCCGTTCAATATCAGCTCATATTGTCGCGCTTCTACATATACTGACGGGCGAAATCGCGAAAAGTCAAGAGGCTCAATTATCAAGAAAATTCTTGCACGTTCTCAACTCAAATCGCGACAAAGTGTTGCGCGTGAAAATGACCGTCAAGAAATAAAACCCGCAACTCGACATGCGAAATTAATCAAAATTCTTCCGGCTTTCCACGCATTTCTGTGTCTCCGCATCACCGCGTCTTTGCGTTTAAGTGGGTGGCCCACCCCAGCGGGGTGGGCGCCGAAGGCGCAAGAAACCTCTCCCAAACCATACTCACAAATGTAACGCGTAAGATGAGGGAGGTGCTTCTTGTCGCTTCGCGACCCACCCTGCTGAGGTGGGCCACCCTTCGCAAGCGCGATGCGCAATTCCATTCGAACGTATTTCGTGTACGATCTCGGCCTATTCGAAACCAAAGGCTCCCCCATGCCCCGCCGTCTTCACGTCTTTATCCTCACCGCGCTGACCGCGCTCGTCTCGCTCGCGCTTTTTTTCGCGGCGCTCGTCAACGGCTGGTTCGGGCCGTACAGCCGCGCCGGGCACCAATTCTGCGAGACGATGCGGCCGGGCCTTATCAAGCAGCCGGCAAACACGTGGAGCAACCTTGGCTTCGTCGCGGCGGGCTTGTCGATGGCGTGGTCGTTGGCGAGGGGCACGTTTGCGCGCAACCGCAACGCACTCACGCAAAGTTCCTTCAACGCAACGTTTTTCAGTTGCCTCGTCGTGCTGCTCGGTCCCGGGTCGATGGCGCTGCACGCCAGCGGCACGGAACTGGGCGGATTCATCGACGTGCTCTCGATGTACCTGGTCGCATCGTTTCTCGCCGCGTATTCCGCACAGAGATTGTTCCGTTTCGGCACGCCGATTTTCGCGCTCGCGTTTTTCGCCGGATTGGCGTTCTGCATCTGGGCCGACAAAAAAAGCGGCTGGCGCATCCTTCATTTCGGCGGCGGCAACATCGCCTTCGCATTTTTTCTGACGCTGACCACGGTCTTCGAAGCGGTCAACATTTTCGCGCTGAAAATCCACCAGACCCCCGCGTGGGGCTTCGCCGCCCTCGGCGCGATCCTGCTCGCGTTTTTCATCTGGAACATGTCGCGCTCGGGCTGTCCGTGGTGTGTCCCCGATTCGCTGATTCAAGGCCACGCAGCGTGGCACCTGCTCGACGCGCTGTCGGTGTATTGTTTGTTTCGATATTATGTGTCGGAACAAAGCGCCGCGGCGCGCCAAGCAAATATTTAATTCATTGCCTCAAGCCGCGGTTTGCGCCGATTTCAGCATGAAGTTGACGCGCACGCTGTCGTACGGAAACACGATCCTGCCGCGCTCGTTTTTCTCAAGAATCCCCGAATTCAGCAGGGCGTGAACGTCAGCATGGACGGCCTTGACGTCCCGTCCAACGCGGCGCGCAACTTCGCGCAGCGCGAGCGGGCCGACGCCCGTCATGGCGGTCAATAGTTCCCAGCGCTTCTGCGTGAGCACTTTGAACAAGAGCGCCGGCGTTTCAAAGCTGATGAACGCGCCCTGCGGCCGCCCGTGAAACGCGCCGAGCAAACGGCGCTCGGTTTCCTCGCGCGATGAAACTTCCAAAGTCACGGTGCGCATGTTAGAGTCTCCATCGATCCACGTCTCTCCAGAAGTCCGCCAGAAGTTGCGCCGGCGTGGAGAAAACGTACGGAACCTGCTTGGTCCCAATATGCTTGTGGTCGCCTTTGCCAGTTTCGTTGTCGTACCGAACCACGCATTTGCCATTCACAACGAAGGCCAGACGGTATTTGAAACTGTGCGCACTCCCTCGAAGCGGCGCGGGCACCTGCCAGACAACCAATTCCGCGAACGCCTGCTCATAGACAACGCGCCGCTCTTTCAACAGCAGCCGGGCCTTCATGTTGGTGAAGAATACAACACTCTAAACTGTTGTCAATAGCTCCAACAACTATTCAAACGGAAACGTCTCATCCATCTTCGCCGCCGCCAACTCCACGAGAAAATCCGCAATGCGCACCTCAACAACTTCCAGAAACTTGCGTCCCTTTTCCGGCGTCGCCTTGCGCGGGTCGCCCACTCCGCTGTTGGTCGTGAGCCGGTCGAACGGCCGCGGATTCCACGCCCAGCCTTTGCGCATCGCTTCAAAGCGCGATTTGCGAATCGCGCCGGGATCGGCGGAAGCAAAATCGACCAGCTCCGGCCGCAGCGCTTGAATCAAACTCGTCTCCATTTCGTCCGCGTGATCGCCGGGATTTTCGAAGATCGTCTTCGCGACGTCCTGCGCGACTTGATACCAATTGATCAGGCAGGAGAACACTTTCGTGCGCGCCATCAGCGTGCGCAGAAACGCTTTGAAATCGTTGCCGCCATGGCCGTTGATCAGCACCAATTTCAAAATCCCGTGCCGCTCCAGCGACTTCGCGACGGACTCCACAATCTGATTGAGAATTTCCTGATCGACATTAATCGCAAAAGGAAACGCGAGCAGATTCTGATCCGCGCCAAACGGCACGTTCGGCAGCAGCGCCACGCGCGCCCCCTTCGCCCACGCCCGCGCGCACGCGCGGTCGGCGATGTGCTCGACCTGGATGTTGTCGGTTGCGTACGGCAGATGAAGGTTGTGCGGCTCCGTCGCGCCGAAGGTGAGCACCGCGGCCTGGAAGTTGGCGGCGCGGACGTCATTGAGCGTGATTTCGGCGAGGCGATGGGGGGATTGGGAGGGCATGGGGTTAATCTTCTTTAGCTTTGATTATTTTGAACTATGATGGTGCCGCAAAAACCTGACCTGAACCGGCGAAAGCAATCGCGATTAAGTGCCAAATTCATGCGGTAAGTGCGACAAAAATGTACACAGGTGATGGCGTATTTCGTCCAGTGAAAAGACAACTGCAGGCGCATTTTTATGTACCAAATCATTTCGGTATTCTCTAATTTCGTGGGCGCGGCCAACGACGTCGGTCGGAATGGATTGATAGCTGGAAATGCTGTCCATAAGCACCTCCATTATTGGCTTTGTGCCGCGCCGGCGTCCCAGCCTCCAAAAGGTTCGCAACGCGCCCTCGAATTCCGAGAATAATCGGATGACGTAGGTCTTTTCCAAATTATTGCGGCAGCGATCGATTTCGCTTGTTTCGAACTTTCGCCTGCGCGGCGATTGCCTGGATGCAGATGATTGAGACAACAGTTCGCCCACGGCATAGATCGCAATGTACGCCTCTTCTTCCGCGGCCTTGATCTGTTCGAAGAAAACGAAGTTTTTCACGGCGCTGCTGTAAGGTCTCGCGCAAGTTCAACGAACGTTTTTTTGCCCCATGTTTCTTTAAGGTTAATTCCCGAGTCCGTGCGAACAATCCACTTATTTCCATTCCAAAGCAGGCGCACTCGATTCAACGACGGAAAGGCGTAGAGATCGACTCGCCCCTTCGCTCCAGTAATTGAAGCGGCGATGGGATCGACAACAATCATACCTTGCGGCGTTTTTACCTGGATTAATTCCGCTTCGTATGGGCCAAGCGCCTTTTCCTCAATTTGCTTCGGTTGCGAATTAATCAGCCACCTTTCCTGCTGCGCCCATTTTTTGATGTTGTCGCACAAGGAGTGCAAATGAGCCTTCCAATCGTTGAGCAGCGTTGTATCGGGCATGGATCGCGCCTCCGAGCGAACCATAATACAAAAAGCCCGCGCGGGAGTCAAGCGCGGCGCTTTGAGTTTTAATCCGGCGGCAGGCTACCTTCCCGTTGAAGGTTGAGCCGCCCCTCCCGTCGTGCAGATGCGCTCATACTGGTCACCTTGCAAGACTGCAGCAATACGCAAAAGTGCGCGAATCATCGCCACGGGCGATGCATCAACTCGCTTCGGCGCGGGATCCTCCGAAGTAGCGGGTCCGCGACAATCTGATACCGGTCAATGTAAACGATTCGACCAGGATTATCCGATTGAATGAACCGAACAGGTTGCCCGTGTTCCTTTAGAAGCGCAACCATATCCCACATTCGTTTGATGAAATCCTTCGCGTCATCTCGGAACCAAGCTACCGCATGCTCGCTCCATTCTTTCGACGCTACCTTCTCTTTGAATGGCGGTTCGGGCAACATCTCGTTGAACCATTTGTGGGTTTCTTCGAGCCATTCAACCTCATGGGATTCGAATTTTCGATCCTCAATCAATTGTTGCGAGGCAATGAAAATGCCCGTCGCCAAGTTGGCGTTCTCCGATGGGGCGGCGTTGACGAAGCGGACGTACATGACACGGCGATACCTATTTCCTCAAATTATCGAATTCTTCCGGCTCACTCGCTCAAACCGGCTCAAGTTCGAGTAGGTAAAGCGTGCGCTGTTCGCGTCCCGTGGCGTCGCCGTTTTCAATTTCTTCCATGCATGAAAAATGGTATACGCCGCCAAGCTTGAGACCCGCCAATCTGGGGCCGCCTTGCTTTATCTTGCCTGAGTAGGGACCTTTCTCAGTCAAAATGCTCCACGTACCAGCGCCCAAATCTGCTTTATCCAACATGCCTTTTAGATCGGCCAGGCGATCATGCAGGATGAAGCCCGACTCAGGCATCATGCCGCTTTCTGCAAGCGGAGCGCGCTGCGAGCGAAAATCGTCGAGAGTCGCGGGATTTGTTTTTGCCAGCCGAAAGACAACTCGCTCGTCCGTGATTTCTTGCGCAGCGACAGGCGGACAGTCTTCCGGCGTCGGCTCCCGATCGGTCATTGCAATAGAATTCCCGCACTTTCCCACATGAATTGGATTCTATCGAGCAGTGCAACACGTTTCAAACAAAAAAGCGCCGCGCAGATCTCTCAATCAACGCGGCGTTTTTATAAATAACCCGGCGACAACCTACTTTCGCGCTAGTGAGGCGGGTGGCACAAGTGGCACCCTCGAAAGATAAATTGTTTTCACCTCTCGCCGCGATTAAAAATAGCGCATGGCGCTGCTGTCACTCTCCAATATTGAAAAATCGTTTGGCCCGCGCGAGGTGTTGAAGGGGCTGTCGCTGGGCGTTGAGCGCGGCGACCGGCTGGGCCTCATCGGGCGCTTCGGCGTCTTTTGTTCCGGAATGTGGTTGAATCATTCTGTACGCGAGAATAAAGTCACGGAGTGAGGATCGGCACCAATGAGAACTCAAAATAATACAGCGCCAAATCGAGAAGTTGATCGGGAAACAGAAGCGCTTCGCGCGGCAACGCGGCGTCATCGCGCTGCACGAGCCGCCATTGAGTCCGAAAATACCGCTTTGAACGCGTTGCTGCTCAAACAGAAAAAATTCGTCCGCCAAATGGAACGTGTATTGACGAGCGCAGAAAAACGGCGCCAGGCGCTCAAACGCGAAAAGGAGCAGATTCTTCATTCCGCCGCTGGTGCTCGCCCGTGACGCGGGAAAGGCGAGAGTTTGTTCGGACTCGCGAGAACCGGCGGTGTGGCTATTGCGGCGTGGCCGAGAGCAGCGTCGGCGGAACGCTGACGATCGACCACTTCCGGCCCACAATTCATGGCGGCGGCGACGAGCCCGAGAATCTTGTTTATTGCTGCCATTGCTGCAATTCTTTCAAGGGAGATTATTGGCATGACGATCCGGAGCAGCGCCTGCTGAGTCCGCGGTACGATGTCATGTCCGAACATTTGCTGCTGATAGATCGCGGCACTTTGCAGCCACTTTCCCAACGCGGCACGCTCCACATTCGGATACTGCATCTCAATCGCGACGCATTGGTGGAGCATCGTTTTGAGCTGACGCAAATGGAAGCAGCGCGTGAGCGACAGAAATTGCTGATCGCGCAAATCAACGAAATGGAGCGGCGCGTCATTGAGCTTCAGCGGCGGATTCGGGATCTATTGTCGTAAGTTACGCTAACGCTCCGCGATAGGGACGCCGAAAGATAAATTGTTTTCACCTCTCGCCGCGATTAAAAATAGCGCATGGCGCTGCTGTCACTCTCCAATATTGAAAAATCGTTTGGCCCGCGCGAGGTGTTGAAGGGGCTGTCGCTGGGCATTGAGCGCGGCGACCGGCTGGGGCTCATCGGGCGCAATGGGTGCGGGAAGACGACGCTGCTCAATATTATTGTTGGAAAAGAAGAGGCGGATCGCGGCGAGATGCATTTTGCGCGCGATTTGAAACTGGCGTGGCTCGATCAGGATCCGAAGCTCGACAAGGATCTCACCGTCTGGCAGGAGGCGCGCAAGGCGCTCGCGGATTTGGAGGAGCTTGAAGCGCGGCTGGCGCGGTGGCATCGGAAAATCGCGGAGGCGCCGAATCACGAAGTGAGCCGCGCGGATCACGAGGCGATGGCGCTTGACGAGGCGGCGTTTCACGCGCTGGCGGGTGAAGACCGCGAACGGCTGCTGGGCATCGCGCTTGAAAAACTGGGATTGAAAGGCGAGTTGCTGGAGCGGCCGTGCGGGCAACTGTCGGGCGGCGAGCGCACGCGGCTGGCGCTGGCGCAATTTCTGGTCGCGCCATTCGATCTGCTGATCTTGGATGAGCCGACGAATCATCTGGACATCGATGCAATTGAGTGGCTGCAATCCGCGCTGCTGGAAACGGCGCGCACGTTCATCGTGGTCAGCCACGACCGCGCGTTTCTTGACGCGGTGTGCGGAAAAGTCGCGGAGCTGGACGACGGGCGCTTGACGGTGATCAATGGAAATTACACGCAATTCGTCACCGTCAAGGCGGAACGCTTGAAAGCTCTGCAGCGCGCGGCGGATCAGGAATCGGCGTTCATCGAAAAGGAAATGGAGTTCATCCGCCGGCACATCAACAGTCAGCGCACGCGCGAAGCGAAGGGGCGGTTGAAAAAGCTGGAGAGGCGCGAAGTGATCGAAGTCGCTCAGGAGCAGCGCACGTTCGAATTGAAATTGCGCGGCGGCGGGACGCACGCGGACGTGGTGTTGGGCGTGAGCGATCTTGCGAAGAAAATGGGCGAGCGGATGCTTTTCAGCGGGCTGTCGTTCGATTTGCAGCGCGGCGAGAAACTCGGCATCGTTGGACCGAATGGCGCGGGGAAAACGACGCTCGCGAAAGTGCTGCTCGGCCAACTGCCGCAGACGGAAGGGCGATTGCGTCTCGCGCCGCAATTGCGCGTGGGGACATTCACGCAGGATTTGAGCCACTTGATGGGATCGCGGACGGTGCTGGAGGAATACGCGCGGCATGCGAATCCGCCGAATTTGAATGTCGCGCGCGGGCCGCTGGGCGCGTATCTGTTTTCGGGCAATCGCGTCGAGCAGAAAGTGGGGAGTCTCAGCGGCGGCGAGAAGGCGCGGCTCGCGCTGTGCATTCTGGTCTCGAAAGACAACGACGTGCTGGTGCTCGACGAACCGACGAATCATTTGGACATTCCGTCGCGGCAGGCGTTGGAAGAATCGCTATCGGAATATCCGGGCACGTGTTTGATCATCAGCCACGATAGGTTTTTTCTGGATCGCGTGACGAACAAAACGCTGTGGATCGGCGGCGCGAAGACGAAAGTGTATCTTGGGTCGTACTCGGAGGCGCGCGCGATTCGCGACGAGGAATTGCAGCCGGAGATTGATGCGGAAGAAGCTCGCAAGCGCAAAGACGAACGAGAGAAGGATGCTCACGCCGCGGCACTGCCGCCGAAGCCCAAGAAGATCAACGAATTCAAACTCAGCGCAATCGAAAAAGAAATCGCGGAGCTTGAAGGCAAGAAAGAAAAACTCAACGCCAGTCTCTACGACGAAAGTGTTTTTCGCGACGGAACCAAAGTGCGCGAAGTGTCGGCGGAGTTGGATGAGATTGAGAAGCAGTTGGTGAAGCTCAATAAAGATTGGGAAAATGTGATTGATGCGGCGGGATGAAGGGAGTGGAGAGAGGGAGTAGGGAGTTGAGAGTAGGGAGTGGAGAGTGGGAAGTGTGAGAGTCTTTAAGGATGCTTATTAATGGTGGGATTCTCGACGAATATTCGGATCGGGCTTTGGCTTGATAGTCTCAAGCTTGGCGTCAAGTCCGGCCTGAAGGCCGCGGCGGCGATGCAGCCGGATTCGCTGGGGCTGGATGCGTTTGAGGCGGAGATTGCGCCGCGGAATTTGGGCCTGAGCGGGCGGCGGGATCTGGCACGGCACGTGCGCGGAGTTGGCGCGCTGGCGGCGTTGAAGGCGGACGTGGGCGGGCGGCGGCTGGCGGATGCGCAGGCGCTGGATGCGAATCTGGCGCGCATTCGCGAGGCGCTGCAGCTTGCGGCGGATTTGGGCGCGCCGCGCTTGCAGCTTCCGGCGGGGTTTGTGCCGGTTGATGCGAAGGAAAATGAAACGGTGCGGCGGACGCTGGCCGAGGCGGCGCGGGCTGTGATTTCGATGGCTTCGGCGACGGGCGTGCGCGTGTGCTGGCTGGCGGGGAGCGAGGCGCCGGAGACGCTGGCGGAGTTTTTGAATGGCGTGGATTCGGGCGGGATGATCGATGTGGATTTGAATCCGGGCGCGTTTGTGATGCGCGATGTCGATCCGCTGAAGGCGCTCAACGCGCTCTCGGCGCGCGTGTCGATGGCGCGCGCGGCGGACCATTACCGCGGCGGGGCGGAGGCGCCGTTTGGGTCGGGCGACGTGCGCTGGGGGGAAGTGCTGGTGGGATTGGCGACGCTGAATCGAAACGCGCCGGTGGATGTGCTGGCGGCGAGGACGCTGGATGGGGAGCGCGTCGCGGGGATTGCGGGAGCGGTGCGGAAATTGAAGGCGGTATTGACGAAGCCGGTTTGAAAGAACAACGAATCGCACGAATTTTCACGAAGGATTCTGTTGTCGGAGCCAACCTTCGAGCGAGTTTTCAGGGGGAACACGATAGGCGTCATGCGGCAACTATTCTGGTTTCGGCACGATCTTCGACTTGGCGACAACACGGGATTTTACACGGCGTGCCGCGCGGGCGAAGTCGTGCCGTGCGTGGTGCTCGACGATGCCTTTCTGAAAAATCCGGCGATTGGACCGAGCCGCTGCGCTCTCTTTCTGCGCGCAGTTTCGGCGCTGGCTCGCGACATGGAGAATTGCCGCGCGCGATTGATTGTGCGCCGCGGTAAGCCGGAAATTGAAATTCCAAAATTGTTGAAAGAAGCAAAGGCCGGCGGCGTCATTTGCAACCGCGATTACGAGCCGTATGCCGTCGCGCGCGATGAGCGCGTGCGCGCGGCGCTTGCGGACATCGGCGCGCAATTTCATTCGCACAAAGATTTGGTGATCTTCGAGCGCGGCGAAGTGCTCACGCAGGCCGGAGGGACGTACACTGTTTTTACGCCGTACAAAAAAATGTGGCTGGCTCAGGACGGCGCGCCGGCGTTGTTGCCGCGTCCGGCGAAGATTCCATTTCCGCGTGAATGCATGAAGCTGAAATCGGCGCGCGTTGATTTTGATTCGATCGAGCCGGAAAGCGATGTGCCTGAGATCACCGAGAAGGCGGCGCAAAAAACGCTCGACGCATTTTTAAGCGGGCCGATTTTCGAGTATGCGCGGCAGCGCGATTTGCCGTCGGTCGAAGGGACATCGCGGCTTTCAGCGCATTTGAAATTTGGGACGATCAGCCCGCGCACGGTGCTGGCAAAATGCCGTGTGCTGTTAGGTCCGGGAATTGAACGGAGCGGGAGCTCCATTCTACAATTGGCGCGCGCGGAAAGTCGGAAGGGCGTGGAGATGTTCATCGGTGAATTGATCTGGCGCGATTTCTTCTTTCAGATCATGGGCGAATTTCCGCGCGTGGCGGTGGCGTCGTTTCGCGCGGAATACGATGCGATCAAATGGGAGAACGAAGCGGAAAAACTCGCGCGGTGGAAAGAGGGTCGGACGGGATTTCCGATTGTCGACGCGGGGATGCGGCAGTTGGCGCAGACGGGCTGGATGCACAACCGCGTGCGCATGATCGTGGCGTGTTTTTTGTGCAAGGATTTGCTGATCGACTGGCGCGAAGGCGAGCGGCATTTTTCGCGGCTGCTGATCGACGGCGAACCGGCGGTGAACAACGGCAATTGGCAATGGGCGGCGGGAACGGGTACGGATGCGCAGCCGTATTTTCGGATTTTCAATCCGACGGCGCAGGGGAAACGTTTTGATCCGGCGGGCGCGTATGTGCGGCGCTGGGTGCCCGAATTGTCGGCGCTGCCGGATGAGTTCATTCATGAGCCGTGGCTGGCGCGCGAGGCGTGCGGCGATTACGCGGAGCGGATTGTGGATCATGCGGCGCAGCGCGCGAAAGCGTTGAGCCTCTATCGGGCAGCGCGAAAATAGCCGCCTTCGATTTCGCTTCAGGGCCGTGGCAGACGGCTCGTCGCGCAAGAAAATGCGCCGATCTAAATTATTTCCGCCGCACAACGAGTTCCCCGCGCGCCTTAACGCGCCGCTCGATCTCCGTGCGCAATTCAGCCGGCAGCGCAGCGCTCGCGCTCAAGTCGCTGAGCGCCTGCACGGCGCCGCTCACCTCGTCGAGCAGCGCTTTGATCAATTCATGCACGACAGCGCGACGAAATGCATCGGAGGTTCGTTCGCGCTCGGATGGCGGCGCGATCAAATATTTTCGCCCCGCAAGCATCGCAAGCGACGCGAGCACGTCGGCGCGGTCGTTCTCGTCGAAACGCCCTTCTCGATCGCGCCGCGCCAGCAGCGCGTACCCTACGCCCAACGCCACGCCGCCGCTCGCGGGCGTGTCGTCGCCGGCGAGAATGTCGCTGATCGCGCGCATCGCCGGCGTTTGCAGATAACGCAGAAGCAGGCCCTTCACGATATCCAAGCGCAGCGCGTCGCCACAGCGTTTGTCGAGGGCAATCGCGCGCAGCGATTGGATCAGCAAGTACGAATTCGCCGGACCCCACACGCGTTTGGCCGCGCAGACTTCCTTCCAGCGCTCCAGCAGCAGCGCGCCGGCCTCGCGCGTGATGCCGGCCGGCGCGTTGGGCGCCAGCGCCACGCGCGTCAATCCATTGAGCACGCTCGGCAGCGTGACCGCATAATATTCGCCGCCGCGAATTTCAATCGCGGCTTCGCCCGCCGCGTCCTTGGTGCTCACGTCGAGCTTTTCGGGTTCGGGCGCGTCGAGGGCTTTTTTCAGCAGCGCCGCGATTTCAGAGATCAACTCCTGCGCGGCGCGGCGCGACGAAGCGAGATACGACGCGCCTTCGAGCGCGTGCGCGGCGAGCGTCGTGTCCGCGCTCGCGGCGGCTTCCAGCAGCGTACGCGTCACGACCGCGTTGGCGTCCGCCGATGCCGCAGGGCTGGCAATGACTTTTCCGAGCGCCGAAAAAACTTCGCCGCGGTCGGGGAAATCCGTTTCGAGACTCGCCGCTTCCAGCCGCCGCAGCGCGTCGGTGAGCGCCGTCTGCAATTCCTGAAAGCGCCCGGGCTCGGCTTTGGCCTCCAGCGCCAATTCGCCCAGCAGCCGTGCGCAACGCACGCGCTCGTTCGACGCGCGCGAATTGCCGAGCCTCGAAAGCAGCGGCTCAACGGCGGGCTCGCCCATGCGCACGACGGCGGATTCCGCTTTTTCCAGATCGAATTGAAATGAAAAATCGCCGGTCGAATCTAAAAACACTTGCGCCAATTTTCGCCGCAAATCAGGCGGCACGCGCGCATCGAAGACCAGCCGGCATTCCATCGCCGCCATGCGCAAAAATTTTGCGCCGGATTCCATCGCCTCCAAAATCACCTGCGCGGCGCGCACAAAATCGCTCGCCGGCACATTGGAGCGGCGGCACATTTCGTCGAGCAAAATCAGCATGTGTTTTTTGCCGGCCATGGTTGCGCCGGAAAATGCCGCGCAAAGTTTCTCGAGCGCCGCGCTTGCTCGCCGCGACATCAATGCGCCGATCGTGCGCGAATCGCGCCCCTCGTCTGTGTCCCGCGCCAGATAGTCGGCGCCCGCGGCCAATAGCATTTCTTCGTCAGCGTGGCCGGGCGGAATGAGATCGAAGAGCGCGCCGAGCACGTATGCCAGCGTCGAAAAATCCGGCGCGCGCTCGCGCTCCGCTTTGAGAATCGGCAGCAGATCGTGCGGATAAAGCCGCCCCAACTCGCGCACGAGTTTGTGCGCGGGCGCGAGCAATTCTTCCAATTGGCGCGACGACGGCCCGGATTTGAACGCGGCCGCGATCAGCGACAAAACCACGCGCACTATCTCTTCGAGGCGCGCCGCGTTGCGTCCCACTGTTTGCGCGCGGCCCTGGAGCAGCGAAATCAAACGCAGTTTCAACGCGCGGTCCACGTCGCTTTTGAGCGCCGACATCGCGCACACAATCAGCGCGCCGTCTTCGAGTTCGTTGCTCGGACCCGGCGGCTGGAAAGCCGCCGCTCCAGCGCCTGCAATTTTGTCGAGCTTGTCCGCTGCCACCAAACGCTTGGCCGTCTCGCCGCGATTCAAATCCGCAAGCGCTGCAGAAACATCCGCACTTACGCCGAGATTCGGCAGCAGCAGCGCCGCTTCAGCGCGCACGCTTTCGTCCGCGTCGGCCAGACCGATCAGCAGCGCTTCGGCTTTTTGCGCGGCGCTCAGCGGCGCATACGCCAGCACGCGCAGCGCTTCAATCCGCTCACCGGCGTTCGCGGACGTCATCAATTTCAAGCGCGTCCGCGACAAATGCTCGTCGCCGAAAAGGGCGTTCACATTCGTTTCACCGGATGGCGTATCTGAAATTCGCGCGGGCGTCGCCGACGATGAGCGCGCGCTCAATGGCTGCGCCGCGCTGTGCCACGATGCATCCGATTCCAATTCCTCATCAAGGCACAGCACGCGCAATTCGGCATCGCTGTTCGCAACAGAAAGCGCGAGTGCCAATCCTGCGTTTTGCGCGAGCGTTTTCAACACGGCCGTGTCGAGCGTTGAAGCCGCTTGAAGAAACTCCGCGCGGAGCAGAATCGATTCCAGCGGCGAATTCGGCTGTGCGGCTTCAAGCGCCGCCAAGCTCACCGCGAGTTTTTTTTTCAACAATGCCCCGATGCGGGCCAGCAAGCGGTTGCTCAAGCCCAGGTGCGCGACTTCGTCGGGACGCGTGACGCCATGAATCATGGCTTCTTCTTCTTCGGTTGCCGCTGCTGGAACAAATATGCCATGATGATGGAGACGGCATAAATGCCGAGCATCAATCCAGAAAAAACGCCCATCGAGGCCAGATCGTTGCCTGGCGCCACGATGGCGCCGATCAAGATCGAACCGAAGATCATGCCGCGCCAGTGTTTTGTCAGCGACGAACCGCGGATCACGTCCATCTTCGCCATCGCCGCGACGATCAGCGGAATTTCGCAGAGAAATCCGGAGATGATCATCATCCACAACAGCAGGTCGATGGTTGTCTCTGAGGTCCAGACAATGCGATTTCGCAAACTGAGATCGAGCGTGATGAAGAACCAGAGTGTCGGGGGGATCATCCATCTATAACAAATGTAGACGCCGCCGAGAAAAAATCCCAGGCCGCCATACAGCACCGGCATGATCGCTCGTTTTTCATTCGATTTCAAACCCGGCGCGACAAACGCCCATACTTGATACAGCATGATCGGAGATGCCACGACGATTCCGCCCCAAAATCCCATCCAGATGATCAGGAGCATGTTCGAAAGCGGACCGGTCGTTGCCAGTAAAATGGCCGGCTCGCCTTCTCTCAAAATCCCGTGATCTCTGTAGTATTGTCCGTCTGGCCCGGCCAACCGATCGTTGAGCCATTGTATAGGACCAGTTAAAACGCCGTAGACCCGGTCGTAAAAAATAATTGCCAGCGCGACGCAAATCAAACACGCCAGAATGCACACCCACAAGCGCTTGCGGAGTTCCATCAAATGATCGATGAAACTCATCGGCGCGCCGTCTTCTTCTTCCGCATTTTTGTTGAGGAACTTCGAGAGCGGGTCTTTGGGCGGCGGCTGCTTCCGCGGCAGGCGCGCTGATTCGGTTTTTACCGGCGGCGGCGCTGGCTTGATCGCGGGTGGCGCCGGCGGGGTTATCGGTTCGGGAATGGCCCGCGGAACAATTGCAGCGGGATTCGCGGGAGCGGGCGGGGTGGGTGACTCTGTTTTTGTGGATTCCGAAATTGACGATGAGTCCTGCGAAGGGAGTTGCGGCAGCGGCGCGGATTCAGGCGGGGCGATTGTGGGTTGATCGGGATTGGAATCGTGCATGGTTTAGTTGATATACGCCGATGTCAGTTGACACAACCACGGGCTAAAAGCCCATGTTACTTTTGAGCGCCACTTCCGTCAGCGAACCGGAACGCAGGCCCTGCAAATCGAGTGTCACGTGCGCGAAGCCAAGCGCGTGCAGCGCCGAAACGATCTCGTCACGTTTCTCCAGAACATGTGCGAACATCGCAATCGGCACCTCCACGCGCGCAATCGTGTCGTGGTGCCGCAGGCGGCATTCGCGAAAACCCGCCTTGTGTAAATAATACTCGCCCCGCGCGATTTGCGATAGCTTTTCCGGCGTCACGCGCTGCCCAAACGGAATGCGGCTCGACAGGCACGCCGCGCCCGGCTTGTCCCACGTCGGCAGGCCGAGTTCAAGCGACAGAGCGCGAATCTCGATTTTCGTCAGTCCGGCCTCGCGCAGCGGAAAAACCGCGCCGCGTTCTTTCGCCGCGCCTTCGCCCGGACGGAAATCGCCGAGGTCGTCCATCGTCGCGCCGAGCGCCACCACAGCGTTGGCGTTGCGCTCTTTGGCGAACGACGCGAGTTTGCTCATCAATTCGGATTTGCAGAAATAGCAGCGGTTAAGCGGATTCGAAGCGTAGTTCTCGTCTTTCAATTCATCCGTGCGGATGACTTCGTGGCGAACGCCGAATTGGGTCGCGAGTTCCTTCGCGTCTTCGAGTTCTTCAGGCGCCAGCGATTCGGAATCCGCGGTCACGGCGAGCGCTTTGTCGCCGAGCGTTTGGTTTGCGACGACGGCCAGGAAGGCCGAATCGACTCCGCCCGAATAGGCGACGATCACGCGGCCGTAGCCGCGCAAAATGCGCTCAAGTTCCGCAAGTTTTTCGCACGCTTCCGCAGTCGGCGGCGCGGCAAGGATATTCGGCGGCAGCGCGGTCATCGTTTGCTCTTCCCACTCGCGTTCGAGGATTTCCGCTCCTTACTAATAGACGCGCCAGACGGTAAATCTTGGATGCTATTTTTGAATCGTGCAGGCGGCACGCCTGCACCACGGGGCTCGACGCCTGCACCACGAGGCTCGTTGAGCCACCGCGCAAGATCTTTCGCCCAATAGGTGATGATCATATCCGCGCCGGCGCGCCGGATGCCGGCCATGATTTCAAGCGCCGTGCGCTTTTCGTCAAGCCAGCCGTTTTGCACAGCGGCTTTGACCATGCTGTATTCGCCGGAGACGTTGTAGGCGCAGAGCGGCAGATCGACGATTTTGCGGACTTCGGCGATCACGTCCAAATACGCGAGGGCGGGTTTGACCATGATGATGTCCGCGCCTTCGCCGGCATCGAGCTGCGCCTCGCGCCGGCCTTCGCGCTTGTTGGCGCAATCCATCTGATACTGGCGGCGGTCGCCGAACGCCGGCGCGGAATCGGCAGCGTCGCGGAACGGACCGTAAAAGGCCGATGCGTATTTCACGCTGTAGGCCATGATCGCCGTATGCAAAAATCCCGCCGCGTCCAAACCGCCGCGAATCGCGCGGACCATCCCGTCCATCATGCCAGACGGCGCGATCACGTCCGCGCCCGCGCGCGCTTGAGCGACGGCGGTGCGCGCGAGATTTTCGAGCGTCGCATCGTTCTCGACTTCGCGCGCCGCGTTCAGCACGCCGCAATGGCCGTGATCCGTGTATTCGCAAAAACAGGCATCGGCGATCAGCATCAAATCCGGCACGGCCTTGCGCATGGCGCGCAGAGCCTTCTGCACGATGCCGTCGTCCGCCCACGCTTCGGATCCGCACGCGTCTTTGCGCCCGCGTTCCGGCACGCCGAAGAGAAGCGCCGCCGGAATACGCAGCGCGCTCAGATCTTTCGCTTCTTCAACCGCGCGGTCCACGGACATCTGAAAGACGCCGGGCATCGACGGGATTTCGCGTTTCACGCGCGAACCGTCGCAGACGAAAATCGGCGAAATGAGATGATCGACGGAGAGCTGCGTTTCGCGGACCAGCCGCCGCATGGCATCGGATTGCCGCAAGCGGCGCGGGCGCAAAATCGGTTTCAGAGTTTCAGGTTTCATTGAAAGTCGCCTTTCGCTCCGCGAAAGACGCGCTTAGAGTCCATTGGGCAAGTCGTCGCCGATATCGCTTTGTCCGCTCTGGCCGCTTTGGCCGTCCTGTTCCTTTTTGTTGGGCGTGGCAGGCTGAGCGGGAACTTCGTGATCCTCGCGCGCCAACACGAGCAACACTTCGGCCACGTGTTCATCCGCGCGCAGCACGCACAAATCCAGGAAATCGGATTCGCCGCGTTCGGCCAAAGCGTCGGCGATTTTCTGCGGCAGTTCTTCGCGTTTGGCGATGACTTCGACAGTTTCGTATGTCGTCGTGGTGGTCTGGCCTTCTTTCGGCTCTGGGCGGGCAAGCTCGCACATGGCGCGGTCGAGCACGTTCATTTTTGAGAGAAACAACTCGTCAAGCTGCTGAAGTGAGTAGCACGTGGTTTCCGTGCCGCCGACTTCGTCGCGCAAGCGCGAACGATTCGAGAGAATGTAATCCGACATCCGCTGGTAGAGCGTGTTGCGGCAGCCGGAGAGCGCTTTGTAAGCCCGCTTGGCGCGGTTCTCCGGGCTATTGGGGGCAAAATGCTTGGCGGCCAAGGCTCTTCTCCAACGACGAGTTTGTTAAGCGCATACTTGTAGTCAATGAAGGCCGATTTGTCGAGAAAATTCCGAATTTCAACGGTGCTTCGAGCATGGGCTGTGTAGTATTCGCAATCGCAAATGAATGGACGCGCGCCGAAGCTCAAACCCTACGCTGCAAGATTACTGATTGCCGCGGCACTGTTCTCCGCCGTGCGCGCATGGACATCCGGCGAGTGCGCCGATTTCTGCGCCAGCAAAAAAGGACTGCAAGTCCAAATGGTGGACGACGCCCTCGCGCTTGGAATCCATCACGCGGCGATCAACGTCAATCTGCTGCAACTCGCCGAGGCTGGCCCGCGAGCGGGACAAACGCTGGTTCTCGACGGAACTCATTTTGAATTTAATGCGCGCTATGTCGCCTCACTCGACGAAAAGATCAAACCGCTGAGCGCTCACGGCGTGACCGTCTACCTGATTCTGCTCGCGTACAACACGCCCAATGCCGAGCTTGCGCGCGCGTACATTCATCCGAAATTCGATCGCGCGTGCCCGTCGCGCCTCTCGGCATTCAACACCGGCGACGCTGCCGGCGCGCGAAATTTCCGCGCGTGCGTCACGTTTCTCGCGCAGCGCTACGCGCGCGCCGATGCGCCGCCCGTGCATTTCATCGTCGGCAACGAAGTCAATTCGCATTGGTACTGGTACAACATGGGCCTTGCGCCGAACGGCGTTGTCATCGCCGAATACGAACGCGCCGTCCGCATTTGCAATGAGGCCGCGCAGTGCATTTCGGCGCGCAGCCGCGTCTTCATTTCGCTCGATCACAATTGGAACCGCGGCGCGACGCCCAACGAGCCGCTGAAATCGTTTGGGGCTCGTACATTCATCGAACGCTTTGCCGAAGCCGCCAAACGGCACGGCGATTTCGCATGGAACGTCGCATTTCATCCGTACCCGGAGAATCTCTTCGAATGCCGCACGTGGAACGACAAAGCTGCGACATGTTCGTTCGACACGCCGATGATCACGTTCAAAAACATTGAGATGCTCAACGATTTCATGCGGCGCGACGAATTGCTTTGCGCGGGCTGCCCGCGGCGGATCATTCTGTCGGAGCAAGGCTTTCACTCAAGCAACGCGCCGGATGGCGAACTGCTGCAAGCCGCGGCGTTCGCGTACGCCTATCGCAAAGTTCTGCCGCTCGACGGCATCGACGCATTTATTTTGCATCGCCATGTGGACAACGTTCAGGAGGGCGGGCTGCGGTTGGGCCTCTGGACCGGCGACAAGGCGAATCATCCGGTGAAGAAGAAAATGATCTATGAGGTGTTTCGAATGGCTGACACGTGCGAGTGGGAGAAGGCGTTTCAATTTGCGTTGCCGGTAATTGGGGTGCGCGGTTGGAATAAGATTGACGCGGCGCATTGATGCTCATTAAGCGTTCAATTTTGCGACAATCGCGTCCACGTCGTAGACGCAGCCGCCCCAGGTTCCGCCGCCGGCGCGTTGGAGCGCGGCCCACAGGCGCGTGTCGTTGGGCAGATTTGGATCGGGCGACAAATCAGGATGCGGCGTGCGTGCGGCGAGGATGCGTGCGCCTTCGCTTGGATCGACGCGCTTGTCCGTGCTGCCGATGAAATTGATCGAGCCTTCGAGCTTCACGCGGTCGATCACGATCTCGATCACGTCTCCGTCGCGCAATTTTCCGATGGGGCCGCCGGCGAGCGCTTCGGGACCGATGTGTCCGACGCACGCGCCGGTCGAGACGCCGGAGAAACGCGCGTCGGTGAGTACGGCAATGTGTTTGCCGAAGGGCAGGAATTTCAGCGCGGAGGTGATTTGATAAATTTCCTCCATGCCCGCGCCCATGGGGCCACGGCCGATAAGCACCAGCACATCGCCGGCTTTCATTGGCGCGCCGAACTGGCCTTTGATCGCCGCGACGGCGTCGCGTTCGCGCGTGAAGACGCGCGCGGGGCCGGTCTTGCGGTAGACACCATCGGCATCCACGACGCTGGGATCGATGGCGGTGCTTTTGATCACAGAACCTTCGGGCGCGAGGTTGCCGCGCGGAAAGGTGACGGTGCTGGTGAGGCCGCGCGCGCGTGCGCGTTCGGGAGCCATGATCACGTCGTCCGGATCGACGCCGTCGAGTTCGCGCAATTTTTCGCGCATGCGTGAGCGGCGTTCGGATTTTTGCCACGCGTCGAGAACGTTTGACAGAGTTTCGCCGCTGACGGTGAGTACGCTTTCGTCGAGCAATTTCAACGCGCGCAGATGCAGCATGACTTCGGGCACGCCGCCGGCGAGGAAGACGCGGACCGTGGGATGATCGACGGGGCCGTTAGGCAGCACGCTCACCAGGCGCGGAACGCTCGCGTTGACGGCGCGCCAATCGTCGACGGTCGGCCGCTTAAGTCCGGCAGCGTGCGCGATGGCGGGAATATGCAGCAGCAGATTAGTCGAGCCGCCGAACGCCGCGTGGACGGTCATCGCGTTGCGGATCGCGGCGTCGGTGAGGATGTCTTTTGCGGTTCGATTTTTTGCGGCGAGTTCAACCGCATAACGCGCCGCGCGGCGCGCAACGTCGCGCCAGACCGGCTGGCCGGATGGCGCGAGCGCTGAATGTGGCGGCGCCCAGCCGAGCGCTTCGGCGACGACCTGCGCAGTCGCGGCGGTTCCGAGAAACTGGCAGCCTCCGCCGGGCGTGGCGCAACTGCGGCAGCTTTGTTCAGCGGCTTCTTCAAGCGTGATCGCGCCGTGCGCATAACGCGCCCCGATGGTTTGGATTTTTCCAGCGTCTTCGCCCCCTATCGGCGGCAGCGTCACACCGCCGGGCACGACGACGCTCGGCAAGTCCTTCGCGCCCGCGAGCGCAAGCATCATCGCGGGCAGACCTTTGTCGCACGTCGCGATTCCGATCACGGCTTTGCGGCGCGGCAGCGAGCGGATCAAACGGCGAAACACAATCGCGGCGTCGTTGCGATAGGGAAGGCTGTCCATCATGCCGGGCGTGCCTTGCGTGCGGCCGTCGCAGGGATCGGAGACGGTTCCAGCAAACGGCACGACGCCAAGGTGCTTGAGTTCGTCCGCGGCTTCTTTGACGAGCAGGCCGACTTCCCAATGGCCGGTGTGGTAACCG
This sequence comes from Planctomycetota bacterium, assembly GCA_035308565.1. GTDB lineage: Bacteria > Planctomycetota > SZUA-567 > H5-PLA8 > H5-PLA8 > JANXLS01. The sequence goes on along the minus strand of DATGGK010000106.1, from coordinate 26,725 downwards.
AGCGCGATGGGCGAGCCGTCGTCGGCGCGCAGGCCGCCTTGCGTGCTCAGGATCAGAAACGGTTCGAGCGCCACGGAGGCGGGATCCCAGCCCATGCCGGCGTTTTGCGAAAGGCCGAAGAGATCGCCGGAGGCCCAGGTCTTGAGCATGTCGGGCGTGAGGGGGAGCGCGCCGGCGGGGCCGGGGGATTGGGTGCGGATGTCGTAGACATCGGAAGAAGATTCGAAGATGTTGTTCATGTACATTAAACGGGATCGATGGCCTCGTCAGGATTCAATCCAGGAATTGCGCGCAAATCTTGAATGAGCTTTGGGACATCTATCACGAGGAATTCCCAAATCTTTTTGTAATTAATTTTATTGTACGCGTGAATCAATATGTTTCGCAACGCCGATATTTGTCGCCATTGGATGGTAGGATTGCCCGCCTTAAATCCATCCGAAATGCAGCGCGCTGCTTCGCCAATCACGGACAACTGTCGTGCAATGGCGCTTTGGAGAAGATCGTTCTGAAGGAATGCGCCGGCAGTTTCGCCTTTTACAAACCGCAGCGCATCTTCAGCCGCGATTAGCATGTCGATCAGGTATGCGCGGTCACGCTTCTCCATATATTACCTTTGCGGAGTTCATAATTTCGTTCTTGCGCAATCTGTTTCTGCTGGAAAGCAAGCCGCGTTTGCTCACCAAGTCCACTTTCCGTCCGAATATCTCTTCCAATTCGCGTTCCATTTCGTAATATTCCCCGGCCCACGGGAGAGAGGGTGTGCTCTCGCTCCGCGTCACCAGCATATCCACGTCGCTGGTCGGTGTGAAATCGTCGCGCAACGCCGATCCGAAGAGCGCCAACTCCGCGATCTTCCACTTCTCGCAGAATTGTTTGAGCTGCTCGGCATAATTTTCGATGGGGAAAGGCATACGTCGCCTCCGCGTTAATTCTTCTCCGCCTTCTTCGCCTTCGCCTCCGCCGCTTTTCTATCCTGCACCATCTTCCAATTCAAGTAGGCGGCGATGAACGGGTCGAGTTCGCCGTCGAGCACCTTCTGCGCGTTAGGCTCTTTCAATTCGGTGCGGTTGTCGTTGACCATCGTGTAGGGGTTGAGCGTGTAGGAGCGGATTTGGCTGCCGAAATTGATTTCCATCTTTTCGTTGTAATTCTGCTTGTTCTCGGCGTCGCGTTCGAGATCGCGCAGGCGCGCGAGTTTTGCTTTAAGCATTTCCAGCGCCAATTGGCCGTTGCGCGTCTGGCTGCGTTCGATCTGGCAGCGCACGGTGATGCCCGTCGGAATGTGTTTGAGCAGCACGACGGATTCGGTTTTGTTGACGTGCTGGCCGCCCGCGCCGCCGGAGCGGCAAGTGCTGCGTTCGATGTCCGCTTCGGGGATCACGATGTCGCTGTCGCCGGGTTCGAATTCGGGCGTGGCGTCCACGGCGGCGAAGCTCGTCTGGCGTTTGCCGTCGGCGTTGAAAGGCGAAATGCGCACCAGACGGTGCACGCCGATTTCGCTTTTAAGGTAGCCGAACGCGTAAGGTCCTTCGATTTTCAAAACCGCTGAATTGATTCCGGCGACCTCGTTGAAATCCACGTCGAAGAACTGGACCTTGTAACCTCGGCGCTCCGCCCAGCGCACGTACATTCGCATGAGCATGTCGCACCAATCGCGCGCGTCAGTGCCGCCAGTGCCGGCTTGAAACGAGAGGAATGCGTTACGGTGATCGTTCTTGCCGCTGAGCTGGCAGCGCAATTCGTAATCGCGAACGTCCTTGTCGAGCTTGCGGCCTTCGGCGACGACTTGTTCGGCGGAGGCGGAGTCGTCGTCGGATTCGGAGATTTCGAGCAGTTCCGACAAATCTTTGCACTGCTTTTCGTGGCCAGGCAGTTCGCCGATCAGCGCTTTGATTTGTTTGAGCTCGCCGATGATCTTTTGCGCTTTCTGGTTGTCGGTCCAGAAATCACTGTTACCCATCAGCGTTTCGATTTCCTGCTGGCGCTTGATGCGTGCGGGCACGTCAAAGCGACCCCCGCAACTGGGCGAGGCGCCATTCGATGTGGTTGAGCTGCTGCTTGGCTTCGGCGTAATTAAAGGGCACTGCGGTTCTCCGTTTCGTTCTGTGAGAATTATAGCAGGGGTGGGGCGGGAAAGCACGCGAAATCATACCCCTCTCCCTTCGGGAGAGGGCCGACGCATGTACTCATGCGCGGGGTGAGGGGAATTCGGACTCCGAGCGAGACTCGCCAGTCTTCCCCTCACCCCGCGAGCGAGTACGCTCGCCGGCCCTCTCCCCAAAGGAGAGGAGGACGAGATCACAAGCTCATTATTACTTGGCGGCGATTTTTTCCTGGCCGTTCATGTATTTGCGCAACACGGCCGGGATGGTGATCGATCCGTCGGCGTTTTGGTTCGCTTCCCAGAGCGCGACCATGATGCGCGGCAGCGCCAGGCCGGAGCCGTTGAGCGTGTGAACGTATTGGAGCTTGCCGCCTTCGGCGGGGCGGAAGCGCAGGTTGGCGCGGCGGGCCTGGTAGTCCTCGAAATTGGAGACACTTGAAACTTCGAGCCATTTTTGCGCGGCGGGCGCGTAGACTTCGAGGTCATAGCATTTCGCGGCGGAGAAGCTCAAATCGCCGCGGCAAAGCAGCAGGACGCGGTATTGCAGACCGAGCTCTTTGAGCAGATGCTCGGCGTTTTCGAGCATCGCTTCGTGCTCGGCGTAGCTGGTTTTGGGCGTGGTGAGTTTGAGCATTTCGCATTTGTTGAACTGATGCACGCGCAAAATTCCGCGCGTGTCGGCGCCAGCAGCGCCGGCTTCGCGGCGGAAGCAGGCGGAGTACGCCACGTACTTGCGCGGGAGGTCCTTTTCTTCGAGCACTTCATCCTGATGCATCGAGGTCAGCGGGACTTCGGCCGTGGGAATCGCGTACAAGTTGTCGAGCTGCGCGAAGTACATCTGGTCCTGAAATTTCGGGAACTGGCCTGAGCCGTAGAGCGTTTTCTCGGTGACGAAAAAAGGCGGGAACAATTCTTCGTAGCCGTTGCGTTCGCGATGCACGTCCAGGAACCAACTGATCAGCGCACGTTCCATGCGCGCGCCGTCGCCGCGCAGGAAGTACCAGCCTGAGCCGGAGATTTTCGCGCCGCGTTCGGTGTCGAGGATTTTGAGCTTCTCGCCGAGTTCGTAATGCGGTTTTGGTTCGAACGAAAAGCTGCGCACGTCGCCCCACGTGCGAACCGTGACGTTCTCTGTGGCCGTGCGGCCTTGCGGAACGGATTCGTGCGGGATATTCGGAATCCAGGCGAGCTTGGCGTCGCGGCGCGCTTCGATTTTCGATTGTTCGGCGTCGAGTTCCTTGATGCGGTCGTCTTTGGCCTTCGAATTCTTCTGAAGCTCAGCGACCATGGTGTTGATCACGGCGATGTCGTCGCTGCCGGAAGTCATGGAGCCTTTGAGCTTGCCCATCAGCACGCCAATTTCCTTGGAGATTTTGTTCTTCTCGGCTTTGAGCGCTTCGACTTCAAGCACGACTTTTTTGCGCCGCTCGTCAAGCGTGACGAACTCATCGACATCCGTGAAATCGTTGGCGGCTTTCTTGTCCTCGATGGCTTTTTTGACGACGGCGAGATTGGCGAGCACGAATTTGGGGTCAAGCATGGCGGTTCCTCGAGGTGGGGCAGACATGCCTGTCTGCCGCGCTGCGCCGCCACTATAGTGAAAAATTGGAAAGTGGAAAGGGAAAGTGCAGCGGGGACATCAAGGGCCAAGGGTTACCGGATCGCTGTCGCCGCCGAGGTGGGAGCCATATTTGAAGGCTGTTCGTTCCCAATATGGCGCGGAATCGAAGACGTTTCCGGCGAGGGACATGTTTTGAACTTGTTCATACGATTCGCTGTCAATGTGCATGGGAGTCTGGTGCCAGAAGCAACGGATGATGGGCATCCACGTGCGCGGATAGCTTTCGAGGCAATCCGTGGGGTCGGATAGAGGGTCGATGCCGACGCTCGAGTAATAATCCACAGGATCCTGAAAACCCGCGGGCGGATCAGGAAAATCTCCAAAGGTCGAATCTTCCAATCCTGAGCGATAAATATCGCCGTGCATGAGTTGGAAAAACTTGGCGTCCTGCCACGTAACGCCGATGGTCCCGTCGGGCATTCCCACTCCGTTTTGCACGACTTCCGTAGGCGTGGGCGCATCCCACTCGTACCCAGGGCCTTGCGTTACGCTGTAGTAGTGCTTGGTTTGCAAATACGTGTCGCAAAAATTGGATGGCGAACCGCTCCACGCGATCGTATCGTCATACCACGCCCACTCTGTATCGCTTGGATCGGGCGGAACGCTCGGTGCGTCGAGCTGCGTCGAGTCGTAAGTCTCGCAAATGCGTCCGCTGAATTCGTACAAGTAAGAGCTATTCCGCATGCCGTAGCCGTAGGAATAACGTTCCGCCCAATCGTGCTTATCGTCCTGGGGGACCGGAGGGGAAACCGAATAGATTGGCTTGAGCGACGCAACGCCGTAAATGTTCTGCGTCGCTTTGGTGTCGTCCATCGGACAAATGAAAATGCGCTCGTCATCGATGTAGGAAGGATTAATTTGCCCACTGCCCTCATTCATGGTGCAAAGATTGGTCAAATAGGTGGGATATATTTCGATATCGCGACCGTTATCGACGCTGTACATCGATAAGGCGGCATGAAGCTGTTGAAGGTTGCTTGCGCACTGCGACTTCTTCGCTTTGTACCGAATAGAGGCCGCGATGGGCATCAACGCCGACGCCAGGACCAGCAAGATCCCGATGACGACGAATAGCTCCATCAACGTGAAACCGCGTGCGCGGCTCGAACGGCGGTGCATCGAGAAGGCGGGCCTCCGTGTCCCCTGACTAGAGTACAGGCGCGTGGTGCAAAAGTCACGTGGGAAGTTGGACCGCGCGGGCGGCGGACACGCGCAGGCGGGACGCCTGCGCCTCGGGTCATTTCGTGTCGTCTTCGAATTTCTTCGGCGCCTTCGCGCCTTTGTGGATCACGATCGGCACGTCGTTTTTGAGCGCGGGCCCGGGCGTGCTGCGGCCTTCGGCGACGTATTTTTCGAGCAGCACGGTCAGTTCTTTGACGATGCTCGGGTATTGCGCGTAGAGGTTTTTGCGCTCGCTGATGTCGGCGCTCAAGTCGTACAGTTCGCCGGGCTGATCGTTCTTTTCGTAGCCGCGTTTTTGTTTAAACCAATCCGGTTCGCCCTTCGCGCCGTTGTCATCCACGTTGGGCGCGTCCAGCAGAACCCAGTTGCCTTTGCGGATCGCGAATTTGCCGCTGCCGGCGTGATGCACGGTGGCTTCGCGCAGCGGTTTTTGATACGGCTGATCGAGCAGCACGGGCAGCAGGTTGTAGCTGTCCGGGCCGGCGCCGTCAGGGAGTTTAGCGTTCAAGATCGCCGCCACGGTGGCGATGAAATCAATGTGCGCGATGGTTTCGTCGCTGCTGGCGCCGGCTTTGATCTTGCCCGGCCAGCGCGCGATGAACGGCACGCGGTGGCCGCCTTCCCAAATGTCCCGCTTGGCTCCGCGCAGATCGGCCATGCTGTAATGGCCAAACTGCTGCGCGCGGTCGTACGCGCCGGGGTTGACTTCGCCGGTGATTTCTGGACCGTTGTCGCTGGTGAAAATCACCAGCGTGTTTTCGGTGACGCCGGTGCGCGCAAGCGCGCCGAGCACCTGGCCAATCGACCAATCGGTTTGGAAGACGAAATCGCCGTAGTCGCCGGCCTGGCTTTTGCCTTTAAATTCGGGCGCGGGGACGACCGGGAAATGCGGCGAAGTCAGCGCAAAGTAGAGGAAGAATGGCTTGCCGGTGCGCGCGGAGTCTTCGATGGATTTGACCGCGCGCTTCGTGATTTCGGGCAGAATGTTAACGAGCTTCCAATCCGGAAGCATCGGCCCGGGGCGATTGAATCCGCCGGCTTTGCCTGTGTCGGGGAGGCTGGGAATGCCGACGGTGTGATCGTTTTCGATGAAGCAATAGGGCGGGTAGTTGGGCAGATCGACTCCGAAATAATAATCGAAGCCGTGCGAGAGCGGACCGCCGGCGAGCGCTTTGGTAAAATCGACGTTGCTTAAACGGTCCGGGCCGCTGCGCGCGACGGCGCCGTCTTTGGTCTGCCAAGCCCAGCCGAGATGCCATTTGCCGATGCAGGTCGTGGCGTAGCCGTTTTGTTTGAGCAGCGTCGCGACGGTGAATTGCTCGCCGCTAAGAAGCGGCTTGCCCCACGGCGCGAGCACGCCGGATTGGAGGCGCGAGCGCCAGCAGTAGCGGCCGGTGAGCAGCGCGTAACGCGAGGGCGTGCAGAGCGAAGTGGGCGCGTGGGCGTCGGTGAAACGCATGCCTTCGGCGGCGAGTTTGTCGAGATTGGGCGTGGGGATTTTGGAATCTTTGTTGAAACAGTTCACGTCGCCGTAGCCGAGATCGTCGGCGAGGATGAAGACGAGGTTGGGTTTGGGTTCAGCGGCTGCGGCGACGCCGGCGAAGAGGACCATTAATGAGAGAAATTTTATCATGGGCGGGGACTCACGAGATTGTTGAACAATACACGTTCTTTCGAGATTTTCATGGAGATAATCAAAGAGAGCGAACAACGAATCGCACGAATCTTCACGAAGGAATTCGGGGGCTGCGTTTCGACCGATGAACGTACAGGCGAGACGCCTGCACCACGGGTGTTGATTTATTTGGCGGGAAGTGGAGAATCTGAAACGGGGAAGGGAAGGAGTACGCAATGCCGATCTATACCTATCGCGCCGTACTGGAGCCGCGCGAAAAACGTCGCTGCGAGATGTGCGCGAATCCATTTGAGATCGTACAGCGCATGGCCGACGATGCGCTAACGGCCTGTCCCAAATGCGGCGGGATAATCGAGCGCGTGATTCAGGCGCCAAATTTAAATGGCGCGGGCAAAGTTAAAGCGCCGAGCGAGGGGCAACTGGCTCGCTCCGGTTTCACGCAATACAAGAAGAAGGGCAAGGGGTATTACGAGAAGAGTTTTGGGACGGGGCCTTCGACGCTGCATCCGTAAGAATTCGGCCGCTTACTTACGTGCGCGGTTCTGGAATAATTGCGAAAGGGAAGCCATGACGAAACGCGTGAGGGGATTTGTGCTGGCCACGGCGCTGGTTTTTATTTCAGCGCGTGCCGCGGAAGACGCGGAGTTGGCGGCGATAAAAGCGGCGGACGATGAGCGCGTCGCGGCGACGCTGGCGGCGGACAAAGCGCGCTTGGAGGCAATTTTTTCGGATGAGTTGCGGTATGCGCATTCGACAGGAAATGTAGACACGAAGGCGTCGTATGTGGAAGCGCTGTCGGGCGGAAAATTGAAGTATCTTGCAATTGAATACAAGGAGCGCAATTTCACGGTTCCCGAACGGCACATCGCGCTGATGACCGCTCGCGTGCGGATGAAGACAACGAGCGCCGCGACCGGAGAGTCGGATAATTTATTCAGCGTGCTGGCGGTATGGCGGGAAGAGAAAGGGAAGTGGCGGTTTTTGGCGTGGCAGTCGTGCAAGTTGCCGGCGGGGCAATAGGTTTGTAGTCCCGCCTTTAGGCGGACAGGCGTATCGCTACCGCGCGTCGCTTCCGCCTAAAGGCGGGACTACAAACGTTACTTCTTTATCGCGAACAATTGTTTCATGGTGGCGATGTAGAGCGTGCCGTTGGCAATGGTCGTGGTGGCGCTGACGGGTGCGTCCACGTCAGTGGTGCAGAGGACTTTCTTCTCGCGGCCGGCGGCGAGGATGCAAAATTGGCCTTTGCGCGTGCCGGCGTAGACTTTGCCATCGGCGACCATCGGTGAGGCCCAGAATTGGCCGTTCATTTTGTGCTGCCAGACGATCGATCCTGATTTTTCGTCGATGCAATGAAGCGTGCCGTCGGAATCGGTGACGTAGGCGAGGCCGTCTTGGATGGCGGGCGTGGAGAGCGTGTGCTTGCCGAGCGGGCAGGACCAGGTGGGCGACAGGGATATCGCCGTTCCATTTGACGGTGGCGCTCCTCCATTTAACGGCGGCAGGAGTGCCGCCGCTCCTACGTCGATGCATTTAAGCCAGGATTGATTTTTGCCCCAGAAAACGTCGCCGCCGCCGGCGACGTAGAGGCGATTGTTGGCGAAGACGGGCATGCCGTAGATGTTGCTCGGGCCTTCCTGATGATTTGTAGTGAAGCGGTGGACGTCCTCTTTGGGACCGTCCGGATCGAAATCGAATTGGAAAACTTTTTTGAGCGTCGCGACTTCGCCCCCCCTCACCCCTAGCCCCTCTCCCCCATTGGATGAGGGTGCGGGGGAAAGCGGTTCAAAGCCGTAGACGATTCCGTTGCCGCCGGCGAAAAAAATCAGCGGCTTGCCATTCACCACACCCATTGCGGGTGACGACCACGTGTTGTGAAAAATATTCGGCGCGATGTGTTCGTTGTCGCGGGCCAGCAAGCGGCCTGTTTTTTTGTCAACGACAACAAGGCTCGGCGCGTCCGGGGTGCGGATGCGTCTGTGCGTATTGTCCACGCCGGTGCCGGTATTCAAATAGAGGTAATCGCCGTAAATTAAAATCGAACTGTGCGCGGCGTCGTGCGGCCAGATGCCAGCGGTCGTCACGAGGTCGCAGATCCAAAGGATGTCGGCGTCCAGCGGGCCAACTTCAAGGAGTTTGCCGTCGGCGGGCGGCGCGAGCGGCTCGGGTTTGATCTCCGCGCCGGCTTTGGGGGGCTTGCTGTCGGGGTGCGCGGCGGTCATGTGCGCGGCTTCGTCTTTGAAGGGGCCGTCGTTGCCGTTGGACATGCCCAGCGCGTCGAGGCAGAGGACTTCGCCGCGGTTATCGACGATGTAGACGCGATCGTTTTCGACGGTGGCGGTGGAACAGATGCCGGTCTTGGGCCAGTCGAAGTAGGGATCTTCCCAGCGTTTTGGGACGACGAGCTGCCAAAGCAGCGCGCCGGTTTTTTCGTCGAGACACATGAGCACGCCGCGGTCGCCGATGTGTTTTGTGTCGCGCGGAACCGCGTTGTTGGTGCCGATGTACACGCGGCCATTGGCGACGATCGGTGTGGAGTACGATTCGGTGCCGAGCGCGGCGGTCCATTTAATGTTCATGCCGGTGGCAATGTCGAAAGTGTCGGGAAGATTTTTTTCGCCGGAGACCATGTTGCGCGACCAGGGCTGGCCCCATTGAGGCTGGTCCGCGGCCAGGATTAAGCCTGGCAAGAGTGAAAGGAAAGTGAACAACAACGAATCGATTTTGCGCACGCGGGACCCTTTGATGGCGATGTGATTGATGTTGAGTACACCGGGAAGGACATGCGGCGACTCAGCGCGCGCCAAGGAGCAGTACAGAGCAGCACCCTGCTCCTTGCCGTTGGACGCCCGCTTAATGCTCCTGTAGGCTTTGCCGTAGATCGAACGCGCAACAGCAAGGAGCGGGGTACCGCTCCTTGGCACCCACGTTACTTCACCTCATAGGCGCAGAGCACATTCACATCCCGCACATACAAACGTCCGTTCGCCACAACCGGATAACTCCACGCCTGATTCGGCTTGATCTCGAATGTTGGCGTGAAGCGGCCTTTCTCCTTGTAGCCAGCGGGCGAGGCTTCGACCAGCGCCACGGTGCCGTTGTTATGGCCGTGCAGGTAGAGGTGCCCGTCCGCAAAACACAGCGACGCCGGGCCGATCGATTTGTCCTCCCACAGAACTTTTCCCGTCGCGAATTCCGCGCAGACCAGTTGGCGGTTGCAAGTGTACAGATTTTCGCCCACGCGAATCGCGCCGCCGATGCCGGTGGCGAGCGCGACATCCTTGTAGACGGGCGTGGCTTGAACGCCGCCGTCGGCCGCGGCGAGTTTCACCACGCCGCCGACCGCGCGGCCCGAGCCGCTGAAGACCATGTCGTTGTAAAACAGCGGCGTGGAAATGTTCGCCATCGCGTCCTTGGTGCGGCTGTCGCGCCAGAGGAATTTGCCCGTCGCCGCATCGACGCCGATCACGCCGCCGTGAACGAATTGAATGTACTCCTTCGCGCCGGCGACAAGTGCAACGATCGCCGACGAATAGCTCGCCGCATCGCCGCCGGGCACAGCGCTCATCCAAATCGTGTCGCCCGTTTTCTTATTGAGCGCGACCAGCGTGGCTTTGTCGCCGCCAGGCGTGGCGATGAGCGTGCCGCCGTCGATCAGCGGCGATTCGGCGTAGGCCCACATGCCGGCTTTGCCGCCGAAATCGGTCTTCAAATTTTTCTTCCACTTCACGCCGCCCTTCGCGACATCGAGGCACGCCAGATCGCCGTCGGAACCGAGGCAATACACGAATTCGCCATCGACCGTGGGTGTCGAGCGCGACCCCGGATACTGCGGGGCCTGGCTTGCGTTCCCGCCGACCGCGCCCAATTCGGTGGACCAGATTTGATTGCCGTCTTTCTCGTCGAGCGCCAGCGCGGATTCTTTCTTGTCCTTATCGACGATCAAAAAAATCTTCCCGCCCGCGACGGAAGGCGTGGACCAGCCGCCGCCGATTCCCTCTTTTTTCCACGCGAGCTTCGGCCCGTCTTTTGGCCATTCCTTGAGCAAACCCGTTTCGGGCGAGATGCCGTCGCGATTGGGACCGCGCCACTGCGGGTAGTCGGCGGCAGCCACTGATACGGCGAACACAAATGCAATGGCACGGATCGTCGAGCAGATGCGCATAGGCAGAAAGCTCCGAGGGGATTGAAACCACTTTACACGGCGAGCCGCAATAGACGATTCAAAATGTCGCCATATCGGCCCAAAGCTGGGCTTCGAAATCGCACGGAATCCACACACAAAAAAGCCGCGCTTTGTGCAAGCGCGGTTATCTTTCAAATTTATGAAGTGGAGGCGGCGGGAATCGAAAAGGCCGCTAATATGAGACATTTTCAGACGCCCTATGACAAATCTCGACAAATTTCGCGTATTCCCGCCTCCTCGTACGGTTTATAGAGTACTACTTTTCCACAGGTAAGACAACGCCGGAAAAAAGATGACAACGCCGGACAAACGCGACGTTGAGTTTGGCAGACAAATAGCAGACACAAGCGTGCGCGGCAGACGACGGGGTTTGTGGCAGATAATCCGCAGATTTAAGCCGGCAGACGTGGCAGACAAGAGCAGTTGCGGAGAATAGGCGCCTTAATCTCCGCTCAGAGTGCGGAGATTATTGACAATGCGGCGATTATCGGTTACTATCCCCGCAAGGGGGTGGCCGGGTTATGACATATATTCACGAGTTGCGCGACTGGCCCAATTTCACTTGGGATGCTCAGGCCTTGGGAATTGCACTTTCTGCAGTAAGGCACAAACAGTGCAAGCACCTGGGCAAGATGGAGGCATTGGGGTTCGAATTGCGAACCGAGGCTAGTGTTGCGACGCTCACCAGCGAAATCGTCAAATCGTCGGCCATCGAAGGCGAGAAGCTCAATGCCGACGAGGTGCGGTCATCCCTTGCCCGCAAGCTAGGACTGGACGTGGCGGGATTACCCCGGCCAACGCGCGAAGTCGACGGCATCGTTGAGATCATGCTGGACGCCACCCGTAACTTCCAACGACCCTTGACCGCCGAGCGCCTCTGTGGGTGGCACGCGGCCCTTTTTCCAACGGGACGAACCGGCATGCAGCGCATTACCGTTGGCGCGTGGCGCAAGGGTGAACATGGGCCAATGCAAGTCGTTTCTGGCCCCATGGGCAAGGAGCGGGTCCATTTCCAAGCGCCGGACGCGGAGCGCCTCGACGGTGAGATGAACAAATTCCTTGAGTGGTTCAATCGACCGTCCGACATGGACCCGGTGCTCAAGGCTGCCGTGGCGCATCTCTGGTTCGTAACCATCCATCCGTTCGACGATGGCAATGGTCGTCTTGCTCGCGCCATTGCCGACATGGCGCTTTCACGGGCCGATGAATCACAACAACGTTTTTACAGCATGTCTTCAGCCATCGAGGCGGAACGAAAAGAGTACTACTTCCAACTCGAATCCACGCAGCGCGGTTCACTTGATATCACGTCCTGGCTGGCTTGGTTCCTGGATTGTTTGGACCACGCCATCGAGGCCTCGGATACCATACTTGCCTCGGTTCTCCACAAGGCGCGGGTATGGCAAAGGATCAACACGAAGCCCGTTAATGAGCGTCAGAGTCTGGTTATCAACCGAATGCTGGAGCACGACTGGGAAGGACATCTCAACACGACAAAATACTCGTGCCTGGCCAAGTGTTCCCAAGATACCGCGCTGCGAGACATCAAGGAACTGCTGGATCGAGGCGTCCTCGTTAAGAACCAGAGTGGAGGCCGCAGCACCAGCTACCGCCTTGCCGATCCAAACACCATTTGACACCCGACATTCGCCAGAAGTGGGCGGCCAACGCACGAAATGGCTGAATGTCCGCAGGTTTCACCTTTTTACTCGCGTTCCTCCCGATCCATTGAATTCCCCGTTCCGCCCGCGCCCGCGTTGGCCACTTCGTGGTTGGATCCCATGATGATCGACCGTTGGGCAACGATTTTGGCGGCAACGCGGCCAGTTGACACTGACCGACTGATCGGCACTGGCGCGGACAGGTCGAGAAAAATCAGGAATTTCGCAATTCTCTATGGGGCGCAAATAATTCAGAATTGCGCTAACACCGATTTTCATAAGCCGTAACCGCCACAATTTTGAAAACGAACTCGCCGCCTTTTACAGAATCGACGGTCCAATACTCTGTCTGTGGAGCCGCGCCTTCTACAGGCAATATCTTCATAGTTCCATCGTCGCCAATCCGCCGTCGGAAGCACGCCGATCACCCTCTTCTCAAAATTGATTCGGTCCCAGCGCAATGCGGCGGCCTCGGCCATCCTCAGCCCCGCATAGCAAAGCGTCGCGTATAGTGTTCGCCAGTAGAGAGGAAGTTTTGGCAGAAGTTCTTTTGGATCTCCCGCCGCGATCACCAATCCCTTTCCGCGCCGCCGTCGCTGCAGCACTTTCGGACTTAGGTATTCCAGCGTTTGTGCAGGATTATTGAGGAATCCAAAACCATCCTCGGCCTTCGGTCGGCACAAGAATTTGAAGAATCTCTTGATGTCAACCGAGCGCTTCGAGCGCTCCGTTTCGGACACAGGCTTGGTGGCATCGATCGCTTTTTCTATGTCCGCCTTCTCGATACTGCCGTAAACGGTTTTCCAACCTATTTTCTCAACCACCAGCTTCGCCCGGCGAAGAACATTGCGCCGCTCCTGCTTTTGCGATCCCATGCGGCATTGAAAGCGCTCCTCAAACCGTTTCCAGCATCCCTCCATCGTCGCGTTGCGCTCCGCTTCACCGCGCATTCCCGTGGCTTTCAGCAACGACTCGACCTGGTCGCGGAGCCGCTTGTTTTCACGGGAAAGTTCGTCGACCATGGGTTCGGTCAATGCAAGCTGAACTCCCGCCAATTCGCGGGGGTTTTGTTTTGAAGCCTTCAGGTCGATATCGATGGCTTTGGACGCGAATGATTTGAGGTAGCGTGCTTTGATTTCTTCACGCACGCCGTCCGGAACTTCGTGTTCGTGGCGCGGCGTGGCATCGAGAAGTTTTTGAAGCTCGGCTTGAAATTGGGTTTGATCGGCAGGCGTCATTTTCCCCACGCCGAAGCGGAGAACTTTGTTCTCCAACCACGGGTGGCGGCACTGAACGACACCATCTTTAAGCGAGGCCCGGATTTGCACCGGGCTCTCGCGCAGGACGATTTCTTGCATTGCGTAACAGGCTCCGTAACAGATTTGACACGTCAACCATCAGTCAAATCATACAACACGAAGTATTTCAATGCAATGCATATTCTATAACTTATGGAGGCGGCGGGAATCGAACCCGCGTCCCAAGATACTTCCGACAGGGCTTCTACGCGTGTAGTCCGGCTATTTAATGACTCTCGCGAATGCCGCGCGGCTTGGACACGCTCGGCTTTCGCCAGCCCGGTTGGTCTCGCCTCAGGAACTTCGGACCGGAGTTCCTCAGGCCAGCTTGCTTTAGTTACGCAAGCATGGACGCCACAAGCGGGGCCTCCATGCCCACGTGGCTGGAGCTAACTTCCGTTAGGCAGCCATTGCCAGGTTGCCCTGGACTGCAAAAGGATTCGCAGTTAAATCGTGCCCGGTGTTTTACGAGGCCTCCGTGCAACCTCGACGCGCTGCCTCCATCCTCCGTGATCCGGTCGAAACCTGTTCGCCCCCGTTGGTCGAACGCACGCAGTCTAACACATTTCAGCGAAGAAATCAAACGTTCCGTTTCGTACTTCTTCGTACTGCGACCTCCACGTCGGAGGGGCGGCACTCTTGCCGCCCAAAAGGCTTTCGGCGGCAAGAGTGCCGCCGCTCCTATCTTCACGGAAAATCGTCAGCGTGCTCAACGCGCACTCGGCATTTCCACGCGCGTGCCGAACAAAAGTCCGGCACTTTTCGCCCGACATTTTCGGACCAGTCAAAAATATCGGACCCGCGAACTCCGCGCGCGCTCATTTTTTTCGCGATCGTTTGAATACGCTTTTCGCTCTAGCGTCCAGCGATTTAGACACAGGTGCAGATGCCTCAAAAATTTCTGAATCCGATTTTCGCAGGGTCGCTGGGTCGCACGCTCTCTTTTCCTTGCGCGCTCGGCAGCACATTTGCGCGTAAGGCCTTCGCAAAAAAACGCACGTTGAAAAAGCGAAAACGCAGTTAGCATGGGTGGGCAAAGAATTTAACCTTTTATGAAAGAGGAGCCAGTCATGATGCGCACAGCCAGTTTTCTCAGTTTTCTTTTTGCGATGATGGTCATCGGATTTTCAGCGCACGCGGCGTGCGGCGGCGGAGGATACCACCCGAAGCAGGCCGATGGCGCGGTTGTTCCTGCGGTTTACACGGAATCGACGGTTCGGCAAATTCCGGGCGAGATTCTCATTCGCCGCTTGAGCACGGCGGAATTCGATTCGATCAAAGGGAAGTTGAATCTCAGCGAGAAACAGAGCGGCGAGATTCAAGCGCTGGTCGCCGACATCAAACACAAAGGCGATGACGCCATTACTCAGGCGAAGAGCTACGATGGCAAGCAGGATTTCGAAGCGCGCCTGCCGGGCATCCTCACGCCGGAGCAGGTGAAGCTCTACCAAGGCGCGAAAGTCGCGCACCGCTAATCATGTTCCGCGGTTTTCTTTCACGTTCGTTGGCGCTGGCCTTGATCCTCGCGCCGTTACAATCGCCTTGTGGCGAAGACGGGGCGCTCGAGCGCCAGTTGAACGACGCGGCGTCGGCGGAAGCGCGCGAAGAGTTCGCGGCTGCGCGCAAGCTTTACGAACAAACGGTAAAAGAATATCCCGAATCAGCAGAAGCGTGGGCGGCGCTGGGCGAGCACCTGCGTTTTTACGCGCACGATTCGCAAGGCGCCGCGGCCGCGTTCAAGAAAGCGCTGAACGTTCCGAAGCCTGAAGCGCACGCGACGGCGTTCGCCTATCGCGGATTGGGTGAACTCGCCGCCAAAGACGGGCACATTGAGGTAGCGCTGGACGATTTCAAAAAGAGCGCGGACGCGCAACCGATTGCCGACACGTACCGCTCGATCTGCCACCTTTATTGCACGCAGCGCAAATTCAAAGAAGCCGCGGAAGCCGCGGGTGAAGCCGTCAAATTCGATCCAAATGACGCCATTGCGCGGCTGTTGTATGCGGCGCAGCTTTACCGAGCTGGCCAAACCGAGCAGGCCCGAAAAGAATACGATGCCGCGGCTTCGGCACACGGAATCGGTGCAGACGGAAGCGTGAAGAGACCGATACACTGTTGCGTCCTATACAATGCCGCGGGTTACATGGGCGTGAGCGGCGAAAAGCAATTGGCGTTGAAATTGCTCCGTGAGTTCTTGGAGACGCCCAATCACAGACACCTGACGCGGCAGGAGATTGAGCAGGACGCCGACTTCGAATCGATCAAGTCGATGCCCGAATTCGAAGCGCTTTTGGACAAGCATTACAACGAACCTGTTTCTGCTTCAAAGCAACCAAAACAATGATCGTGCGCCAGACCTTCCAAATCCTCTGCGCCTGTGTGCTGGCGATGGCGGCGCACTGCGCGGCGGAAGAACCGGTCAAATTTCCACTGCCTCGTCCAAGCGAAATCGGCGCTGAAAAATTCGCGGCGACGCTCAGCGCATTTTTGCAGCAGGGCGGCTACGCCTCGTGGAAACATGACGCGAAGCCGCGTTTCACCGGCCCGTATTTTGTGCGTGCCAGCGGCGAAGTGGAGAGCTTCGGCACGCATGGGCCGTCGGCCGTGAAAGTTTATTATTCGCCTGAAGTCTGGAAGTGGATGAACGACGGCTACAAAGGCCTGATTCCCGACGGCGGGACGATCGTCAAAGTTCTCTACGCGCGAAATCCCGACGAGCCAACGAAATACTCCGCGGACCCGACCGGCTTCAGCGTGATGGTCAAAGACAGCAAGGGAAGCTGGGACGGCTGGTTTTACAGCGACGGCGGCCCGCTGACAAAACCGGTGGCGGCGGATGCGGGGAATTTTTTCGATCCGAACGCGGGCTTTGCGTTGTCGTGCATCAACTGCCACGCCACGACGGCGAATGTGGAGAGCACGTATTCCAGTTTGCGCAATGTCACCGGCGAACCGTTTGTGTACGCGATCTCGCTCTCGCGCGAAGGCATGAAGAAAAAATCCGCGCCGAACGACATTCACAACCCGGCGAAGGTTGAGGAACCGCGCGAAAATCACGGTTGCAATTGCCCGCCCTATTTCAGCGCCGCGGCACAGGCCGCGGCGAAAATCGAACCGCCGGCGCTGCCGTTTGTGACGCTCGATCATGTGCCGCAAGGCCCGCGGCCGGACGGACAGCGCATGTTCGTCACGTCGTCAAATTGTTCGGCCTGTCACGACGCGGTGCAATTGAACGCGACGAAACCGAACATGGCATTTTACGAGGAGCCCAAGCCGGCCAAAACCGGTGAAAGCGCCGCGCAGGAGATCACCAATCTCTCGCCGTATTCCGAGTGGCGTTATTCGCTGATGGGTTTGGCGGGGCGCGATCCGGTTTTTTTGGCGCAGCTTGAAAGCGAACGCGCGCTGTATCCGCAACTGGCGGAGCGCATCGATCACAATTGCTTGAGCTGCCATGCGGTAATGGCGCAGCGGCAATTTTCGCACGACAAAGGCCCCGCCGCGTTTTTTACGCAAGCAGTGGCCAACGCCGCGCCGGGCAGCGCGCACGCAACATACGGAGCCCTCGCGCGCGACGGCGTGTCGTGCATGGTCTGCCATCAGATTCTGCCGGACGGTTTGGGCAGCGCGGAGACGTTCTCCGGAAAATTCAAACTGCCGGAGAAATCGACGCAGATTTTCGGGCCGTACGCGAAGCCGGCGCAGTTGCCGATGCAGCAGGCCATCGGCCTCACGCCGGTGCAGGGCACGCAGATGACGCAGTCGAATCTGTGCGCAAGCTGCCACACGATTTCGACGCCGTCGCTGGATGCTGGGAAAAAATACAGCGCCAAGGAATTCGACGCGATCGCCAATTCGCCCAGCGCGTCGTTTCACGAGCAGACCACGTACCTCGAATGGAAGAACAGCAGTTTTTCGACGGAAAAAGCCAGGCCTGAAAGCAGCGCGCGAAGCTGCCAGGATTGCCACATGCCGCGCTCGTACAAAAATAAAGCGCTGCGCTTCAAAGTCGCGAACATCGAAGACGACACCTTTCCGCCCGTCGATCAGCGCGCGCCGGACGGGAAAATTCACATGGAACCGCGCGACAAATATTCGCGCCATTCGCTGCAAGCGATCAATCTTCACGTGCTCGAACTGTTCAAACAAAATCCGTGGCTGATGGGCGTGCCAAGCCGCGACAATCTGCTGCCGAGCGCGAACGCGAAACCCGGCTTTGACGTCGCTCTCGAATCCGCCGCGGAACTTGCGACTGAACAGACGGCGACCGTCCACATTTTGAATTTGAAGCGCAACGCGAACAAATTGACCGCGCAGGTCCAGGTCGAAAATCTCGCCGGCCATAAATTCCCCAGCGGCGTTTCGTTCCGCCGCGCGTTTCTCGAATTCAAAGTCCTCGCCGGCGACAAGAGCATTTGGGCCTCCGGCGCGACCGACGCGTGGGGCGTGATCGGCGCCAATCGCGACGGAAAATTCACGCCGCTGGACACGGAGTTTTTCAAAGACAACATGTTTCAGCCGCACCACCGCACGATCACGCGCGAAGATCAGGTGCAGATTTACGAAGAGCTGGTCGCGGATTCGAACGGTGTGCTGACGTCGAGCTTTCTGCAGCAGCGAAAGGCGCTCAAAGACAACCGCCTGCTCCCGCGCGGCTGGAAATCCGACGGCCCCGACGCAGAGATCACGCAGCCGACCGGAACAGACGACGATCCCGATTATCGCGACGGCACCGGTAAAAATGTCGTGACGTACGAAGTGCCGCTTACGGTTCCGCCCGATCAGCTCGTGAAAGTGACCGCCACCTTATACTACCAATCGCTCCCGCCCTATTATTTGAAGCGCCGTTCGGAACAGCACGACCTGCCCGAAACGCAGCGCTTCAATTATCTAGTGAGCCACTTCGAACCGAAAGGCACTGCGCTGAGCGATTGGAAATTGAAGGTCGCCGGCGACGAGAAGAACGCCGGGAATTAATCCCGCTTGCATCGCGCTCGCCCTCCTGTTAAGAAATGTCTCTCGCCACGCGCGAAACACACGCGCCCATAGCATAACTGGATAGTGCACTGGCCTCCGAAGCCGGTGATCCGCGTTCGAGTCGCGGTGGGCGTACTTGAATTCAAGCCGAAAGTCGAACCAGTCGAAAGTCGAAGGACCGCGATGCAGCGAGAAGAACTCGACGCGTTCCTGTTTGGATTGCCGCCGCCGCACGCCAAAATCGTCGTCGCGCTGCGCCGCTTGATTCTCCGCGCCGCGCCAGAGACGACAGAAACCATTTTGTGGAATGGGCTGTCGTATCATCGCGCGAATTTTGGCGGGCGCGTCAAAGGCTCGGTGTGCCAGATCACGCCGCGAGCGGATTGCATTCACCTCGGTTTTATTCACGGCGCGTTCATCGCGGATCCGAAACATCTGTTGCGCGGGGAGAGGCTTGCGAAGCGTTATGTGCCGATCGGGAGTATTGGCGAGATTGACCGGCGGGCGCTGACAGCGCTGATCAAGGCGGCGGCGAAATACGATCCGTGCAATCCGACGCAGTTGCTGCCGTAATGGTAATCTTTCCCCTCACCCCGGAGGCGCAAACGACCGCGCCTCTCGGCCCACTCCAAGTGGGAGAGGGCAACGGCAACCAATGCGTGCGACGCGATTGACTCGACGGCGCGTTCAAATTAAATTCTAGGGCGCAACAGCACGGTTGTAATTTCCCTCACCCCGGGGCGCAAACGGCCGCGCCTCTCGGCCCTCTCCCCGAGGGAGAGGGCAACAGCAACCACTCAAAAAAAGGAGACCGCCATGCAAGTCCAAACGTACCTGTACTTCGACGGCCGCTGCGAGGAAGCGATTGAGTTTTACAAAAAGACGCTGGGCGCGGAAGTCGTCATGTTGATGCGCTTCAAAGAATCGCCGGACCAGAGCATGATTTCGCCCGGCATTGGCGAGAAAGTGATGCACGGTGAAATCCGCATCGGCGAAACGCGGGTGATGTTGTCCGATGGCCGCTGCCAGAACAAAGAAAAGTTCCAGGGCTTCGCGCTGTCGATTTCCTCGGGCAGCGATGCGGAAGCCGAAAAACTTTTCAAGGCGCTCAGCGACGGCGGTCAGGTGACCATGCCGCTGACGAAGACGTTTTTTGCGTCCAAATTCGGCATGTGCGCCGACAAGTTCGGGCTGAATTGGATGATTCTCGCCGGACAAAAGTAGGCCGCGTTGTAACGGCGCGGAGCGATTTGGTTCCGCGCCGATTTTCTATTCTATATTTGCGAAAGGACTGACATGAATCGCGCGACGATTGCAACGATCATTATTTTGCTTGCGAGCGGCTGTGGAAGCGGCGCGCCGCCAAAAGCGGCGTCCAATCCGAACGCCGCGGACAAATACCCGCTCGATGTCTGCGTGGTCAGCGGCGAAAAACTGGGTTCGATGGGCGATCCCTTTGTGATTAAGCCCAACGGGCGCACTGTCAAGCTCTGCTGCTCGAAATGTCTCAAGGAATTCAACGCCGACCCGGCCAAATACATCGCGATTCTGGACGAGGCGGAGAAGAAATCGAGCACGGCAAAATGATTGGCGTATTCGAGCCTGCCTCACGAAGACTTGGGTGCCCACATGCGCTTGCTGCAATTAATTCACGCGGGTGACCGGCGCGTCGCCGCGACGGACGATGCCGGCGCATGGATTGTCGAAGGCTATGCGACAGCGTATCAACTCGCGCGCGCGGCGATCAACGCGCGAGTCACTCTCGTTGATTTGGTCAAGCGCACCGAACGAGGCGCCAGCATCGATCCCGCCCAAGCGCTTGCTGAAGGCCGGATTCTCTCGCCCATCGATCATCCCGATCCCGCGCATTTGCTTGTCAGCGGCACGGGCCTGACTCATCTTGGCTCCGCCGCAGCGCGCGATGCGATGCACGCAAAAATCGCCAATGCTGCGGAAGAGAAGCTCACCGATTCGATGAAGATGTTCCGCATGGGTTTGCAGCGCGGCAAACCGCGCGCGGGCGAAACGGGCGTGCAGCCGGAATGGTTTTTCAAAGGCGACGGTTCATGCGTCGTCGCGCCCGGCCAGCCGCTGGTGTCGCCGTGGTTCGCGGAAGATGCCGGCGAAGAGCCGGAGGTCGCGGGCGTATACCTCATAGGCGACGACGCGCAACCGTACCGCGCGGGCTTCGTGCTGCTCAACGAATTTTCGGATCACGTCATCGAGCGCCAGAATTATTTGTGGCTGGCGCATTCGAAGCTGCGGCCTTGTTCGTTTGGGCCGGAGCTTCTGCTCGGCGAATTGCCCGCCGACATCCGCGGTTCATCGCGCATCCGCCGCAATGGCGCGCTGATCTTCGATCAGCCCTTTCTCACCGGCGAAGCGAACATGTCGCATTCGATCGCGAATCTCGAAGCGCACCAATTCAAGTACCGCGCGTTTCGGCGCCCCGGCGACGTGCACATTCACACATTTGGAACGGGTACACTTTCATTCGCCGCGGGAATCAAAACGCAGCCCGGCGATGTCTTCGAAATCGAAGCGCGCGAATTCGGCCTGCCGCTGGTTAATCCGCTGGCGATTGAGACGCAGGCGAACGTTTCAATGCGCGCGCTGTAACGGGGCGTGGGTGCCACGGATTTGAATGTGCTCAATCAAATCCGTGCCCGCCTGCAACCCAAGCGTTCGATGTCGCCCCGCGCTGATTGCAACCGGCACGGATTTGCAAACAGCCGCAAATCCCTGGCACCCGGCGAGCGGCATTGTTTGCGGGGGTGCCACTGGTAGACAGCCGTATCGTCTACCAGTGCGGGTCGGGCTGGCGTCTTTAGTTCAGTCTGAACCCTCGCCGGCATTTTGCGGGAAAACGCCGCGAAGTGCCGGCGAAAGTTCGTTCAGAAAATCGGACACCCGTTCCCGATCCGCACTGGTAGGAGTACCTACCAGTGGCACCCGCGCTAACGGCGCCACCCGCCAAAGCTCCTTTAAGAGGGTTGATCGGCCTATTCAGCGTTAAGTTGCTTAAAAACAAAGACTTGCAACGACAACCGAAGCCGATCCGCGTTCAAAAGTGTATCGAAAAGAAACAATCCCAAACCTCTCCGGTCCGACCGGAGAAGACTCCGAAGCGACCGGAGAAGACTCCGAAGCGACCGGAGAGGACTCCGAACCAACCGGAGAAGACTCCGAAGCAACCGGAGAAGACTCCGAAGCAACCGGAGAAGACTCCGAAGCAACCGGAGAAGACTCCGAACCAACCGGAGAAGACTCCGATCCAACCGGAGAAGACTCCGAAGCGAGCGGAGAGGACTCCCGCGAAACCGGAGCGCTCTCCGCCCCGCCCCTACTTCGCCTCAATCAGCTTGAACGACTTGACGATGGCGTCGAGCTCCGCAATGTGCTTGTCGAAGTTTTCCTTGCTGGCGAAGCGGCAAACCGTGTAACCACGCTTTCCAACAACAATGAAATGCCAATCACGAGTGTACCGAACGTTTTCGTTATCATCGCCGGTGTGAGAAACTTTTACTGCATCAATTCCGCTAAGCTTCGACGGTTCACTTCTACTCATCTCGAACTTATTCACTCGCTTGTTCTTAAGCAACTCGATCTTTGCCTTTATACTTTCGATAAACGGCGCCATCTGCGAATCCTTGTAACGATCCAGCGTCGCGCCTTCTTCCAATTCTGTGACCCTCACATCGACAGTCACAGTATTGCTCGTTCCTTTGGCGATCCCGTTCGGCACGGACATCGCTAATTCCAACACAGTCCCGGGTATTTTTTCGTCAACGGTCCACGATTCAGGAAAAGAAATCTCAAATCCCTTTTCCTTTTTCGTCACAGTCTTATCGGCTCCGCTCGCAGCGAGCATCGAGAGCGTCATCACAACAAAGGCGCAGCGCGCCACGGCAACTTTGCGCATGATCGCGAACCTCCGAAATCCATTCGACGCGCTGATCTTTAAACTCTTCTTTAAAAAAAGTACAGCGCAAAATTGTGCGCGCGCCTACTTCTTCGGCTTCTGCGGGAAGTAGCTGCAGTACGGTTCGCTGGCGAGGTAGTCGCCGGTCACGCCGAAGCTGCGGCTGCGCGAGCCGCCGCAGACGTCGCGGAAATCGCACCAACTGCATTTGCCTTTGAGCGTGGGGTAGTCGCGGAGCTGCTTCATGATCGGGCTGTCGCGGTAAATTTCCACGAGGCTCTGCTTGCGCACGTCGCCGACGACCAGCGGCAGGAAACCGCTGGGGTAGGCCATGCCGATGTGATCGATGAAGACGAAGCCGTTGCCGTCGTTGACGCCTTTCGAGGCGCGGCCGATGTCGAGCGAGGCGTCGCCGCGCGCGGTGTCCTGGCGCGTGAGGAATTCGACGGGCGCGCTGCCGTCGGCGCCGCGGCCTTCGGCGGCGTGAAGCTGCGCTTCGATTTTCGCGATCACGAATTCCGGCGCGCCGCCGGCTCTCATGCGTTCGATCTTCGCGCGCAAAGCCGCGGCGTCTTCGCCGGTCGAGCGCATGGGCGCGCCTTTTTGTTCGGAGTTCATCGCAGTTGTACCGCCGGCTTCCAGCCGGCTCGCATCCGCGGCGAGTGCGGGCCGGCTGGAAGCCGGCGGTACAAAGCGCGTCCAGCCGCCCGGTTCGTAATTGCCGCCGGGGATGGCTTTGGGCATCGAATTGAATTGGACGACGCGCGCGGCTTCGTCGGGCGATTTGCCTTGCGCGATGAGTTCGGCGATTTCGGCGCGGCGGCGCTGCACCACCACGCGGCGGTAATGCTGCGCGGCGGTGGTCTTGATGTCGTACGGCATCGTCTTGCTTAGATCGTAAAGCAGATTGAAAACTTCCTCGTGCTCGCGCGCGCTGATGATGTCGCTGCGCAGGCCGCGGCCGGTCGGCACGAGAAAAAAGACCGACCACAAACAAATATCGAGCGTGCCGAGCAATTCGGCGATGGCGCGCACGTCTTTGAGATTATGGCGGCACACGGTCGTGTTGATCTGCACGGGAATGTCGGTGCGGCGCGCTTCCTTGATCGACTCCACCGTCCAATCGAACGAGCCGTCCACTTTTCGGAACGTGTCGTGAATCGCCGCGCACGAGCCGTCGAGCGAGACGGCGAGGCGCGACAGTCCTGACTCTTTGAAGCGCTTGATCACTGTCGGCTGCATGAGCTGCGTGCCCGACGGCGTGAGCGCCACGCGCAAGCCTTTCTTGTCGCCGTATTTAATCAGGTCGTAAATGTCGGGGCGCTTGAGCGGATCGCCGCCGGTGATGACGAAGAGCGGCTTGCCGAATTCGCGGATTTGGTCGATGAGCTTGCAGCCTTCTTTAAAAGTCAGCTCCAGCGGGTGGCGCATCGTAATCGCCTCCGCGCGACAATGCACGCACTTGAGGTCGCACGCGCGCGTGACTTCCCAAATGACGATGAACGGCGCGCGGTTGAAATCGGCGCTGAGGAAATCGGGCTTGCCCGTGCGCTCACCCTGCAGGGCGGGGAGGGTGGGGGCGTCGGGGGAGAGGGTGGCGGTGTCAAGCATATGATATCTCAGCGGCAACAATTCGTTACATGCCATGCACAATCCTGTCACCCGTCAATTTTACCAGACCGCTCGCGGACACGCTGCAATAAGCCATGTGCATTTTTTTCACATCGTCAATGTACCAGACCTCGTAAGTTGACTGCGGGTTCAATCTGGACCAGCCAGAACTCAACACGTCATACTTTGCTTTGATCAAAGACATTCCATCCGACGAAAAATGCTTTCGTATGCGTCGCCGTTCGCCAAAATGGATCAAGAATGGCAACGCGGCTGGAGTGGCGCAAAGCACCAGAAAAAAGAACACGCCAATGTAGAAGAGGAATTCGGCCATTTTGCAGATCCACGTGTCTTACGTTGCAGATTTTGCCGCAATTAGTTTCCGCACCTTCGGCACGAGCGCGTGCGGAATCGGCATGAATGTTACCGACTGATCGTTCCATGCAGCTTCATATTCTTGGACCGCCTCGTCTTCGGTTTGATTTTCGTAATGGTCCAGAACTTTCTTCACGCGCGCTGCGTCCCAACCTCTCGGGTATTTGTTTTTGTCCTTTTTCATTTTCGTCCGCTCCTCATACGACGGTTGTGCGCCAACACTTCCTTTCTCGTTGGCCGGTAAGAAGTGATTACAAACGCGCCCTCATTGTCTTCATCCGGGACATAAATCACTTTCAACAGTTTTCTCCCAGGTGTTCGGCCTATTGCGACGATGCTGTCGCCATTTCCATGCCACTCAAATTCCGCGTTTGCAATAATCCATTCAACTTCTTCTTCACTCACCCCGTGGTCATAGATATGGGGCAAGCCGGTAAATTCGTTGATGCAGTATCGCAGTTCCATCTCTACTGCCCCGCCGCCTGCAACACCTCCAGCGTCGGATTTATCCCTGCCGCCCGCTCCGCATCCGCGAGTGCCATTGGCCGCGTCGCCTCCACTTCCGCCAAACGCTTCGGATCGGGCTTGGTGAATTCGTCGCAGACAACCTTCGCGGCCTGCACTGCTCCCACTTCTTTGGCTTTCGCCAAATAATTCTCCGAAACACTCTTCGGAATCGCGCTCAGGCAGCCGGTCGCTTCCGCGGCCATCGCCAGCGGAACGTTCATGCCTTGCTTGGCGAAGAACTCGGCCTTCTGTTTCAGCTCGACCGTTTCGCGCTCGATCTTTGGATCGTGGCTGTGGTATTCGCCTTTGGCGTCTTTGTAAACGTTGATTTCGTCATCGGTCAAATAGCACGCGGGATCGCTTTCCCACAGATCGCCGGTCGCGTAGCGCGCGCGGGCGCGGAAGTTTCCGTTGCAGATTTCGAAGAACTGGCATTTGCCGCAGCGGCCTTTGATCAGCGGCTTGCGGTATTTGTACGCGGCGATGGTGTCGTCGCTGATGCCGTCCCAAATCTGCCGGAACGTCTTGGTCTTGACGTTGCCCCAACTGTACTCCCAACTGAACTGATCCGCGTGCACGTTGCCCAGGTTGTCCACGTCGCCGAAACCGATGCCGCTGCGGTTGCCGCCTTGCTTGAGCAACAATTGATAGATGTCGTCGGCCAGCTTGTGCTTTCCGCGCTCGCGCAGCTTGATGATGAGGTACGGGCCGTCGCAGTGGTTGTCGATCGTCAGAATATCTTTCTCGACGCCGTGATTGTGGAAGTACTGCGCGCGGTCGATGATCTGATCGACGATGTCGCGGCTGAACTTGCGTTCGACGTCGTCTGCCGCGATGTCGCTGCCGCGGCCCGAATACACGAGATGATACACGCACATGCGCGGGATATTCTTCTGGTCGAGGAAATCGAAGACCTTCGGCAGATCGTGAGCGTTGTGCTGCGTGACCGTGAAGCGCAGCGAGACTTTCACGCCTTCAGCGAGACAATTCTCAACGCCCTTCACCATCGCGTCGAACGCGCCGACTTTGCCGCGGAATTTGTCGTTGGTTTCGGCGAAGCCGTCCATCGAAATGCCGGCGTAACCGAGGCCCGCTTTCTTCATGTTCTGAGCGACCTGCCGCGAAATGAGCGTGCCATTCGTCGAAAGCGTCGGCCGCACGCCGATCTTGCGCGCGTACGCCATCAATTCGAAGACGCGCTTGCGCATCAGCGGTTCGCCGCCGGAGAAGAGCAGGATCGGCACGCCGTATTCGGCCATGTCGTCGAGCATCTTCAGCGCCTGCGCGTGATCGAGTTCGCCGTTGTATGCTTTGGTTTCGCTGTCGGAATAACAATGAACGCAGCGCAGATTGCAGGTGCGGGTGGTGTTCCACGTCATCACCGGCTTGTAATCGCTGGTGAAGCTGAGCATGAACGGCGGCAGGCCCTTGCGGACCTTCAAATCGGGGCCGACATCTTCTGGAGTGACGTAACCGTTGATGAACTTGCTGATGCGGACTGGCATGGCGGGCTTCCTTTCCGATCCGCCGGAGCGAACCGCGATATGGCTCCGCGCGCTGTACCCTCATCCTTGTGGCCTCGACGCAGCGGAGTCTATGATTTCGATATACTAGCAAGATTCTCAGAAAAGGGAATAAAAAT
>DATGGK010000105.1:0-87957 GCA_035308565.1 Planctomycetota bacterium | reverse complement strand
TGCCACCGCATGTTCCGCGGAATAGTGTTCATTCTTAATCTTGT
This sequence comes from Planctomycetota bacterium, assembly GCA_035308565.1. Classification (GTDB taxonomy): domain Bacteria; phylum Planctomycetota; class SZUA-567; order H5-PLA8; family H5-PLA8; genus JANXLS01. Next base: position 87,913 of record DATGGK010000105.1, on the reverse strand, counting down.
CGATGATTTGATTGCGCAGCGCGTCGTCTTTCAGCAACTGCGTTTGCACGCTCAAAATCGCTCCGAGGCTCGGCCCGATCTGCTCTTCCGTCTGCTTGCGAATGGCTTCGATTTCGGCCGCGACCGCGTTGGCGGCCTGCTCGAAGCGCATCACATCGACCAGCACTTTTTCTTCGGGAATGGTAATGTCGGGTATGCGAAATTCTTCGCTTTCCAGCAGGAACGCTTCGCCGATGAAGACACCGGGGGAGACAGGTATGCCTTTGAGGATTTCCATTCGCAGTCCGGATTATAGCATCTTTAATGCCAGTGCAGGTCAAAAAGGACGCAGAACAGTAACGTCTATTGGCTGGAAATCAAGCAAAATCGCGGAAAAAAGGTTTCCTAACGCCGAGCCATCTGAGCGCTTGTCATCAGATTATTCACCGCTTCTTCAACCGCGTCATGCACGCAATCCGTCTGCAGTTCATCGAAGCGGCGGAAGGGCAGTTCATCGTACACCGCCGCCCAATTGTACGAGACGCGCATCACCGTCTGCAAGTTGACCGCGTCGTAAAGATTGTAGCGCAGCAGCGGCACCAATGCGTCGCGCCGCCCGCGGCGATACGCGGCCCACAATTTCACGGCGTCATAACCCGAATAGCGCCTAATGTCGGCGGGTCGTTCGATGCCGATTTGCGCTTCGATTTTTTTCAAGCCGCCGGTCAGACCCACCGCGCGCGTGATCGGCCGCAAATCCAAATGCGCGCCCTCGAAGAATCGTTTCCCAAACCGCTTTTCCAGATAGGGAATGTCGAACGATTTCCCATTGAACGTGCACAGCACGCTGTACTTCGAAAGGTACTCGGGAATTTCATCCAGATCGTGGCTGCGCAAAAAAATCCGCGCGGCGGCGCCATCCCAGATGGCAACCACAGTCGTGCGATCCGGCCCGCCGCCGTCGTTGAGCGGCTCATCGGGGCGCTGGCCGTCGGTTTCGATGTCCAGGTACGCGATGCGCCCGTCGTCGAAATCCGCGGCCATGCGCCACGCGTGCGACGGCCCAAGCCGCTCCTCAAACCAGCGCGAATCGCTCTCCGCGAGTTTCAACCGCGAGAGCGAAAGCTCCTGTTCCAGCGCCGGCGCCGGCCCGTCGTCGAACAAATCGCGCTGGCTCAACATGTCGTCCCACGACACCAGCCCGTCGTGCCAGAGGTGGCGTTCGCGCGCGTGAGTCACGCCGGAGAGATGAATAAAGGAGCGAGTCAGCATTATAAAGTCACCATCGAAAACACGTGGTCGATGCGCTTCAAACTTTCCGCCTGCCCCAGCAACAACAACGTCTCGTGAATCGGCGGGCTGACCGTCGTGCCGCTCAGCGCCACGCGCAGCGGCTGCGCGACTTCGCCCAGCTTGCGGCCTTTCGATTCGGCGAAATGTTTCACCGCCGAATCGAGCACCGGGCCGGACCATTCTTCGAGTCCCGCGAGGATGCCGCGCATCTCTTTCAGCAGCGCCAGCCCGTCGTTTTTCTTCAAGACTTTATCGACCGCTTTCGCATCAAGCTGCGCCGGCGCTTTGAAAAACAGCGCGACATTCTCAGCGAGTTGCTTGAGCGTCTTCGAACGCTCCTGCTCGATCGCCAGCACGCTGCGCAGCCACGCCGGCGAATAATGATCGAGCTTGTAGCCCTGCTTGTTCAAGAATGGCCGCGCGCGGCTGATCAGTTCGTCCGGCGTGAGCTTGCGCATGTATTCGCCGTTGATCCATTCGAGCTTCGAGCCTTTCAAACATTCCGAAAGCCATTCGACGATCTGCGCTTCGATGCCCGCATCGGTCGTCGCTCCGCCCGCCGGCACCGGCGGCGGCGTTTTGCGGTTGAGCGTAAATTGAGCGGCCGCGCTTTTAATGCGGTCGAACGCGAATTCGCGCACGATGTCTTCCAATGGCATGATTTCGCGCCCGTCGCCCGGCGACCAGCCCAGCAGCGCCTCGAAATTAATCATCGCTTCCGGCAGCAGGCCGCAGTTTTGATAGAGCGTGATTGCAACCGGATCGCGCCGCTTGCTGATCTTTTTTCCTTCTTCATTGAAGATCATCGGCAAGTGGGCGAAGACTGGAATTCGCTGCGCCGTTGTTTCCCCTCTCCCTCCGGGAGAGGGTAGGGTGAGGGCGGCTTTTTCCAGCGCCTCGTAGATAAAAATCTGCCTGAACGTGTTCTCCACGTGATCGTCGCCGCGAATCACGTGGCTGATGTGCATGTCCACGTCGTCGATCACGCACGCAAAATTGTAGACGGGCATGCCGTTGCTGCGCAGGATCACAAAATCGCGCGGCGTGACGCCGTCCTCTTCGAGATACGTCTGCGCCGGTTTTGAAATCGGACCTTTCACCGCGTCGTCAAACGTAATTTCGCTGCGGCCTTTCAAATCCACTTTCAAATAGAGCGCCGGATTCGGATCGGCCGCGGCCTGCGCTTTCTCCTCGTCCCACTTGCCCTGCTTTTTGAGCTTCTCGATCTTCCAATCGGGCAGCGGCCCGCCGCCTTCCTTCTTCGCCCAATAAGCCAGCTCCGCTTTGACCAGCGCCTCGCCGACAGCTCTGTACCGCTCCATGCGCTGGCTCTGAAAATACGGCCCGAACGGCCCGCCGATATCCGGCCCTTCGTCCCAATTCAGCCCGCACCATTTCAGCCCGTCGATGATGATCTGCGTGGCCTCTTCCTTGTTGCGCTGAATGTCCGTGTCTTCGATTCGCAGAATAAATTTCCCGCCGGTTTTGCGCGCGTACAGCCAATTGAAAAGAGCGGTGCGCACGCCGCCGACATGGAGGTAGCCGGTGGGGCTTGGCGCGAAGCGGACGCGGACGGAGGAACTTGACATTAAGAGCCTCGGGATTTTTGCACGGGAAAAAAGGCCGAATAGGCCCCATAGGACCTATGGGAGCAATGGGACGAACAACGCTACCGCAGTGTACTACTCCGCCAATTCCAACACAATCGATTTCATCAGCGGCTTTTTGTCGCAGTGAATCGCGTACGCGTCCTCCGCGCTCTTGGCGATATGGACGTCCTGCTTGGGCTGGCCTTCTTCTTCCCACGCATAGCTGATTTTCACCGGCCGGAAACCGCCCGCGGGTTCTTTGTAATCGGCATCGATTCTGAAATTTGAAAGCATCGTCGTGTTGCGCTGCTGGCCGGCGAAGCGCACAAAAGCTTCCTTCGTATTCGGCGGAATCTCAGCGAATGTCACGTATTTGCATTGGCCGTTGCCGGTCAGACCAGCGGCGTGATCGATCGTTTTGTACGTCTTGCCGCCGTCGAACGACACCTGATAATCCCAGCCGTCTTTCGCATCGCGCGCGCGATAGAAACTGCCGAAGCGCAAGCGCGTCATATCGCCGGGCGTTTTGATCGGGAACGTGATGCTGCCGGCGCCTGCTTCGAGCACCAGCATTTTGTTGACGTGATCGAGCACCGGATGAAAATCGGCGTAGGTGAGCTGTTTGCCTTTGTTGTCCGCGGCGTTGTTCGCTTCGATCGTCACTGTGCCTTCATCAGGTCCCGCGCTGAAAGTGATTTTGTTATCACCCGTATCGAATGCGGGAAGAGCGCGTTGTGAGAGTTGAACTTCATCTTCAAAATTCACGTTTTTCAAACCCGTCCCTTTTCCTTTCAATGTAAAGCGGACGCAATAGCTGTAGTGCCGGATAATTAATTTTGATAAACTCAATCCGTTCGCCCATTCGTGGACTTTCTTAACTTCGTTCCAATCCTGCCCGTTGTTGACGGAAACATCGACCGCGATTTCCCCGTGTTCCGGAGTGATGCACCCTACGGCAACGACGCCATTCAAAATGACGTATGGACTTGCCATTCGCACGATAAGCACGCCAGGTTTGGTTGGATCCTTGACATGCACCGACTCATCGCCGTCTTCAAGATTCTCGACGAGTAATGCACCTGAGCGATAGCTACCATTTTCAAATGGAACGGCATAATCGTGAATTCCGTAGCCTATCCGTCCCGGCGCACGATCGCCCATCGCCGCCGCATACTTTCCAACCTTCTCCGTCAGACATCCCGGCGGCGCGCCGGAACCGTCCATGTTGATCTGCAAACCTTTGTTCGACCAATTGCGCGTGATCCGCTCGCCGGGCCGCAGTTGAATGTTGACTTCGTAGCCTTGCGAATAACCATACTCGTAAAGAAACGCCTTGTTGTCCTTCCCGCCGCCGCGGCCGTCGTATTCCTGCATCGTCGAATACCAGCCGTGCGTCGCCGCGGGCAGCCAGCCGTTCTGATCATACGCCGACGTGTTTGCTAGAATCGAGGGGCCGTTTTTCCAGCCGTTGTCGCGCATGAATTTCAGCAGTTTATCGTTGTTCTTGCGGTAGTCCGGATTCTTCTCGTACCATTTTGACACATCGCCGAGAATATCTTCGACGCCCGCCACGCTGCCGTCGCTCTTTTTGAAAAAGCAAATCAGCGATGCATCGTACAGATGCCATGCGCCGCCGTACTCGATCTCCGGTACGCTGTGCGCGTTGATGCCCCATCCGCGCGCTTTCAAGCCGGCGTAACGCGCCAGCGCGCAGATGTTCGACGATTCGCAGCAGCACATGTTGTAGCCGTACACGTTGAACGTCTTGATCGGATCGTGCACGTCGCCGCCGTCGCCGGTGAGAAATTCAATCGGCGGAATGTCCTGGTGACGAAACTTCACCACCGTCGTCCACACCGCCAGCGCTTTCTGCTCGTCGGTCATGCCGTCTTTGATGAACGATTTTTTCCACGCTTCCATCGAGGACACGTCTTCGACTTTGTCGGAGAGCACTTTGATGTGGCTGACAATGCCGACTTCCGCGGCGCGGAGATTGGTCAAAACGATTGCGAGGGAGCACAGCAGGGCGAGTGCGAATTTCATAGGAAAAAGCGATCCTTGATGGCGGCACGCGGCTTCAATTAATCCACACTGGATTTACACCGCCGCCTCGTGGAACGGAGCTGAAGCTTCGGGCAATTCCCTGAGTTCCGTCTCGCCTGCACGACTCAGGACTCAGGACTCAGCACTCAGGACTCATTAAACTCGCGCTGCACGAAGGCCGCGAATTCGCGGGCAGCGGGCGAGAGCGAATCGCCTTTGCGTATCAGGATTCCCGAATGAATCGGACGGACCTGATTGCCCAGCGCAGCAACGCCCACGCGCCGACCGCGCGTGACGGCGCCCGACGGCAGCAGCGGCACGATGGCGACGCCCAAGCCTGCTTCGACCATGCGCACGATGATTTCGGTGTTGGTGGTTTCCATGCGGATCAGCGGCGAAATTCCGCGCGCGTGAAAGGCGTCCATGACGTGCTGGCGGCCGGTCGATCCGCGCTCGAAACAGATCAGCGGCTGATTCGCGAGATGATCGAGGCGCAGCGGGCGGTGCTTGAGCAATTCGTGGCGCGGCTTGGCCAGCAGGCTCCATTGCATCGAAAAAAGATGGCGGTATTCAAGTTCGGCGGCCGGTTCGTACGGCGCTGCCACGCCGAGCGTCACATCGGGATCGAGCTGCAGCGCTTCTTCGATTTCCGCTTCGGTGCGCGCGCTGAGCCGCACGTGAATGCGCGGGAATGCGGCGCGGAAACGGCGCACGGCGTCGATGAGCACGTACAGGATGAGGTACTGGCTCGCCACGACGTGGATTTCCTGTTCGCTCGGTTCGCTCGCGAAAAGCTCCGCAAGTTCCCGCGCGCGCTCCAGAAAGCTGCGCGCGTGCGGCAGAAATCGGCGGCCCTGCTCGGTAAGCTGAGTCTTGCGCACGCCCTGCTTCTTTCGATAAAGCTGCACGCCCAGTTTTTCTTCCAGCGCAAGCAGCCGGTTGCGCGCGCCCTGTTCGGTGATGTGCAGTGCAACGGCCGCGCCGCGCAGGCTGCCGCGGCGCGCAAGTTCGACGAACGCTGCGATTTGATCGGTGGAAAAGTCGGAGGCGTTCATAAGAGAGTCCATTTTGGAGGGGCGGCACTCCTGCCGCCGAACGCTCAGGGCGGCAAGAGTGCCGCCCCTCCTTAATAATACAACAAAAAAGGTGATTGTCTGAACAATAACCACCTTTTTCTAACAACCGCTGGATTGTATAAGGACTCAGTGGCGAATGAATCTTGGGCGATTAACCGGAGGATGATGGCCATGAAGACGATGCGAATTTTTGCGGGAATGTTGGCGGTGTGTCTTGCCATGAGCGGCGTGCGCGCGGGCGATTGGGTTTCGGATCCGGGTAGCCAGATGGTGTTTCACGCGGTGCTCGAGGGACTTTACGCCGACGGCGTTTCGAACGAGGACGTGGACCGTATTTTACCGCGCGAGCATTTCGTCTATGCGTGCCCGCTGTGCGAACCGGCGTACGCCGCGTTCGCCGCTTATCGCGCGCGGCCGGAATTTCAAAATCGCAAGGCGCCGATCAGCACCTTTGGCAAAGGCCTCGACCCCGCCATCAGCGAAAAATTGAAGAGCAAGGAAGTTTCCACGCGCCGCTGGACGATCGGAGCGCTGATCCAAGGCTGGGTGCAGAAGCGCCTGGAGTCGATGCGCTTGACGCCGGAGGAAAGCGCTGAATGGAACGGGCGGCTTGGCGCGCTTCACAAGCAGGGCATGGCGATGAAGGACAAATTCCACGACCAGTATCAAGAGAAGGATTGCGCGATTTGCTCAGGCTGTTCGAACGCAGGCGAAAAAGTGTGCAAGCTGGCGCCGGTGATGTCGCTGAAATCCGCCAAGACGAATCCAGCCGTCGCGGTGCCGCCGCCAAAAGTGACGGATGAGCAGTTCTAAAATCGGAATGTGGAATGTTGAATATTGAATGTGGAATGAAAAATCAGAATGTTGAATATGGAATATTGAATAATGTGGAATGCCGCATTCATTATTCCACATTCAACATTCTAAATTCTACGGCTTCGGCATCAGCGCGATAAACGTCGGCTTCATCTGTTCGATCGTCAATTTGAATTGCAATTGCAGGCGGCCCGTGTCGCCGGCGCGGTCGAACATCTCGAGCGTGTTGCTGCCTTCGTTGGCGACGTAGAGTTTGCCGGAGGGCGCGAGCGCGAAGTCGCGCGGGAGTTTCAGCGAGTTCTGGCCGTTGTCGTTCGCTTGCAGCGTCAGCCGGCCGCTTCTCGATTCGACGGCGAAAATTGCGATGTTGTCCAGGCCGCGGATTGAGGCGTAGACGAAGCGGGCATCGTTCGAAACGGCGATGTGCGCGGACCAGGTGTGGATTTTCTCGCCGGCGCTCGGCTGGACGGCGGAGAGAGTTTGGATCGGCGTGAGCGTGCCTTTTACGAGATCGAAAGTGAGGGTCGTGACGGTGTTGTTGAGTTCGTTCATCAAATAAACGAAGCGGCCGTTTGGATGAAACGCGAGGTGGCGCGGGCCGGTGCCCTTCGCGAGAAACAGCGCGGGCGGGTCGTTGGGCGTGAGGCGGCCGGTGGATTCGTCGAAGCGGTATTGCGCGACGTAATCGCTGCGGATGCAGGGAACGAAGACGAATTTGCCGCTGGGGTCGCAAATAATCTGGTGCGCCTGCGTGCCGGTGGCGAGCGTCTGCACGGCCTCGCCGAGCGAGCCGTCGGCGAGAATCGGGAAGACGCTGACGGCGCCGTCGCCGTAATGCGCGGCGAAGACCCAGCGGCCTTTGGGGTGCACGGAAATGTGGCTGGGCGATTTTCCGCCGGAGGAAACTTCGTTGAGGCGGGTGAGCTTGCCGTCTTTGGGATCGATCGACGAGGCAGTGATTTTGCCGTCGGCGACTTCGTTGATCGCGTACATGTATTTGAGCGAGGGATGCCAGGCCATGTAGGCCGGCGATTTGCCGCTTTCGGATTCGCTCAGCACTCGGCCGTTTTTCGTGTCGAAGCAGATGACTTTGCCGCCGAAGCCGCTGGCGTAGCCGAGCGTTTCGGTGACGGCAGGCGCGCTGGGCGGCTCGATGTAGCGGCGGATTTGGTTGGGCACGCCGGTCTTCGATTTGGTCAGGCTGGTCAGCGACGTGAGCTTGTTGGCGTTGACTTGGCCCAGGACCATCATTTCGTCGCTGTTGAGTTGGCAGACCGGCGTTTGCGCGACGCTGTGTTTTTTGCGCACGTATTCGTAGACGTTGTAGCGCACGTATGCGGCGAGCGCGGTGATTTCGATCGAGCCGTTCTGCGCCGCATCGCCGCGCAGGCCTTTGGCGAGGAAGTGGGTGAAGACGCCGGATTTGAGGTCGTCGTCTTCGAAGGCGGATTCGCCGCCGCGGCAACTGTAGAACGCGGCCATCGATTCGGGGAGCTTGTATTTTTGCAAACGCGTGACGCTGCCGACGACGCTGGAATACGCGGCTCGGCGGCCGGTTTCGACGGGATCGCTGCGGCAGCAATCGGCGATGAGCAGCTTTTTGGCGGCGGCGCAGTTTTTGAGTTTGTCGAAGACGTTGCTGAGTGGGAGCAGCGAATCTTTCTTCGAAATGCGCGCGTCGCTGGGACAGAAATAAACGGTTTCATCCTCGCCGCGGTATTGAACGCCGTGGCCGGCGAAGGCGACGATGATCAGGTCTTCGCGGCGCTTGTTGTCGAGGAGCAATTGCAGTTCGGTTTCGATGTTCTCCTTGCGCGGTTTGTACTGGTCGTTGTTGCCTTTCGTGGATTTGAAGCGCGGATCGGTGATGTCGGTTTGGACCATCAGGCGAATGTTCTCGGGCTTGAAACCGATTTCGGCGAGCGAACGCGCGAGGTTGGTCATGTCGGATTCGGAATACTTGAGGCCGGTCAGGTCCGAGTCGTTGCGGTACGACCCGACGCCGACGAGCAGCGCGTATTTTTCGCCGCCGTCGGCGGGGCGAGAGGTTGTGTCGGACGCTTTGTTTTCTGATTGCGCTTTGTCGGCGCGGACGAACGGAGCAACGAGCGTGATGAGGGCAAGGACGAGCACGGACAGTTGGCGCATGGACGTCTCCTCTTAGTTGCAAGCGGGCTTGATAACCCACTGCTGATAAAGTTGACGATTCGGAGAGGAGTCCGATAACGCGGAATATATGCGGGCTGGCGGATTAGCGGAGAAAATGGCGCACGTGTGCGGGGGAAAAGTGCTGAGTGCAATGCGAATAGCGATGAGGAACGGCGGCGGGCGCTTCGCGCCTTTTTCACTCATCGCTCAGCACTCATCGCTGATCAGAGTGGCGTTGCTCTTCCGCTTTGATCACTCTGTGGACGCGATAAAAGAAATAGATGACCAAGCCCAGCACCATGAAGAGCATGAAGTAGATGCTGATGCTGAACGCGCGGCCCCAGATGACTTCTTGAGAGGACCCAGCCTGGGACCCCATGGCGGCACTTCACCCCGGGCAGGCGAGGGCGGGGTACGCGGCGAAGTAGGCGACGCCGAGGAGGGCCAGCAGGGAGATGGAGAGGAATTTCTTCATCGGGCGGAATGTACGCGATGGGCGGCGGATGTCAAGTTCCATGCGCGATTGAATTGGCCTTATTAGCTATTGGGCTTATGAGGCCTATAACACCTCTCGTCGATCTGCATTCGGTGTACGCACACGTGGCGCAACTCAAGGACTGCCAAATGAAACCGCTTGCCACTCTGCTGCTGTTCTTACTCGCCTCCGCCATCGCCGCCGCCGCGCCCGCCTGGGTCGAACCCATGAAAAACGTCCACGAAAAATTCACCGGCACGCACGGCACCTTCGCCCAATTCGGCGACTCCATCACCGTCACCATGGCCTTCTGGTCGCCGCTCCAATACGACCGCAAAAACGCAACGCCTGAAATGGACGCCGCGTTCAAGCGCGTCAAGGATTACATGAAGCCCGATTGCTGGCAGAAATGGAAAGGCCCCAATTACGGCAGCGAAGGCGGCATGACCATCCGCTGGGCAAACGACAACATCGACAAATGGCTCAAAAAGCTCAACCCCGAAGTCGCGCTGATCATGTTCGGCACCAACGACCTGCGCCAGCTCAAAGCCGACGAGTACGAACAGAAAACGCGCGCCGTTATCCAGAAGTGCCTCGACAACGGCACCATCGTGATCCTGAGCACCATCCCGCCGCGCAGCGGCATGTTGGACCAATCGAAAGAATTCGCCGACATCGCGCGCAAAATCGCCAAGGAACTCAATCTGCCGTTCTGCGATTACTTCGGCGAATGCCTCAAACGCCGCCCGGACGATTGGGACGGCACGCAGGAAAAATTCAAAGACCGCAAAGGCTACGACGTATTGACATTGATTTCCGCCGACGGCGTGCACCCATCGACGGCGAAGGAATTCCAAGGCAACTATTCGGAAGAAGGCCTGAAAACCAGCGGCTACACGCTGCGCAATTACGTGGTGCTGATGAGCTACGCGGAGGTGATTGAGAAAGCGCTGGGCAATGCAAAATGAAAAATGCAAAATGCAAAATGAAGAATGACAGACGTGATCATGTCGCGAGGACACCTCCGCGCATGTCGTTCATTTTTACATTTTTCATTTTTCATTTTGCATTGTCGTGCCGCGCCGACCTCGGCCCCCAAAACGTCGCCGTCGTCGTCAATCCCGAAAGCTGGGCCTCACTCGCAATTGCCAACGAATACGTCCACCTGCGCGGAATCCCGGGCTGCAACGTCATCTATCTCGATCATCTCCCCAACTTCGAAACCGTTGACATCAATTTCTTTCACGAACAAATCCTGAAGCCCGTTTTGAAAACGATCGAGGAACGCGGCCTGACGCCCCAGATCGACTGCATCGCCTACTCTGCGGACATCCCCTACGCCATCGACACTTCGCCCGACAAATCCCCTGAGAAACTGCCGAACATCTTCACGCGCACCGCCTCCATTACCGGCCTCACCTTCCTTTATGAACGCGTGCTCGCCAAAGACACCGCCTACCTGCGCCTGAACGCCAACCGCTACATGCGCTGGGTCAAAGTCCCGCAGGATCAAACGCTCTCCGCCGCCGAGCGCACACGCTATGTCGAAGCCGTCGCGCTGATCGAAGGCAAAGAAAAGAAATTCGATCAAGCGCTGCCGATCTTCGACGAACTCAGCAAAGCGCATCCGAAGAACCACGAACTCCAATACAATCTCGCATGCTGTTTGGCGCAGCTTAAAAAATTCGACGAAGCAATGAGCGCCTTGCGCGCCGCAGTGGACGCCGGCTGGTACGACGTGTATCACACACGCGAAGACAACGATCTGGCCGGCCTGCGTGAGCGCGCCGATTTCAAAGACCTGCTCAAAACGCTCGAAGCGCAAACGCTCGAAACGCAACCCACACACGGCTTCCGCGCCTCCTATGCCTGGAACGAAAAAGGCGAGATCGCAGCCGATGGCAAGGGCGAGCATTACATGCTTTCAACGCTGCTTGCCGAAACCAGCGGGCGCGGCACGTCGGTCAACGAAACGCTTAAATATCTCCGCGAATCCGCGAAGGCCGACGGCACGCATCCCGATGGCGACGTCTTTTTCATGCTCAACGGCGACATCCGTTCAAAGACGCGCCGCTGGGGTTTCGCCTCCGCCGTGCACCAGCTTGCCGCGCTGGGCGTGCACGCTGACATCCTCGAAGGCGTGCTGCCCAAAAACATGGGCAGCGTCATGGGCCTGATGGCCGGCAGCGCCGATTTCGATTGGAACTCGTCAGGCAGCGTAATTGCGCCCGGCGCGATCTGCGAACACCTCACCAGTTGCGGCGGCGAACTCGCGCAGCACCGCGGCCAGACGCCGTGCACACAGTTCCTGCGCTTTGGCGCGGCGGGCACCAGTGGTGCTGTACAGGAACCATACGCGATTCAAGCCAAATTTCCCTCGCCCTTCATCCATGTCCACTACGCGCGCGGCTGCACGCTGGCGGAAGCGTTTTATCAATCCGTGTCCGGCCCGTATCAACTCATCATCGTCGGCGATCCGTTGTGTGCGCCGTGGCGCAAGCAAATTGACGTGACGCTGCAAGGCATCGATTTGCAAAACCCGTTTACAAAATCTAAAGGCGTCCTTGCACTGAAGCCAAGCGCAGCGCAACCCACGCCCGCCATCGCGCGATTCGAATTATTTGTGGATGGCATTCGACACAGTTCCGTGGCGCCAGGCGAATCGTTTCAATTGAACACCAAAGAATTTTCGGACGGACACCACCAGTTGACGGTCGCCGCGATTGAATCAGGTCCGATCGAAACGCAGCATGCGCTGCGAGCAAACGTTCTATTTGGAAATCGGGATGGTTCGCTCTATTTGGCAAAACAAAAGAAAGGCAGCTATGACGCAAGCGAACAGATCGACCTGACTGCGGATGCAAAAGGCGCGGCACTAATTGAAATTCGCGGCGAGGGCGAACGGTCTCTGGCGAAAATTAACGGCGCGAACGGTCGTTTCAACGTGCCGGCAGCGTCGCTCGGATTGGGCCATTCGCGCGTCTACGCGCGCGCGTTCCTTCCCGGTGAATCGAAGCCCGCGTTGGCGCTCTTTGCGACATTTGAAGTCAAACCGCATTGGTTGGACGCGCAACCCAAAGACCCCGCCGCGACTAATAAGAAGGGCCTGCGCCTGACGCTTGACGATGGCACCGCCAAGACAATCGAACCCACACACGACGCTCACTGGCTGAAAAATGCGGGCCTGGCCAAAGGCCACACTTGCTCCGTCGAAGCATGGCTGACCGCTCCCGCCGACGACCTCTACCAATTTCAACTCCAAACGCCGATGACGGTGTCGCTCGAAGTGGACGGTCTGCCGCAGCCGCTCACCGCCACAAAAGCGTGGCAATTCGTGCCGCTGGCTTTGAAAGCCGGCGCGCATCGCATTCGCATCAAAGCAGACGCGTCGCAGGCGGAACCCCTCTTGGATTTACGCTTCGGCTCGTCTGGAACGCGGAGCATAGAAGGGGAGATGTTTCAATGCGTGGAATAATTCGACCTGACGCCTGACGCCTGACCCTGACCCCTGACCCCTGGCTCCTGACCCCTGTCTCCTGTCTCCAGTATTGCGCCCCGCCCCGAAACCGACTATAGTCTCGCCTCAATGCAAAGCGACCCCAAACTGCCTCCCGCGCTCAACGCGCCCAGGGCGCGCTACGACATCGTGGCCATCTGCGGCGTGCTGGCGCTGTTAATTCTGGCGCTGGATGTCGCCGCGCCGATGGGCATCGCCGGCGGCGCGTTGTACGTCACGGTCGTGGCCTTCAGCCTGCTTGCCGACAGCGCCACGATCACGTGGCGTGTTGCAGGCGTGCTGACGCTGCTCACGATTTTGGGCGGACTTCTGCCCCAACTCCTCCCCGTAAATTTTCTGCATCGCACGGGCACGGAATCGATCTGGATCATCCTCGCCAACCGCGGCGTCTCGCTGATCGTGATCTGGATGACTGCGACGATGGGCGTGCGCTTGCTGCGCGTGAAGCGGCAGGTCATCGAGCACGGCATCGAACTGCATCGCATGAATGTCGAGCTGCACCGCATCGCGCGCCACGACGCGCTCACCGGCGTCGCCAACCGCCGCCATTTCGACGAAAGCCTGCGCCAGGAATTTCTGCGCGCCATGCGCGACAAATCGCCGCTTTCATTGCTGATGATCGATGTGGACCACTTCAAGCAATACAACGACAAGAACGGGCACCAGGCCGGCGACGTGTGTCTGGTTCGCGTGGCGCAGGCGATCCAATCCAGTTTGCGCCGCCCCGCCGATCTGGTCGCGCGATACGGCGGCGAAGAATTCGCCGTGATCCTGCCGTCGACCAATGTGGGCGGAGCCAGCGAACGCGCCGAAGCGATTCGCCGGAAAATCGAAGAGATGCAGGTCGAACGCCCCGGCACGCAGGAGAACACATCCGTGACAGTCAGTGTCGGCGTCGCCGTCGCCATACCCGGCGACATGGGGGCGAACCCCACGAAACTCATCGCTGCGGCAGATGGGGCGCTTTTTCAGGTGAAGCAGAAGGGACGAAACAGCGTGGCGCTAGCGGAAGGAAATGGGCGCTCCGCGAACGGTGGATGACTTCTCGAAATCAACCGCGCCGCCCTGTGCTGCTCCGCTTTGTTCCGATCGACGAGTGAACGCCATGCGTCGATTTCGCAACATTTCTCATAGGAGAACGCGTCTTCCGTGCGGCTCCGAAGGCGGCAGCTAATTCCGGCTCACTAAGCAAAATATCGAATGATCCACCTTCGCGATTCGTAAACTTAACTTCATAAGAGTTTGGTTCAGTTTCATAAAGTGCCCAAACGATTCCGGTCATGTTCGTGTCGAGGCCCAGTTCCGCAAGGGAATGCCTAACCCGAACGCGAGCGCCTTCTTTGAACTTGAACATGATCTGGAAGCCCTTTGATTCTCGCTAAGGAGTGTAACCGATCTCGACACCAAATTCCACGGCGTCGGGCGCAATTCTCGGTATCTCCCCGCGCAAGAATCGCGCCCGTTCCAGATTGTAGAGCCGTGCAAGATTCGCCTGCGACCCTCTGGCTGTCGCCGCCACGCTTTCATAAAAACAGGCGGCCTTCTCTCGGTCTTCGGCCGACATGTCGGTCAGTTTTCGATTGTCTTGAAACGCTTGGTTCGCAGCGAGCTTGAGCTTTGTCGCCAAAACTGGTAGAGCCACCTTTGCTCCTTTCGAACCGCCGACGCGCAATCACTTCCCTCGAATGCATCCTATCACCGAATAATTCACCCCCAGAATCCGCGTCCCCACCACCACAAGGTTCCCCAGCGGCCCTTCGCATTTTTGGTCCCACGACCATTGGCTCGCCAGCGTTCCCGTGCGCGCGTTTACGTATTTCAAACCGTCTTCATAGGGCAAGTACAACATCCCGCCCGAATAGCCCGGCTGGCCAAACAAGTGCTTTTCGTTCGACCCATACTCCCACTCGATTTTGCCCGTGTTCAAATCTAGCGCGGTGACCGTGTCGTCAGCGGCAAGCAGTTTTCCATTGCACACGCCGGCGATGAAACGCGCGTCGAGCAACTCGTGCGACCAGCGCATCTCGCCGCTGCGCCGGTCGAAGCCGATGATCCCCGCCGCGTCGCGCGGAGCCAGCGCCACGACCTGGTCGCCCACGACCGGCGATGACGGACCGCGCGCGATCACTTTGTAAAAGCGTGACGAAAATCCGCCGTCCAATTCCGCATTGCCGGCTGCGATCGTTCCCGCGCGCAGACGCGGATATTCCGTCACCCACAAAATCTCGCCGCTGTAAGCGTTGAGCGCCGCAAGGCTTCCCAACCCCGTCGAAGCGTAGACGACTCCTTCGTACGCAGACGGCGGACCCAACTGCATCGTCACGCGGTAATAATTCTGTGTGCCGCCGCCGTGGCGGTCGCGATAACCGTTCCCGCGTTCGTTGACACGGATGCCTGAATTCCCCACGCCAAAGTATTTCTTCCACACCAGCGCGCCGGTGCGCGCGTCCAGCGCCGCCATGCCGCTGCGGACCATGTCGTGATCGACCGGATCGAAGAAACTGGCGTAAACGAGATTGTTTGCCGCGAGCGGTTCGCTGCTCCACATCAAGCCGCGCAGCGCGGAATTCTTATCGGTGTCCCATTTCTCGTCGCCGTTCTCGGCGTTATAACAGCGCAAAATGCTGTAGCCGCCGCTGGTCACGCGCACGAAAACCTTGCCGTCTTTGTACGCGGGCATGGATTGTGGAAAGCCGCAGAAGCGGTCGATGTTCCAATATCCGCCCGCATTGCCCCAGTTCTTTTCCCAAATTTGTTTTCCCGTTGCCAGATCGATCGCGCGCACGTCCTCGCGCGATGCGACGAATACGCGCCCATTCGCCGCCACCGGAAACGGTTCGTAATGCCGATACAATTTTTCCTCATACCACGAGCCCACTGCGCGCGCGTCAGCCTCCGACATCTTGATCGGATGCATCCACTCCAACGCCTCCGGAATCGGACCGTTGGCCCCTGCGAGCGCCTCCGGCCCCAGCCGCCGGATGTTGGCACCAAAGGTGTCGTATTCCGCACGGTTTTGCGCCGATTCATTTGCTCGTTCTGCGTCCAATCGTTTCTGCGTCGCCTCAACAAACGCCGCTACGCTTACGGGCTGCCCGCCAAAGACAACTTTCCCCGCCGCATAATCCTGCGCCATCTTCTGAGCCGCGTCGCGCGCCGCTTGAAGCTGCCCCATCCCCTCCAGCGCGCGAATTTCCTTCGCAGCCGCCAGCGCTTCGTCGATCAATCCGCTGCCGCGAAAATCGCGCAGCAGCGTGCGAAACGCCTGCGCCGCGCGCGTGTACAGCCCGTGGTCGAGATACAAATTCCCCGCGTGATTGAGCGCTTTCGCGGACGCTTCCGCGCCCGGAAAATTGAGCGCGATTTCCTCCAGTTGCACCGCGTCGCTCATCTCCGCGGCTTGGCGATAGAGCAGCTCGGCCTGCCGCGCCAGCGGCTCGCGAAACAGCTTGCGTTCGTCAGGCGTGAGCGTCGCCATGAATTCGCGCGCCAGCTCCGTCAAACTCGCCCAACGCGGATACGACTCCGGCCCGCCCGCGCTCACCCACGCGCCCGGCTTGGCCACCAATAACTCGCCCAGCGCCTTCAAGCCCGCCGCATTGTCGCGCTCGTTTCCGTTGCGAAGCTGGCGCTGAATCGCAGACAACGCCATCTCCGCTTCGCGGTTCGCCTCCAATTTCGCGCGTTCAGGCAGATACAGCCGTGCAAATTCCATCCCTTGCACGCCGCGCGCGCGCACAGTTTCGTTGCGCGAAAATTCGCGCAGCGCCAATTCAAAAAATGGCCGCGCCGATTCGTCGCACGCGTAATCCAGACGCAAACCGCCGCGATTGCACAGCGCCAATCCCGCTTCTTCGCTGAACGGAAACCGCACCACAAAATCGCGCATCAAGCGATCCGCGGCGATGGTCTGCGCGGATGTCACAAGAATCCGAAAGCGCTCCTCCGCGACGTGCCACGCCTGCGCCGCCAGCAGCGGTTCGTCTTTCGGCGCGCCGTCCTTCAATCGTTTGAGCGCCGCGCCGGCCTCGTCGGAGAGTTCTTCAAACGACGCGTAGTGGTCGCGCACTTCCTGATACAACGCCGCCGCTTGCTCCGGCGCGTTGCTCTTCTCATACGCGCGCGCCAGAATCAGCCGTTCCCCACCGCCCGGCTGCGCGTTGTCTTCATCCGGATAAAGTTCCTTCAATTTTCCAAGCAGTTGTTTGCGCCAATCGAGGTCGTTGCGCTCGACACGCGCAAAGAATCCCCAGCCCTTCAAGGCCATGCGGCGCTCTTTCAGCAATTTAACTTTCAGCACATTCCGCCCGCGTTTCAATTCAATCGGCAGCGGATACAGCGCTGAAAACGAACCCTCCACGCGCGCCTTTTTGCCGACGACGTTCAAGATCTGTTTGTTGTTGAAATAAACGATCGCGCGCCCCACGTTCTCAAACCACAGCAGCGCGGGGCCATCGACCGGCGAATCGATCACCGTCATCGCCAGCGCAACAGGGCTTTCCGGCGGATTGCTGAACACGTCGTACAAATCGACGTAGCACCCATCTTCATCCTTCGGCTTCGACCACAAACTCACGCGCAGCAGCCGGCCGAGGTTGTCGGTCATCGGCTTGCTCCAATCGTCGCTGAGTTCCGGATCGAGCTGCTTGTCGAACGACTTTGTGTTCTCGTTGGAGATCGGACCAAGCAGCGTCCAGTTTTGCGGGATGCCTTGCGTTTGCAGGTCTTCAAGAGTGTCGCGCCAACTGCCGCGCTTGTCCAGCGGCGGCAAATCCTTCAGCAGCACCAATTCATCCAGCGCGCGCGCCCGAATGGTCACACACAAGGCCACGAGCGCACAGACGAAAGCCAATCGCTTCGGCATGGTCCGCATTTTTACAGCGCAATGACAGGGAAGTCACGTGCATTAGTGCGGCGGACGAAGAAGGTCCAAGGTCCAATGTTCAAAGTCCAAAGTCCAAGGCTTGCCTTGGACTTTAGAAACTGCTTCAAAACTTCGCGAAGCGAAGCGCCGCCATTCTCCCCTCTCCCCTTGGGGGAGAGGGGGCCGGGGGTGAGGGGTGGCCGCGCTCGCGATTAGGCTTTTGGAACAAATCCCACGAATATCGTTTGGCCTATCAGGCCTATTTCGCCGGCGTTTTGCAGCGCTTCTGATCCAAATTCGGCGGCGGAGGCGGTGGCGGATTGCCATCGGGCGGCGGCGGTGGCGGAGGAGGACCATCGACACCCGGCGGGGGCGGCGGTGGCGGCGGGGGCGGAGGAGGGTTCCCGTCGTCAGCAGGCGGCGGAGGTGGCGGCGGTCCTTCAAATCCCGGTGGCGGCGGCGGTGGTGGCGGCCCGTCAAATCCCGGAGGCGGAGGCGGAGGTGGCGGTGGCGGTGGCGGCGGTGGTGCTGGTGGATCGCCGTCATCATTCGGCGGAGGTGGCGGCGGTCTCTGCGCGTCGCCCGGTTTCGGCGGCGGCTTGTTTCCATCGTCGGCGCACTGCGCGGAATTGAATCCCACCGCGGTGAAAACAAATGCAAGGCTGACCGAGGCTATTGCCAGACGGATTTTCATTTCACAACTCCTGTTGAATAAAAAGTGTCATTCCGGTTTCGGGCGTGGTTTGTCTCCGGGCGGAAACGGCGGCGGAAATAGCGGCGGTTCTCCGCCCAGCGGCGGGCGCGGAGGGCGCTGATCAGGTGGACCGTCGTTGAGCGGCGGAGGCGGCGGGCGCTTTGGCGGTGGTTCTGGTCCGTCGCGTCCGCCGTCGCTCGGCGCGCGCGTGCCGCGCTCCCCTTGCAATAACTCTTCCAGTTTGCGGTGCTGATCGCCGAGCAGCACGTCGCGCGGGTCGCCGGCTTTGTCGTTGCGCGTCATCTCCAATTGCCGGTCGTGAATCTTGCGCTGAATATCGTGGAACTCCGGCGTGCCCGGCTCGTAGTTGCGCTGCTGCTCCATTAACGCGATCGCTTCGGGGTCTTTATAAAATAAAACCTGATGCTTCGCGACTTTTTCCTGCATCGCGCGCAACTGAGCCTGCTGGTCTTCGGTGAGCTTCAAGCCGTCGATGTATTTTTTCGTCAACAAGATTGACGCAAACTCCGGCTCGAACGGATGCGGGGGCGGTTTCTGCCGCGGCGTCTCGGTTTTGTTGCCGGTGTTGTCATTGGCAATCTTGTCAGACGGCGTAACGCTTTCGTAACCAAAACCCTGAGACTGGCCGGCCTTTAATTGCGTCGATGTGCCTGCCTCGTCCACACGCGCGCTGCCCGAAATCACGGACACCGTCAACGCCAGCGAGCCGGAGCCCGTGGGCTGCAAGCCAACCTGAAAATCGCCGCCTTCCGAATAAAGCTTCAGCGCCGCGTTGGTCGTATCGAGTATGTACAAATCTTTGCCGCTCGGCACCGTGAAGCGCGCGCTACCATTAAGGAGTGTTGCGCCGCGTTTGCGCAGCAGCGCGCTGCTGCCCGGTTGCAGTGTGACCGACGTGCCATCGCCGGCCTTGAGCACGGCGGGCGCGTCCGAATGAACGGTGACCCAATCGTTTTCGGCGACTTGAGTCTTCTCCTTCCCGTCCACAAGGACGCGCCCGCCGTTGGCCACAGTGAAGGAACGACTCGTTTCACCGGGCTTGTCGTTGATTGCAACTTCGGGCTTGGCCGGCCCTGAATATTTGTAATAAAACGCCAATCCAAACATCACCGCGATCAGCGCCGCGACCGTAATCCACGCAGGAGCCTGCGACACTTTGCGTTGATCGAATGGATTTCGATTTCTGAACGAACCGTTGCGAATCACGCGCCCGGCGAGCCGCGACCGCAAGGGAGCGGGCTGACTCGCGATATCCTGGCCCGCTCCCTCGCGGTCGCGGCTCGTATCCTTCAATCTGCGCGCAATCTTCTCCGCCGCTGCCTGCTCAGCGCTGGCATCCGTGTGCGCTGCGCGCAGTAGCGCTTCCATCCGTAGCGCCTGATCGAGCGCCTCCATCGCGGCGGGGTCCGACTCCAACATGCGCGACAGCTTCTCGCGCCCCGCGGCGTCAATCTCCCCGTTGAGGAATGCGCTGATAAGATTGTCCAGTTCCTCGTTCTGCATACTATCCTCGAAAACAGTCCTGAGTCCTGAGTGCTGAGTAAACCATTCGCGCGAGGCGCGCTCGCCGTTTCTCAGGACTCAGGACTCAGCACTTTCCGTCTGATCCGTTCCCCCAACGTTTTGCGCAAGCGGAACAACTTCAGTTTCACATACTCGACCGACATGCCCGTCTTCTGAGCCAACTCGGCGATCGACGCACCGCCGTTGTACCGCTCCGACAACAGCTTCCGATCCGGCTCCGGCAATTCCGACAAACAGGCCCGCAGCGCGGACAACTCGTCGTCAAAACTCTCCGTCTTCCCCGCTTCATCCGACACGGCCATGCCCGGCAGCACCGCCAAATCTTCAGTGTCCAGCGCCTTCGGTCGTTTGCGGCGCAGTTCGTTCATCGCCAAGCGCCGCGCCGTCTCTCTTAACCACAAGCGCATTCCGTCGCCCGGCGCCATGCCCTTTTTGAGCGCCACGATGAACACTTCCTGCGCCAGTTCGTCCGCCGTGGCCTGGTTGCGGGTGAGCGCCCAGAGCAATCCATGCACCTCCCGGTAATGTTCCCCGATCAGCGCTTCAAGATTTCCGGCCGCTTCCGCCATAGCTTCCTTCGCCGCAATGGAATGTGGTATGCATCGGCGAGGTTATCAGAAAAAATGCGCGTTTTTAGATAAAAAAACCGATAACAAAGTAGAATTTGCATCACAAAGAGACGGAAATCGCTTTTAATGCGCGCAGCGTCGTTTTAAATACACAGGCGCATTGCAGGCAATGCTTTGCACGAGGCTCGAACCGTGGCGCTACCGCCTGAGAGAGATCCAAAACGCGCAGCCCGATCGCGCAAACGTTTCGAAGACGCGCCCGCGTTCGTAGTCCCGCCTTTAGGCGGAACACCGCACGGCGCTGAAGCCGACATTCCCGAGTCGCCTGTCGTCCCGCCATTACCTGAAGCGGCGCCTCCGAGCGCGGACGTTCTTCCGCCTAAAGGCGGTATTACGAACGACGTCACCCGCACCGGCGGCGCAGCCATGCCCGCGCCCAGCGGCGTCGCCTCCATTACCGCGACTGGCGGCGCGCGTCCGAGCGGCGCGGCGCTTGCGCCGGGCGCAGCACCCTCGCTTCCCGCCGCGTCCGATAATACAATGACCGGCGGTCTGGGCCTTGAAGTCGGCGAGATCGCCCCGCCCTCATTGCGCGGCGCATCGCCCATGACGCTCAGCGGCGGCCTCGGCTATGATGCGCAATCCGTGCGCGGAAAAAGTTCCGACGCGCCCGACATGACGCTGACCGGCGGCATCGGTGCGCCCGCACCCGCGCGCCAGCGCTCGCAACTCGCGCGCGGCAAGCGTTTCGACGATTTCGTGCCCTCCGATTTCCAAGAACCCGCGCCCGCGCGCAAAGTCATCCAGCTTTCCCCCGCGCCGGATTCGGCCAGCAGCAAATCCATGTGGAAAGTCGGCGACCTAATCGAAGGCAAATACGAAGTCACCGCCATCGCCGGCCAGGGCGGCATGGGCGTCGTTTACAAAATTCATCACCGCGAATGGAACATCGACATGGCGGTGAAAACGCCGCTGCCCGCGCTGGTCAAAGACGCCGCCGCCAAAGCGCGCTTCCTGCGCGAAGCTCAAATCTGGGTCGATTTGGGCCTGCACCCCAATCTTGTGCAGTGCTGGTACGTGCGCGAACTCAGCGGCCTGCCGCGCGTCTTTGTCGATTACCTCGGCGGCGGCAGTCTCAAAGACTGGTTCCAGAAAGGCCGTATTGGCCCCGGCAAATGGGCCGGCATCATCGACCTGATGGTCCAAGCCTGCGACGGCCTCGGCTACGCGCACGAGCGCGGCGTGGTGCACCGCGACATCAAACCCGGCAACATGCTCATGCGCGAAGACGGCCAGCTTTGCATCACCGACTTCGGCCTGGTCAAAGTCGCCGGCGTCGAAGACATCGAAAGCGACGAACCGCGACCGCAAGGGAGCGGCATGCACGACATCGTCACCAGCGACCTCACACGCACCGGCCTGAGCCTCGGCACGCCGCAATACGGCGCGCCCGAACAATGGGGCAAAGCACGGCACGTCGATGCGCGCGCCGACATCTACGCGCTCGGAATCACGCTCTACGAACTCTGCTGTGGCCGCCGCCCGTTCGATGAATCGGGCAAAGGCGAGCCCGCTCAAGTGATCATCGCGCGACACTTGTCCGTGCGACCGCCCGATCCGCGTTCCCATCGCAAGGACCTGCCGGCGCCATTGGCTGAGTTGGCGCTGAAGTGTCTCGAAAAAGATCCCGCCAAGCGGCCGCAGACGCTCAAAGACGTGCGCGACGCACTCGCCGCAGCGCATGCGAAAATCCTCGGCACGCCGCTTGAACGCGAAACGCCCGAAATCGCCGAATCGCGTGCATCCGGCTTGAACAACCGCGCAGTATCCATGTGGGATTTGGGCCAGCCCGCGCAGGCCGAAGCCGCGTGGCGGGAAGCGCTGGAACTCGACCCGCGTCATCCGGAATCGATCTACAACAGCTCGCTGCTCGCGTTCCGCGCGGGCAGAATCACCGATTTCGATGCCGTCAATCAACTCCGCGAAGCCGCCAAAACTCAGCGAAAGGCGCACCTCTACTTAGGCTACCTCTTTCTGGAGACCTGCAATCCGCTCGACGCCGAAAAGGCGCTTCAGGAAGCGCTCGACCCCGAAATCGCCGACCCTACGATCAGCGGCGACGGCCACGCGTGGCGCGCGTTGGGCCACGCCAAGCTTGCGCTCGAAAAATACCGCGACGCCGAAGCCGCTTATTTGAAAGCGCTGCAGCTCATTCCCGTCGATGACATCGCCAAGCTCTGCGCCAGCCAGGCCCGCGCCTGCCAGCGCGCCCGCCTCGGCCGCTGCCTGCATCCCAACATCGGCCCCGCGCGCGTGATCGAAGACCGCATCGGCTCAGTGCGCGCGATTGCCGTCGCGCCCGATGGCCGCAGTTTATTCTCCGACGGCGCGCTCAATTCGGTCTGTCAATTCGAATTGCCCACGGGCCGCCAGGCGAACAATTTCAGCGGCCACACCAAGCAGGTGCTCTGCGTCGCCCCGACTCCCGACGGCAAGCATCTCATCTGCGGCGGCGAAGATTCGATCCTGCGCATGTGGACGCTCGACACCGGTTTCATTGTCGATGACTTCTACGGCAAAGGCCACATCGGCTCGATCAACGCGCTGGCAGTCTCCGCCGACAGCAGCACCGCGATCACCGGCGGCAGCGACAAATCCGTGCGCGTGTGGGAACTCGGCAAAGGCACGCTGCTGCGCACGCTTTGGGGCCACGACGAATCCGTCACGTGTGTTGCGTTTTCTCCCGGCGAAAAACTGATCGTCTCCGGCGGTTCGGACGCGACCATTCGCGTCTGGGAAATGCCCTCCGGAAAAAATATCGCGCTGCTCAAGAGCCAGCTTACGCCGCTCAAAGCGCTGGTTTTCGCGCCCGACGGCAAGCACCTCTATTCCGCCGGCTCCGATGGACGGCTGCTGAAATGGGATTGCCAATCGTGGGTGCCCGTCTGCGAATTCAAAGGCCATCGCGGCACCGTCAATTCGCTTGCGCTCGTCCCCGCGCCCGCAAACCCGATGGGCACCGCGTCGCTGACGACTTCCGGCATCATTTCGATGAACGCCGCAACAGCCGCGCTGATTGCCGGCCGCTTCTTAATCTCGGGTGGCGACGACAATACGCTGCGCATCTGGGACACCAACAACGGGCATTGCCTGCGCACAATCACCGGCCACCAAGGCGCGGTCAACGCCGTCGCGGTCACGCCGGACGCCACACAGGCGGTTTCAGGCGCATCCGAGAATTTGGGCCGCCCGCTGCGCTTGTGGAACCTCGAATTGGATCGTTACACGCGCGACCCGTCGGTCTCCGATCCGTACGCGGGAAACCTCGTCGTCTGCCGCGTGGAAAGCCAGGACAAGTCGCAAAGTTCCAGCCGGCAATTCAAGACAGCGCTGCAAAATGCGCTTTCCTCATACGAAAACGCGCAGTACGCCGCGTCCTACGCCTGGCTGAAGAAAGCGCGCAAAGTCGAAGGCTACGAGCGCGATCCGCGTGCGCTGGCGCTGAATGCGCAGCTTTGCGCGAAGCTCCCTCTGAAAAGCATTGCGGCTGCGTATCTGCGCAACGAAATCGAAGGCCGCCACCCGCACGGTTTCCGCGCCGTAGTTTTTGCTGCAAATGGCCAGCGCGCAATTTCCGCCGGACGCAACGACAAGGCCCTCGACACCTGGGACCTTTCGACCGGCACATTTGTGCGCGCGCTCGAAGGACACAAGCAAGCCGTCGAAGCCATCGCGATCACGCCCGATTCGGCGTCGATTGTTTCCGCCAGCTCGGATTTCACCGTCGGTTTATGGGACGCCGTGAAAGGCCAGCTCCGACAGACGCTGCAAGGCCATCGCGGCGAAGTGAACGCGCTTTCAATCTCGCGCGACGGACGTGTCGCGGCGACCGTCAGTTCCGATTGCAGCATCAAGCTCTGGGACATCGCATCAGGCCGCTGCATCAAGACGCTCGCGCCCGACGACGGCAGCGACGAGCCGTTCGTGGCCGTTCGCTATCTGCCCGACAGCCGCGGAGTCGTCACAGGCGGGCGAGACGGATCGGTGCGGCTGTGGTCCACGGTCACAGGCAAATGCACGCGCACGTTCGACGGCCATTCGGGCGCGATTCTGGACCTGGCGGTTCTGCTCGACCGCCCGCAATTCCTGAGTGCCGGTGAAGACAAAACGCTGCGCCTATGGAATCTCGAAAACGGTCAGAACCTCTGGATCGCGCGCGACGGCCAATCGCGTTTTCACAGCCTCGCCATGAGCGTCGATAATCGCTTCGTCTTCAGCGGCGGAATGGAAGGCCTCAATTCGATGGTGAAAATCTGGGAGGCCGCAAGCGGGAAACTGCTGCATTCGATCTGTCCGCACACGAAAGGCATTTCGTGCCTCGCGCTAAGTTCTGACAACTGCCATCTGCTGACCGGGTCCGAAGACAAATACCTGCGCGTCTGGGATCTCGAATGGGAACTGCTCTCCACCGACCCGCTAAGTGCCTTGACTGGCCAAGCGGTGAAAATCTCCGGTGTCATGCAGGCGTCGTCCGGCGCCTTCAAGCGCCCTACGCAGAAAGTATCGTTGCCGCGAAAATCGATTTTTATCAAAAAAGAAAAGCCGAAGGAATAAGAAGCCGTTTCAAAACTTCGCGAAGCGAAGTGCCGTAGTTCTCCCCTCTCCCCTTGGGGGAGAGGGGACGGGGGTGAGGGGTGGCTGCGCTTGCGAACATGCTCTTGAACTTTTTCCAGAGCGTGTCCCGAGTTCGTAAAGCACTCGTCCTTTGCTATTGGCCCTATAGGCCACATAGGGCCTATTTCTTTCTACCTGACCTTTCCGTTCGCTCGCGATGCTATAAAATGCGCCGCAACAACTCAACGTTACGGAGCACCGATTATGCCCTACCGCCTTTCCGCTTTTGCGGACGAAATCTCCAGCGACATCCAGGTGCAGATCGACCACCTGCTCGATAACGGCATCCAGTATTGCGCCATGCGCGGCGCGAACGGGAAGAACGTGATGGAGTTTGAAGATTTCCAGGTCAAACTCATGAAGCAGCAGTTCAACAACCGCGGCGTGCATTTCTCCTGCATCGGTTCGCCCGTTGGCAAAATTCAAATCACTGAACCGTTCGAACCGGAACTCAAACGTCTGAAGCGCGCCTCCGAACTCGCGCGCGCATTCGAAACGCGCGCCGTGCGCGTCTTCTCGTTCTTCATGCCCAAAGGTGAAGACCCGGCAAAATATCGCACCGAGGTTCTTTCGCGCGTAAAGGCGCTGGCCGACGAAGCCAAGAAGCTCGACATCAATCTGCTCTTCGAAAACGAAAAAGACCTATACGGCGACACCGCGGACCGCCAGTTGGAAATTTTGAACCACATTAATTCGCCGCACGTGCGCGCCGCGTTCGATTTCTCCAATTTCCTCCAAAGCGACGACGACCCGCTCAAAGCGTGGAGCAAGCTCAAACCGTACGTGCTCGATTTTCACGTGAAAGATTGCCGCAAATCCGACAAGCGCGAAGTCCCCGCCGGACAGGGCGACGGAAAAATTCGCGAAATCCTGCGCGACGCGTTTCACAGCGGATGGAAAGGATACCTCTCGTTCGAACCGCACTTGAGCGAAAGCGGCACGTTTAAGGGCTTCACCGGCCCGGCGCTTTTCAAAACGGCTGTCGCTGCGCTGAAGGGAATTTTGAAAGAGATCGACGCGTGAACGGCCCGGAACAGCCCATTTGTCAATTGACAGTTGTCATTTGGCATTTGTCATTTTACTGCGCAACCGAATTGAAATGACAAATCACAAATGACAAATGCCAAATGACAAATTGGCCTTTCGAATCGAGAAAGGCATTTCGAATTGTCCGACATATCAAAAGCCAGGAAATCAACCGTCTACCTCGCCGGCTCCGGCCCCGGCGATCCCGGCCTGCTCACCGTCCGCGCGCGCGAACTGCTGCGCGCCTGCGATTGCATTGTGTACGACGCGCTCGTGTCGCCTGAAATTATGGCCGGCGCCAATCCGCTCGCGGAGAAAATCTACGTCGGCAAACGCGGCGCGCAACACGCCGTCGAACAACCGGACATCAATAAAATCCTGCTCGAAAAAGCACGCGCCGGAAAAAGCGTGCTGCGCTTCAAAGGCGGCGACCCATATCTTTTCGGCCGCGGCGCCGAAGAGGCGCTGTACCTGATCGAAAATGGCGCGAACGTCGAAGTCATTCCCGGCGTCACCGCCGGCATCGCCGCGCCCGCCTACGCCGGAATCCCCGTCACGCACCGCGAGCACGCCAGCGCCGTCGCCTTCGTCACCGGCCACGAAGACCCGACGAAACCGGAAAGCGCGCTGGACTGGGCGGCGCTCTCGAAAGTGGGCACGCTCTGTTTTTACATGGGCATCAAAAACCTTGGCCGCATCGCGTCGGAATTGTCGAAACACATTCCGCCCACAACGCCCGCCGCCGTGATCCAATGGGGCACGACGCGCCGCCAGCGCACCGTCGCCGGCACGCTCGAGAATATCGAGCGGCTCGTGCGCGACAGCGGCATTCAAGCCCCCGCGCTGACCATCGTCGGCGGCGTCGTCAGCCTGCGCGACAAGCTGAATTTCTTCGAGCGCGCGCCGCTCTTCGGCAAGCGCATCGTCGTCACGCGCGCCCGCGCGCAAGCCAGCGATCTGGCTGACGGCTTGCGCGAGTTGGGCTGCACCGTCTACGAATTTCCCACGATCCGCATCGCGCCATCCGAAAGCAGCGCGCTCGCCGATGCTGTGACAAAGCTTGCGAGCGGCGCTTTCGATTGGGTCGTGCTCACCAGCGTCAACGGCGTGGACGCGCTCTTCGCGGAATTCAACAAGCAAGGTTTCGACGCGCGCAGTTTCAAAGCCAAAGCTGCTGCAATCGGATCAGCGACCGCGCGGCGTTTGAGCGAAAAAGGCGTCAGCGCCGATCTGATTCCACCGGAATACGTTGCCGAATCGATTGTCGAAGCGCTGAAAAAAGTTGGCGAAATTTCAGGCAAGCGCTTTCTGCTTGCGCGCGCCGATATTGCGCGCAGCGAACTTTCCACGGAATTGAAAAAGCTTGGCGGCGAAGTCACCGATGCCGAAGCCTATAGAACCGTCCTCGAAACCGAAGGCCAGGAAGACGCGCTCGCCACGATCGACTCAGGACTTATCGACGCCGTAACGTTCACGTCCGCATCCACCGCGCGCAATTTCGCGCAAATTCTCGGCCCCGCGCGCCTCGCCAAAATCATCGCCGCCGCGCGCATCAAATTCATCTCCATCGGCCCGATCACCAGCAAAGCCATGACGGAATGCGGCATCCCGATTCATGCGGAGGCCAAAGTACACGACATTCCCGGCGTGCTGGAAGTGTGCAAGAAACTGTGACGACTCAGGGCGGCAGGAGTGCCGCCCCTCCATCACTTCTTCCGAATAAAATCCCCATCCTTGATTTTCAATCGCCTACGCAGCTTGCGCGTGTCCTTCAAAAATCGCCGCCCATCGCCGTAATAGCCCGCCGTCGGTTTCAATTCCGGCTGATGCCGCAGAAAAAACGCATTCAGCCGCTGCATGCATTTTTCGCGCGCCAATTTCGCCACCATCGACGCCAGCGCAATCGGCATGTGCACGTTTTCGCCGCCCACAAAAAATCCCACGTGCACCTGGCGGCGCTCGCCGTCGATCACGTAATGCGAAATCAATTCCTCTTCGCGTGTCGTCCGCACCAGCGGCACGCCAAACAGTTCAGCGATGTGCGCCGCATAAAATCGACGCCCGCCCTGCCGGTCCACGGTAACGTGAATGCACTCGTCGGGCGCGGCCAGCGCCGCAAGCCGTTTGATCTCCGCCGCGATCGGACGCCAGCTCACTTCCGATTTGTTCAGCCCCGAATCCAGCGCCTCGTTGTACACGCGCGGACTCATCGCGCGCGCGCCCAGCGCTACGATACTCGCCTGCTGCTGCGCAAGTTTTTGGCGCAGGTTGCCGACAATCGGCGCATCCGTGACCGGCGGCGCGCACGGTTCGCAAAACCATTTGTCGCCGCGCAGCACGGCATGTTCGTCTTCGTGAAGCAATTCATTCAAACCCACGAATCCCGATTGCAGCGGCGCATCGCTCAGCGGCGGCTTCATGCATTCCAAAAAAGCGCGCACGCCCGCTTCTAGCGCCGAGAAACCGCGGCGCGTGTACACAATCTTCGAGTCGTCGATGAGGATGCTGACATTTTCGACGCAGCCGTCAAACGGCGCAATCTCCGGATGCAGCAGTTTCCAAAAATCCGGCGGCGAATAATCGTCCGATTCGGGCACGCGAAACGCGCAAAATCCATGGCACAGCGGCCCAATCACCGGCCCGTAGCCCGCTTCGTCGATTCCAATCAACAGCACGTTCGCCCGCTCCAATCTGTACCGCCGGCGTCCCTGCCGGCCCGTCTGCGCGGCGATTCTAAACAGATTTGAAATTTCGAAAACGTCTTTCGGCGATAAAATCAAACGATGCTCAGTTTTTTGGTGCTGCCGTTCTTTTTTCTCGCCACGCTTTCGCTGCTGGCGTGGCTCTACATTTTGCTTCATCCCGCGCGGCCTTGGGATTTTCAACCGGTCGGCGACGATACAGAAATTCCGCCGTTGCCCGATGGCATCGCTTTTCCTTGCGTCGCCGTAATCGTCCCGGCGCGCAACGAATCCGAATCATTGCCCCGCACGCTGCCGGCGTTGTTGAAACAAGATTACCCCGCGGAGTATTCCGTTTTCTTAATCGACGACCGTTCCACCGACAACACCGCCCAAATCGCGCGTGACATCGCGCAGCGCGTGCGCGCGGAGAACAAACTGACCGTCATCGGCGGCGCGCCGCTGCCTGAAAGTTGGGCCGGCAAAGTCTGGGCGCTCGATCAAGGCGCGAAAGCCGCCGCGAAAACCGGCGCCGAATTCTTCCTCCTCACTGACGCCGATATTCTCCACGCTCCCAGTTCGCTGCGCCGCCTCGTCAGCGAAAGCCTCATACATTGTGGTGCAGGCGGCCCGCCTACATTGGGTTTAAATTCGCGCATGGCGCGACTTCGTTGTGAATCGCCGGCTGAACGTCTGCTGATTCCCGCGTTCGTTTATTTCTTCAACATTCTTTATCCGATGCGCCGCGTCAACAATTCGCGCGATCCGCTCGCGTCCGCCGCCGGCGGCTGCGTGCTGCTTTCGCGCGAAGCGTGGACGCGGCTTGGCGAATCGTTCGATTCAATCAAATCCGAAATCATCGATGACGTGAATCTCGCGCGGCAAGTGAAGGGGAGGGGACTGCCGATCCGCTTAAGCCTCAGCTGCAGCGAAGTCGTCAGCCTGCGCGAATACCCGCATCTCGCCGACATCTGGAAAATGGTCCGCCGCACCGCGTTTACCGAGCTGAACTATTCGTGGCTGCGCGTCTTCGGCGCGCTCGCCGGATTGGCGTTGATGTTCGTTGTGCCGCTTGCCGCAATTTTGGCCGGCGCGTTCGGAATTATTTTCGGCGCCTCGCCAATGCTCTATTCGGTCGCCGCCGTCATGAAAGGCGCGCTCGGGCTGGCGATCATGGGGCACGTGTACGCGCCCGCGATGCGCTTCTTCAAATTGCCGGTTTTGTTCGCGTTTTCGCTCCCGCTCGCCGGCGTTTTGTATGGCCTGATGACACTCGATTCCGCGCTTCGCCATGCGCGCGGAAAGGGCGTGCAATGGCGCGACCCCGCCGCCGCTAAAAATAACACGATTTGAGCGCTGATTCTCCTATGAAAAATTAGCGTTTTAAATGCGCGTCTTGCGTTGGCGCTTGAGCGCGTTTTCGAGTAAAATTTGGTCATTGAAATCAGCCGGAATTCAGTCCCTTTTTTACTGAGTTTCTCAAACGCAAACTCATCCGCGTTCATTTGAAACGCGCAGCCGGAGATATCCAAATCCCATCATGGCTAACCCGCCCGATCAGCCCGACGAAACTACTCCCACAGTCCCGCCCACAGACGACACGCCCGCCGCTCGCCCGCCGCGCGACGAATCGCGCGACATCCACGGCGGGCGCATCGAAAATCTGTTGATCGAAGACGAACTCAAAGAAAGCTACCTCACGTATGCGATGTCCGTGATTGTCTCGCGCGCGCTGCCGGATGCGCGCGACGGACTGAAACCGTCGCAGCGCCGCGTGCTGCTGGCGATGCACGACCTCAATCTCGGCCCGCGCGCGAAACATCGTAAATGCGCCAAGATCTGCGGCGACACCAGCGGCAACTACCATCCGCACGGCGAGTCCGTGATTTATCCCACGCTCACGCGCATGGCTCAGCACTGGAACACGCGTTACACGCTCATTGACGGACAGGGCAACTTCGGATCGATCGATCCCGATCCGCCGGCGGCCATGCGTTACACCGAAGCGCGCATGACCGGCGCG
This sequence comes from Planctomycetota bacterium, assembly GCA_035308565.1. Taxonomy (GTDB): domain Bacteria; phylum Planctomycetota; class SZUA-567; order H5-PLA8; family H5-PLA8; genus JANXLS01. The sequence goes on along the minus strand of DATGGK010000105.1, from coordinate 56,901 downwards.
TCGGTCGAAATGTTCGACGATATCGACCGCGACACCGTGGACATGGTCGCGAACTACGACGAAACGCGCTTCGAACCCACAGTGCTCCCCGCACGATTTCCGAATTTGATGGTGAACGGCTCACAGGGCATCGCCGTCGGCATGGCCACACAAATTCCGCCGCACAACCTTGGCGAGATTTGCGACGCGCTCATTTACCTGATCGAAAATCCCGGCTGTTCGATTGGCGATCTGATGCGCTTCGTCAAAGGCCCCGATTTTCCGACCGGCGGTTCGATCTGCGGAACCGACGGCATCCGCGAAGCGTTCATGACCGGCCGCGGCCATCTCACGCTGCGCGCGAAAGTTCATTTCGAAGAAGAGAAGGACCGCGAGCGCATCGTCGTCGATGAAATTCCGTATCAAGTGGGCATCAACCGCATTTGGGAAAAAATCGTCGAGTCCGTCAAAGAAGACCGCATTAAAGGCATCAGCGATGTCCGCAACGAAAGCAGCAAGGAAGGCATTCGCGTCGTCGTCGATTTGAAACGCGGCGAAAACCGCGACGTGGTTTTGAATCAGCTCTACAAATTCACCCCGCTCGAAATCACGTTCGCCGTCAACACGCTGGCGCTCGTGCGCGGCCGGCCGCGCGTGCTGAACCTCAAGCAGTTGCTCGAACAATACCGCGAGCACCGCAAAGATGTGATCGTGCGGCGCACGCGCTTTTTGCTGGCGCAGGCCGAAGAACACGCGCACATCCTCGAAGGCAAAATCATCGCCGTCGATCATATCGACGAAGTGATCCGCATCATCCGCGCGGCGAAAGACGGCGAAGAAGCACGCGATAATTTGATGGCTCGCTTTGAACTGACGCTGCGCCAGGCCAAAGCGATCCTCGACATGTCGCTGCGCGCGCTGACTGGTTTGGAACGCGACAAGCTGCGCAAGGAATACGAAGACACCAAAGACCAGATCCGCGATTACCAGTCGATTCTCGCCGACATCAACCGCGTGCTCGAAATCATCCGCGAAGACTTGTTCGAAATGAAGGAAAAATACGCGGACGGCCGACGCACGCTGATCGTGGGCGAAACTGGCGACTTGTCCGAAGCCGATCTCGTCGCCGACGAGGTCATGGCGGTGACGATTTCGCACAAGGGCTACGCCAAGCGCGAGCCTCTGGCCAGCTACCGCGTGCAGAGCCGCGGCGGAAAAGGCGTGATCGGACAGCGCAGCAAAGACGACGAGGATTTTCCGGAACATTTATTTGTGGCCAGCACGCACGATTATCTGCTCTGCTTTACCAACGACGGGCGCGTGTATTGGATCAAAGTCTACGACATGCCGCAGCTTGGCCGCATGGCGCAGGGCCGCGCGCTGGTGAATCTGCTTGAATTGCAAGGCGAGCAGAAAGTCGTCTCGATTGTGCCCGTCGAGAATTTCGAGGACGACGCCTCAATTTTCATCGCGACGGAGCAAGGCTATTTGAAAAAATGCAAACTCAGCGAATACGCCAACCCGCGCCGCGGCGGAATTTCGACGATCGGCCTTGAAGAAGGCGATAAAGTGATGGCCGCGAAATTCGTGAAGCGCAATCAAGAGATCGTGCTCTGCACGCGCCTGGGCATGGCCGTGCGCATCGACGAAACGGTAGTGCGCGACATGGGCCGCAGCGCGCGCGGCGTGAATGGGCCGCACCTTGATGAAGGCGACAAGATCGTCAGTGTCGTTGTCGGCCAGCCCGGCGATTATCTGCTGACGGTCTGCGAAAAAGGCGTAGGCAAGCGCAGCATGATCGACGAATACCGCAAGGTCGGCAATCAGCGCGCGAAGGGCGTAATCAACGTCAAGATCACGGTGAAGAACGGTCCGGTTGTGGCGGTGATCGCCGTCAAATCAGGCGACGAATTAATGTTGATGGCCGAAAAAGGCAAAGTCATCCGTTCGAAGATCGACGACGTTCGCGAAACGGGGCGCAGCGCGGTGGGCGTGTATCTGATGGATTTGGAAGACGACGACCGCGTCGTGACCGTCGCGAGCATCGCGCGCGAAGAAGCGACGGCCGCCAACGAGCAAGCCGCGGCGCGCAAGGCGGATGAAAAGGAAGAGAAGGAATTACGCGCGGGAACGCAAGTGCGCAGATTAAAGGAGGACGGCACGCCGGCATCGAGCGCGAATCTTCAATCGATCTCGCGAACGGATCTGCCTGCGGCGGAAGGCGCGCCCGAAAAATCGGAAGTGGTCGATGAGATGCTGCGGCGGGCGGAGGAGGAGAAGAAGAAAAAAGAGGAAGGGGATGCTGAAGGCGCCGAGTGAGTGGTCGGGACTTGATGCGTCAGTTCCTCGTGTCATGATGATAAACAAGCCATTGAGGTTTCAGCCATGTTAACTGCAGTCAAAGGCATATTTAAAAACGGCAAAATCGAACTCGCGGAAACACCGCCGTGTGAGGAAGGCGCGCCCGTTGTGGTGACATTTTTGGAATTTCCCGCCAAGAAAGCCGGAAAAATGATGACGTTAGGCATGTTCAAGGGCTCGATCAGCGCCACCGAAGAAGACTTCAAGGACGCGGAATTCGACGAGAAGAAAGCACTTGAAAAGTGGGAAAAAGCCAACCGTGCCAAATGACTATGTGGTTGATGCGCATGCGTTAATCTGGTTTGCCGCGGACGACCCCCAGCTTGGAGCGCGGGCGGGCGATGTCATGCGCAACCCAGCATCTAAATTGTTTCTACCGTCCATTGCGCTTGCCGAGGCGTGCTGGGTCGTGGGTAAGGCACGAACCAAGATCTCTTCCGCAGCCGAACTGATTCGCGCTGTCGAAGCCGATCCGCGCTTCGTTGTTGTTCCACTGACGGTGGAATTGATCAAGCTAACATTGAATATGCCGGCGGAATTGGAAATGGACGATCGTCAGATTGTTGCCACGGTCAAATTGCTTGCTGCTCAGGGGAACCCTCCAGCATTGCTGACAAAGGACGAAAAGATCGTTCGCTCGGCTCTTGTCCCAATCGTTTGGTAAAGATAGTCAAAGGCCTTCCATGCTCTACCGCCGCTTCGGCAAAACCAATCTCCAAATGCCCATCTTCTCCTGTGGCGGGATGCGCTATCAGCAGTCGTGGAACGACGCCGATGCCTTCACGCCCGCGAGCCAGAAAAATCTCGAAGCATGTATTCATTGCGCGATTGAATTGGGCATCAACCACATTGAAACCGCGCGCGGCTACGGCACCAGCGAAGAGCAGCTTGGGCATGTGCTGCCGAAATTGCCGCGCGAAAAAATCATTGTCCAAACCAAAGTAGGGCCGACCGCGGATCCGGCTGATTTCTTAAAGACGTTCGACAAATCAATGCGCCTGCTGAAGCTCGATTACGTCGATCTGCTGGGCCTGCACGGCATCAACAACGAAGAGCGGATGCGCTGGTCGATCCGCTCCGGAGGATGTCTCGATGCGGCGCTGAAACTCAAAGCGCAAGGCCGAGTGCGGCACGTCGGTTTTTCGACGCACGGCGGATTGAAGACGATCCTCGACACGATCGGCGACGGGCGCTTCGAATACGTGAATCTGCATTGGTATTACGTCAATCAATTCAACTGGCCCGCGATTGAACTGGCGACGAAGTTGGACATGGGCGTGTTCATCATCAGCCCGAATGACAAAGGCGGGAAGCTCTACGCGCCGAGCAAAAAGCTCGTGGAATTGACCGCGCCATTTTCGCCGATGGTCTTCAACGACGCGTGGTGTTTGTCGCACCCGCAAGTTCACACGCTCAGCCTCGGCGTTGCGCGGCCCAGCGATTTCGACGAGCATATCAAAGCGCTGCCGCTGCTTGCTGAAGGACTCGACACGCGCGCCGCAATCGCGCCGGTTGAATCGCGGCTCAATGCGGAACTCGACACTGTGCTCGGCGCCGACTGGATGCGCAAGTGGCACGTCGGCGTTCCGGATTGGGACCGCGTGCCGGGCGAAGTGAACATCTTTGAAATCCTGCGCCTGCGCAATTTCGCGAAGGCGTTCGACATGCTCGAATACGGCAAGATGCGCTACAATCTGCTCGGCAACGCCGATCACTGGTTCCCCGGCAATCGCGCAGACAAACTCGACGGCCTCGATTTCAGCGGTTGCTTGAAAGATTCGCCGTTCCGAGAGAAAATTCCGGCGTATTTGGCAGAGGCGCATGAATTAATGTCGGGCCAGGAAGTCAAACGGCTCGGCAAAAGCTAAAGTAGGACGGGCCGCCAGCCCGTCGCGACTTCATGCTTAATTCTCAATTCAAAACGGACGGGCTGGCAGCCCGTCCTACTAATGGAGAGTTCCATGCACGCTCTTCCCATCATGATTGTGGTGCTGTGTACGCTCGCGATTGCGTACCGCTATTACAGCGCGTTTCTCGCGGCGAAAGTCGCGGCGCTCGACGACCGCCGTGTGACGCCCGCGCACGAACTCAACGACGGACAGAATTATCATCCGACAAACAAGTGGGTGCTCTTCGGCCATCACTTCGCCGCAATTTCCGGCGCCGGCCCGCTGATCGGGCCGGTGCTCGCCGCTCAGTTTGGTTACATGCCGGGCTTGCTTTGGCTGCTGATCGGCGTTTGTCTCGCCGGCGCCGTGCAGGATTTTCTGATTCTCGCCGCGTCGCTGCGCCACAAAGGCCGCAGCCTTGCCCAAATGGCGCGCGAAGAAATCGGCGCGGTGAGCGGTGCGGCGAGCGTGGCGGCGATTTTGTTTATCGTCGTGGTCGCGCTGGCCGGCTTGGGCATCGCCGTGGTGAAAGCGCTCAGCGGCGAGGAAGTAATTGCGCCGGAAGGCAGCCGCATTGTTCTCGCGGCGAACGCCGAGCGCGGATTGGAAGCGTCCACCGTCTCCATTCCAGAGGGCGCGATCCTGTACGTGCCGCTCCCCGCGGGTGCGCTGCGCGCCAATGGCGCCACGGAACATCCATTCCCGCTGCCGCACAGCCAGAAATTCGTGGCGGGGTCCGCGGCGGAAGTCTCCGCGCTGCTGGCCGCAAAGCCCGGCGAAAGCGTCAAATTGCCCAGCGGCGGGAAGCTCCTGGTGCCGGGAAGTTCGTGGGGCGTGTTTACGATTGGCATGTCCATTCCCATCGCGCTGCTCATGGGACTTTGGATGTATGTGATCCGCAAAAAATCGCCGACGCGCATCGCCGAAGCATCCGCGATAGGCGTGGTGCTGCTGCTGACGTGCGTGTGGCTCGGCTCGAAAGTTCCAGGCACCCCGCTCGGCGACTTTCTGAATCTGAGCAGGCACCAGATTATCATGGCGATGGCCGTGTACGGATTTATCGCGTCGGTTCTTCCCGTGTGGCTGCTGCTCTGCCCGCGCGATTACCTTTCGAGCTATTTGAAAATTGGAACGATCGCCCTGTTGATCGGCGGCGTGCTGATCGTCAATCCTGAATTGAAAATGCCCGCGGTCGTCGAATGGGGCGAACAGGGACCGAATGGGCCGGGCCGCATTTTTCCGTTTCTCTTCATCATGATCATGTGCGGCGCCATTTCCGGATTCCATGCGCTCGTCTCCAGCGGCACGACGCCGAAGATGATCGACAAGGAAGGGCAAGCGCGCATGATCGGCTACGGCGCGATGCTCATGGAAGGCCTCGTCGGCATCGTTGCGCTGATCGCAGCGTCGAGTCTCGCGCCGGGCGATTATTACGCGATTCAAATTCCGTTCAGCAAACAAGTCGAATTGATTTCAAAATCGGAGAAGCTCCACGAAATCGACGGCGACCACGACAGCCTCAGAACGATGGAACTGGACGTCGGCGAAAATCTGCGCGGCCGCACCGGCGGCGCCGTGACGCTCGCCGTCGGCATGAGCCAGATTTTCGCGGGCTTCCCGTGGCTGAAGAGTCTCGTGAAATTCTGGTACCATTTCGCGATCATGTTCGAAGCGCTCTTTATCCTCACGACAGTGGACACCGGCACGCGCATCGGGCGATTCCTCGTACAGGAAGTGGCAGGAAAAATAAATCCGCAATTCGGCAAAGTCGATTGGTGGCCGGGCGCCATTGCCTCCACGCTGCTGATTGTGTTCGGCTGGGCGTGGCTTCTCTGGGAAGGAAATATCCAAACGATCTGGCCCATGTTCGGCATCGCAAACCAACTGCTCGCGGTCGTGGCGATGTGTGTGGCGACGACGATCATCTTCAATTCCGGCCGCGGGCGCTTCGCACCGATCACGATGCTTCCGCTGGCATTCATCGTCAGCACGACCACGACCGCCGGCTACTACATGCTGATTGGATTTTACAAAAAGGCCGACTGGCTGAATTTCGCGCTCACGGCGGTGATGCTGCTGTGCGTGGTGGTCGTGCTTCTCGATTCGATTCGCCGCTGGATCAATCCGCGCAGCGCGGCGATGATCGAGCCGAAGTTGGCGGCGGGTGAATAAGGGAGGTGAAAATGCCGGCGCATGATTTCAGCGGGATCGATTCAAATATCTATCACTCCCTCCACGTAGCATGGCTTTCGTCCATGATGAAAGCGCTCAATGGCGGCATCTTGCCCAAGCCGTATTACGCGCTCGTTGAACAAGTTCAGCGCGCAGCTTCGCCGGATTTGATTGCACTCGAAAAGGACGGAGAAGAACTCGCTGCGTCCGTTTCGGAAGCCCCCGCGCAGTATGGAACGACACTCGCGGACTTGCTCAAACGAATGTCGCCACCGAAAACCGCCATCGTCGCCAGCGCAAAGGAAATCATGATCCCGCCGAAGCAGCGGACCATTACCATTCGCCACAGCGACGGCCATCACATCGTCGCGCTGGTCGAGTTGATGTCACGCTCCAACAAAGTCAGCCTCAAAACGCTGGACAAATTCGTCGATAAAATCTGCGACGCCCTCGCTCACGAAATCCACGTCTCCATCATCGATCCGTTTCCCCCCAACCGCATCGCCCCGCGCGGAATTCACGGCGCGATCTGGAGCGCGCTGGGCGAACGCGCGCCCGTCTGGAACCCGGCGAAGCCGTTCAGCGCAGCCGCATATGAATCCTCCGGCGAAATAAACGCCTACGTCCAGCCCTACGGCATCGGCGAAGCGCTTCCCGATTTGCCGCTGTTCTTAAAACCGAGCTATTACGTGTACGTACCACTCGAAAAAACGTACACGGAAGCGCTCGCCTCGATGCCCGATTATTGGCGCGATAAAATCGCGCGGATTCGGCCGCGAAAAAGGAGCGCGTGACAATGCGCTAACTTTTCTCGCGCCGGTTCCTATTCGTAGAACACCTCCACAATCTTCAAGAAATCGTCCGGCAGCAGCTTGTACTTCTTGTGCTCCGATTGCGATTCGCGCACCAACCCGCTCATCGGCCGCGTGAACACCTCCAGCCCGCTCATCACCACCATGCTCCCGAAATTTCCCTCGATCACCGCTTCCGCCGCCTTCACGCCGTAGCGCGTTCCCAGAATTCGGTCGTAGGCGCAGGGCGACCCGCCGCGCTGCAAGTGCCCCAGCGCAATCGCGCGCGTTTCGAAGCCGGTCTTCTGTTCGATCGCCGCCGCGACCGCTTCGCCCACTTCGCCCGGCCGCAAGATCACGTTGCCGAAATTATCTTTCTCAACCGTGCTCGACATTGCCCACTCGCCGCCCTCGTTCTTCACCACGCGCGGCTTGACGTCGATGCCCGCGATCGACGCGCCTTCCGCGACGACGATGATGCTGTGCAGCTTCCCGGCGACGCGGCAGTTCTTCACTTCGTTCGCGATCACGTCGATGTGCACGGCTTTCTCCGGCACCGCGATGTAATCCGCTTCGCTCGCCAAGCCCGTGTATGCCGTGATCCATCCCGCGTGCCGGCCCATGCATTCGATCACCATCACGCGGTGATGGCTCATCGTGGTCACGCGCAGATCGTCGATCGCTTTCGTGGCCTGCTCGACGCTCGACCAAAATCCAAACGTGAAATCCGTGCCGCACACGTCGTTGTCGATTGTTTTCGGCACGCCGACGATGTTGAGCTTGTGATCGCGGCCGAGATAGTACGCAATCTCCAGCGTGTCGTCGCCGCCGATCGCAACGAGCGCGTCGAGGTTGAGTTGATGATACGCCTCGATCGCTTTCTGAATGTCGCCTTCCTTGCCCTTCTTATAAAGGTTCGTGCGCGACGTCCCCAAAATCGTGCCGCCCTGATGCAGAATTTCATCGACGGCCGTCGGGCTGAGTTTCGTCGTGTTCTTATCGCGCAAGCCCGCCCAGCCGTCGATCAGGCCGATCACATTATAATCCTTGCGTTCGCGCGCGAGCCGGATCACCACGGCGCGGATCACGGCGTTGAGTCCAGGCGCGTCGCCGCCGCCAGTTAGAATACCAACGTTCTTCATTCCTTCCTCCAAAAATGATGAGCCTCCAGTATAATGATTTTGTTGCGGCGTTCAATCAGAATGTTGTCCTTGCGAGGCGTTGGTTATGCGCGAAATTTCCACCGGCGATTATGGTCCCCTTGCGCGCGATTTGATTGCGAAAGCCGCCGCGGAGCAGCGTCCGAAAACGCTCGTCTTCGCCGCGCCCGACTCGACCGCCGAGGCGATGCTTCGCGCGATGAGCGACCAGACCATTTCCAAAAATCGCCGCGTGCGCATGCCTCACGACGCTCAAGCGCTGCACGCAGCCCTCTGGCTGCTCTTCGATTTCATGAAAGAAAGCCACGACATTTCGCAAGCCATCGCAACGCCCTCGGGCAGTTACTGGCACGGCATTCTGCATCGCCGCGAACCCGACGCGTTCAACGCAAAATACTGGATGGCGCGCGTCGGCGAGCATCCGATTTTCCCGGAACTGCTCAGCGACGCGAAGGAGCTTGCGGCAGCCACGCCGTCCGGCGCGTCCATCTCCGCGAAGCTTGGCGCAATGACCAAATGGGACGCCGCGTGGTTTGCCGATCAATGCTGCACCGCGCCCGCCGCCGTGCTGACCGAAACACTGCTGCAAATCCAGCGGCGCGAATGGGCGCTGCTCTTCGATTATAATTTCAAGAAAGCGTTCGCGTAAAAGCTCATTCAAGATTCGAAATTCAAAATTCAAGGATTGCGAAACGCTGTGGCCGACATTTCGATTCAATTGGGCGAGCTGAAGCTCAAGACCCCCTTCATCGCCGCCTCCGGCACCTTCGGCTACGGCAGCGAATACAGCCCTATCGTCGATCTCAACAATCTCGGCGCGGTCGTTACGAAGAGTTTGAGCGTCCTGCCGCGCGAAGGCAACCCGCCCCCGCGCATCTGGGAAACCGCCGCCGGCATGCTCAACGCCATCGGCCTCGAAAATTGCGGACTCGAATCGTTCATCGAAGGCCGCGTCCCCGATCTCGAAAAACTCCCCACGAAAGTGCTCGTCAACGTTGTCGGCAACAGCATCGAAGAATATGCGGCAATTTGCGCGCGCCTCGATTCGGTCGCGTGCGTCGCCGGTTTTGAAATCAACATCTCCTGCCCGAACGTGAAACACGGCTGCCAATTCGCCTCCGATCCGCGCGACTGCGAGCGCTTGATGAAAGCGCTGCGTCCCACGACAAAAAAGCTGCTGATGGCCAAGCTTTCGCCAAACGTGACGGACATCGCCGAAATCGCGCGCGCCGCCGCAGCCAGCGGCGCGGACGCGCTTTCGCTGATCAACACGCTGCTGGGCATTGCCGTCGATGTCAAAACGCGCGGCCCGCGCATCGCGAACGTGACAGGCGGTCTTTCGGGCCCGTGCATCAAACCTGTTGCGCTGCGCTGCGTCTACCAAGCTGCGAAAGCCTGCCCTCAAATTCCGATCGTCGGCATCGGCGGCATTCGCACGCTCGAAGACGCGCTCGAATTCTTTATCGTCGGCGCCAGCGCCGTGCAGATTGGCACCACCAATTATTTCGATCCGGATTTGCTCAATCGCCTCCCGCGCGAACTGGAGGCGTGGTGTAAGAATGAGCACGTAAGTGCCATAAAAGAACTTGTGGGTACGTTTAGTGAGAGATGCAGGAGTCATTCATGATCCTATTAAAGATTGCCCTTGCCTTTTCGGTATTGCCTCTGGGGTTGAGCGCCGCCGATGCCGCAAAAATCGAGGCACACGCTTCCACCAACGGTTCGCTGAATCTCAGCGTCAACGGCAAACAAGTCTGCGAATTTACGCTCGGCCTCTTTGACGAATCTTGGCGCAGCGAACACGCCGTCGCCGCGCCGAATAACAAATTTACTATCAAAACGCCGAGCGGAGTCGTTTTGGATGGCGAAGCATCCTTTAAAGTGTATGAAGCGATTCCCGCCAATCTGTATGCGCCGCTGTGGGCGCTTAAAGCGGAATACGCGTTTACGGCGCGTGAAGATGTAAAACTCGCGAGTCTTAACGTCTCCGCAGATTTTCCGATTGCCACACTCGCCGGAACGAAATGGAAAATGGACAACGTCGAAGGGACGTTTCCGTCCGAATACAAAGACACCGGTTTGCGGTCTGGGAAGATCAAGTCGCTGAATCTTGAGCCTGCGAATGCGCCGTTTTCGTTTTCTTTTTCGGAGCCAATCGATGTTCTTATCCAAGATAACCGCCAATGGAACACGCAGACTTTTTCTGTGCGCATTGGACGCGCCGGAGTTTTCAAGAGGGGTGAGACTGTCAAAATCTCTTACGATTTCTTTCCCCCCGGGGACATCAAACTCACGCGCGACGGCCCGGTCACCATCGTCGCCGGCGCCGATTGGATTCCGCTCAAAACCGAACTCGATATCGAAGCCGGCTCGGCGCTCGATTTCTCCGGCATGAACCTGACCGAAGCCCCCGCCGGAAAATTTGGCCGCGTGATCTGCCGCGACGACGGACAGTTCGTCTTCGAAAACGAACGCACCACGCCGCGCCGTTTCTACGGCGTGAACCTCGCCTTCAGCGGCCAGTTCATGACTCACGACGAAGCCGACCGCCTCGCGGATCGCTTCGCGCGCATCGGCTACAACGCCGTGCGCATCCACCATTATGAAGGCATCCTTACGCAGGGAAAAAACTCCACGACGCTCAACGATGAGAAGCTCGACCAGCTCGATTATTTTTTCGCCGCGCTCGGCAAACGCGGCATCTACATCACCACCGATCTGTTCGTCTCGCGTCCGATTCCCTATAAGGAAATCGGCATCGACAAACCCGGCAACGTGCCGATGGATGCATTCAAAATCCTCGTCCCCGTCGCGCCCGGCGCGTGGGAGAATTGGAAAGCCTTCAGCAAATCGCTGCTGGAACACGTCAACAAATATACGGGCAAGCGCAACGCCGACGATCCCGCACTGGCGTGGCTCTCGATGATCAACGAAGGCTGCTTCGGAAATTTCACAAAGTACATGAGCGACGTTCCCGAATGGAAAACGGCGTGGAACGAATGGCTGATGAAGCGCTACAAAACCCGCGACGATTTGGCGAAGGCATGGGGCGCGGCGTTGAAAGCCGACGAAGATGCGGCGAAGAATTCCATCGCGACTCCGAACAATGTTTACGGCGGCAACGCGCGCTCGCGCGACGAGAATCTTTTCCTCGCCGAAAAGGAGCGCGAGATGGTCGCGAAAATGGAGGACTTTCTTCACAACGAGATCAAATGCAAAGCGCTGATCACGAATTCCAACGCGTGGACCAATCACGTCACCGACCAATACAAGCGCGTCATCTACGATTACATCGACGACCATTTTTACGTCGATCACCCGCAATTTCTCCAGGGCGATTGGCGCCTGCCAAGCCGCTGCAACAACACCAGCCCCATCGCCGGCGGCGCGAGCGGCGGGCGCACCTGCGCCTTCACGCGCATCTTCGGCAAGCCGTTCACGATCACCGAATACAACTACGCGTGCCCCGGGCGCTTCCGCGGCGTCGGCGGAATTCTCACCGGCGCGATGGGCGCGCTGCAAGGCTGGTCCGGCATCTGGCGCTTCGCTTACGCGCACGATCACGCCAAATTGTTTTCGCCCGCGCGCATCGACTATTTCGACATGGTCAGCGACCCGCTCGGCCAGGCCGCCGAACGCGCGTCGATCTGTCTGTTCCTGCGCGGAGACATGAAGGCGGCGCCAGGCATGGTGACCATAGAAATGAACGAAGTTCAACTGAAATCGCCCCCTGTAAAGGTTCCAAATCTGGCCGCGAACTGGCACTGGGCAGCGTGGGTAACGCGCATTGGAACCACAGTCTGGAGGAGCGGAACAGATCACGAAAATGACCTTGTTTATCCGCCGTATGTGAATCTTCCGCTTTATTGGCCCGGGCAGGATAAACGCGGTGCCTACGAAATAAGCGCATCGGACATTATGGCGCTCATGAAGGAAGGAATCCTCACCGCCGACAACCCCACCGATCCCGCAAAAAATATTTTCCGCAGCGAAACCGGCGAGATCACCATCGACGCGCCCAATGACCAGATGATTCTCGACACACCCAAAACCGCCGGCGGCTACGCCCACGCCGGCACAGTCATCGCGACCAAAGACGGCGGCGTCACGATCGCGCTCAGCGATTCCGACGCGACCGTCTGGGTCAGCGCGCTCGACGGCGCGCCCATCGCGTCGAGCAAACGCCTGCTCGTCACGCACCTCACCGACTTGCAGAACACCGAAATCAAATACGCCGAAAGTGCGCGCAAAACGCTGCTCGATTGGGGCAAACTCCCGCACCTGGTCCGCAACGGCAAAGCCACCGTGCGCGTGAAATTGTCCGACGCCTCGAAGTACGAAGTCTGGGCGCTCTCCACCGGCGGCAAGCGCGTTGCAAGAGTCGAAGCCTCCGTCAACGACGGCGCCCTCGAATTCATCGCAAACGTCGGCGCCAACCCCGGCGAAGGCGCGCGGATGCTCTACGAAATTTCGCAAAAATAAAGTTCTCAAAACAAAAAATGGCCCGTGAAAAATACTCGACGCGGAAAAGAGCGCCTCAATCCACGCAGCCCGTCCGCCGTCAGTTTAAAGCCGTTCGTGTGCCACTGGCTGTACTCAGCCAGTGCGGCTTCGCCCCGCTCGTTCGCGAAACATCGCCGTACCGCATCCCGCAAGCGTCCGCGTCGCGCGAAGCGCGATTCCAAATTTTGAATTTTGAATCTTGAATTTTGAATTACTTCTCCCCCACATACAAATGCACCGTTCCAAACGTCATCGCCACCGCCCGCACATTTTTTAGCCCCAGCGCCGTCATCCGCCCGCTCATCTCCTCCGGCCCCGCGAATGCCTGCACCGACTGAGGCAGGTATTTGTACGCATCGCCCGCCGTCGCTGAAATAAGTCGCCCGATCAGCGGCAGAATCCGCTTGAAATAAAACATGTACAGCGGCCCGAAAAAAAATCCGCGCGGTTTGGTGAACTCCAGCACGAGCACTTTTCCGCCGGGGCGGACCACGCGAACCATCTCGCTCAACCCCAAATTCAAATCCGCGACGTTGCGAATCCCAAACGCCACGCTCGCCACCGCCGCCGAATTCTCGCGCAGCGGCAGCGCCAGCGAATCGCCCACGCCAAAGCTCACGCGAGCCACTTTTTCCCGAGCCGCCTTCTTCGGCCCGTACGCCACCATCTCGTAGGTAAAATCAAGCGCCACGACGCGCGCCTTCGGCGCGGCTCTGTTCAGCGCAAACGCCAAATCCCCTGTCCCCGTACACAAATCCGCAATCAAATCCCCGTCGCCAAGCCCGCGCGCCTCCTTCGCCGCGCGCCGCCGCCAGAGAATATCCAGCCCCATTGACAAAAAGTGATTCAAAAAATCATACCGCCGCGCCACGCGCGCAAACATCTCGCGGACTTCCTCCGCGGATTTCCCGCCGGCATTGCGGGGAAGGGAAGGAGCTTCGGCTAACGGTCTTGATGTTTGTGAAGTCACGGCAAAAGACTCGCCACGGGCACCGGCAATTTCGTACCGTCACCCATCAAAAATTCGACCGATTGTCCCGTCTTTACAATGCGACAGGTCGCATATTTCCTTTTACCCGCAACAGGCCTTTCGCGAACTTCCACAATGCGGTGGACAAGATCGACGACGACATATTGCGGGATGCCTGCTTCGGCGTACTTCTCTGCTTTGTCGATGCGATCAGTTGTGAGCGAAGAGTCCGACACTTCGATGACGCAGCAAACATCCGCCGGAAGCGGGGGCCTCTTAAATGGACGAAGCAGTCCTCGAATAATTGCGCCGTCAGGTTCCGGGGCGTGCAGAGGGGGAATCTGAATCGCCGACTGAGTTCGCATGAAACAATCGTGCTGCGCAAGTTGGCCCGATAGCGCGCCAAGTACTGCGACAACATAGCTGTGCGGCTCACCAATCGACATAATATCCTCCCCGCGAGTGCTCCGGTCTTTTAGCACGAGCAATCCGTCGAGCAGTTCATACGGAGCGCCGTCGCGAAATATCCCCATGTCGATCATCTTCAAATACTGATCGACGGTGAATCGCCCAATGCGCTCGGATGGCGGCAGTTCAATCGGAAGAGTTTGCACCATAAAACACTCCTTCTATTTTCCTTTCCGCGCCTTTCCGTCCTCCGCGCCTTTGCGCCTCTGCGTGAGAAAGAATGGCGACTCACATTTTATACTTCCCCATCTTCTCCGCCACACTCTTCTTCACCGCCTCGTCCATCACAATATAGCCCGGCCACTCCCGCGTGAATCCCTCCTCCTTCCACTTCCGCGTCGCGTCGATCCCCATCTTCCCCGTCCACCCATAATTCTGGCTGGCGTGATCCAGAATATCCGTCGGCCCGCGCACCAGTTCCAGATCGCGGCTGAAATCGCAATTCGCGCCGACGTGAAAAAACACTTCGTCCTGATTGTGAACGTTCACGTTTTCATCCACGACCACGATGATCTTCGTGAACATGATCTGCCCCAAGCCCCAAATCGCGTGCATCAATTTCCGCGCGTGCTGAGGGTACTGTTTTTTGATCGCGAAAAACGCACAGTTGTGAAACACGCCGAATTCCGGCAAGTCGTAATCCACGATCTCCGGCAGCGTCAGCTTCAAGAACGGCAGAAAAATCCGCTCCGTCGCTTTGCCCAGGTACGTGTCTTCCATCGGCGGCATGCCGACGACAATTGTCTGATAAATCGGATTCTTGCGATGCGTCACTGCCGTGACATGAAAGACCGGATAGTCGTCGGCCAGCGAATAAAATCCCGTGTGATCGCCGAACGGCCCTTCGCGCCGCCGCTCGTTCGGCTCAAGATACCCCTCGATCACAATCTCCGCTTCCGCCGGCACGAACAACTCCGGCTGCGACACGCACGCCACCATCTCCACCGCGCGCTTGCGCAAAAAACCTGCGAGAAACATCTCGTCGATCCCCGGCGGCATCGGCGCCGTCGCACTATACACCACCGCCGGATCGCCGCCGATCGCCACCGCGACCGGCATGCGCTTGCCCTGCTTTTCGTATTCGCGAAAATGCCGGGCGCCGTCGTGATGCAAATGCCAATGCATCCCGCACGTGTTCTTGTCGAAAATCTGCAAGCGGTACATGCCACAGTTCGGCAAGCCATCCACGCTTTTGGTGAAGACATTCGTCAGCGTAAAATAGCGCCCGCCGTCTTCCGGCCAGCACTTCAACGCCGGCAGCAGAGCCAAATCGACCTGCGCGTCGCGGTACACCACCTCCTGGCACGCCCCGCTCCCCACCTTCTTCGGCGGGAAGTTGGACAGCTTCATCAGCAGCGGCACCATCTTCAGTTTTTCGATGAGCGTCTCGGGAGGGCGCTGATGCAGCAGCCCGTCAATTTCTTTCCCAATCGCATCCAGGTCCGTGACGCCCAACCCCAGCGCCGTCCGTTCAATCGTCCCAAACAGATTAATCGCGACCGGCATCGCCGAGCCATCGACGTTCTCAAACAGCAGCGCCGGCCCCTTGTGCTTCACCGCCCGATCCGCCCATTCCGTAATCTCCAGAATCGGCGACACTTTCTCCTTGACGCGCAGCAGTTCGCCGCGTTTCTCAATCGCGCCCAAGAATTCGCGGAGATTATCGAAGGCCATACGTTTGTAGTCCCGCCTTTAGGCGGCAATGCTCACGGCTTCAAAACGCGGGAAAAAGTTGCACCAATTTGATTCGAGACGCTTGATTTAATCGCAGATTAACGCAGATAAACGCTGATGAACGCAGATTATTTAGAAAAAAGATCTCAAATCCTCCCAATTCCTTGCCATCTGCGTCCATCCGCGTTTATTCGCGTTCATCAGCGATTCAAATCAAAACGCGGGAAAAAGTTGCACATGTGGTGATTCCCTCCGCGCCTTCCTCCGCGCCTTCGCGCCCCTGCGTGAGAAAACCCACCCCACTGCGCGAAAAAAGTTGTCAAAGTTGCACTACGTGCTTCATCGCCGCCGTATCAACCCCTTAAACACCCCCTGTATCTTGCAATTGTCCACAATGATCGGCGGCATCGTCGGGTTCGATGGCTGCAACCGGATTTTCCCATTTTCGCGATAGAACCGCTTCAACGTCGCCTGTCCGCCATCGTCCAACGCCACCACAATCTCCCCGTCGTTGGCCGTGTCGCGCCCTTCGACCACAATCAAATCGCCGTCCATGATGTGGTCGTCCACCATCGAATCGCCTTTTACGCGCAGCATGAAACTGTTCGGCTTGCAGTTAAACACATCGGCCAGCGGCATCTCTTCCGCCATCGCGTCTTCAACCGCTTCGATTGGCAACCCCGCCGCAATCAAGCCCTTCACCGCAAGGGTCTTCTTGCTGGCGTGCTCGCGCAGGAAATTCGGCTCTATAATTTCCACCGAACGCGCCTCATGCCTCCGCCGCCGAATCGCATTCTTCCGCTCCAGCGCCTCGAGATGCTCGAACACCGTGATTGTCGAAACACCCAACTGCTTGGCAAGCTCGGCATACGTTGGGGAGTAGCCGTGCTCTTCCTGAAACTGATGAATCAACTTCAAAATCTGAAGCTGTTTCGGGGTATAGTTCATTGACGTTTTCCTCCTCAAAAAATGCTTGAACCGTCTTCAGAGCCGCGCGCGTCAGCAAGCGGCAAATTCTATGAGACGTGTTCTAGGCAACCGTCCCCCTAACCGCTTCTAATATTATCCTAAGCGAAAGTATCGCGCAAGAATTATTTGGAAAATATTTTGTTCGCGGAAAGAAAGGAGGGGCGGCACTCTTGCCGCCCAAGAATTCTAGGCGGCAAGAGTGCCGCCGCTCCTACACCAACCGCCTCACATCCCCCAACCTCACCGTAAACTTCTCGCGATCCAAAAGCTCGACGAGCGGCACTGCGAACTTCCGATTCATCCCCAAATGCTGCCGTATTTCGGACGTTGTTCGCTCAGTCCCGGCGGCGAAAAGCTCTCGCAACTTCCGCTTCGCCTCTTCGACATGTGAGCGATGGAACGTCGCCTCCGCCGACGCATCCACCAACTTCCCCGTCTCGCGCAAAAATTTCAAAATCTCGCGAATCTCCGGAGCGGCGGCACTCTTGCCGCCGAAATTTTTCACCTGCACCTCCACTTCCGCGCGACTCGGCGGCGCCAACCCGCCCGCCAAATAAGCCCCTTCAATCCGCTCCGCCAACTTCGCCAACTCGCCTTCCAATTTCCGCTCGCGTCCCGGCAGCGCGATCGAGTTCGATTCCAGCGTCACCAGTTTCGCCTGCTTCATCGCGGTCAAAATATCATCAAAATATGCCGCAAGTTCCCGCGCCTCTTTTTCCAGGAATTGCTTCAACGCCGGCCGCTCAATTCCGCCCAGCGCCGGATGCTTCTTGATAAAATCCGCGACCTCCGCCGCAAGCTTTCCTGATATCTCCTTAAACACGCGCGCCGACAAATAATGTGGAACGGAGCTCCCACTCCGTTCGCCCCCGTGCCCCAAAGCAACGGCTTCTCCATTCTGCACGATCCGCGCCGCAACATGCTGCACACGTTCCGGCAGCATTCCCGTCTCCGCGCACAGTTCGCGCACACTTTTTGGTTCCGCGGCATGAATCAGCAGCACGCGCAAGAATTTCTCCAAGGCGCCCAAACTCTCCAACCGTTCACGCAACTCCGCATTCGATTCCGCATCCAGCCGCTTGCGTTTCGCCGCGACCGTATCCAGCGTCCGCCCGCCGCCGAGTGTGAGCATCGGTGTTTGCAGCCGCAGAATAAATCGATCCCCCGGCGCCAGCACGGTTTTCTCTTCAAGCAGCACTTGCAACAGCCCGCTCTCGCCCGGCTTCAACACGTCGCCTTCCAGCAGCAGCACCTTCGCCTGAATCTCCGCCGTCCCCGCGTGAAAGCGCACCGCCGCGCGATGTTTCAACGGCCACGGCGACGACGCCAGCAGCGCGAAACTCGCCGCAATCAGATTCGTCGCCTCAAAAATTGCCGGCGTCACCGCAACCATCCCGCGCTCGACTTGCCGCTTGTCGATCCCCGGCCCAATCAAATTCACCGCCGTCGAATGCCCCGCCTGCCCATGCTCAATCGTCTGGTTGTACGCGTGCAATCCCTTCACGCGCCCGTGATACTGCGGCGGCAACACATCCAGCGTATCGCCGATGGCCACATGCCCGCTCAACGGCACGCCCGTCACGACAGTGCCAAATCCCTCCTTCGCAAACACGCGCTGAATCGGCATCCGGAACGGCCCGTCCTGCGTGCGTCGAGCCAGCTTCGGTAAAATCTTCTCAAGCTGCGCCTTTAATTCGGCAATGCCGTCCCCCGTCTTCGACGACACCGCCAAAATCGGCTTCCCCTCCAAGACGGTCCCGCGTTCCAGTTCGCGAATATCCTCAACCACCAATTCCAAATAATCCGCCTCGACCATGTCCTTCTTCGTCACCACCGTCAGCCCGTCGCGCACGCCCAGCAATTCCACAATCTGCAAATGCTCGCGCGTCTGAGCCATCACGCCGTCATCCGCCGCGACCACCATCAACACTAAATCGATCCCCGTCGCGCCCGCCACCATGTTCTTCACAAACCGCTCATGCCCCGGCACGTCGATAATTCCAACGCGCATCCCGTTGCTCAACACCATCGGCGCAAAACCAAGATCGATCGTGATCCCCTTCGCCTGCTCTTCAGGCAGCCGGTCCGGATGAATCCCCGTCAGCGCCTTCACCAGCGTCGATTTGCCGTGATCGATGTGCCCCGCCGTGCCGATGACCGCATTAAAAATTTGTGTGTTCATGCCGCGCAATTAGATTTGTTCGCGCCAAACTTTCAAACAACATTTGCGCGCCGCCCACGTGGAGCGCCGGCTTCCAGCCGGCCCGAATCGGAAAAGCGCGTCAAAATTAAAGAAAAATTCCCACCGGCAGTTTATTCGCCGTTCGCGTGTCACTGGCCTTGCCAGTGCGGATCGGCTGCGACCGCCGCACGTCACGAACCGCGACCGCAAGGGAGCGGCTTCGTTCGATATAAAAAAAACCGCTCCCTTGCGGTCGCGGCTTGCCAATTTCTTCGTGAAAATTCGTGCGATTCGTTGTTTTAAAGGAAGAAGCTACACGTATTCCGCGTCCGCTTCTTCCATCCGCATCTTATGCAGCAACTGCCCCGCTTGCATCCCCTTGAACAACGCGATCAGCGCAAAGACGCGCAAGGCAACGAAATAGATCCCCCCGCCTTGCGCAAATATAATCGCCAGCAGCGTCATCCCCAGATAAACGATGAACGCCGCCGTCGTCGCGCCGCGAGGGAATTGTTCGCACAAAAACGCCAGCGCGATCATCAGCGCGCCGATCGCCACGAAACAGCCCAGCACCGCTTTGACCACAAACGAAACCACCGTCGTTACCGCCGCTTCCATCGGAGCCGCGGCGTCGCGCACCGTTTCCTTGCGCGCAATGCCCATTTTCAACTCTTCGCGCCGCTTTTCGGATGTGGCGCTGTCGAGCTGCGACTTCAATGCAGTCACTTCTTCGGCATTTCGGATCGAAAACTCCTCCCGCCTGTGCTGCGCCTGCTGCTCCAAATCCGAAATCCACCAAATATAAAAACCGTGGACGAGCACAGTCACAATCCCAATCCAAATCATCCACGACTTCGCCCGCTCAATCACGTTCAAATGCGAGCGCTCCCCCAATTTCGCCAGCGGATCGACTTCGCGCTTCATCGCATTCGGGTCGTACATCGACTCGCCGCGGCTCGCCGCTTTCGGCGGCTCGTACATCGTCTCCGCCACCGGCGTCAGCCGCGCCGTTCCGCCCACAGGCGTATGCCGAGCCGTCCCTGATACCGGCACTTGCCGCCCCGTCCCCGAAACCGGCACCTGCCGCCCCGTGCCCGAAACCGGCGCCTGTCGTCCTGTCCCCGAAACCGGCGCATGCCGTCCCGTCCCCAAAACCGGCGTCCCAAACTCCGGCAGTACAACCGGCCCCGTCGGCGCGCGCGCGTTCCCCTGCTGAGCCCACAACGCTTTCTTCGCCGCAAATTCCGCTTTCAACCGCGCGTCGCGATCTTGCTTGGCCTTTTCAAGCTGATCCTTGATGCGCTGTTCCGCCTCTTTCGCCAGCCGCGCGTCTTCCTTCGCCCGCTGACGCTGAACCACAAGCTGCGAAAATTCATCCGCCGACGGCTGCCGGCACGGCTTCTTGCACGACGCACACACCCGAGCGCCGTTTGTGCGCGTTTCCGCGCAGATGCGGCACAGAAACTTCTTGCAGTGATCGCAATACATCACCGCCGACATCGGCGGATGCAAATCGCAGCGTATCGACGTGTTCGGTTTAAGCGTGGTTTCCATTTTTTTGGAATGCCAAAAAGTTCAAGCTCGTCGAACGAATAATGCCACTGCCCAAATACCCAATCCAAGCGTGAGCGGCCCGCCTTCCCGCGCCGAAAAGGAAGACTACGCCTCACACCTGTTTCCTACGTTCTTGTAAGATTTTCGCGCGCAGTACGGCGCGTCTCCGGCGCCCCAGTCTTGCGCAGCAAGACCCGCCGTTTCACCCGCCCGGAGCGCCGGCTTCCAGCCGGCTGGATACGGATCAGCGCGTCCGCAAACAAAAAGAAAATCGCCGGCAATTTAACCGCCGTTCAATATTCGACGCGGGAAAAAATATGCGAATTCAGTGAGAACCCACGCCATCAGCTTGTTCGCCGTTCGTGTGCCACTGGCCCTGCCAGTGCCGCATCGGAACCGCCGCGTTAAATCTCAATCCGATCTCTCGCCGGCAGTTTGAATTCCTGACTCCTGACTCCTGACTCCTGACTCCTGACCCCTATCTCTTCACCGTCTTCGAAAGCAAATACGCCATCAAATGATTAAAATCCTCCGCCGATACCGTCGTCTCAAACCCATCCGGCATCAGCGAATTCATCGACTCGCGCATCTCCTTGATATCCGTCTTCGCGTAACTCGTCTCGACGCCCTTCGAATCCGCGAACACAATCTGCTCGCCTTCCTCGCGCCGCTTCAATCCACTAAACGCCTGCCCGTTCGCCAATTTCACCAGGCTCACGCGAAACGCCGCGTCCACGTTGCGGCTGGGGTCGAGCACGTCTTCGACGATGCGGTCCAAGCCGCGCGCGCCGACGCCGTCAAGCTGCGGGCCGATCGAAGCGCCTTTGCCGTCGAGCTGATGACAAATCGTGCAGTTCTTCTCGAAGATTTTCGCGCCCAATTCCAGCGAGGCTTTGTCCGCCTGGAATTCTTTGACGCGCTGATTGATCAGATTCTGAATCCGCTGCTCCGTCGGCTGAAGTCCCGCCGTCAATTTCGCAATGCGCTCGTCTACGCCGGCCAGCTTCAATTGCGCCAGGCGGTCTTTGACTCCGCGATCGAACAGCACGCGCGGCGAAGCCTTGCCTGCGGCCAGCGTTTGCAGCAGCGCGTCCACGCCTTCCGCGCGAACGCAGAGCGCCTGCGCGATCTTTGTCTGAAACTTGTCCGGCGCGCTGCTCAACGCCTTGATCAGCGCCTCGCGCGCCTCCGCCGAATCCACGCCGCCCAGCGCCTCCGCCGCGCGCTCGCGCAATCCATTCGCTTCGCTCGCGTCGTTCAAAATCGCCGCCAGCGCAGCGCCGTGCTTCGCTCCATTAATGGAGACCAGCGCTGCCGCGCTCGCGCCGCGCACGGCTTCGGGCAGCTTCTTGTTCGCCAGCATTGCCGCCAAGTGCGCCTCAATCTCGTTAATCTTCATCTGCCCGGCCAGCTCCGCCGCGGTCTGCGTCTTCTGCGCGGCGCTCAACGCCGCCGCGTTTGGAATCTCCACCACCGCCGGCACAAAACGCCCCACCGCCAGCCACGCGTATGCCGCCGCATCGTCGCCGTCGATTAATTCCAGCACGCCCTTCCTGCCCGCGTGCTTCGCCAAATCCCAATCGAATTTCTGAGCCGTGTCGTTGCGCGGCGGAATCGCCTCCATTAATAGCTCGTTCGTCGCCGCGTCGCGCAGCCTAATGAAATTCTTCGGCGGATGAACCTTCGGCGGCTGGCCGTTGTGCCCGGCCATGTAAAATTCCAGTTTCGCGGGCACGTCGAACGTCTTCGAGCGATAAACGCCTGTCAGCTTTTCGCCCAGCGGCAAGCTGCTTAAGAATTCGTCAGACTTTCCGTCCGCCGAGACGCGATTCTGCGGCACCCACGGATTGGCCGCGTTGGCTTTGCCGTCCAGCGTCAACGCCGTCCACGCAATGTCGTTGACGGGAGTTTCGGCGCCGAGCACTTTACTCAACAATTCCACCGCCCACGCGCGCACCGGCGCGCTCAGCGCCATCCCGCGCCGCGCCGCGCCGTCCTGAATCGACTTCAGCAGCGCAAGCTGCTGCGACTCGTCGCCGCCGAAACGGCTGCGCGCCATCGCCACCAGCGCGTCGATTTCGTTGAACGGCAGATACTTGATCGCGTGCTCCAGAAATTTCGCCGCGTTCGCCGGCGGCGTTTTCTCCGCCGACAAATACCGCACCAGAATCGCCGCCGATTCTTCACTCGCCGCACCCAAACACACATCGGAGACGATCTCCATCTCCTTCTCACTCAAATTCAACGCCGCAATCTTCTCCGCCATCCCTTTTACCAAAAGATGATTCCGCAGTGCCATGCGAACAACATGAATCAAATGCGTGTCCTTCGGATCGGCGCTCTGCCGTAGCGCAATCAGCGGACGCACGTTTTCCACCGCCGGATGCCGCCCCAGCGCATCCGCCGCCGCGCGCCGCACCCAGGGGTCCGCGTCCTTTAAGCCGTCGAGCGCGAGGTTGTGAGCAAAATCGGTCCATTGACCGAACTCCGCAAGAAGTTTCATCGCATGAATGCGGACTGCCGGGTCAATATCGCGAGCGGGTACCGCGACACCATCCGCGCTTATTGCTCCCAAATTATACAACGCCCAAACCGCGCAAATTCGCTGATTCGAATTGCCTGCGTTGATATGTTTCACCAGCTCTGGGATTGCGGCCATGCCGATTCGATCGACGATCTGAAACATCGCCATCATCCGCAGCGTCAAATTCGGCTCGCCCGTCAATGCAATCAATTCTTCGAGATTCTTCTTCGTCAAATCCATCGGCAGCGCATCGGCGATTGGTTTCTCCGGCGTGCCCGTATACACGATGCGCCAGATGCGCCCGCGCTCGCGATCGCGGCCGGGGTGCGTCAGCGGCACTTCGTAATGCCCGATGATGCGGTTGTAAAAATCGGCGACGTACATCGCGCCGTCCGGCCCAAGCTGCAAACACACAGGCCGGAACCACGGGTCGCCCGCCGTCAAAAAATCGGGCAATTCCTTCGCCGTCCGGGTCGTGCCGGTATCGACGAGCAGATCGCGGTTGATTTTCGAGGTCATCACATTACCGGTGAAGCCGTTGTTGCGGAATTCCGCGGGAAAGCGCTCGTCGGAATAAATCACGATGCCGCCGACAGCCGTAGATCCGTGCATGTAAGTCATCGTCACCGGCGCGAAGCCGAGGCCGTCGTCCTTCTTTCCGAAACTCGGATAGTATCCGCCGCGCAAAAGCTGATACATCGGCTTGGTCTCGCAATCGGCGGAATACAGATTTCCGAGCGCGTCGAGCGCCAGTCCAAACGGGTTGACCTGGCCCCACGTGAATTGTTCGATGTGCGAGCCGTCCGGGCGGAAGCGGTACGTGTTGCCCGAATTCATCTTGATTTCCGAACCGTCCAGCGCTTTGACGACCGAATCGTTGTTGAAGCCGTGCGTGGCGTAAACCCAGCCGTCGAACCCGCGCACAAAATTACCGCTCATCCCGTGCGTGTCCTTCTGATAGCCGATGCGGTCCAGCAGCACGCTGCGCTTGTCCGACTTTCCCGCGCCGGTCGTATCCTCAAAATAATAAATGAACGGAATGCTGTGCCCGATCGCCCCGTGGCCGTACGGCAGCACGCCCACCGGAATGTTCAGTCCATCCGCGAATGTCTCAACCTTGCGCGCCTTGCCATTTTTGTCGAAGTCGGACAGAACCTTGATGCAATCGCGCGCCTTCGCCGGTTCCTTTGCGGGAAACGGATACTCCACTGTGCTCGTCACCCACAACCGCCCCGCCGCATCGAACGCGAGGTTGATTGGCTTATTGATCTCCGGCTCGCACGCGACGAGTTGTATTTCAAATCCCGGCGGAAGATGAAAGCCCTGCCGTTCCTCTTCCGGCGAAAGCGCCTCGGTTTGCCGCACGACATTGTTAAAGTCGATGGCTTTGGCCTGCCCGGCGCAAAGATTTAGACTTGCCGCCGCCAGCGCAAAAATGCCAGCCAACACCGCTGCAACTCGCATGAAAAAATCTCCAAAGCGGAAGAGGTTTCGGAGCGCCGGCTTCCAGCCGGCCCGCCTCGGAACCGCCCTCCGAAATTTCAGAACGGTCTACCGCCGGCAAATCCAATCTAAAATGAAACAAAAAAAGCCGCGCGTATTGCATACGCCGCGGCCCCAAAAAGTAAACTCCTCTTTTACCCTTCACTCACGAATCAACACTCTGTCTTTCCTTCTTTCCCCTTGTCTTCTTTGCGCCTTTCCCCCTTTGCGCCCTTGCGCGAAAGCAGTTGAATGCCCCCCCCCCGCTTCAAAACTCCATCCCCGCCTCCTGCACCACCGCCTCGTGCCGCGCCGTGGACCGCGCCGCCGAAATCAAAATGCACAGCGGCGTTCTCCGTTCCCCGTCCTGCGCCTTCGGAACCGCCACCAGCACCTCGCCCTTTCCCAACTGCGCCCGCCCGCTCCATTTCACATGGTTCAACACCGGCCGTTCCACCGGCAGCAGCGTCGCCTGTGCGTCGCCGCCATTCACGTACGCAATCCCCATTCGCTGAAAATCGCACTTCTCCAGCGCCACGTCCAACGCCACGGTCTCGTCCGCAGCATTGTAATGCCCCAGCACGTTCACCGTCGTCCCGCACGGCATCTCCTTCATGATCGGCTCAAAATCCGTCTCGCGTTGCGTCCAGTTGTCGATGTACTTGCGCCGCTCGCCGATCGCCACGCTCGCTTCCTGTGAATCGAACATCGAAAGCCGCGGCGCCATCAGCAGCGCGCTCGCCTGCTTCCGCGCCGCGTCATGCAGCAATTCGTTCAACCGGTCCGTGCTGATAATCGTCTCGTCGTTCTCCCACGAGCGCCGCGGCATCATGCGCTGAATATCGCACGCCATCACGCGCAATTCGACCGCGATCACCACCGGATCGCTCGCTTTCGGGGGAACAATGGAGCGCCGGATTCCAGCCGGCCCGGTGTCCGGCGCGGCAAGCGCTTCGTTCGAAGTCTCGGATTCGATTTCCTTTTCGGGCAAATTCAATGTGCTCAGTCCAATAGCCATCAATAAAAGACTCGCAACCATCGCCCCAAAAACGATCCGGTAATTCACTAAAACCTCCCGTGTTGACACGACGCAAGCCGCTTCGCAGCGGCTTGCGCGCGCATCCAAACCGATGCGCGACCAGCTTCTACGACCCTCAATGAACCCGTGGATTAAGACATCCGATAATACAGTGTCCCTTCACGCGATTTTTGGTTAAAAAAAATTATTTTCCGCACCCGAGCACCACCACTTCAAACCCCGCCGCGCGCAGCGTCGCATGATTCAACCAATTCCGCGCGTCCGCAATCAAGCGCCCGCGCATGGCCTCCGCAAAAATCTTCGACGACAAACTCCGATACTGCTTGTGCTCCGTCAACAACGCCGCCGCGTCAGCCTCTTTCAAACACGCGCTCAAATCGTTGCTCACCATCAATCCGTGATACGCGCCCGCCTTCACAATCGGATCATGCACCGCCGTCTCGATCCCGTATTTGCGCGCCGCCGCCGCCAGCAGCCCCGCCGGACTTTCGCGCGGGTCGTCGATGTCCGCCTTGTACGCCGCGCCCAGAATCGCCAGCTTCCCGCCCGCACGCAATTTCCCCGTCGCCATCATCCGCTCCAGCAAACGCCGAGCTTGCGAATCGTTGACTTCGCGCGCGCACTTCAGCAGGCCGGCGTGCTGCGGAAACGCCTCGGATAAAAACCACGGATCCACCGGAATGCAATGCCCGCCCACGCCCGGCCCCGGCTTCAAAATCTTCACGCGCGGATGCAGATTCGCCAATTCAATCGCCTGCCACGCATCCACGCCCGCGTCTTCGGCAATCCGCGCAAACACATTCGCCAGCGCCACGTTCACATCACGGTACGTGTTCTCCATCAGCTTGCACAATTCCGCGGTAAGATCGTCGGTCAGTGAAATCTTCCCTTGGCAAAAGCGCGCGTACAATGCCTCCGCACGCCGAGCCGATTCCGGCGTCACGCCGCCCACGATGCGATCGTTGTTCACCAACTCAGCCACCGTATTCCCCGGCAGCACACGCTCAGGGCAATAGCACAAATCGAAATCCTGCCCCGGCTCCAGTTCGCTCTCCTTCAAAATCGAGCCAACCACATTCCGCGTCGTCCCTACCGGCGATGTCGATTCCAAAATCACCAGACACCCTTTGCGCACGCACGCCGCAATCGACCGCGCCGCGTTGCGCACCGCGCTCAAATCCACTTTCTTATCCGAACCAATCGGCGTCGGCACACAAATAATAAACGTGTCCGACACTTCCGGCCGCCCCGCCGCCACGAGATTCCCGCTCCGTACTGCCGCCGAAACCAGCGTCCCCAGTCCCGCCTCCTCCATCCGCGTTTTGCCGGAATTGAGCCGCTCGACAATGTCCGCGTCGACATCCACGCCCAGCACCTGAAAGCCCGCATTCGCCAGCAAGCTCGCAGTCGGCAGCCCGACGTACCCCAGACCTAAAACACAAATCTCAGCCATTGCCATCTCTCAAGAACCGCGACCGCAAGGGAGCGGCTATCGCTTTAGATACTCTCCGGCCGCTCCCTTGCGGTCGCGGTTCTTGCACGCATCTCACGCCACAAACCGCTTCCGCAACTCCGCCGTCGGCACCATGCACGCCTCTTCCTTCCCAAACAATGTGTACCGATTCTTCGCGATCCGATTGTAAATCCAATCGCGGATAAACCACGGCACAATCAGCAGCGCCCAAAGCAACGGAAACGGCCACCGCAGATATTTCGCCACGCGCAACGCCGCTCCCGATTTCGTGTACGCCCTCCCGCGATCCACAAAAATCATCGTATCCATCGTGTCGGTCGAAACTCCCGCCCACGCTTGCATCGCCTTCCCCGCATCCGACTGCAGCGGACACAGCTTCATTTTTCCCGTGGGTTCATTCCGATGCACAACCTTGGCCCAAAACGAGCACATATTGCACTGCCCGTCGAAACCCACGACGCGATCTTCAGGTGATAGGAAGGAGGGAAGGGGCCCCATTGTCTTTTGCATTTTCGAATAATTTCTCGCAGCGCCCGTGCCAACATCGCGAAGATTCGCGCGATTCGTTGTTAAAAACTATTCGCCGTTGCGGATCACCGCATCGAACATCGGCAGCGTCCGCTCGTCGCAATACGCCTCGTCGAACGCCCGCCGCGCCGACGCGTGAAACGCCTCGTACGCGCCCTCGTTCGTCATCAGCGTCCGCACGAACGCCGCCAGCTCCGCGCTCTGCCCGTGCCGCAAACTGATCCCACATCCGAAGCGTCGGATCGCGTCGTCCACGTTGCTTTTTTCAGGCCCAACGTAAATCACCGGCAAGCCCATCGCCAGATTCGAATGCAGTTTGCTCGGACTCATCACCCCCAGCGCGTCGTCGCGCAGCGTGATCAGCGCGCAGTGCGCTGTCGCCATCAGCTTCGGCGTGTCTTCCTTCGCAACGTAACCGTGCATGCGCATGTTGCCGAGTTTACGCGCAGCGACATCGTCCACAAGCCCGCCCCAGCGCGCGCCGCCGCCGTAAAAATCGAATTGGACCGGCGCGCCGCGCAACATCTCGGCGGCGTCGAGCACCGCGTCGAAATTGTGCCCGTACCCCGCGTTTCCGAGATAAATAATCTTGAACGGATTCTCCGTCGTAAATTGAGGCGTGTGCGCACTGTTGCCATTGCTCGATGCCGGAAACATCGACGCCCGCTCCCAATTCGGCACCACCGAACACTTCAGCGTCGCCGGCGCGTATTTCTTTCGCAGCAGCTCGATCATCGCCGTGTCCAGTCCCACGAGATGATCGATCCGCTCGAAAATCAGCCGGTTGATTCTGCGCAGCATGGAACTGACGACCCCGCCTTGCGGGATCAGCCCGCAGCGCTCGATTACGTCCGGATAGCAGTCCATGTTCCACAAAATCAATCGCGTCTGCGGATGCGCGGCTTTGTGCAGTACGCCGGCCAGCGCGATGAACGGCGGCGTGGTCAGCGCCACGATCACGTCCTGTTTCGGCAGCGTCAGCGCGCGCATCATCGCCAGCGAATAAAACGACGCATAATCCACCAGCCGCCGCAGATGCGTTTGCTTTCCGAATTGCGGCGTCCACAGCCGCAGCACGCGCAGATTTTTATGCTCGGGCACGGCCGTCCGCGCGTTCGGCGCCACGTAGCCGCCCTTGCTGGTCAGCACCGTGACTTCATCACCGCGCGCCGCGCGATCTTCCGCCAGCGACGCGGCCAAGTGCGCCGTCGGGCTGAGGTCCGGCACATAGAATTGGTTGAGTATCAGAACGCGCATGAAACCGTGAGGCTGCTTTTGTGGTGCGGGCTTCCGCCCGAATTGTAATGCGGGCTTCCAGCCTGCATCGCACGAGCGGCAGGCTGGAAGCCCGCACCATAAAGATTCATTGTGCCCGCGCAATCATCTCGCCGACGATGTTCTCCAGCGAATGCGCCATCTTCCAGCCCGGATAATGCGACTGGAACTTGCGCATGTCCGAATAATAGCAGATGTGGTCGCCAACGCGATGCACATCTGAATACGTCACGCGCGGACGCTTCCCGCCGATGCGCGCAATCAAGTCAATGCACTCCAGCACGCTCGCCGCGTTCTGTTTCCCGCCGCCCAGATTGTACACTTCGCCCGGCCGTGGGTTCTGAGCGAATTGCCAGAACGCGTTGATCACGTCCTCGCTGTGAATCTGGTCGCGCACCTGCTTGCCTTTGTAGCCAAAAATCGTGTACGCCCCTTCGCGCATCGCCGTCAGCACCAGGTAATTCAAAAACCCGTGCAACTCCACGCCCGAATGATTCGGCCCCGTCAAACATCCGCCGCGAAACACCGCCGTCTTCAATCCAAAATACCGCCCGTATTCCTGTGCCATCACATCCGCCGCGACCTTCGACGCGCCAAACACCGAATGCAAACTTTGATCGATCGAAAAATTCTCCGCAATCCCATGCTCGAACGCTGGATCGTCGTATTCCCAGCGCGTCGCGAGTTCCTTCAACTTAATCCGGTTCGGCGCATCGCCGTACACTTTGTTCGTGCTCATCTGAATGAACACCGCGTCAGGCCGATGCCGCCGGCACGTCTCAAGCAGATTCAGCGTCCCCACCGCATTGATATCGAAATCGTCAAAAGGCCGTGTCGCCGCCAGATCGTGGCTCGGC
Organism: Planctomycetota bacterium; assembly: GCA_035308565.1. Lineage (GTDB taxonomy): Bacteria > Planctomycetota > SZUA-567 > H5-PLA8 > H5-PLA8 > JANXLS01. Next base: position 27,050 of record DATGGK010000105.1, on the reverse strand, counting down.
TGAGCCGCCGCGTGAATCACCAGCTCAAACGCATGCGCCTTGAACAGCGCTTCAACACCGGCTCGGTCGCGTATATCCAATTCATGATGCGTAAAATTTTTGCACGCACTCTCCAACCGCTGCCGGTTCCACGTCGTATCGCCCTTCGGCCCAAAAAAATCGCGGCGCATGTTGTTGTCCACGCCCGTGACCGCAAACCCCATCCGGTCAAAAAACGCCGCCGCCTCCGACCCAATCAGCCCGCTGCTGCCCGTCACCAAGACTTTCATGTATGCTCTTCCCAAAATCCGTTACCGTCTGATTATACAGTGTAATCCGCTCAGCACTCAGTACCCAACACTCAGCACTCAGCACTCAGCACTCAGCACTGCCTTCGCCTTCACCGCCAAAAACGGCCCCATCACCAGCGCATCCACATCGTTCCTCACATAACAACTCACCGCCTGCTCCGGCGTGTCCACAATCGGCTCGTTCTCGTTGAAACTCGTGTTCAACACCACCGGCACGCCGCTCTCCTTCTCAAACGCCGCGATCAAATCGTAATACAATTCGTTCTGCGCGCGCGTCACCGTATGCAGCCGCCCCGTAAAATCCTCATGCGTCACCGCCGCCAGCGCCGAGCGCTTCTCCTCCTTGATCCGAACCACATGCATCATGAACGGGCTCTCGATTGTCTGTTCAAAAAAATCGGGCACGCGCTCCGCCAAGATCGTCGGCGCAAATGGCCGGAACGCTTCGCGCCGCTTTATTTTCTTATTAATCAAATCCTTCATCCCGGGCCACCCCGGATGCGCCAATATCGACCGATTCCCCAGCGCCCGCGGCCCCCACTCGCAGCGCCCTTGATACCACCCGATCACTTGGCCCGCATTCAATAGTTTCGCAGCCCGCTCAATCAATTCCCTTCGTTCCAGGCGCTCATATTGAATTTGATGCCCCCGCAGCGCCTCTTCCATTTCGCGCTCCGAATGCGCCGGCCCAAAATAAGCGTGCTCAATCGCTCCCTCTCGCGGCTTGTTCAGCAGCACGTTCCAAACATAAAACGCCGCGCCAATTCCGGTCCCGTCATCCGACGCCGCGCATTGAATGTACGATTTCTTGAACGGCGTGTCCCGCAAAATTCGCGCGTTGCATACGCCGTTGAGCGCACAGCCGCCCGCCGTCACCAGATTCGCGCTCGGCACAACCGAATGCAGCCAATTGGCGCATGCGATCACCACGTCTTCAAAATGCCGCTGACACGAATGCGCGATGTCCTTCTCGCGCTGCGTCAGCGCCTCACCGCGTTTGCGCGGAGGCCCCAGCTTCTTCACCAATTCCTGCGTGTACATCGGCGGCAGCACAATTTCGCCGCGCTCGTCCATGCATTCATCAAACGACCGTCCCGAAAACGGCTGCACATAAATTTGATCGACACGAAACTGCCCGCTGCCCGCTCGCCGCAAAATATGCTGCATCAAATCCAGATACGCCGGCTCGCCATAAGCCGACAGCCCCATCACCTTATACTCTTCGCCAAACCGGTCGAACCCAATGAACTGGCACAGAGCCGTGTAAAAAAATCCCAGCGAATGCGGCACATAAACCCGGTCCAGAATCTCAATCTTATTCCCCGCGCAGCGCGCATACATCGCCGTCACAAAATCGCCCGACCCGTCGTACGAAAACCCCGCCGCCTCGTCGAAATCGCTGCAAAAAAAAGATGACGCGATATGCGCCAGATGATGTTCGACCTGCAACACTTTGAATCGGCACTCGTCCGCCCGCGCGCCGCACGCCTCCGCAATCTGCTCGGACATGCTCTTCGTGTGCGCGCGCCGCGCGAAATGCGAAATCACGTTCGCCGCCGTCTTCACCGGATGCGCCGCCACGTGCGCAATCTTCGCGCCAAGATTCGAGTTGTGATCGTGCCCCAGCGCCACGAAGTCGATGTCCTTGACGTCCGCCGCCGCTTCGCGCAGCACGCTCCGAATCGCCTGGCTTGGAAATCCCGCGATGTGTTTCGCGCGGTTGCCCAGCCGCTCTTCAGCCACCGCCGCGATGAGCTTCCCGTCGCGCAGCAAACACGCCGACGCATCGGGATGAAACGCATTTACTCCAAGAATCAGGGTCATGGAACTCGTTTCATCTCATGCGCTCTTCGCCGTATCCATCCACGAACCCAAAACGCCCAGCGTCCACGGACACGCCCAATCCGGCCCCTGCCCGCTGCGCAAAAAGCGCGTCCAGATTCCAGCCGCCACGTTTGCATCGATCCGGTTCGATTTCTTCAACACCGCATTCGCGCTCTCAAAAAAATCGCGCAGCGGCCCGCGCATCCACTCCGCTTGCGACAAACTAAAACCCCGCTTGTTCAATTGAAGCACGTGCTTTGGCAGCAATTCTCCCAGCGCGTTGATCAGCACCGGCTTGTTCGGTCCGCCGCCGCCCGCCGGCACGCGCGCCGCGCCCGAAAGCGCAAACGCGCAATCCAGCACGCGCCGGTCCAGCAGCGGGACGCGGATCTCCAGCCCGTGCGCCATGCCGCACACGTCCGAATCGCGCAGCAGGGTGTTGCGCATGAAAAATCGCGTTTCAAGAATCGCGATCGCCGCCGCCGCGTCGTTGCGCGGCAGGCCGCGTTCCGGTTCGCATTCCGGCGGAAGAAATTCCGCCGTGAGATTCAACGCCTGCGCGTCGAATCCAAGCCGCTTCATGTCCTCGTCGCCCGTCAAGCGCCTGCGGCGAAAGTACATTGCCGGAATCGTCGGCGCGGTCGTTGCCGTGTCCGCCGCTTTCTGTTTCTGCGCCGTCGATTTTCCATAAAACGCCGTCAGCGTCCCCAAGCGCCGCATCGCCGCCGGCATCACCCGCGCTCTGCGCATCCAGCGCACCATCTTCGGCACGTCTCGAAACGACGGATACCCGCCAAACAATTCGTCGCCGCCCAATCCGCTCAGCGCCACGATCATTCCTTGCTCACGCACCGCCTTCGAAATCACATACGTATTCAGCCCGTCCATGCTCGGCTGATCCTGCGCCGCAATCCACTCGCGCGTTTGATTGCGCACCGCCGCTTCGCTCAAGCTCAGCAGGTGATGCCGCAGCCCCAGTTCTTTCGCCGAACGCGCCGCCGGCGCACTTTCATCCAGATCGGGACGATCGCTGAGTTGAACGGTGAACGCATCCAATCCGCCCCGCGATTGCGCGCACAGCGCCGCCACCGCCGTGCTGTCGATCCCGCTCGAGAGAAACACTCCCGCCGGCACGTCCGCAATCAAATGCGAACGCGCCGCGTTCGAAAGCGCGGCGCGCAATTCCTCCAGCGCCGCCGCGCCGTCTTTCGTTCCCGCCTCTGGAAATTCCCAATGCCTCCCGTGCCGTGCAAATGTCCCTTTCGATTTTCCGCTCAAATCAAGCGCCGCCCACGTCCCCGGCTCCAGCGCCTTCACGCCCGCATAAATCGTCAGCGGCTCCTGCACCGCGCCGTATGCGATCATTCCGGCCAGCGCGCGCCGGTCGATATCGGCCGCCGCCACGCCCGCGCGCACCAGCGCGCGCGTCTCCGACGCAAACGCGAACTCGTCTCGCTTCCAGCAATAATACAGCGGCTTGATGCCCAGCGGATCGCGCGCCAGCACCAGTTCTTTTCGCGCGCTCGAATAAATCGCCAGCGCAAACATGCCGCACAGTTTTTCAAAACACGCCTCGCCCCAGCGCTCATAAGCCTTCAGAATCACTTCCGTATCCGTGCGGCTTCGAAATGCGTCGCCCATCCCTTCGAGTTCCGCGCGCAATTCGAGAAAATTGTAAATCTCACCGCAGAACACAATCCAATCGCCCGTCCCCGGATTTTGCATCGGCATGTGCCCCGCTGGCGAGAGATCCACGATCGACAGCCGCCGGTGCCCCAGCGCCAGCGTCCCATTCCGCGTCGCGAACGATTCAATGCCCTCATCGTCCGGCCCGCGATGCGTCTGCGCGGCGTTCATCGCGCGCGCGGCTTCACGCGCCGCGTCTTTGTCCCGCCTCAAAATCCCAGCAATGCCGCACATTATGGAAAAAGGTCTCTTTCAATCCAGCCGAACAAAATCCGGGCGCACTGCCCCGTTGATGGTCCACTCGTAGAGCAGTTCCAATTGGTTCAACACCGCGCTCAGTGAATAGCGCTCCGCCGCCAGACGCCTCGCGGAGCGCCGCATTTGATCGCGAACAGACTCGCTCGTCGTCATCGCTGAAATCAATGCCGCGCGAAGCGACTCCCACGTGGGCTGCGCACTCCAGCCGCAGTTCTGCGCAGCCAAATTCGTCCAAGGCGTGTTCAACGTTGCAATGACAGGTGTGCCGTGCGCTAGCGCTTCAGCCGCCGTGTTGCCGAAATTCTCGGAATAGCTCGACAAAACAAAACATGCGGCCTTCGAATACAGCCAGCTTTTCGCCATGTCATTGACTGGCCCGGTCCATAGGCAATTGCGCTCAATTTCCAAATCCGCCGCCAGCGCTTTGCATTTTGCGACATAATCCGGCTCACCCGTTCCGGCGATCACCAATATCCACTCCGGATGTTCCGCGGCACAATACTTCCAGGCGCGCAGCAGCAATTCGATCCCTTTCTTTACATCGATGCGTGCTAAAAAAAGCGCAAAGCGATGACCCTCCAATTGAGGCCAGGGAGCAGTCTTCGGAAGCATATTCTGGTTCGACGCCACGACCGCCAGATCGACTCCGCATGGAATGACCGCAATGGGGCGTTGAAAGCCCAGTTCGCGCAGTTGCCGCGCTTCCCGTTCGGAGTTCACATGAAGACAAGTGGAGCGCTGCAAAATCTGGTCTTGATACCAGCGCCGCGCAATCCATTTGCGCAGCCATTTTGATTTCAAGCTGTAGGGCTCATACAGCCCCATCATTTCGACGATATAAGGCCGCTTGCGGCGCTGCGCTTCGCATGCTCCATAATAGGGCGCGCGCAGCCAGCCTCCGTGTAGATGATAGACGTCGCTGTCCGGCGCCAGCGACATGGCGCGCTTCATCCGCGGCGAGCGCCCGAGTTTCACTGGAAACTCGGCTTTAAATACATGCATTTCGCAGGGCGGCTCAAGCCGGATTGCGGGCGAAGTGTGCGGAAATCCTTCCAGCACCCAGACGGAAACCGCGTGCCCCCTGGCGATTTGCCCCCGGCAGTAATTTGTCAAAGTGTGGACCGGACCGCCGTGTTCCGGCGAAAAGGTGCCTTGAACATGCGTGATCCTCATTCAGCACTGCCCGGCGGCTGAATCGACACTCTTCGCCGCGAAAGGGCTTTCGAGCAGCAACTCCGTGCATGCCGCCACGACTTCATCGACCCCAATGGACAGAATGCATTCCATGCGCCGCTCAATGCATTCGGTCAAGAGGCATCCTTCGCATTCGATCTGCTTTCGAAGCACTCGGCTTGGAACGCCATACGGTTCCCAGCGGCCCGGACCAATGCGCGCCGAAAAGATTGCCACGCACGGAACTTTCACTGCCGCCGCCAAATGCATGCTTCCGGTATCGTTGCCAACATAAAGGGCGCAGCGCTTCAACAAGCAGGCATCGCCGCGAATTCCAAGCACGCCGCACGCGTTGTAGCCGCGCCTCCAATGTTTCAGCAAGTCCCCGGCAATTGTCGAATCTTCCGGCCCGCCAACCACTACGGGCCAAACATCGAAGCGCGCAATCAATTGCTCGACTGCGTCCGCGAATCGTTTGGAGGGCCAGACCTTCGAAGGCATCTTGCTGCCGGCGCAAATCGCAATCCAGGCGCGCCCGCCGTCGGGCGCCAGATGCGAAAGCCATTCGTTCACCTTGCGCTCGTCGTTTGCATCCAGCCTCAAATCCATGCATCCCGTCCCGGGCGCGGGAATAGCCAGACCCGACGCGCTCAACCGAGACAGCGTCAAATCCGCTTCAAATGGCAGACGCGGCAACTGCATCCCGGGAATTTTGCGCGGCAGCGTGAATTCGCGCTCCATTCCTATAAAGCGCTTGATTCCGGCCAGCCGGAAAAAGCGCCGGTCTCGCGCGATGGCTTGCTTCGATCGTTCAACGTTGAGATAAACAAGTACGTCGAATCGGCGTTTTCGAAGCGCCCACATTAACCGCGCCGCCGATTCTATCTTTCCTAAAATCGCCGGATGGAATGTGTAGGACAAATAGTCGTCAAACAGACCGGTGCCGGTCAAAACGTCTTTCGCGGTTACGAATTTCTTTCCATATTGAACGTCGCCCAGCAATGTCAGCCTGTCATGCTCGAAATGCCTGCGAACCGCCCAAAATGCGGGCAGAGCGGCGATGGTGTCGCCAAACTGGCCGGTGCGAAAAACGAGGACGTTCACAACACCCGCTCTTTAAGTGGATTCCGCCGGATTTTCTTCATCCACGGCATTAAATCGCGAAAATGGAATAAAGATCCCGATTAGATTAAGGGCTTTTGTAATCACACACAGAATTGCGACGGATCGCGCCACACTCAACACGTAAACCGGATCGTCATCCACCATGCATACCGTCATGATCAGCGCGCCGGCGGTGCTGATCGCAATGAGTGGATGCACATTTTTCAGGATCGAGCCCCACCAATCGATCAGGTAAATGACGAGCGCGAAAAAAAAGCCGGCCAATAATCCGCCAAAGACGCCGAAATCCGCAATTCCCACAGCCGGCCATGTAATGCTGGTATCCTCCAATTTCATGCAATAATGTTCCTGAATCAACTGCTCGGTCTGCAGCGTGTTGCGCTTTTCGCTGTAAATAACGGAAGGCACGATCCAGATCATCGTGGAAACCGCGGCCTCTCCGCGCATGGCCTGAATTCGCTCTTCAGATTGGAGGATTCGGCAAATGAAGCGGATGATGAGCGGCCGATCCGACATGTTATCCGCCGCGTAAGCCTTCAGCTCGATATCGCCAACGTCAAGCGCGCCCTGTATCGTTTCATACATCTCGGTGAGCGCGTTTTCCTGTTGGCCGGCGTGATCGTGCGCAATTCGCAAACGCAAAAAGGTGGGGAACACATAACTCGCCAGAAAAACAAAAACGCAGACGCCAATGGCAACATGACGCAGCCGGATTCTGCTGCGCGAAATGCAGTAGGTAAAGAATGGAATGATGGTGCAGATAAGTATCTGCCGCCTTCCCTGTGTGAGCGCCCAGCCCAGTGAAAACAAAATGACGCAAAGCGCGAGAGCGCGGGAAGGCAACTGCTGTTTTTGCCAGATGTGTACGGCTGCCCAGATGAGGCATCCGGTGGAAAGTAGTTCGAACAACGTCTGCGTCACCGTGATGTAATACGGAATTTCACGGATGTGCTCCTCGGTTTGGGTTCCCGAAAACAATATTCCATAATTCAAAGCAACCGTGATGCGCAGAATCCAGGTTGCGATGAATACAAGCAAGATTGGCAGCGCGGAGATTCTCTGAGCTGCCGAAATCGTGTCCCACAAGGTATTCGCCGTGCGCGTGCGTGAATTCATTGCCATGAATTTGTACATCAGCACCGCGCCAAGCATAAAAAGCGCCACGCCTTCATAGGCCTTCCAGAGAATCGATTCATGTTCGTCCGGCAGTTTGCCCGCGTAGAAGAAGCTCGCCCAGGGTCCCAAACCAAAAAATGTCGCATACATTACAATGGCAATGTCCAGGATCGTAACGGCCTCCGGCCGCCGAAGCGCTCGTCTGCGAATGCAAAATAATCCGAACAGAAAAACGAGCGTTGCAAAAAAGAGCTCTAATTGTGTATTTTCGTACCCCATTTGCTTTTTACCCTTCGCCGGCGAGTCGCGGCGACCCCGCCGGCGATTGTTTCCTCGTCCTGCACTATGAAGTCCATTACGCCGGCTTCAACTCATTGCCTCCGGATTTTCGCCCGATGATGTTCGTTTCGGCCGGCACACATAAACCCCCGTTTTTGTCGCAAGCGAATCGTCCGATATGTGCCGAAACCGTGTCGCAAACCGCTTCCGGTCGAACGATTTGTCGTCGAAGAATTCACGGCTGGACACGTCCACCTTCAAACCTGCTTCTTCAAATGCGCTGCAGAATTCGTGATGGCGGCGCCGGTTTGCGGTTCCTCGATTCGATCCCATCAATGACCAAAGCCAATCCGGGAACCGTAGAAACGTCAGCGGGTCCTTGTAATTCACCCAACAATCGTGAGGGCCAAAATCCACGCGATGTACCGCGATGCCGTTTGATTTTAGCAGCCGCGCATTGGCTTGCGCAAAAGCCCCAATGTCCGAAACATGCTCTCCGACTTGGTAGGAGCAAACGATATCGTAGCGTTGCGTGGAGCGCGCCTCTTCTACCCCGCCCGTGAGCACCTTGACGCGGTCCCGATGGGCTTCCGGGAATTCTTCAGCGCGCAGATAAGCGGGCCAGCGCAGTTGCGGAAAAAGACGCGCCCAAGCGCGCTGAACGCCCACATACCATTGCTTTGCTTCACGCGATTGGTACTGGCCTGGAAAGCGGTCGATGACCGTGTAGCTCGCCGCGCCAGCGGCCAGAAGCGCCAAACCTGACGAAAGAAAATCCCCCGGACCGACTTCAACTATATCCAGTCCCTCAACACCGCCCAATACACCAAGCAGACTTCGCACTGGAATAAACGCATAGTGTTCCAATTCCTCGTCGCGTCCTGTAAAGAGCAAACTCGTTCGCGGTTTTTTCAATCGCCATGCGCGCAACGGAGCGATACCCATTGCCATATTCTTGGCAACCTCTTTACACACGTCGAGAATCACGGAACTCATTTGGCTGTTTCGCGCCGGGCGCTTGCTATTCGCTGCAACACCTCGCTCATCCTGTCGCGGTAACTGTATCCGCTGCGGATGCAACGTTCAAACCCCTTGCCGGCGATACGTGTTCGCACATCGTCATGCGATAAATAAAACGCAATCTTCGCCGCGCACTCATCGTCTGAACTGAAATACTCTGCCTCGCTCCCTTCTTCAAACAGCGCCAACTGCTCGTCGGTGCGTTCCGCGAGCAGGAACGTGCCACAAGCTGGGATTTCGACCGTGCGGGTTGTGCTCTGGTCCGGTACCAATTTGGACAGCAAACCAAGTCCAATTTTTGAACAGGATAAGGCCAGCGCATAATCGCGTCCGGCCACATACTCGCCGCGCCAGACAGCGTTTCGACCGCATGACCCAACGCCGCGCGGCCAAAACGGACCCCAGACCGCAAGTTTGACTCCCAATCTCCCGATGCGCTCAGCCACGCGTTGGCGTTCGCGTTCCCAACGTCCCACGAACACCACGTCGCACGCAAAGCTCGCGCGTTCAAGTTCCGAAGGTTTTTCCGGCTTTAACACGCGCGCGTCATATCCCTGCTGCTGAAAGAACACGTTTCGCGCGCCAGTTTGCGCATAGCCGCCCAATTCGTAGGATTTGGTCGTAACGATCAAATCGTAAAGCGGAATGCAGGCCAGGAAATGCCGCGACTGATGGTATATTAATGCCGGGTCCGGCGTGTAATGAACGATATACGGCGAGTACTTCTCTTTTAACCTGCGCAGTGTTTCAGGAAAAACCCAAATCCCTTTGTCGATCCAAACACAGTCCGGGAGGTGCCGCTCCGCCCGTCGCAGGATTTCAGAATTCAGCGCAAAAACTGGCGGTCCCCACTTTAGCTTTCGAAATGGGAACCCAAACTTGCCCAGCCAATTCCTGTAGGGATAATCGTCCACCGGCCATACGTTGTGTCCCAGCGCTTCAATTTCCTTCATACGAGCCAGGCATGTCGAGCCGGCGACGCTAATGTCACCTACATAAAGTATGTTCATCTATCAATTGGCACCGGTGCGATACTCATTATATATCCATTTTGTACCCGACCATGTAAATGTCCGAACACAACCCCGGCCGAAGCCGCAAGATCCAGTCGCTGAATTTCGCCGCCGCCCGCACAATTGCGCGTTTCGAACGCAGCCCATGCCAATTACGCCCCGTCACGCGGACGTTCTTCAGCCGCATGTCCCGCGCAATGTACAACAGGTCTCGAACGTCCGGCTCGCGCACATGGCCGCGGAATCTCTCCTGTTCGTACCAATCGCTGAGCTGGCTCCACTTGCCGCGCCCGAACGGCACCGTCAGCCGCTTGCGCAGATTCACACAATTCGGCCCGCTCAGGATAAACTTGCCGCCTATTTTGAGGTAGGAGCGCACCTGCGCGAAAAGTTTGCGCGGCGAATGATGCCAGTGCTCCATGCTGTCGAACGTGGAAATACAATCGAAACTCTCGGGCGCAAAATTGAGGGGCGCAGAAAGCACGTCTGCCGATACTGCTTTAACTCCAAATTTCCGGTGGAGTTGAAGAATGCCGTCCCCGATTTTTTTGTTGATCGGGTCTGAAAAATCATCGACTAGCACGCTTTCCAACCCCATCGCCGCGCACCCCACCGAGAGCATGCCAATTCCTCCGCCCAAATCACAAACACGGCCCTTATTTGTGTGCGACAGGATGAGTCCCAAATTATACGTGATTCTCTCAACGTCCCTGAATTGATCGGCCTGCAATTCCACAGGGTATTGGGCGGCGATTTCTCTCAAAATATTTTTGATTTTCCGATGATCCATTAGGAAGTGCTTTACGCAGTCAAGGCCGCGCGCTTGATCTCCGCGATCGAATTAGCCCTGCTAAGCAAAACCCGGCGGTTAAAATTAGGCCCAGCACGTAAAAATGTGTCGCCCGCACGGCAATGCCAAAAACCAAAAGATGATTATCGTGAAAATGACGGCAGATATATCGCTGCGTAAAGGGTATATCCCAGATCCAAATACTCAACGGAAGAAATGCCAGGAAAAATCGCGGCGCGGCGAATTTGATCCAGGAGAACTTCTGTCCGCCAAAATAAACCACATTCGCCGCCACAATCGCCCACGGCAGCGAGGGATCCCTTGACAACCAGCGCCACAGTGCCACGGGAGTGTATTCGGTAACCCCAAAATCGTTCAGCATGCAACGGCCAGTATAGAAAACGATGTGGTGCAGCATTGCCGCAAATGGAATGACCAGCAACGCACACGTTACGACCCACCATGAGCCATTCGCCTCGCGGGTTGAACGAAGTGTCTTTGCATTTGACGTACCGTTGTCCGTCAATTCGCCGCCCTTCCGTCCTTTCCCGCCGCGTTCCACCATTTTATTTGAGGAAAAAACGCCTTGTCCGATTCCCGTAGCGAGATGTAGTTCGCTTCCCGATACGTTTCCAGCTCCATATCCCACCCCTCGTAGAATTCGACACCCAGCGGCGTAATTTTACCGATGACATACCCGAGGGGATTTAGAAAACCAAATGCGTCCCGCAGGTAATGCCGTGCATCGATCCAGCGCTGGTTGTATTCAAACTGTATGCAGCGGATCTTCGCTTCTTTCAGCTTGCCTGTTGCGCCGTAAATGACTTCGAGATCATGCCCTTCGGTATCGATTTTCAGGAAGGCAATGGAATCGACGGCATGAGCTCCGCAATACTCGTCGATCGTCGAAGCCGTTACGGTCTCGCTTGTTCGCGCTTCGCCGTCAATCGGATACAGGCCATTTCGCCCGCAGTTGTCGCCGACCGAATAAAAAACCCTTGTACCGGAACCCGAAGACAACGCGAGGTTGTTCAGCACCGCCTTGTCCGTCAGATTCCATTCGGCCAGCTTGGATTTGAGCGTTTCGAACGTCACTCGGCTGGGCTCAAACAAATGCAGCTCCGGCGTAATCCCGCCGCGCCGGCATTCCGCCATAAAGTTGCGGGACCATTCGCCGACATTGGCGCCCACGTCAAACACGATCGGTTTGCTTTCACCCGCGACAAGTTGCTTCAGCACGATTTGCTGGATCAACAACTCTCCGTTTGAGGTCATCTCGTTGCGCACGTCGAGCCGCGACTCATTGGCCAGAAAGCGCGAAAAACGGACCAAGTTCCGCCGGCCCAGCAGGCCCCAGAGCGAATTGACCAGCAATTTTTTTGCGAATCCTTTCATGACTCGTTCATTTTCGCACGGCGGAGATGAGGAAGCAGCGCGTAAACACCCTGTCCCCAGGCTCGCCAGTTTCCACGTAGTTCCAAAACATTAATTTCCAGCGTATGCATTGCCAGAGCAGCGCGCGCAGCGTCGCGATGAAGCTATAACCCAGCGCCGGGCTGTTTTCCCGCGGCTCCGGTTTTTCGAATCCGCACATCTTTAGCAGCCGGCACAGCACGTTTGGCGTGAATCCGACTTCATGCGTTAAATCGTGGTAGCGCATGTTTGACGCCCACGGCGTGTCGCCGTTGATCGTCTGCAGGATGACTCGCCCGCCGGGTTTGAGCGCGCCGCGCACGCCGTCCAGAAAGCGCAGCAGTTCGTCTTTGTTGAAATGCTCCGCAATGTCCAGCCCCGTAATCAAGTCGAACTGGCCAGGATTGGATTCGAGAAAATCCAGCACACTGGATTCGACCACATTCGGAATGACTTGTTTTGAGAGCGCGACTTGGGGCGGGCTGATGTCCACACCGGTCAGGTTGGTGTAACCGCGCTCTTTGAAGAAATACAACAGGGCACCGCCGCCGCAGGCCAAATCCACGATGGCCGCGTCTTTCGACGGGGGAAGCCAATTGCGAAAGTAGTAATCATAGGCGCGCCCCCAGCGCCGCTTGGCAATTTCGTCAAAGGTCGGTTTCAGGTCCTGAAAGTTGGCGGAGTAATCTTTATAAATTCGCTCGCGATAAGAACTCATGGTTTCATGCGGGTGCTGAAAGGGCACACTCCGTCCCCGTCAAGTCGCCTTGATTATTCACGGAAACACTTTGCTGTATGGAACTTGCAGCGTACAAACTCTTAAGTTATTTATACTCATTGCCTTTCGCGATGTCAACCAATGAAAAATGCATGCCAGCCCCACGACAGCCTTGATTCGATATTGCATTTTTGCGCTGCTTGACGAGTTTAATCGAACCAATATAGTGCCCGTCACTTCGATGCCCGGCTTGGAATTACTCCCGGCGAATATCCGAAGCGAGCGCTCTTGAAAAAAGCGCTGTGCTTGAGGTGTTTAATTGCTCAGACTCATCGCCGCTCTGTTCTCGATGCTCGGCCAGAGACGCATTGTTCGCGAGGGGCTTTGGGTGCTCACCGGCCTCGGCGGCGCCGCGCTTGCTCAATTGGCCGGATTGCGAATCTTCACTGAATTCGCGCTCCCAAGAGACTTCGGTGAAGCCAACCTTCTCTTGTTGACCCTGATGCTATGCCGGAGCGTCTTCGTCGGCCCATTTTCCAATGCACAGATGCGCCATCATCCGGACTACGCGCACGCCGGACGCGCCAATTGGTACACGCATGAAATCGGGCGCTTGATCTGGTATTCGTCCGGCATCTGTGCGCTGGCCGTTGCGATCATCTTTTTTGTGTGGAGTCTCTCGCAAACGGGCCAGCCGCGTTGGGGCATCCTCGGTGGAATGATCGCCGTGATCGCTCTCGAAACGCCCAAAACGCTGCTGATCAATCGACTCAACGCCGAACGCCGCCAGGCGCGTTTGGCATTGTGGACCATCGTCGAAGCATTGGGAATCACGCTTTGTTCGGCAGTGCTGCTATATCGCTGGCGCAATGCGGAGGCATTCCTGGCGGGACAGGCCGCCGGCACATCGCTGGCGCTTCTGGCGAATCAATTCCTATGGAGGCCCACGTGGGCCCCCGACACGACGCTCCCTCAGCCCGGCGAACGCAAGAATGTGATCAGGCGCGCGCTGCACTACGGCCTGCCCTTCGCGCCTGTGTCTATCTTCGGGTGGATTTCAGGCCAGTCGGACAGGTTCTTGTTGAAGGGCTTGACCGGCGACGCCGAAGTCGGCTTGTACAGCGCACCCTTTGCCTTGGCCAACCGGCCGCTGACAACCACCTCCGCGTTTCTATCGCTTCTGCTGCGCCCCGTTCTTTTTACCGCTGAAAGCGAGAACAATGGGCGCGCGGCACGCCGCATTTTTCTGATCTGGTTCGTCTGCGCACTTTCAACCGGGGCCATCGTCGTGCTGGCTTTCTTTCTCGCCGGGCCGTGGGCCGCCCGCCATTTCCTGGGCGAGAATTATCGCCAGGATGCCGGCGAGGTCATGTTCCTGGTCGCGCTCGGTTTTGCGCTGGTTCCCGCCACGCAAGCCATCGAAACCCGCCTGCTCTCCTTTGGCCGCACCAAAAGCCTCATCCTTCCCCAAATTGTCGGCACTGTCAGTTCGCTGGCGGCCACTTTGTATCTTGTTCCCCGAATCGGCTATCTGGGCGTGGCCAAAGCGCGCGTGATCGGCACGGCACTGCAATTTGTGGTGACTGCGTCGGTATTGCTGGTCTCCACTCCCAAAATCACTCCCGCGCCGGACGCGCCAATAGTTTAACCCGGCGCGCTTGCCGTCCTTCGTGCCCTTGCGCCTTTGCATGGAATTACTTCGTCGCCGCAAGAATCCCCGCCAAATCGTAATTCACCAACTCCCCGACCCGCGCGATCGTGATGTCCGCTGGTGGGTACGTCGCCTCCACTTTCGGATCCAGCGCGTAATGTCCCTGTTTCGGGAACACCGTCGTCAACCGTTTGCCCCATACTTTCTTCACCGCCGTCAATATGCGCAGCTTATCGTCCACAAGCACGTAATGCGCCGCCGGAAAACGCTTCTCGACATCGTCGAGCTCCAATTCCTTGTGCACATAAATCAGCACGCGCCCTTCGACGGCATCGTAGATGCCCGAACGCCAAGCCTTGCGCGGCTGAAACACCACGTCGCCGTCGGATAACACAACCGATTTGCCAAACGAATTGAGCTTCTCGATCACATCCAGCGACCCCGGATACAGCCGGTTCGCGAACGGATAATCGAGCAGAAAATACGACGCCTGCAAAAAATTCGGATCACGCGGATTTTCAATCCGGTAGCGCTGCAGCGCGCCCAAATAATCCGCGTAGCCCAACTCCTTGCGCAATTCCTCAAAAATCGCCCAGTAGCGCTCCTGCCGGTCCGCGCCGAATGTTTTTGCAAGATGGCGCTTCAAATCCGCCGTCACGCGGTCGTTGTCGAGCAGCGTGTTGTCGATATCGAGCAAAAACACAACGTCGTTGGGTTGACTCATGGCGTAGCTCCTAGATTTCCGATCTTTTACTTTGATGCGTTGAACCGGTTCGTTCATAGGAGCGGCGGCACTCTTGCCGCCGTTGTTACCCGGGAGGGCATTCGGCGGCAAGAGTGCCGCCGCTCCTAAATAACTAGTTCAACGCATTTTGAACTTCGGACTTTGAACCCTTGAATCTTGAATCCTGAATTTAAATCCCCCACTTCCATCCGCGAATCTCCGGCATGTCTTCGCCGCGTTTGTGAATGTAGTCCTTGTGATCGATCAGCTTGTCGCGCACAAACTGCTTGATGTACGCGCCTCGCCCACCGATTTGCGGAACGCGGTCGATCACGTCGCTGACCAAATGAAAGCGATCCAAATCGTTGAGCACCACCATGTCGAAGGGCGTCGTCGTCGTGCCCTCCTCTTTATACCCGCGCACATGAATATTCGAATGATTGGTCCGGCGATATGTGAGCCGGTGAACCAGCCACGGATAGCCGTGAAACGCAAAAATAACCGGCTTGTTCTTTGTGAAAAGCTGATCGAAATCCTTGTCGCTCAGTCCGTGCGGGTGCTCGCTCTGCGGCTGCAGCGTCATCAGATCGACGACGTTGACCACGCGCATTTTCAGCTCCGGCGTCAGCTTGCGCAGCAGTTCGACGGCGGCCAGCGTTTCAAGCGTCGGAACGTCGCCCGCGCAAGCCATGACCACGTCCGGCTCGCCGCCCTGGTCGTTGCTCGCCCAATCCCAGATTCCCAGCCCGGCCGTGCAATGCTTCACCGCCGCGTCCATGTTCAGATATTGCAGCGCGGGCTGCTTGCCGGCGACGATCACGTTCACATAGTTGCGGCTGCGCAGGCAGTGATCGGTCACCGACAACAGCGTGTTCGCGTCCGGCGGAAGATACACGCGCACAATTTCCGCCTTTTTGTTGATGACGTGATCGATGAAGCCCGGGTCCTGATGGCTGAACCCGTTGTGGTCCTGCCGCCACACGTGCGACGTGAGCAGATAATTGAGCGACGCGATCGGACGGCGCCACGGAATGTGTCGCGTGACTTTGAGCCACTTCGCGTGCTGGTTGAACATCGAATCGACGATGTGAATGAAGGCTTCGTAGCATGAAAAAAAACCGTGGCGGCCGGTGAGCAAATACCCTTCGAGCCAGCCCTGACACAGGTGTTCGCTCAGCACTTCCATCACGCGGCCGTCGGGCGAAACATGATCGTCCGATTTGAGAATCTCCGCGGTCGAAACGCGCTCCGTGATGTCGAAAAGATTCCCAAGCCGGTTGGACGCCGTTTCGTCCGGCCCGAAGACGCGGAAATTGCGGTTGCCCCAATTCACTTGCAGCGTGTCGCGCAAAAACGCGCCCATCACGCGCGTCGCCTCCGCGTTGCTCGTTCCGGGCTTTTCGACGGGCACCGCGTAATCGCGAAATTCCGGCAGCTTCAAATCGCGCAACAGCAGTCCGCCGTTCGCGTGTGGATTCGCGCCCATGCGCCGCTCGCCCTTCGGAGCCAGATCCGCCAATTCGTCGATGAGTTTGCCGCGCGCGTCGAACAGTTCTTCGGCCTTGTAGCTTTTCATCCAGACTTCGAGCAACTTCAAGTGCTCCGGCTTCGTGTCCACTTCAGCGAACGGCACCTGGTGCGAGCGGAATGAGCCTTCGGTTTGCAGGCCATCGACTTCCTTCGGGCCAGTCCAGCCCTTCGGTGTGCGAAACACAATCATCGGCCACTGCGGCCGCGTCTTAAATCCGTTCGTCCGCGCGTCGTCCTGAATCTGCTTGATCTCCGCGACAATCGCGTCCATCGTCGCCGCCATCTGCTGATGAACGTCGTCGGGGTTGTCGCCCTCCACAAAATACGGACGGTAACCGTAGCCGCGCATAAGCGAATCGAGTTCCCCGTGCGGAATGCGCGCGAGCACGGTGGGGCCGGCGATTTTGTAGCCGTTGAGATGCAGAATCGGCAGGACCGCGCCGTCGTGAGCGGGATTCAAGAATTTATTCGAATGCCAGCTCGCCGCCAGCGGACCGGTCTCCGCTTCGCCGTCGCCGACGACACACGCGACAAGCAAATCCGGATTGTCGAACGCCGCGCCGTAGGCGTGCGTCAGCGCATAACCGAGTTCGCCGCCCTCATGAATCGACCCGGGCGTTTCAGGCGCGACGTGGCTGGGAATTCCGCCGGGAAACGAAAACTGCGTGAACAGCTTTTTCATCCCCGCTTCGTCTTGCGAAATGTTCGTATAAAACTCGCTGTACGTGCCTTCCAAATAAGTATTCGCCACCAGCCCCGGCCCGCCGTGGCCTGGACCCGCAATGTAAATCGCGTTCAAATCGTGCTCTTTGATCACGCGATTGAGATGCACATAAATAAAATTCAATCCCGGCGTCGTGCCCCAATGCCCGAGCAGCCGCGGCTTGACATGCTCGCGCGTGAGCGGCACTTTCAGCAGTGGATTGTCGAAGAGATAAATCTGCCCCACCGACAAATAATTCGCCGCGCGCCAATACGCATTCATCTTGCGCAGCAGGTCCGGGCTAAGTGGTTTGTCCATGAATTCCCCCAATTATTGTGCCGCTGCGGCGACAGGGCGAACTCGCCAAGCGACGAATTTTCGGATTGCCATAACGAATAGCACACACCCCGTAATGATTGCGGTCCAAACTTCAAATCGATATAACGCGCCCCACCAGAATTCCGGATAGCGACGCCGGTAAACGTCGGCGGTCGCAAATCCGATTGAGTAGTGTTTGCTGCATTCCTCCGGCCATGTCAAAACCACGATCGTATCGTCATCGGCAAACCCCGCCTCGGACAAATACTATTGGTACGGAAATGCGGCTATGTATCGTCCGCGGCCGTCCCACAACTCGATTGACAGCGACGGCTCCGGCTCGTAACTGCTTGGAAAATATTTCAAGATCCGGTTGTCCGACGCAATCAGTTCGAGCTTTCCGCGCCCTCCCATTATTTTCCCCAGATCCTCCCTTTTAAAATCGGGGTCATGCACCCAGGGTGTACTGCGTACCCAACATCCAACGATACTGCCCGCGAAAAGTACGACGAGTAGAAGCGTGCTGAGCGTGTAGCGCATCGTCAAAACTCTGCCTGTCATTTCGCGTGCAGGGCCGCCCGCGCAATCATCAACTCCTCATCCGTTGCAATCACCCGCACGGCCACTCTGCTCGCATCCGACGAAATCACCGCCGCATGCGCCGCGTTTTTTGTGGCATCCAATTCCAGGCCCAGAAACGAAAGACCGCTGCAAATCCGTTCGCGAATTTCCGCTGCATGTTCTCCGATTCCGCCCGCGAAAACAAGTGTGTCCAGCCCGCCCAGCGCCGCCGCGTACGCGCCGATCCATTTCTTCGCTTGATAACAAAACAACGCCACCGCTTCCGCCGCGCGCACGTCCGTTTTTTCGCGCGCGAGCAAATCGCGCATGTCCGAACTTGTCTCCGAAATTCCAATCATTCCCGATTCATGATTGACCATCCGATGAAATTGTTCCGCACTCATTCCCTCAGTGCGCGCAAAAAATGAAACCAACCCCGGATCGAGATCGCCCGACCGCGTCCCCATCACAATCCCCGCCGTCGGCGTAAACGCCATGCTCGTGTCGATGCTCTTTCCCTCATGCACCGCCGCCAGACTCGCCCCATTTCCAAAATGCGCCAGAATCACGCGCCCGCGCGCAGCCTGCTCGCCCGCCACGCGCGCCAATTCCTCCATCAAATACGCATACGAAATCCCGTGAAACCCATAGCGCTGCACGCCCATCGCCTCATATTTTCGCGGAATCGGAAGGATGCGCGCGACGCGCGGCATGGATCTATGAAAGGCCGTATCGAAACACGCAATCTGCGGAATCGTCGGCGCATGCCGGCGAAACAATTCAATCAACGCAATCTCCGCCGGCATGTGCTCCGGATCATACGGACTGATGCGCTTCAATTCCGCCAACACGTCATCCGTGATGCGCTGCGGCTCACTGAATTTCGCGCCGCCGTGAACAACACGATACCCAAGCGCGCCAATCGAACCAAGCCCAACGCGCCTATCGATAAATTCAATCAGATATTTCCCCGCCGCCGAAAAATCCAGCGTGCCTAGATCGCAACGAAAGGCAGTCGCGCTCACGAAATCGTTGAACGAAAACGCCGTGTTTGCCAATCCAATGCGTTCAATCTTGCCCGCGAGCACGCGCACCAATGCCGCATCCGCGCCAAAGAGCGCGAATTTGATGCTGGAGGAGCCTCCATTAATGGTGAGGATGTGCGTGGGCATGAGGATGTCTTAGCGCGCCAAACCATTAATTCGAGTGTCGAAATGATCAAGCTTGCGCGAAGCGCAAGCGCCACCGTTCTCCCCTCTCCCCTTGGGGAGAGGGGCCGGGGTGAGGGGTCGGGCACCGCAATTTCCACTGCCTAGATTTCCAATTTCCATTTCCGCCAAATTCCCTATTCTGTCTCTCATGCTCGACATCCTCACCATGAAGGATTTCCTCGACCCAGTCGCCCTCTGTGAAATCCGCGCACACTTGCGCGCCGCCGCCAACACGCCCGCGACCGTCTACGCGTCGAACGCCGCCGGCGCGGTCGATCCGCGCGTGCGCAAAGCCGCGCGGCTGCTCGTCCCGCCCGAAATCAGCGAGCGCATCAAACGTCTTCTGCTTGATCGAAAAAATGTCATCGAAGCGCATTTCAAACTCGCGCTGAGCGAAATCGAAGAACCGCAGTTCCTGCGCTACACCACCGGCGATTACTTCGTCGCGCATCAGGACGGCAACACGCCGCTCATCCGCGACGCCTCGCGCTTCCGCAAAATTTCCGTCGTGATTTTTCTCGATACGCAATCTTCTGAACCCGCGCCCGATACCTATGGCGGCGGTTCGCTCGTCTTTCAAGGACCTTATCCGCATTTCGATGTCCGACTCGCCGCCGATGCGACGCCGGGCGCCCTCGTCGCCTTCCGCGCCGAGACCACGCACGAAGTCACGCCCGTCACGTATGGCGAGCGGCACACGATTGTCTGCTGGTTTCATTAAACTTCGCGAAGCGAAGTTGCCGCCGTTCTCCTCTCTCCCCTTGGGGAGAGGGGCCGCGGGTGAGGGGATCGGCACCGGATTTTCCGTACCGATCCGTCGCAAATGCCGTTTATATAAATGAGGTGAAAAAACTCATGACCGACTATATCGAAGCCTACAACGCCGTCGATCGCTACGTCGAAGAACGCTATGGCATCATCTCGACAATCACCGACGTGATCGATCCGAACACCGGCGACTTTGACGGAAGCTGGATCAAAGTCGATTACCAGCTCGACCCCGAATCCGCGCTGTTTGTGCTGCTGCATTTATTCGGCCACACCGTTCAATGGAACGTCTCCGAAGAATTCCGCAAACTCGGCCAAGAGACGACATCTGGCGCGACCGCAGAACAGCTTGCGCAAATCAAAATCTACGAAAAGCAGGCGACGCAATTCAGCGTGCAACTGCTGCACGAATGCAACATTTTCGATCGTGATCAATGGGTTTCCGATTGGTGGTGCGCCGATTGGAAATGGCTCTCGCACTTCTACAAAACCGGCGAGAAGCTCAACCAATTCGAAGTCCGCAAATGGATCAAACCCGGCGAAGCCGAACTGCTCACGCCGCTGCCCATTCCTGAATTCACACCGCAAAAATTCGTCTCGCGCTGGGCGTTTTAGTTCGTTCGTAGTCCCGCCTTTAGTCGGAAACGCGCTTCGTAAGGAGCAGCGGCACTCTTGCCGCCGCAGCTTCAGGGCGGCAAGAGTGCCGCCCCTCCGTGCGCCCGTTCTGCCTAAAGGCGGGACTACGAACTTACTCGCTCTTCGGCGGCGGAAATTTCGCGGTCCGCTTTTCCACAAACGCGCTCAACCCCTCTTTGGCTTCGCCGCTTTCGAAAGTGTTGCCAAACGCATAGCGCTCGGCCTTCAATCCGTTGCTCTGCTCGACACACAGCGCCGAGCGCGTCAGTTTCTTCGCCAGACACAGCGCCTCTGGGCCGCGCGTCAGAATAACCTTTGCCAGCGCATCCGCGCGAGCCGCCAAATCCGCGGGATTGCCCGTGTCCGTGATCAATCCGCAATGCAGCGCCTGTTCGCCGCTCAGCGGCTGACCGCTTAATATCATGCGCAGCGCCCAACCCATCCCGACCACGCGCGGCAAGCGCTGCGAGCCGCCGAAGCCTGGAATCAGCCCGATGTTCACTTCCGGCTGTCCGATGCTCATCCCCGCCGAGCCGACCCGAATGTCACACGCCAGCGCCAATTCGCACCCGCCGCCAAGACACGCGCCGTGTATCGCCGCGATGCTGATCACTTCGGAACATTCGATGTGTTCGAAAACCGATTGCCCCAGCGCCGAAAAATTGCGCGCGTCCTGCATGTCCATCGCCGCCATTTCTTTAATGTCCGCTCCGGCGAGAAAAGCTTTGCCGTCGCCGCGAAAAATGCAGACGCGCGCGCCTGAATGTTCGATCGCGCTCCACTCGCTCTTCAATTCGGTGAGCATCTTTGTGGAGAGAATGTTCAGCCCTTTGTCGCGCGTGAAAATTACGCGCGCCAGCGGACCGTCCTGTTCGATGCGCATGAATTCTGGCATTGATTTCTCCATTTCGCTTGAAGAGCGGCAACACTCTTGCCGCCAAAGCTTCAGGGCGGCAAGAGTGCCGCCCCTCCTAAAGGCGGGACTACGAATACGAACAATCTCCGCCGAATTCGCGCGCAATCAACTTTTTTTACAAAAAAACAACAAAACACTCGAATACGACACTATAGTGTCGTATTGTGCAGTCATGGAAGTTGGGCGCGAAAAAAAGACCTTCTCTATCGGGGAAGTGGCCGAGCAGACAGGTGTCAGCCGCCGGACGGTGCGCTACTATGTTCAGCGCAATTTGATCGATCCGCCGGAAGGCCGCGGGCGCGGCAGCGTCTACACGCCGAAGCATTTGGAACAAATCGCGCGGGTTGTCCGCTTGCAGCGCGAAGGCATGGCGCTCGACGACATTCCCGACGCGGCGGCCCACGCGCCAAGAATTTCGCCGCACGGCCAGCCCGCGCTGGTCATGCGTGTTCCGATCGCGGCGGGATTGCGCTTGGAAATCGACGCGGGACTGTCTGTGCCGTCGCCGGATACGCTGGACGAAGTTGCGAGCGCGTGCGAACGCATTTTGCGCCGCGCAAAAAAGTAGCACGGGCTTTTAGCCCGTGGAGTCTGGATTGTTGTCCCAGCAATGCGTACCATTAATAAGGAGCGAATCATGAGCAACACTGAAGCCGGCGGACTTTTTTCGCAAGGCAATCGCGTCCCGCTCAAAGGCGTCCAGATCGACGTCACCGCCGCCGGCGCCGCCGCCAACGTCACTGTCGCGCAGCGCTACAAAAACACCGAGCGCATTCCGGTCGAGGCAGTCTACTCATTTCCGCTTCAGGAATCGTGCGCAGTCAGCGGTTTTGAAATCGAAATTGGCGGCAAAAAGATCATTGGGAAAATTGAAGAGCGCGAGAAGGCTTTCGAAAAATACGACGAAGCAATGGCGCAGGGCCATGGCGCGTTTCTGGTCGATCAGGACCGCCCAAATATTTTCACGGCCAGTGTCGGAAATCTGCTTCCCGATCAGGAAGCTGTCATTCGTTTGTCCTACGCGACCGAGCTTGAACAAAATAGCGATTCGATCCGCCTGCTGATTCCCACCACGATTTCGCCGCGCTACATTTCCAAAGAGGAATTGAAAAAAATGGATCCGGCGGAGCTCGATCACATCGCGCCACCGACCGTCTTGGGCGGCGTGCCGTATGGATTGAAACTCAGCGTCGAAATGGACGCCGCCGCGGACGTGCGCGAAGTCTCCTGTCCTTCGCATCCGGCCAGCGTCTCCATCGACGGCCGCAAAATCCGCGTCGAACTTGCCGGTCAGGACATTCAACTCGATCAGGATTTCGTGCTGAACGTGCGCCTCGCCAAACCGCACGAAGCCAGCGCAGTGGTCGCGCGCGAAGGCGACGGCGCGCGCGCCGTAATGGTCAATCTTTTCCCCGATTTGAAATCATTCAAGCGCGGGCCGTGCGAATTTGTTTTCATCATCGACCGCTCCGGCTCGATGCAGGGCCAAAGCATCGCGCGCGCCCGCGCGGCGCTGCTGCTGGCTCTGCGCTCGCTCGAAGAAGGCGACAAATTCAACATCGTCGGCTTCGGCAGTTCGTACGACGCGATGTTCAAGGAGAGCGTCGTCTACTCGCAGAAAACGCTCGACGAAGCCACGAAAAAAGTCGAAGCGCTCCACGCCGACATGGGCGGCACTGAACTGCTCGCGCCGCTGACGTTTGTGCTCGGCTCAAAAGATTCCGGCGAAATGCCGCGCCAGGCCATTCTGCTCACCGACGGCCAGGTTGGCAACGAAGCCGCATGCATCGCGCTCGCGTCTGAATCCGCCGCGCGTTGCCGCGTTTTTACGTTCGGCATCGGCAGCGGCGTCTCCGAATTTCTGGTCAAAGGCCTCGCGCGCGCCAGCGGCGGGCAGGCTGAATTCATCCACGACAACGAACGCATCGAGCCGAAAGTGCTGCGCCAATTCGCGCGCATGTCGTCCGCGTTTTTGAAAAACGCGCGCGTGGATTGGGGCGCATTCAAAACCGATTTCGTCGCGCCATCTTCGACGCCGCAACTTTTTGACGGCGACCGCCTCACCCTTTACGCCCGCGTCATCGGCGGCACGTCCGGCGAAGTCGCCGTCGTCGCGGACGGTCCCAACGGCACGCTGCGCTTTCCCGTAATCGTCGATCTCGAACGCGCACTCGACAACCGCGCGATTCCCGTTCTGATGGCCCGCCGCGCGATTCAGGAATTAGAAGAGGGTGGGGGAGTTGCGGGCGGATCCGCTCAAGCCGATCGCAAAGTCAAATCTACGAAAGCGAAAGTGCTCGAACTTGCGTTACGCTATCAAATCATGTCGTCCGAAACGAGCTTCGTTGCCGTCGAAGAACGCGCGGCCCACGCGCAGAGCACCAACGCCGAGTTGCGGCGAATTCCCATCGCGCTGACCAAAGGCTGGGGCAACGAAGGCTCGATCACGCACGTGGGAGGCGCCGTTCCCGGCACTGCGCTCTACGCATCAGTCGCGTGCGCGATGGCTCCCAGTGCTCGTGTCTCGGAAGCACTGCCATCTCACACACCCATGTCGCGCGTACGTGCGGCAGTTTCGGCAAAGAAATCTGGCGGCGGACTTTTGAGCCGCGCGATGGACGCAATCTTCCCGGCAGCTCCGCCGCCACCGCTGAGCGCGCCGATGGCGCAGGCATATTTGGAAGACGAGGCGCAAATGCCGGAACAGGCCCACGATGCGCTGCTCGACTTGGCGAAAGCTCAGCGCGCCGACGGCAGCTTCGATCTGAACGACCTGGTCATGGCCGGCACGCGCATCCCGGTGGAAAAGCTCCACAAAGCCGCCGATGCGTTGGCCTGCGAAAAAATGCTCGCGCGTCGCATCGTCGCAACGCTCGTCGCGCTGAACATCTTCGCCGAAAAATTCGCCGACCGCAGCGACGAATGGAAAATGCTCGCCGACAAAGCCGAGCGCTGGCTCGCGAAACAAAAGATCGCCGGCGTCGCCGATTTGAAAGCGTGGGCCGATAAAGCGCTAAGCACTTAAATGACTCCTGACCCCTGACTCCTGTCTCCCGGTAATCTTGCCGATATCGTATCCAGTTTCTAATGGAGTGTGATATTTGGCGGAGCAAGCTGAACTCAACGGCGGCAGGAATGCCGCCGCTCCTTGGCGCGATGCGATCTGGATCGCGCTGCTCGCGCCCGCGCTGATCGCCGGTTGCGTTTCGTCCGGCTTTCTCGAATACGACGATCCCGTGCATTACCACCACGAGTTGATGCGGCCCGGCGTGCCGCTGAGCGGCATTTTTCGCGCGACCGAGAACAGCACTTATTTTCCGATCACGGTGCTGAGCTACCGCTTTGATCGGTGGCTTTATGAAGACGTGTTGAGAATCAGTCCCGCGCCAGGCGTGCGCGTGTCGTCGCTGCTCTTGCATTTGTGCGCGGGGATCTTTTTGTGGCGCGCGCTGCTCTTGCTGCGATTGGGGCGCTGGCTGAGTTTGTTTGTTGCCGCGGCGTGGACCGTCCATCCGACGGCCTGCGAATCGGTTTGCTGGATTTCGGAACGCAAGAACGTGCTCGCCGCCTTCTTCGGCTTCGCCTCGCTCTGGCTCTATTTTTCAACGAACGCCCGCGCATGGCTGCGCCTCAGCGGCACGGCCGTTTTGTTTATCCTCGCGATGCTGAGCAAACCGACCGCCGCCGGATTCCTGCCCGTTTATTTTCTCGCGGAGCTCTATTTTTTCACGCAGAGGCGCAAAGGCGCGGAGGGAGCGGGTGCCGCTGCGGGCTTGTCCCGCAGTGCCGCGCTCCTGGGGCAATTGGTCTTTTACGCCGCCTTGATCGGCGTGATCGTCTTTCTCGCAAAAGTCAACGTCAGCAAAACCGAAACGTCCAACGCGACCCGCGCGGGTGGAAGTTTGTTTACAGTTGCGCTTACCGACGTACCGATCATTTGGGAATACATCGCCCATTCGCTCTGGCCGCTGAACCTGAGCATCTTCTACCACAGCCCTATCGTCACCTCGCTGGGCGGCGGACTGTTCTGGTCGCGGTTGGTATTGCTTGCGAGTGTGGTCGCGTTCACAATCTGGATGTCAAGCAACGGCTGGCGCACGGTTTTTCTGTGGGGCTGGTTTATCGGTGCGCTGGGGCCGGCGTTGAACATCATTCCGCTGCCGTATCTGATGCAGGACCGCTACGCCTATTTTGCGCTGCCCGCGATTTTAGTCATAGCGGCTGAAACCGTCGCGCTGATCGTGCGGCGCATTCTGCCGTCGAAGGTGCGCCCCGAACTGGCCATCGCCAGCGTGCTCGCTTGTCTCGCCGCCGCCGCATTTTTTCGAAGCTTGGTTTATCGCAGCGATTTCGAATTGTTTCAAGATGCCGTCGGCAAACAACCCAACTCAGCCTACGCGCAGATGCATTATGCGCTGGCCGTCTCGCGCGTCGCGGACTACAACGATTATTCCGGCGAAGGTAATCCGCGAACCGTGTGGGCGCTGCGCCACGAAGCGCAGGCGCATCTGGTCCAAGCCACGCGCTGCGACGACTTCGACCGCCTGCTCGACATCGGCCGCGTGCGCATTCTGATCGGCGTGCTCGACGAGCGGTTGGGCAACGACGCCGCCGCGTTTCCGGTGTTGCGCGAGGAGCTCGCCAAGCCGCAGAAGCCGTATAACAACGTCATTGCGCTTCAATCGCTCGCGCGAATCAACCTGCGCGCCGGACAGCCGCAAGCCGCACTCGACGATGTCGAGCGCGCGCTCAAAAGCTTCGATGAAGCGCACCCTTCCGCGGAACTGCTCTACTTAAAGGGCAATTGCCTGGAGGCGCTCAATCGCGTCGCCGAAGCGCGCGCGATATATATGTCGATCCCTGAAAAATCCATGGCCTTCAAACGCGCCCAATCCCGGCTGAGCGTTTTGAAAGATCGTTGACAAAAATTGATTAAATCGCCGTCCGATCAACCGCCAGCGTTGACGACCTAACTCAAGTGAAGTGACGCAATTTGTCAACGACGACTGAGTCCTGGGTTCATTACGCATCCTCAATGTTTGTTCAAATCTTTTGTAATTGGCTCTTTATGGATATGCATTCAAAAATACGCGCATTGCGTGTCTGACTGGTCTAGTCCTTGCTCATCGTGCATATCGGAATTCGGAACCGAATGGTCGGTTCTAACAAAAGGTTCAATCACCGCGGCCTTCGGGCCGTCGGAATAGACAAAGGAGAGAAGGACTATGAAGAGCAAAGGTTTTACGCTGATTGAGTTGATGATCGTTGTGGCGATTATCGCCATTATCGCGGCAATCGCCATTCCGAACTTGCTGCGCAGCCGCATG
>DATGGK010000104.1:0-6647 GCA_035308565.1 Planctomycetota bacterium | reverse complement strand
TTGCTTTGCGTCTTGCTGAATCCAAGCGGCTGAAGCGGCGCGAACAGCGCCTGATTTTTCAGCGTAAAATTGAAGGCCGCGCTGCTGGCGCCGGATTTGAACTTCAGGCTCAATGCTTTGTCAATCGAGCCGCCCTTTGCTGTTAGTGTATACGATTTGTCCAATCCGCCGATCAACAGGCGTGCGCTCTTTCCGCTCGGATTGAAATCCGGGGGCACAGGAATCTGCCCCGAGATGCTGAGGCTATCGCTGCCGCTTTTTACAAAATTGAAGCTGATGCCCACTCTCTGCACCACAAACGTCCCAATCGGTAGCTGATCTTCAACGATCAGATTGATGCTTTGTGAAGCGCTGGCCTGGCCGTCCGATACAACTACGTTGACGATATACACACCCGCCGCCGCGTAGCTTTTCGACACCGATGCGCTCAATGCGGTCGTGCCGTCGCCGAAGTCCCACGTGTAATCCAGTGCGTCACCGTCCGCGTCCGTGGCATTGGCCGTCAGTGTGACCGGAACTCCTGTCGTGGCCGGATTGGCGGATGCCATTGGCGGTGAACTGAATACCGGCGCATGATTCACACCCGTGCTTTGAGTGACGACCAATTTTAACGGCTGCGTCGCGCTTCCGGCGTAATTGTTGACGGTCAGCACGACATCGAACACTCCAGTCACCGTTGGAATCCCGGAAATCACCGTGCCGGTCAACGTCAGCCCAGCCGGTAAGCCATCCGCTTTGAACGTCATCGGCGCGCTGCCAGAGGCAGTTATTGTGTAGCTGAATGACGTGTTTTGAACGCCCGAGGCAGTTTGCGCGCTGGTGATCGCCACGGGAATTGCGGGGTCCACGTCGATGGCATTGTTCGACGACGTTGAATTGTAATTTGTTCCATCGTCGGGCGTGAAGCTGACGCTAAGCGTCTGCCCCAATCCAGGCGTCAGAACAGTGCTGGAGTTCGGAAAGTAGGTGAAAGTGCCCGTCAATGCCGTATTCGTAAACGCATCACTAGCGGAGGCGTTGAGTTGCGTGGCGTCTAGTGGTACGCCAGCGAAGATCCGCGACGGTTGCGGCCACGCGATCACGGGCGTTGCTTTGTTAATTGTTAACGTTCCGTTGACGCTTGTGACAGTATAGTTTCCAAGCAGGCCGTTTGGATCGACAAGGGATGGCGATATTGTATATGTACCCACAGTGCTATTTTGCAGGGCGGTCGAGGAATATGTCGCCGAGATCGCGTCGTTGTTCTGAATGCCGACGAGTGAGCCGGTGAAGACGGGATCGGGCGCGTGGTAGAAGCGTGTTGCGTCCGCGGTAGTGACCGATAGCGCTGCTTTTGTGACGGTCAACGTGCCGTTAGTAAAGGCCACGGTGTAGTTGCCTTGCTTATTTCCTGGATCGATTAACGAAGGAGCAATCGGGTATGTCCCGACGACGCTGGCTGGCGTGGCAACTGAATCAAATGCAGCCACAATGTTGTCGCCGTTGACCACACCCGTCAGCGAGCCGCTGAAAGTTGGATTGGCCGCGCCGTATGTTCGCGTGGCGTCGCTGGCAACAGCGCTCAACGCAGCCTTGTTAACGGTCAGTGTACCGTTGGTGGAAGTCAGAGCATAGTTGCCAAGCTTACTGGCCGGATCGTTAAGGGCAGGTATGATCGCATACGTTCCTGCCGCACTGCCGGATGTCGCGCTCGTCGAATAACTCGCGGTGATTGCATCGCCATTGACCACGCCGGACAGAGTACCCGTGAGTGTTGGATTCGGATCGCCATAAGTTTTGCTCTTGTTGTCCGCAACCACGCTCAATGGCGCGGCGTTGATTGTTAATGTGCCTGTGTTGAGCGTCACAGCATAATTTGGCAGCTTATTACCGGGGTCGGCTAAGGTCGCGACAATTGAGTACGGGCCGATAGGACTCCCGGATGTTGCCGAAGTGGAATACGACGCGGTGATGTTGTCACCGTTTTGCACTCCGCTGATCGTGCCGTTCAACACTGGAATGGCATCGCCGTAGGTGTCACTCGCATTGGTGGGCGTGACCGTCAACGCCGCGGTGCCGACAGTTAGCGTCCCATTCGTGGACGTGACCGAGTAGTTGCTCAGTTTGCTGCCTGGATCGACCAGCGTGGGCACGATGTTGTAAGTGCCAACCAAACTCTGCGGCGCGGCACTTGTGGCGTACGTTGCCGTGATGTTGTCGTTGTTTTGAATGCCAGTGAGGGTGCCCGTTAGAGTTGGATTTGCCGCCCCATAAGCCCGCGACACATTCGCCGCCGCGACTGACAATGGCGCTTTAGTCACATTTAAAGTGCCGTTTGATAAAGTCACCGAATAGTTGCTCTGCTTGCCGTCCGGGTCGAGCAACGACGGCGTGATCGCATAATTCCCGATGCTGCTCGCAGGGGTTGCAGCCGTATTATATGCTGCCAGTATGTTGTCTCCATTCAGTACGCCGGAAAGTATTCCACTGAAAACAGGATTGGCCGCGCCGTAGCTTCGCGTGGCATTAAAGGCAACCGCCGTCAACGTTGCCTGTGTCACCGTCAACGTGCCATTGGTGGATGTCACCGTGTAGTTTCCCACCTTGTTGTTTGGATCGACGAGCGTCGGGATGATAGCGTAATTGGCAACCGCACTCAACACTGTGGCGTTTGTGGCATACGTGGCAGTTATGTTGTCGCCGTTCTTAATCCCCGCAATTGTGCCGCTGAAAGTCGGGTTAGCCGCGCCATAGACGCGGCTGAAGTTTGCGGCTGTGACCGACAAGGGCACGGGAGTGACAGTCAACGTGCCGTTGTTCGACGTGACGGTGTAGTTGCCAAGCTTGGCGCCAGGATCAACGAGTGTCGGCACAATAGAATAATTGCCCACGGCACTCGTGAGGCCCGCGCTCGTTGCGTAAGTTGCGGTTATGTTGTCGCCGTTCTGAACGCCCGTAATCGAACCGGTGAGTGTTGGATTTGCAGACGCGTAGGCCCGGCTGAAATTGTTGGGCGTTACGCTTAATGGAGCCGTGTTAATCGCCAATTGATGCGAACTGTCGGTGCTGCCAGCAAAGATGGTTCCAGCGTTATTATATGCCGCAGCGATTGTGTAGCCGCTGGCCGTCGTACCAGCGGGAATGGCGTACGTCACGCTTGCGAAACCGTTCACGACGCTCCCTGACGTAACTGCGGAACCGACGTTTACAGCGCCGCTCATAAGTTGGAAACTGATCGTGCCTGAGTTGATCGATTGCCCAGCAGAACTGACAACGGCACTTAAAGTCGCGCTCGTGGCGCCATAGTTAACTGGATTGGGAGTTGCACAGGCCAGAGTCGTCGAAAGCAAATCCACCTCAAATGTCGTAGTGAAATCGCCTCCCGCCACTCCGTTGCCTGATGGGAATCCTCCGGATTGACCCGGATATTCACCATCCAGAACAACATTGAAGCTGCTTTTGATCACGGGCTGCGTCGTGCCGTTGAGCGTGATGCGGTACTTCTCGGTTTGCTTGGCCGATGCGGTGAAATCAACTTTTACCTGATTGTTGTTCACCACCGAAATCGCGGACGGAATAATGGAAACGTCGTCGGCGGTGTCGAGGATTCCATCGGGTCCCGCGCTTTTCAGTTTGACCGTGCTGTTATTAGTGGTGGTCGGATCCAAATTCGTGCTGAACGTAAGCAAAATGGAACCGATTGCGGTACTTTGTATTGAAGTCGGAGCAGGCGTCATAGCGGTAATGGTGAGTGGCGTCGGCGGTGGCGAAATGTCGCGAAGTTGCAGCGCGTTAATTTGCGAAGTCCCGACACTGCCTGTCACGGTTAAAGCTTGCGTCGTGTACAAAGCGGTAAATGTTCCGATCGTGTATTGGCCCAGCCCTCCATTTGCATTTGAGTTGGTAAAATTCAAAGTCACATTGCCACCGGTAGCCCCGGTGGTCGTGAGCACCTCGTTGCGGTTTTGGAAGCCCGCACGCGAGTCTTCAACCCACACTTGGACTGCGTATGTATGGCCCACGGTCAAGGCGTTGAGTGTGACGATCATGGGAACGGCCGACGATGTGTCGTCCGCGCCGCCCAAGATGCCCTTGTACGCGGTAGACAGGTTGTTAAATGGCGCGGATGTGGTTGCAAACGTTCCGCTTCCATTGTTCCCGAGTCCGCTGCCCGAAAGTGTCACATTCGCGTCGCCACTGGAGGAAGACGAGCTTGCCCCGACAAACGTCTGACCGTTGACGGTCTGAGTGGTTCCGTTCCAATTATATGCGTATTGCATCGTGCCGGTCGTGGATACATCGGTATCAGCCGCAATCGTCGTTGCAGCGCCCCAAACGATCGCGTTCGGCGGCGGCAAGACGCGGAGTTGCAATGCATTAATTTGTGTCGATCCGTTGCTCGCCATCGCGAAGCTCTGGCTTGTGCCATCGGCGGTGAATGTGCCGATGGTATATTGTCCGGGACTGCCAGCGGTGTTGTTTACGGAATAGAGCATTGTGACGGTATTTCCGCCCGTAATCGTTCCAGTACGCCCATTTACCGGGCGCGGGTCGCTGACCCAAACTTGAACTTGGTAGGAGCGCCCGACAATGAGCCCTTGGAGCGTTACTGTCGCTTGGTCTCCAAATATGTTAAAATCTCCTCCCATGATAACGTTCTTGTACGCCGTCGATAGGCTGTTGAATGGATCAGAGGTCGAACTGAACGACGTTGGGACATTGTATCCAAAATTGTTTAACGATACATCTGTCCCGCCAGCGTTGGTGTTCGTTGTGCCCGTGAACGAGACGCCATTAACAGCCTGTGTAACGCCGCTCCACGCGTAAGCGTAAACAGCGGTTCCAGTGGTGGATACGTCGGTATCCGCGGTGATGTTGGCAGGAGTCCCCCATGTAAGCGTCGCCGCCTGAACGGAAGCAGCCAACGTAACTACCGCCAAAAAGACCGAAGCGCTGTGCAAACGCGAAATCTTCATGATGCACCACCCTGCTTAGGTTTTGGAATTCCAATCTGTCAATCAATACAATGTGCATTATAGACGTGAATTCGCGCCAATACACGGCTGAAAAAGATTATTTTGCCGCAATAAAGGCGGCGGATCCCCAGATCGGACATAACTCGTTTTTAAATCAGTGCGACTTTTGCGCGGTATATCCAAAATTGTGAAATTTTCTGAGCCTTCCCCCCTATTGCGCCCACCTTCTGCTGTATGCTGATTAAGTCTGCTGAGAAATCTTGGGGGGGAGAAGCAATGGCGAGGACATCGGCTGTCTTCCGCTTGGATCAGGCGTTGCGGATTCACCAGATTATCGCCCGTGGGCGGTATCCCAACGCCAGCACGCTCGCGCGTGAATTGAATGCGAGCGTCAAAACCGTCCGCGGCTACATGCGCCTGCTGGCCGACACGTTCCAAATCGAGTTGCATTACGATCCGCGCCGGAAGGGCTTCTACTATTCGGGCGACGCTGGCGCGCGTCTCACGCCATTCTTAAGCGAGGACGAAGTGGTCGCCGTTTTCCTGCTGGATGAAGCCGCGCGCGCCATGGCCGGGACACCGGTGCAGGAAGTTCTGAATTCGGCGCAGCGAAAGTTCGCGATGATGGTGCCGGCGCGCTACCAGCTTTCGCTCGACGACATCGCCGCATCGTTCTCGATCCGCCGCAGCCGCGCCGCCGACACTCCGTCGCTGACGGCCACGTTGCAGACGCTCTTCAAGGCCGCGCGCGCGGAGCAGCGCATCGAATGCGTCTACCGCAGCCGCACGCGAAAAAAGCCGACGCGCCGAAAACTCGATCCACTTCACCTCACACAGGCGGAAGGCACCTACTATCTCATCGCTTATTGTCATCTGCGAAAAGGGATCCGCACCTTTGTGCCGGCGCGGATGAGCGAACTGAAGCTGTTGGACGAGTATTTTGACCGCCCGGAGAATTTCAACGCCGAGGAGCACTTCCGCACGGCCTTCGGGATCGTGGCGGGCGTGAACGTGCGCCCGGTGAGCCTGCGCTTCACGCCAAAAGTCGCCCAGCTCATCCGCGAACGCCGCTGGCACGCGACGCAAGTTCTAGACGATTTGCCGAGCGGCGAGGTGCGCCTGCGGATGACGTGCTCGCAGGGCGAGGAACTGCTGGCCTGGCTGATGAGTTGGGGGAAGGATGTGAAAGTGGAGGAGCCGGGGGAGTTGAGGGAGAGGGTGAGGGGGGAGCATGAGGGGGCGGCGAAATGATTTATTTTAATTCCTATTTCTTCCCTTTCTACTCGCATGCTTTCGTTTTTTCGATCTTGCGCTGCGACGTTTGGACACTCGTTTTTGCCAACCATATGGCAACCTCGGCTCTGGTAACTCATTCTTAAGGAATTCGATCATGTCGCTCTCCACAGAGTTTTCAAAGTATTCCGACCATCGGCGTTTTTTCGGAACCGCCGATGGTCGGCTCGGAATGTGGCCGCAGTTGAAGAAACTGCGGAAAGCTCATCTCCGGAAAATGAAAAACACGATTCACCAAAGTTCTTCAATGGAGCCAAAGATAAGAACCACGCTCGACATTTAACCATACGCGAGGGCTGATGTCAATGATTTTTTTTAACACGTTTCACTAAAGTAAACTTGACATAGATCGATTTATGTGGTATTGTCCCGCCGGAGGGCTACAGAATTGATTACGTT
>DATGGK010000103.1:0-17879 GCA_035308565.1 Planctomycetota bacterium | reverse complement strand
CAGCGGCGGAACGCTTCGCGAACGCGTGTGGCTCAAAGATTCCACGCACGCCGAAGCGGACAATTTGACGCTGGCGTCCACGCTGACGACGGCATTGAAACTCGACGGCACTTCGACGCTGGATTTGCGCGTGCAAGTGGCGTCGGTCACGGTCAGCAAGTTGGATGTGGAAATCGTGCACGGCGGCGATGCGGCGAACAATTTATATTCGGCGGGATTTGGAAATGTGACGCTTACGTACGGATCGAACGTGACGAACATGTCGGTGCTGTATGTGAACAAGAATTTCGTGCTGAACAGCGGCGACTCGGTGAACATCGTTTCGACGCAACTGCCCGGACAAGCACCATCGCCGGCGATTGGGCCGAACAGTTACAACCGGATTGTGGTGCGCTTCGACAACGCGGTGACGCCGGCGACGGTGGATTCGTTCACGGCGCAGGCGCAGGGCGCGGGCGTGCTGCTCGAATGGGAGCTGGTTTCGGAATTTCAGAATGCGGGATTCAATGTGTACAGAAGGAAGGCGGGAGGAGGGAGGAGAAAGGAGGGGCGCGGTTGGGAGCGCGCCAATTCGGCGTTGATTGCGGGGCGCATCACGCACGCGGGCGCGAAGACGTATCGGTTTTACGATTGGGCGGGACGCGGCACTTTTGAATACAGGCTGGAATGTGTCGATATTCGCGGCGTGCCGGAGCATTATTCGCGGTTGGCGGCGTGTTGCGTGGATGACGATGAAGGCTTGAACGCGGTGGGGCTTCATGCGGTGCTTGCGAGCGTTGAGGGATTGCAGGCTGTTGAACGAGGGGCGCGCTTGGTGACGCTCACCGCGAATGCCGCTCCCTTGCGGTCGCGGTTCTTGGAGCGACCGCTTGTTGAAACTCAGGATGGCGCGGCGAATTCCGCTTTCGCGGAACGAAAGGCGGCGATGCGCGCGAAAACCACGCGCGTGGACCGCTTCACCGATTCCGTCGTGTTGGCGGCGCTGGGGGTGCCTGTGGCTCAAGCGCGGGCTGCGCCGTCTGCGTCGGCGTTTGAGGGAAATGTGCTGCCGCGATTTTTGGCAACGTCGGGCGGCGCGAGCGGACGGTCGTCGGTCGCTGCGAAAATTGTGTACCGCGATAGCGGCGTAATGCTGGTTCCGCAAGCGGCGCTGCCCGCGGGATTCAGTGCGCGCGCGGTGAATATTCAACGCGAGGGGCGTGCGGTGACGGCGCTGGCGCTGGTCAACAATGATCTGCTGCTTTACGCGCCGGGCTATTCTGACGATTACACGGACAAGGATGCGTTTTTCCTGACGCGCTCAACGACGGCGACGCGCGCGGGCGTGCCCGCATCGGCGACGGGATTGTTCGGCGGATTGCCGGCGGCGACGAGCACATCGGCGATGGCCAGCACGGAATTTCATGATGTGTATTTCGATTGGAATTTGCGGCCGTACAGTTATCCGCCGTGGTTCTCGAGCCAGTATCTGACGGATGGCAGCACGCAGCGATTTACGATCAGCGCGCCGAACGCGGCGGGCGGCGATGCGGCAATGACTTTGAACGTTTTCAGTTTGACCGGCGGGGACACGGTTTCGCCGGATCACAATATTCAGGCATTTGTAAATGGCGTGTCAGTAGGAAATGCATCGTGGGACGGCGGGAGCATGGCGCTGGCGCTTTCGTTCACAGTTCCGGCGCAGACACTTGTTGCGGGCGATAACGTGGTCGAGTTGGTTACGCCGGCGATTGAGGGAGTGGCGAACCAGATTGTGTTGTTGCGGTCGATCTCCGTGAGCTATACGAAAGCGTTGGATGCGTCGAGCGGACCGGTCGAACTGACGGCTTCCGCGGCGGGGCCGCAGGTTGTTGAAGTGGCGGGGTTGCCATCTTTGAATGCGTGGGTCGTGGATGCGCGTTTCACGGACCAGGCGCATTTGATTGCGTACCAAGCGCAGGTTCAGGCCGACGGCAGTTACAAAGTGCGCTTCAGCACCGCTCCGGGCGGGAGCGGGAAATATCTGGTTGTGCCCGCGGGCAGTGAATTGGCGCCGTTGTCGGTAAGCAAGCGAACGGTGAAACCGATTCCGGGAAAGCCGCGGTATCTCGCGGTGGGGCCGGCGCAATTCAGCGCAGCGCTGCAACCGCTGCTGGCCGCGCATGGCAAGGAAGGATTGAGCAGCGTCTTCGCAGATCAGGAGCAGATTTTCGATTACTACGGCTACGGCCGCTACGGGCCCGTTCCGATCCAGAACGCAATATGGAGCGTGCGGCCGGCGTACGTGCTGCTTGCGGGACGGACGACGTACGATTACCACGACTACGCGGGCGCGGGCGTCGATCCGCTGTGTCCGACGTTCTTGATTTCGACGAGCTTCTGGGCGCAGACCGCGGGCGACGCGCTCTTCGGCGATTTGGGGCGCGGTTACGCGGAGATCGCCGTCGGACGATTGCCGGCAAATACGCCGGCGGAAATGCAGGGCGCTGTGCAGCACACGCTTGCGTACAAGGGCATGGCGGAATCGGCGTGGCGTGGGCACGCGGTGGCCGACCGCGCGGACGCGAACGCGGGCGATTTTGCGGTGGAGGCGGATGGCTTGATCGAGTCGCTGGCGGGAACTTCGTGGAGCAAAAGTTATCTGGGAGTCACGTATCAAACGGCGCCGGAAGTGAACGCGGCGATGACGGCGGCAGCGTCGGGCGCTGACAATTTTGCAGCGGATTTGATCGTCTACATTGGGCACGGCAACGCGGCACGGCTGGGCAAGGATGCGCCGCGCATTTTGGATACGGATTCGGTGCAGAATTGGACGGGCAACGTAGTGTTCCTGCAGAGCACCTGCACGGCAAATTGGTTTGCCAACGACGTGAGCGATTACAAGAGTATCGCGATTCAGGCGCTCACGCAGCCGCAGGGCGGCATCGCGGCGTCGATCGCGACGACGACGTATTGCGCGTCGCCGCCGGCGGTGGATTTCATGACGCAGCTTTTGCAGCAGACTCAATTGACGCCGGCGCGGTGGGGCGATGCGCTGCTGCGCACGCAGCAATATTCGTATTGGAAAAGCGCGGCGGTGCCGAGCGAGACGGGGGCGTGGTACGCGGATTTGGCGAAGACGGAATGTTTGCTGGGCGATCCGGCGCTGAACATTTTCGCGAAGCCGCCGGATTCGGGGAGTGGGGTGGGGAAGGGGAAGTTTTAAGTTGGGCCAATAGGCCCTATAGGGCCTATAGAGCCAACGCAACGTTTTGCCGTTTGGCGAGATTGCGTGCCCCAAAGCGTGCTATTACGCTCCCGCCTCCGGATGCACCCACGGCGTGCGGTACGCGCGCTTCAGCAATTTATTCGCTTCGTCGTCGCCCACGATCTGATTCTTCTCCGCGTCCCATTTTACGCTGCGGCCCAGCGCCATCGACAAATTCGCCATGATGCAGGACGCGCTGGAGATGCAGCCTTGCTCGATGTCGGCGACGGGGCGGCCGCGGCTGGCGATGCATTCCAGCAGGTTTTTCATGTGGCCGCGGATTGCCGGCGCGCAGTGCGTTTCCAAATCTTTTTCGTGTTCGTCTTCCGGATATTTGTCGAACTCGTACGTCACGTCTTTGTGAATCGGTTTTTCTTTCCCGCCTTGCGGGATGAAATCGTAGCTCTTCACCCACGCTTTGAGCGTGCCTTTGTCGCCGTAGAACGTCGCCGCCCACGGGTACTGCGGATCGGGAATTTCGCCCCACGTGCGATGGGTCCAGACGACTTGCACTTCGGGAAATTCGAACGTCGCCGTCTGCGTGTCCGAAATATTCGCGCGGCTATATTTATCGACAAGGATTCCGCCGGTCGATGAGACTGATTTCGGCCAGCCCAAATCCATCATCCAGCGGACCATGTCGAGCATGTGCACGCACATGTCGCCGACGATGCCGTTGCCGTACTCCATGAATGCGCGCCAGCCGCGCGGGTGGACGATCTTGTTGTACGGGCGCATCGGCGCGGGGCCGGTCCACATGTCGTAATCGAGATTCGCCGGCGGCTGAGTGTCGGGCGCCTGCGCCAGCGTGTTGCCGTTGCGCATGTGCCAGTAGCAGCAGATTTCCACTTGCGCGATTTTGCCGAGCTTGCCGGCTTTGATGATCTGCTCGCGCGCTTCGATCAGATGCGGCGTGCTGCGCCGCTGCGTGCCGATCTGCACGACTTTCTTGTTCTTGCGCGCGGCGGCCAGCATCGCCAGACATTCGCTCACGTCCACGCCGACGGGCTTCTGGCAATACACATCCGCGCCCGATTCGACCGCCGCGATCATGTTCAGCGCGTGCCAGTGATCCGGCGTGCCGATCAGCACGATGTCGAGGTCCTTCTCTTTGAGCATCTCGCGATAATCGCCGTACAAGCGCGGCTTTTTCTTCGAAAGCTGCCGCGTCGAGACGATTTCCGCGGCGTCGGCGAGCATCTTCTTATCGACATCGCAGAGCGAGACGACTTCGACCGGCGAAACCTGGATCAGGCGCAGCAAATCGCATTTGCCGTACCAGCCGGTGCCGATCAGGCCGACGCGCTTGTTCTCGGCGGCGTAGCTGCGGCTGGGGAATTTGTTGAGCGCCAATCCGGCAAGACCGGCGACGGCGGCGGATTTGATGAGTGTGCGGCGGGTCATGGGCGGGGTCCTCGGTTGAAGGTTCGAAATTCAAAATTCAAAAGTCAAAATTGAAGGTACCGATATTCTAATGTACACCGATCCGAATTTTTGCATCGCGGTGGCTTTTGACTTCCATTTGATTCCGCTTACTATCGCTTTATTCAAAGTAATTCAAGCGGCAAACAGGAGCAACTCCCCGATGAAACGCGCATTCTTGATCTTGTTCTTTGCCGCCTTCGCCGCCTTCACCGGCTTCGCCGCCGAGCCCGTCCTCGTCGGCCATTGGAAACTGGACGAAAAAGACGGCGATGTGGTCGCCGATAGCTCCGCTTCGAAAAACAACGCCAAAGCGATGAACGCGCCCGCCCGCGTTCCGGGAAAAGTGGGCGGGGCGTTCAGTTTTGATGGGAAGAATCAGTATGTCGAGATTCCTAATTCGAAAGAATTGGAGAAGCTTCAACTCGGCAGCTACGCCATCGCCGCGTGGTTCAAAGCTGAAAACGTGCCGCTCGGCACGACAGACGAGGCCAACGACGCGCAGTACGGCATCGTGCTGCGCACCGGCTGGCATGAAGGGGTGACCTACACGAAAGACAAGAAGTTCCTCTTTACGCATTGGATCATGGGCGAGAAAGATCCGGTCTGGACCGGCATCGGCGCATGGGACACGGATTACGAACCCGGCGAATGGCATCACCTCGTTGGCGTCGTGGACAAAGACGCGCGCGTCGCAAAAATTTACGTGGACGGCGAATTGAAGGGCACCACGGAACCGTGGGACGCAAAAGCCGTGGCCAAAGATTATGCCCAGATCACCTGGAAAATCGGCATCGGCAACCCCGGCTCGGACAAATACGCCTGGCCCGCAAAGGGCGCGATCGACGACGTGCGCCTGTATGCGAGCGCGTTGAGCGATGAGCAGGTGAAGGCGATTTATGACGCGGGGGCGGCGGGGAAAGAGAAGTGACGGCGCAGCACTATTGTCTTCAACGGGAATCGTTGTACACTCGTCGAAGAAAATCGCGAGGATGCGCTATGACCTGGCAAGAAGTCTGCGACGATAAATCGCTGCAAAACCTCCCTTACAAAATCGAACTCGACCAATGGGGCCGCATTGTTATGAGTCCAGCGAACAATCGCCACGGAAAATTCCAAATGCGCTTTGGATCGCTGTGGGAAAAGCATCTCAGCGGAGGCGTGTCGATCTCCGAATGCTCGATCGATACGCCGTTGGGAACCAAAGTTGCTGATGCGGCGTGGGCCTCGGACGCGTTCATTGAGACGTATGGGTACGATACGCCCTATCCTGTCGCGCCGGAGATTTGCGTGGAAGTGCGATCCTTCTCCAACACGGCCGCTGAAATTGCGGAGAAGATCATGCTCTATTTGTCGAAGGGAGCGAAAGAGGTGTGGATTTGCGACAAGGACGGAGAAATCGCGTTTCACGATCACACCGGACCGATACCGCATTCGAAACTGGTGCCCGGATTTCCATCGAAGATTTGAACGCTTGATTATTGTGGATGTACTATGAGCACGCCAACTCTTCCCGTCGGATGGCATTTGTACTTTTCCATGCGCGATGACGCAGTAAGGTCTGTCTTGGTCGATCTCGGTGCAGGCGTGGACCAGAATTCCGATTTGAAATGGCTGACAATTGTTCGTATCACGCTTTGCGCGCCATTTCACGGACTCGCCGTTGGGCAAGAGGAACAAGTGCTGGTCGCCATGCATTTGCGCCTCGAAGAAATTCTTCAATCGCTTAAACCAGGCCTATTGGACCGGCTATTTCGCCGCCAAACGGCTGCGCGATTTCAATCTGTTGGGCGAGAAACGGGCGCCGGATTTCGGCGCCTATTCATTTATGGCACGGAACCGATTCCACAGTGGATATATCAAAAACTTGGCGCAGAATTCAATTCTCATTCCATCGAAAGCGCTGAAATCGAAGATCCAAAGTGGACTCAGTATTGGTCGGAATTACACCCGCGTTCCGCAACGACGGCGCTGTTGCTGAGTGACGCAGAAGTAAAGCTTCGAGAAGAAAGCGGTGACCAGACGAACGTAGAGCGTCTTGTGGATCATGAGCTTTCCTTTCCGGATAACGAAAGCCGGAAAAAGTTCATTAACAAGGTGACAAAGGAAGAATGGAACGTTGAAAGAACTTTTGAAGTGACAAAGGATGGAGTGAAGAGTTATTTGGTCGCTTTGACGCGCATGCAGCGAGTTGACAAGATGTGGGCGGACATTTCAATTGTCGCACTGACGTCTCGCGCGGAACCGTTCGGTGGAAAATATGTCGGTGGCGGAGCGTTTGAAATTCACAAAGATCCCAAATAGCCCGTTGTCGCGTTTTCGAAATTGCATTCCAAAAAAAATCTCCTATCATCCGCATTTGAGCGCCAGCCGCGCTCCTTAGATTCGAGCCAGTTGAATTGGCCATTCTCACAGTGTTGTTCTTCGGCGACGTGGTCGGGCGGCCCGGCCGCGAAGGTCTCGCCTACGCTTTGCCCATTTTGAAAGAACGCTACAGCGCCGATTTTGTCGTCGTGAACGGCGAAAACGCGTCCGCTGGGTCGGGCCTCACGCCGGCGACTTACGCCAAACTCATGGCCGCCGGCGCCAACGTTATCACCACTGGCGACCACATTTTCCGCAATCGCGAATACCCGCTGATCATTCACGAGTCGCCGATTCTGCGACCCGCGAATTATCCGAAAGCAGCGGACGGAAAAGGCTGGGGCCTTTATACGACCCAAGCCGGCATCCGCATTCTTGTGATGAACCTGATGGGCCGCGTCTTCATGGAGCCGCTGCGCTGCCCGTTTGAATTGGCCGACGAAATCATCGCAACCGCGGGCGCGCAGACCAAGGTCATTCTCGTGGACATGCACGCGGAAGCGACCAGCGAAAAAGTGGCGCTGGGCTGGCATCTCGACGGGAAGGTTTCCGCCGTCGTCGGCACGCACACCCACGTCCAGACCGCCGACGAGCGCATTTTGCCCGGCGGCACGGCGTACATTTCGGATTTGGGCATGACCGGTCCTTACGATTCCGTGCTTGGGCGCGAGAAACACGCGGTGTTGAAAAAGCTGCGCACGTCCATGCCGGCGCGGTTCGAAGTCGCTCAAAACGATGTTCGTGCGGCGGGCGTGGTGGTTCGCATCGACGACCAAACCGGCCGCGCGCAGAGCATCGAACGCTTCCAATTGCCGTTCGAGCCGCGCACGGGCGTGGATACACGCTATTAGTTCAAGGTCCAAAGTCCAAGGTCAAGACGACCGCAGCGACGTTGACTTTGGATATTGGACCTTGGGCCTTGGACCATGCGCCGCGGACTCCTCGATACCGGCATTACCCGTCCCGCTCCCCCCGGCGCCGATCCAAAAACGGGCAAGCCGCGCGCGTGGACTGTCTCGCAGTTGACTCGCCACATCAAAGATTGCGTCGAGCGCGGTTATCCCAATCTGTGGGTCGAAGGCGAAATCTCGAATTTCAAAGCGTACGGCTCCGGCCACATTTATTTCACGCTCAAAGACGATGGGGCGCAACTCTCTTCAGTGATCTGGCGCACGAGTGCCGAGCGGCTGCGCTTCATGCCCGACGATGGCGCAAAAGTTCTGGCGCACGGGCGACTTTCCGTGTACGAACCGCGCGGCTGTTACCAATTCATCGTCGATCGCCTCGAACCGCTCGGTGTCGGCGATCTCTCCGCAGCTTTCGAACAGCTCAAGCGCAAGCTCGCGGACGAAGGCCTTTTTGCCTCGGAGCGCAAGCGCCGGATTCCACGCTTTCCGCGCCGGATCGGCATCGTCACCAGTCCTTCCGGCGCGGCTTTTCACGATTTGTCGAAAGTCATCTTCGCACGTTGGCCCGCCGATCTGATTCTCGCCGGCGTTCGTGTCCAGGGCGATGGCGCCGCCGCGGAAATCGTCGCCGGCATCCGCGCACTCAATCGTCTCGCGCACGAACGACGCCCCGATGTGCTGATCGTCGGGCGCGGCGGCGGTTCGCTCGAAGATCTCTGGGCCTTCAACGAAGAAATCGTCGCGCGCGCCATCGTTGCGTCGGCCATTCCGGTGATCAGCGCGGTCGGGCACGAGATCGATTTTACCATCGCCGATTTCGCCGCCGACGCGCGCGCCGCGACGCCCAGCCATGCCGGCGAAATGGTGGTTCCGCGATTCGACGACACGCTCGCGCAGCTCGAGGGGCTGCGCGGCGCGCTTCCGCTGGCACTGCTCAAGCGGCTTGAACTTGCGCGCCATCGCCTGGATTCGTTCGAGCAAAGTTACGCCCTGCGCCATCCGGAGCAGAGCCCCGCGATGCTGCGCCAGCGCCTCGACGGCCTCGCCGCGCGCCTCTATCCACAGCCCGAACGCCTGCTCCGCCGCCTGCGCGACAAATCCGCGGCACTTTCCGCGCAGTTAGATTCGCTCTCGCCGCTGCGCGTGCTCACGCGCGGCTATTCCGTGACGCGCAAAGTGGACGGAACGCTGGTCGATTCTGTAAAGA
Source organism: Planctomycetota bacterium (assembly GCA_035308565.1). Taxonomy (GTDB): domain Bacteria; phylum Planctomycetota; class SZUA-567; order H5-PLA8; family H5-PLA8; genus JANXLS01. The sequence continues at coordinate 8,752 of DATGGK010000103.1, read as the reverse complement.
AGGTGGCGCGCGGCGACAAGCTGAGAACGCGCGTCGCGGATGGGGAGATCGATTCGCAAGCGATCTGATGAGCCGATGCACGAGTCAATTTAATGACGATTTTGCAATACAAACTCAACCTTGGCCTTTTGCCTTGCGTTGCCAATCAATCCAATACTACACTCGTGACTCCCGTGAAATCGCCGTGAGCTTTCTCTTGAACAGAAAGTGAGAGGTGCGTTATGCGCAGCCCAGTCGGGATCATCATCGTCGCCAACGTTTTGATGAGTGTGAATGCGTGGCCGGAGGAAACCGCGCCCCGCGCAAAACGCGGACGCCGCCGTGCGCGCCAAGCCGCTGCCCACGCCGAGCGACGCGAAGATCAACAGTGTCGTGTCGAAGACGCCGCCGGTGGTGGCCAAGGCCGGCCAGGCGCTGATCGCGGACGGCTCGGGAAAATCGGTGTGGGCCAATGTGAAGGGCACGGCGCTCGACAGCGAACCGAATTCCAGCGGCGCGCTGCTGCAAGCCGACGGCAATGGCGGCGCGAATTGGAATCTGATTCTCGGCATCGAAAACGGTGGCACCGGTTCGGCGACGCAGAATTTCGTCGATCTTGTGACCAATCAAATCATCGCCGGCAATAAGACTTTCACGGGAATGCTGACGGGGAATTTGAGCGGCAATGTGACGGGCAACGTGACGGGCAACGTAAGCGGATCGTCGTCCAGTTTCACGGGGCCGCTCGCCGGCGATGTCACCGGCACGCAAGCGGCGACGATGGTTTCGTTCGTCGGCGGAGTCAGCGCGGCCAACGTGGCCGGCGGCGTGAATTTGGCAAACGCGGCCACGACGCAGCCCACGCCCGGCACGCTTGTTTTGCGCGATGCAAACGGCAACATTCCGGGCGCGGTGGTTGGCGCGGTGACGCTCGGAGGCGACGTGACGGGTCCGTCGGGCACAAATACCGTCGTGACGGTTGGCGGCGTCGCTGCGGCAAACGTGGCAAGCGGTTCGACCGCCGCGAACGCAGCCACGCCCGCGAATGTGTTCGACGCGATTGTTGAACGCGATTCAAATGGAAACTTCAGCGCCGGCACCATCACCGGCAATCTGACGGGCGACGTCAGCGGCTCAGCCACCTCCTTCACCGGCCCGCTGGCCGGGGACGTGACCGGCACGCAAACGGCGACAGTTGTCTCCACGCTGGGCGGCGTCACAGCAGCCAACGTCGCCAGCAGCGTGAATCTAACGAATGCAGCGACGACGCTGTCCACACCCAATACGCTGGTCTTGCGCGACAACAGCGGCAACATTCCGGGCGCGGTTGTCGGCGGGGTTACTCTGGGAGGTGACGTAACGGGTCCGTCCGCAAATTCGGTCGTCTCCTTGGTCGGCGGCGTCACGGCCGCGAACGTCGCCAGCGGCGCGACGCTCGCCAATGCCGCCACGACGCTGCCTACTCCCAGCACGATCGTCCTGCGCGATGCCAACGGCAACATTCCCGGCACCGTTGTCGGCTCCGTGACGCTGGGCGGCGATGTAACGGGACCGTCGGGAAATTCGGTCGTTTCGATGGTGGGCGGCGTCTCCGCTGCAAACGTCGCCAGTGGCGCGAATCGCGCGAACGCGGCCACGCCCAACGACACGCCCAATACCATTGTCATGCGCGACGCCTATGGTAATTTTGCCGGCGGGACTTCCACATTTAACGGCATCCTGGCAATCGGCAACGGCGGCACGGGATCGAGCACGCAGAATTTCGTCGATCTCACTACCGCTCAGAACAACATCGCCGGCACCAAGACGTTCACGGGCACACTCCTGGTATCGTCCACATTCACCGTCGAAGCGCGCGCAAGCAACACGGGAGGCGGCAACAATTTCATCGGGCAAAACGCGGGTTCGGCAAATACCAGCGGCATTTTCAACACCTTCTTGGGACTGAACGCCGGCGCCGCCAACTCCGCCGCCAGCGACAACACGTTCATAGGCCATAACGCCGGCGCTGACAACAGCACAGGCGCCAACAACACCTACTTCGGGCAATCCGCGGGCACCAATGGCACCGCTGGAAATTCGAATACCTTCCTCGGGCAGGCCACCGGCTTTTCAAATACCGCCAGCAATAACACTTTTGTCGGGCAAGAAAGCGGCTTTGCCAATACGTCGGGTTCTGACAACGCTTTCATTGGGCAAGCATCCGGTTTCAACAATACCGGCAGTTACAATACGTTCATTGGACAAGCTGCCGGATATTCCAATACCACTGCCAGTACCAACACATTTGTCGGTCAGCAGTGCGGTTTCTCCAACACGCAAGGCTTTAACAACACATTCATGGGACAGTACGCCGGCTTTGCCAACACCACTGGCACATACAACACATTCGTGGGCCAGAATTGCGGTTCCACGAACAGCACCGGCGGTTACAACACCTTCGTCGGGCAGACGTGCGGCTTCAATAATTCCACGGGTGCACTGAATGTCTTTGTGGGACAATATACAGGGCAGGCCAACACCACCGGCGGCAACAATACTTTCGTCGGACAGGGCGCCGGATACAACAACGTCGGCGCATCCTTTAATACGTTCATCGGACAAGGCGCCGGATACAACAACATGTCCGGCAATTCCAACACGTTCGTGGGCTACAATTCCGGCCAGACAAACACAGGCGGCATTCAGAACACCTTTGTCGGATATCAAGCCGGACAGATGAACACGGCGAACTACAACGCCTTCTTCGGACACGATACGGGCCAAGCGAATACAACGGGAACAATGAATACATTTCTCGGCCAGTACGCGGGCAATGCCAACACCAGCGGCAGCAACAACACCTTCGTCGGACAAGGTACCGGACAGGGCAACAAAACCAACAGTGCCAATACCTTTGTCGGGCAGGGCGCGGGAGCCGTGAATGCCGCGGACCAGAACGCCTTCTTCGGCCATGGCGCGGGCGCGTCGAACACATCCGGCGCGTTGAATACGTTCTTGGGCGAGTTGGCGGGCAACGCCAACACCGCGGGCAATGGAAACACCTTTGTCGGTCAGGGCGCCGGGAATGCCAACACTTCCGGCACTGGAAACACGTTCGTCGGTGTTGGCGCGGGGGCGAGCATCACTACCGGCGCAAACAATATCATGATCGGCGGGTCCACCAATAGCTCGAACGCAGCAGGCGGCGCCAACATCATCATTGGCGGCGGCGGCTTGTTTAGCGACGATGCCGTCATCCGCATCGGCACTTATGCTTTGAACGTTCCGCTTCAGAGATCTGCCTACATTGCGGGCATCTACAACGTGGCGGTCGCGGGCGCCACGGTGGTTGTGAATGGCCAGGGCCAGCTCGGCGTCTCCGGTTCCTCCCGGCGCTTCAAGGACGACATCCAAAGCATGGGCGACGCCAGCAACGCGCTGCTGAGCTTGCGGCCCGTGACGTTCCGTTACAAGCCCGAGATCGATCCCAAAAGCACTCCGCAATTTGGCCTGATCGCGGAAGAAGTCGATAAAGTGAATCCGGACCTCGTGGTTCGCGACGCGAAAGGCGAGATATTTACAGTTCGCTACGAAGCCGTCAACGCGATGCTGCTCAACGAATTTCTGAAGCAGCACGCGCGATTGGATGAACAGGAAAAGGGCATGGCGGAGCAGCGGAAGAATGCCGCCGATCAGCAGAAGAAAATCGCCGCGCTGGAAGCGCGCGTCAATGAACTTGCCAAGCTGATTTCGGCGCGCGCAAAATAACGCAGACTGCACAGTGAAAGCGCGGGCACTTCGACGCGGCACGCGCAGATTGGCGCGCCCGCGCGCGAAAAAAGTTCGATTTCAGTTGACATATAAAACAATCTCATTATACGTATATCATCATTATTTTGAGGAAATGTATGCTCGAGTATGCCCAAACCGCCGTGCTCACGGATCCCGGCCCGCTGCTCGGGGTATCGTTTAAGCCCCATCACGTCGGCGTGGCCGTGCGCAACATCGAACGCGCGCTGGCGTATTTTGTGCAAGTGCTCGGCTTTCGAAAAATGTCCGAGCCGGTGGAAGTGCCTTCGCAGGGCGTGCGCGTTTGTTTCGTGCATGCCGGGCCTGGATTCAACATCGAACTGGTCGAAGGCATCGGCGAGGATTCGCCCGTCGCGCGTGTGCTCAGCCAAATTGGCGGCGGGCCGTACCATTTGTGCTTTGAAGTGCCGGATTTGGACCTCGCCGTGCAGCGCTTGCGCGACGCGGGATTTTTCCGGCTGAAACGCTTCACTGCGTGGGTTCCGCTCATTAATGCAGGCTTGACCGGCAAGCAGATGAAGCGCTTCGCGTTCATGCTCACGCCCGACCGGCAGCTCATCGAGCTGTGCGAAGGCGACGGAGAATCCGCGTGAAATACTCGTTCAACACGATTTATTTTGAATCGACGCGCCGCTGCAATCTGAGCTGCGATCTGTGCATGGCCTCGAGCAACGTGGCGAAGACGGTGCGCGAAAGCGTCAAGCAGGAATTGAGCGCGGACGAAATCGAAACGCGCGTGCTGATGGCGGGCCGCGAGATCGGCTGCCGCGTCGTGAGCTGGAGCGGCGGCGAATTCATGCTGCGCAAAGACGCCGCCGAACTCGTGCGGCGCGCGACAAAACACGGTTACGAATCCAGCATTTGTACCAACGGAACGGTTGCAACCGCGGCGCGCTTGAAGGAACTGCACGCGGCCTCCGGCGGAACGCTGGTCGTGGCCGTGGGAATTAATTCGATCGATAACGAAAACGCCTGGACGCGCGATTGCGATTGCGACGTGGCGCTGAAAACGATTGCGTTGTGCGAGGAACTTGGCATCAAACGCCATGCGGTCGTCAACGTCGGCCGCCACAACCTCGCCACGATTGGCAAGACGCTGCAGTACCTCGAAGAGCACGGCATCCCTTATAACCGCTCGCCGTTCACCGCGCGCGGGTCGGGCGCGCAGCACTTCGACAGTTTGTGTGTCTCCCCGGACGAAATGCGCGACACGCTGCACCCGCAGCTTCGCAAACACGCCAACGGTTACGTGAGCTACACGCCGTTTTTCGTCGCGCCGGAAGTGCACGAGCGATTTTCGAAAGGCCAGCGCAACGTCACGGTCCCGCAAGGGCCTTCGATCGGCTGCTGGATCGGCACGTGGATTGCGGTCAACGCCGAAGGCGACGTCGCTCCGTGCGGAATTCTGCTCGACATTTGCAATTGGGGCAACGTGCGCGAGAAATCGTTGCAGCAGATCATCGACGAAAGCTCGCAGTATCAGGCGCTGCTCGACCGCAACAATTTGCAGGGCAAATGCGGACGCTGCCGCTATAAATTCGTCTGCGGCGGCTGCCGCGCACTGGCGCTTTTCAAAAACGGCAGCCTGCTCGCCGAAGATCCGACCTGCTTCTTCGAGCCGGTGGACGAAAGCACCGTTTGCGAACACGAAGCGGAAACCAATTATTATTTCAAACGCTACGCCTTCATGGCGCGCCACGCCGGTTCGAGGTTGCTGCACAAAACCGAAGCCGGTCAATCATCGTTAAAGGAGCAGGCATGAACGCCACGCAACAGGCTGCATTGGAAATCGTCGCTCGCATCGCGAAGAGAAACAGCGCGGAATTGAAACCGGAACACGGCCTCGTCGCCGACCTCAACATCGATTCGCCCAAGGCGCTTGAGTTGATGTGCGACCTCGAAGAGAAGCTTGGCGTCGAAATGGACGAAGATGCGCTCAGCAATATTGCGACGGTGGGCGATGTGCTCGAACTTGCTGAGGGGCCGGGCTGTACCGCAAAAGCCGCATAGATGAACCTTGCGTCGGCTACATAAATGGAGATACACCGCCCCCGCCGAGCGCGCGCCATATGGCACCCAACAGACTGATCGCCGAAATCATTCCAATATAGGCGAGCGCCAAGATACATAGCGCGCTAATGACCTTGCCTGCGGGACGGCTGGAGGCAACTGTCACTGCCGACATGGTAATGGAACCATAAACGGCGAGATTCGCAATGACCCAAAGGAGCAGATCCAGTCCCGCGCCGACCTTGTAGTCCGCGTATTGCGCAACGACCCAGACAATTGCAGCAGATGCACCTGTCGCAAGCGCGGCAGCAAGTGGAAGCAACTGGGTTCGCGGAGAATTTTGCACGTGCTCAGACAATGATACGTCGGCGTCGGATAATCAAGGCCCGATTTTTTACGCGCAACATTTGCCAAAGCCGATAGATTACGCCGCATATGAAGCTCGCCACCAAATCCGCGCAGTTCCGCAAGGAAGATCTGCTGCCCGATCCGTTTCTGCCCGTCGCCACGGAACTCGATAATCTCAAGGACGGCGCCACGCCGGGCGCGGCGATTATTTCGGCGTTGAAAACCGCGTGGCGGTCGGCGCGCAATCGGGCGGCGGAAGTCAATCGCGAGGAAGGCGGGCGCGCGGCGGGCGAACTGCTCGCTACGTCCGCCGACCGTATGCTTGAAATCCTGCTGGCGTTTGCGCTCAATCGCGCGGGGCTTGCTGGGCGCGCGCAGGGCATTTCGCTGGTTGCGCTGGGGAGCTATGGCCGCCGCGAACTGGCGCCTTATTCGGACATCGACTTGATGCTGCTGCATCGCGCCGACATCAAGGAAGAGCAGCTCGACGCGCTGGTCGCGAACATTCTGCATCCGATGTGGGACTGCGGGCTGCAAGTCGGGCATGCGGTGCGCAGCCCTGAAGACAGCTTGCGGCGGATGGAGGACATCGACGACAGCACGCTGGAGACGGCCACGTCGCTGCTCGAATCGCGCTTCATCGTCGGCGACCGGGCGTTTTCGGATGCGTTCTGCAAAGTCGAGATGCCGGCGTTTTTTCAGCGCAGCGGGCGCAAGTTTGTTGAAGCAAAATTTCAGGAAGCGATTAAACGCTGGCAGGGGCAGTCGGTCTATCGCACGCAGCCGAACATCAAAGACAGCCCGGGCGCGCTGCGCGATTTTCAATTGGCGCTGTGGATCGATCAGGCCGCGCATTTGTCGGGGCATTTGCCGCGTTTGAAGGACCGGCCGCTGGTGTCGGAAACAGCCATCGACGAAGCGCGCGCCGGCTATGAAAAGATGCTGACGCTGCGCGTTTCGCTGCATACACTCTGCGGGCGCAAACAGGACGTGCTCGATTTTCAAATGCAGCAGTCGGTTGCGACGGACCTCGGCTACGAAGACACCGACGAATTGCAGGACGTCGATTTGCTGCTGAAAGATTATTACCGCGCGGCGCGCGCGATACATCGTTTGGCGCAGATCGTCACGCGCCGCTACCTCGAAGAATCCGCGGTCGCGTCGCGCAATTACGAAAAACTGCGGCGGCGGCGGCTGGACGACGATTTCACGCGCGTCGGCGATTATTTGTACGCTTCGCGCGACAACATGCTCGGCGGCAGCGATTGGCTGGAATTGGCGCTGCGCGCGTACGTCCATGCGGCGCGGCAGTCGATACGCGTGGGGACGGACATCATCGCGTCGATCCGCGCGCGCTTGCCGGAGTTCAACGACGCGCTGCGCCGCGATCCGGCCGCGCGCGCGCATTTCGAAACGCTGCTGCGCATGCGCGCAAACGTGGGCAATACGCTGCGCGCGATGCGCGACACCGGGTTGCTCGGCGCATACCTGCCGGAATTTGGCGAAATCGAAGGGCTGGTGATCAGCGACGCTTACCACGATTTCACGGTGGACGAGCACACGCTGTTGGTCGTGCGGGCGGTGGATGATTTGTATCTATCGTTTGAGAAGCACGACCAATTTCGGCGAAGAATCCTCGATACGCTGCCGCGTGCGCATCTTTTGCGGCTGGCGTGTTTGTTTCACGATCTGGGCAAATCGCGCGGCGCGGCGGGGCACAGCGAGCGCGGGGCAGTGATGTTGCCGGCGATCGGCGAGCGGCTGGGCCTAAGCGATTCGACGGTGCGCATGCTGATTTTTTTGGTGCAGGAGCATCTGCTTCTTTCGAGAATCAGCCAGCGCCGCGACACGGGCGACGTGGCCTTGCTTAAAGAACTGGCGACAAAGATCGCGACGAAAGAGCGGCTCGACCTGCTTTTTCTGCTGACGTATTGCGATTCGATCTCGGTCGGACAGGGCGCATTTCCGCTCTGGAAAGACGCCTTGCTCAGCGAATTATACAAGGACATTCTGCGCTTCATCGACCCGTCGAGATCGTCGGCTATTTTTGTGCTCTCGTCGCTCGAAGGCGCTGACGCGCCGGCGGGCGAGCGCAGCTTGCTCGAAGAGCGCTTGCGGCGCTGGGCGAAGACCGACGAAGACCGCGCGCTGGCCGAGGAGCATTGCCGTAATGTGCCGCGGCGTTACATGGTCGAAGTCGGCTTCGACGACGCGCTGCTGCATTTGGACGCGATCAAAACACTGCGGGCGGAGAAAAAAGACAGCACCACGATCGTGCGCGGGACGGGCGCGCTGGTGGACATGTGGGTCGTCTCCAGCGACCGCCCCAAGCGCTTCGCGCAAATTTGCGGATCGTTTCTGGGAGAAGGTGTCAGCGTCGTCTCCGCGATTGCATACACGCGCAAAGACGGTTTGATTCTCGACCATTTCCGCGTCACACCCGGATTGGACACGCTGCATGTGGACGACGAATTCTGGCAGCGCGTCGCCGCGAATGTGGACAGCGCCCTGAAAGGCCAGGGTGATCTTCAGGAAAAAATCGAAGCCGCCCGCCGCCGCATCCCGCGCAGCCCGCGCGTCGCGCGCAAAATTGAGCCGGTCGTGCAGGTCGATAACAAATTGT
>DATGGK010000102.1:0-31442 GCA_035308565.1 Planctomycetota bacterium | reverse complement strand
CAAAGCAAAGATGGTGTCTTCAACAGACAGGAAAGATGTAAAATTCATGCCGAAAGCTCCCCGTGGTTTCCTCCTGGTAAAGCATCGGCAAGTTGCGCTCGAAAAATGAGTTAGAGTTTTGGGAACTGGTTCAATTCATTTGTCTAAAACCGGCACGGTCGCCAATTAAAAAATCTCCATTAATACATGTCCACCACCTGCTCATTCGGCGAGTCCGGGTGGCCGGGCACCAGGCGCTGGCGTTTTGAATCGACCATCAAATCCAATCCTTCGAGCGGAATTTGTCCGAGCAGCGCGGGGACGCCGGGTTTGCCTTCCATGGCGAGCACGGAGTCGATGCGGCCCATGACTTTTATGTTCACCGGCCCGTAAATTTTGCGGACGAGCTTTTGGCCGCTGGCGTTTTTGGAGACGGATTCGCGGAAGAATTTCAGGCCGAGTTTTTTGATCTCATCTTCCGGCAAGCAAAGCACGGTTGAGCCGGTGTCTACAAGCGCTTCGACCGTCGAGCGCCGCACTTGATCGGCGCGGATCAGGCCTCTTTCGCAGGACTCGTCATCATATGAGTTGCTGAGTTCGACTTTGACGACGACTCGGCCCATTGTGCTGGTCTCCTCCGCCGCTGCCGTGGGCTGTGGGTCGAGGGTTATAGTTGACATACTGGTTCCTCAAGCATGAGTGTAGCGCCGATTTTGGAAATTTCCATTATCTCAAGTCGACTATCGGGGCTATATCAACGGGGCTGCAAATGCCTTAGTTCGCCCCGTTGGGGCTTTTCATTTGCCTTACACCACCACCCAGGCCTGCGCGGGGTACCGCTCCGGCCTGGGCTTTAAAAGTTCGCGCCTTTGGCGCTAAAGACAAATACAACCGGTATGAGCGCTTGACTGCTCCGCTAAGGACAAATGCTACCGATATGAGCTGTCGATTGCTCTGCGATTCGCACTACAACCCCGACGCCAGCCGCTCCGCGAGCCGCTTATCCAAATCCGGCACAGCCGCCATTTTCTTCATCGTCTTTTCCACGTCGTACGGCACGCGGCGGTAGCGGATGGATTGGCCGTCGAAAAGGACGTAGCAGGAGTCTTTGTTTTTGTCGCGCGGCTGGCCGACGGCGCCGATGTTGACGAGGGTTTTTTCGTTGGGCGGGAGCGTGTAGCGCATGTCGGGCAGATCGACGGGCTTGATCCAGCGCAGGTCGTGAGTCGCGACGCCGGGGCGGTGCGAGTGGCCGACGAAGCAGACCCATTCGAAGGCGTTGAACATCTCGATGGCTTTTTCGGACGGGCCGAAACCGTTGTCGTTGAAATCCTCTTCGAGCACGTACTCCATTAATGGGTCGCGCGGCGAGGCGTGGACGTAGAGCACGCGGCCTTCCTGGCGCGCGGAGGGGAGATTTTCAAGCCAGATCCAGCGCGCGGATTTTCCGGGGAGGCTGAAGAAGTGCGGGCGCAGTTTGCGGCGCTGCCAGGCGATGGCTTTGGCGGCGCTTTCGTTGAAACCCAGCGCGTGCGTCATGAAGAGCGCGGCGTCGTGGTTGCCGCACAGGCTCCAGCGGCAGACTTTGCGCACGATTTTGACGCAGGGGGTTGGGTCCGGCCCGTAGCCGGCGACGTCGCCGAGCGAGACGATTTCGTCGGCGCCCTGAGCGCGGATGTCGGCGAGGACGGCGTGCAGCGCCTCGAGGTTGCCGTGGATGTCGCTGATGATGGCGCGAAGCATAATTCGTTAAACGTTACGCGTTAAACGTTACACGTTGCAGTCGGTCACGCCGCGTGAACGTGTCACGTGTAACCTTTAACGCGCAACTTCGATTAAGGTCATTCCGCGGGTTTGACGAAGCGCACTTTTCGGCGGCCGGTGGCGTGGGTGATGACCTTCTTGAAGCCGGCTTCGAGCTTGCGTTTTGCGTGCTTGCGGCGCTTGATGCGAATCTCAGTCCTGCGTTTGCGTTTGTCGGCCAATGTGATGTCCTCCCCTTAGTGCGAGATGCCGCTTAGTTGCGTGCGCGGCTCTGGAACAAAACCGCTTACTGACGTGCGCGGCTCTGGAACGAATTCAGAGCGGGTATTTTAGCGAAAGACGGGGGGATGCAAGGGAAAAGTATGTGCGAGAGTTTCGAAATCAGTCGCAAAGTGATCGCCCGCCCCCTCACCCCCGGCCCCTCTCCCCCAAGGAGAGAGGGGAGAACGGCGGCGTTTCGCTTCGCGAAGATTCTTGGCGCAAATTGAAATTGGAACGGCGAATTAATTCGGGCAGTCGCAATGGAGCCGCACTGGCAAGGCCAGCGGCACACGAACGGCGAATAAACTGACGGCGGATGCCCCGCATTAATTTGCGCATTTAATTCCGCATCGGAGATTTTTCGCAGGCGCTTCGGGACGGACGAGGAGGGTTTTATTTCGCGAGACTCGTGCAGGCGAGACGCCTGCACCACAAGGAACGTGCAGGCGGGACGCCTGCGCCACTAGGTTATTTGCGCGTGGCGTCGGGCGTGAGCGGGGCGACGGCGTCGGCGCCGCGTTTGAGCAGGCCTTCGATGGGGACGGCGGAGTCTTGTTTCTGGTGCGTCTTGTCGTGGTAGACGTGGCATTCGACGCAGTCCATGCGCGCGCCTTTTTGGTTATGGCACAACTGGCAGCTTTGGATGTTGGGGAGCAGCACGTCGGAGGTTTCCTTGCTGGTGCGGGCGGTGTTGTGGCAGGATTCGCAGGCGATGACGCGGTGGGTTTCGTGGTTGAAGATGCTGTGGGTCAGCCAGCGCACGGGGATGTTGGGTTCGATCACGACGTCGGCGGGGATTTTTTCGTTTTGGACGTGGCAATAGAGGCACGCGCCTTTTTCGGAGTTGGTCGGCGCAAAAAGTTTGGCGGTGCCGGCGGCGAGTTTTTCGTCGGTCATGGCGTCGAGGTCTTTGGCGTCCGGCGGTTTGTCGCCGGCGAAATTGGTGATGAGTTTTTCGAGCTCGTCGCCAATGCTCGTGTTCAACTCTTCTTCTTTTTTAGCCTTCTTTAGTCTGTCGAATTTTTTGAATTCGTCGGGGTCTACTTTCGGCGCGACCAGTTGTGCGGCCTGGTCTTCGTTTACACCGAGCGTTTTGATGATGAATTGATGCAGGTCGTCTTTTTGGCGCATGTCGTCCACGAGCAATTTGTTCAGCTCGCCTTTGGTTGGCGCTTTTTCAGGCATTTTAATCTCGGCCTGGAGCGCGTCGCGGATTTTTTTCACGAGCGGGGTTTTGGCTTTGTCGGCTTCGGATTTGGCGCCGCCGCCGAGGGCTTTGGCGACGGTGTCGGCGTAGAGCGCAGCACGCAGGAACTGGCGCGCGTTTTCGGCTTTGCCGTGCGGCGGGGTGATGCCGTTGACGGGCGTGAGTTCGTGGGTGTGGCATTCGGTGGCGCAATGTTTTTCGTATGTGATCGGGAGCATGTAGCGCTTCTGGCCGGTGCCGCCGGCGTTGCCGAAACGTTCGCGGATTTCAGACATGACGGCGCGTTCGAGGATGGCGCGGAAGGCGGCGCGGTCGTTTTCGTTTTTCTTCAATTCGGCGTAGACTTCGCGGCGGCTGAGCGCTTCGACCGTGATTTTGCGGATGTCTTCGCGGCTCATTTTGTAGCGGAGGATGCCGCTGGCCTGCGCGTTCTTTCCGACGTCTTCGTAAAAAGCGATGCGTTCGGAGGGTTTAAGCGTCTTCTCGGCGAATTCGTCAAGGCGCCACGAACCGGAGGCCATCAATTCGAGGTTCGATTCCGACGCGCGGTGGCAATCGTTGCATTGCATTTTGCGCGGGCCGTATTTCGATTCGGGGTCGTAGGCGACTTCCATGTGTTTGGCGTGATTGAATTTGATCGGCGTGCGGTCGTTGCCTTTGTCGGGCGGGTCGCCGGCTTCTTTGCGCAGCGCGCGCCAATCGGGATGGCCGCTTGTGAAACTGGCGATGCCTGATTTGAAATTTGGCGTGCCGTCGGTGACTTTCAAATCCATGTGGCATTGCGTGCAGCTTGCGTCGGGCATCAGGACCAGTTGTTGGCTGCCTTTGTGTTCGGTGTGGCAACTGGCGCATCGGGGTTCGTTGTAGGGCTTCAAGGTCTCGTTCATTTCGGACGATGCGCCGGAAATGAGCTCTTGCTCGCGGCGCATCACCGTTTCGCCGCCGTGGGCGACGATCTGGCGTTTGTTGTGGAGCGGGCCGTCGTGGCAGACGCGGCATTTGGCGTTGGTGACGACGCCGAATTTTCCGTTTTCTTTTTCGTGGCAATCCTGGCAGCGGTTGTTGAACCAGATGTGGCGGTTGGAGACGGGGCCGGGTTCGTAGAGGTCAGGGCCGTTGGCGGAATAAAGCAGCGCGCCGAGTGCGGCGAGCGCGGCGACGGGCAGGATAAACGAGAGCGCGCGCATCCAGCGGCGCCATGCGTGGGGCTTGCTGTGGTAAGTGTGATCGATGCGCAGCGCGCGGTACTTTTGCTGGTCGATCAGGGATTCGCCTTCGGGCATGGGGGTTCCTCTATGCAAGGAGGGGCGGCACTCTTGCCGCCCTTTGGAAACCGCAAATTCTCGGCGGCAAGAGTGCCGCCGCTCCTATTTGTTCAAAAATCCTGAGTAGTTGAAGGTTGCGACGATCACGTGGAAAAAGGACATGGCGAGCAGGAGATACGACAGAGGGATGTGGACGTATTCCCAGGTGTGCAGCCAGACGTGAAGACGGGCTTGGACGGCCATCTGGCGGCGTTCTTCGCAGAGGTTTTGGAGCTTGGCGAGGTCGCCGTGGAGTTCGGCGGGGAGCAGGGTTTTGACGCGATCGAAGAGCGCGCGGGCTTTTTGCGGGCTGGCGAGGTGGCTGGCGTGGAGGTAATGGGGATCGAGGAACGCGTGGACTTCTTCGATGTAGAGGTTCATCAGCGGGACCGCTTGTTTGAGCTGATCGGGGGTGAGCGTTTTGAGCTTGACGTTGAGTTTTTTGAGGCGTTTTTCTTTTTCGTCTTCGGTTTCGTTGCGTTCGGCGCGGGGGACGCTGTTGGGGAGCAGGCCGCAGCAGCCGACGGTGACGTCCTCGGCTTCGACGCGCAGTTTGTTGATGGCATAAGGGATTTGCTCGAAGCTGGTTTCGAGTTTCACCATTTCGATCATGCTGCCGGGGATGATGTTTTGGAGCACGACGCCGACGATGCCGGAGACGAGCACGATGATGAAGAGAATCATCAGCCAGAGGGTGAGTTGGTTGCCGAAGAGCATGCCGGAGTGGAAGAGGATCAGCGGGAAGGCGAGGAGGCCCAGCCAGATGTGGGCTTTGAGCCAGGTTTGCGCACGGCCGAGACGCCAGGTGCGGACGGCGCGGCGGGCGCCGAGCAGCCCGCAGAAGAGCATGAGGGCGAAGCCGGCGATGCCATAGCTGAGGCCTTGGAGGGTGGCGCCGGTGGGGCGTGCGCCTAGCTGGGACATTTGGTGGGCGTAGTAGAAATAGTAGGCGGCGCCTCCGGCGGCGAGCAGGAGGGTGACGGCGAACCATTTGGCGTGGGATTTGTCGATCAGCACTGGACGGGTCCTTAAATTCAAAATGCAAAATCAAACTGCCGGCGGGTATCTTGGGCGACGCGGACGCTTGTTCCCGATCCATACTGGCTGGGTACAGCCAGTGGCACACGAACGGCATGAAACTGACGGCGACGGTCTGGCATTAATCTGAACGCTCCTTTCCGCTTCGGGCCGGCGGGGACGCCGGCGCTCCAGGCTCACACGGCCGCGGCTTTTTTCTTTCCTTCCTCGCCGCCCATTTCGAAGAATTTGCGGGCATCCACGCGGTGGGCGGCGTCGTGGGGGCAGGCGTAGACGCAATTGGGTTCGGGCAATTCGGTGCAGAGGTCGCAGGTGACGGCGAGCGTTTTGACGGCGGCTTTTTTGGTCAGCGCTTTTTCGGCTTCGGCGGATTTGGCGGCAATTTTGACTTCGGCTTTGACTTCGGCGGCGGCTTTCGCGGGCGCGGCGGCGCCAGGCTTGGCGGCTGGTGCCGCGGCGGGCTTGGCGGCCGGCGGCGGGACCGGCGTTTTCTGCGCTTCCTTCTCGGCTTGCTTGCGCTGCTCGTCGGGCGGGAGCGTGTAATCGTGCATGACGATGTTGCCGTAGGGGCATTGGTTGGCGCATTTTTCACAGCCGATGCACCAATCTTCGATGATGATTTCCATCGAATCCTTGCGGCGGATCGAACCGACGGGGCAGCCGATCATGCAGACGGGGTCCATGCAACTGCGGCAGGAGGTGGCGACGAGGTATTTGTCGAAGCGCAGGCCTTCGCGGACCAGCCGCGTGACGCCGCCGTGCGAATCAGCGCAGGCGCGGACGCATTCGTCGCAGCGCGTGCATTTTTCGAGATCGAGCAGGAGCAGGCTCTGCGCCTGCATCAGGCCTTGTTCGAGGAATTCGTCGAGCGGCGTGGCGGGCGCGTGGGAGGTGATTTCCTTGGTGCGGGCGATGCGCTTGTCGGCTTCTTGATGGAGTTTGTTTTTGAGGTCTTCGTAGCTGTCGAGGATGAAATCGAAATCGCGTTTGTTGATTTTGACGACTTCGACGTGATCGAGCGCGATGCAGGTGGCGGTGCGCTTGGTGTTTTTGAGCAGGCCGATTTCGCCGAAGGATTCGCTGCGGCCCAGGTACGTAAGTACGATTTCGCCGCCGGGGTGGCTCTGGCTGATTTTCACGCAGCCGCGGCGGATGAGGTAAAACGCGTCGGGCGCGTCGCCTTGCTTGATGATCACGTCGCCGGGATCGTAATCGAGCAGTTCGACTTTGTAGCGCAACTGATTGATGATGCTTTCATCGACGTAATTTTTTAAGAGCGGAATGCTGCGCAGATGTTGGTCGAGCGCGCGCGTGCGATATTGTTTGTCGAGCTTCTCTTTAAACTTGCTTTTGGGACTTTTCTTGACTGTGTCGAGGACGGTGCGAATCATTTCGAACATTTCGCAGTCTTCGATGGCGCGGACGGTGGCGGATCGCGGGTAAAAATTGAGGCAGGACATTTCGCCAAAGAGGTCGCCGGCCTGCATCTGCGCGATGGGGTTGTCGAGCGGAAGATTGAGGTCGGCGAAGTCTGTCGGGATGAAATTCTTGTCGCTCGAATCGGCTTCAGGGTCGCGCTTTCTGCCTTCGAGCTTGGCCTTGAGCCGGCTGAACAAGCCTTTGAATCCGCCGCCTTTTCTTTCGGCGGGTTTCATGCTGAAGATTTTGGAGACGGGCGTGTTGATGAAAACTTCGGCTTTGCCTGAGACGATGTAGAAGGCTGTCGAGGCGTACTGGCCTTCGAGGCAGATGATCTGTCCGGCTTTGAAGCGGCGGCGGACGATGCCGCCGTAGAGCATTTCGACGTTGCGGATGGGGATGCCTTCGAGGATGGGGAGCGTGGCCATTTCCTCGACGGAGAGTTTTTCGCCCTCGAGTTCGATTTTGGCTTCGAGTTCTTTTTTTTCTGGCGGCGGTTTTGGTGCGGCGGCGGCGGGCGCAGCGGGTTTGGCATCGGCGGCGGGGATTGCAGGCGGCTTGGCGGGAGCGGCTGGTTTCGCATCGGCGGCTTTTGGCGGCGAGGGCTTATCGCCGGCAGCGGCAGGTTTTGGCGCGGGTTTATTTTCTGGCAGCGCGGGCGCGGGTTTTGAGGCGGGAGCGGCGACTGCGACGACGACGGGTTTGGCGGAGGCTTTCTCCTGTGGTTTGTCGGGCGGTTTGGGTTGAGCGGGTTTTGCTTCTTCGGCGGAGTTTTCTTCGGCGACTTTTTTTTCGGCGGCGAGGGCTTTTTCGTTTTCGGCGGAGACGGCGCCCGCGACTGTGGAGGCAAGCAGCGGGTTTTTCACCGGCGTCGTGGGGCCGTGAATTGTGGAGCCGACCAATCCGGGGTCAAACGCGGGCAGTGGCGGCACGGGTTGCGGCGGGGCCGGCGATTTTTGTTTTTCTTGCTTTTCCTGTTTTTCCTCTTCGGCCAACATGGCCACGTAATAAGCAGGCGGCGCGGGGTCGGGCCGCAAGCCGAGCCGATTGGCGTGCACGGTTAGGTATGCTTTTCCGCCGGACCAGACGGCTTTGCCCTTTTTGAAATCGTCGGGCCAAATGCGATCCTGGCTGTCTGCGCAATAAATGGGCTTCATTCACGACCCTCATTTCGCAGTGCGTGCGATGGATAGCTAATACATACTCGTGAGGGGCGGATTTGGAAAGGTAAAGCGGGGGAAAATTTTCTCACGCAGGGGAACATTGCACGCAGAGGCGCGGAGAACGGCAAGGGCAGGAAACAACGAATTGCGCGAATCTTCGCGAAGAGGATTGAAAATCACGGTGCCGGCGGGAGGGCGGATTGAAATTTGGGCGGCGGTTCCGGTGCAGCACTGGCTGGGTACAGCCAAGTGGCACACAAAGGGCTTGAAACTGCCGGCGGGAGATTGTCGTGTTGCGGAGAATTTTTTCCGATCCGCACTGGTAGGAGTACCTACCAGTGGCACCCGCGGGCGCTGCGACAAGCACGGGCTAAAAGCCCGTGTTACTTTTGTAGGGGCAGATCGAAGCCGAAGGTGGTGCCGAGGTCGGGGGTGCTTTGGACGGAGATTTTGCCGCCGTAGGATTCGACGATGGATTTGACGACGGGGAGGCCGAGGCCGGTGCCTTTGCCGGGGGCTTTGGTCGTGTAATACGGGGCGAAGACGGCTTCGAGTTTATCGGGTGGAATGCCACAGCCGTTGTCTTCGATGGCGCAGTAGGCGCGGCCGGCGGCGGATTCGCTGAGGCAGACGATGACTTTGCGCGGACGCTCTTTGTTTTCGGCGACGGCGTCGGCGGCGTTGCCGACGAGATTGACGATGACTTGTTCGATGCGCGTTTTGTTGACTTCGACCGGCAACGGCGAATCGGGAAGTATCGTTTCGATCTCGACGGTTTTGAGGCGGCCGGCGATGCGCAGCATGTCGAGGGTTTCCTGAACGACGGCGCGGAGATCTAGTTTTTCGGCGAACTGCGGGCCGGGGCGGCCGAAGTTGAGGAGCTGCTTGGCGTGAACCGCGACGTGATCGGCGACGGTTTGCAAGCGGTCGAGGTCTTTGTCGCGCGCGGGCTGATTTTGCGTAGTGCGCTGGCGGATCATCTGCAAGGTCATGTTTAAAACGGAAAGAATGTTGTTGAGTTCGTGGCCGACGCCGCCGGCGAGCGTGCCGAGGGTGGCCATGCGGTCCGCGCGGAGGAGTTGTTCGCGCGTGCGTTCGAGTTCTTCTTCGAGCAGTTCGGCCTGGCGTTCTTTGAGATCGTAATAGGCTTTCATGCGCAGGAGATTTCGCACGCGCGCGGTGAGTTCGATCGGGTCCACGGGCTTGGTGAGGAAATCGTCGCCGCCGACGGCTTTGCCGCTCACGCGCGAATTGCGGTCGTGGAGCGCGGTGATGAAGACGACGGGCAGCGTGAGTTTGCGGGCATCTTCTTTGATGCGGCGGCAGACTTCGAAGCCGTCCATGCCGGGCATGACCACATCCATTAATACGAGATCGACGCGTTGTTCGTTGACGATGCGGAGAGCTTGTTCGCCGTTTTCGGCCTGGAGTACGCGGTAGCCTTCGGGGAGCAGCGGGGCGGAGACGATCTCGCGGTTGATCTCGTCGTCATCCACGACGAGGATGGTGGGGGGATTTCGGTTTTCGGATAGGGGGGTGAGCATGGGATTGGGGGCCTTTGGTCAGTCATGAGTTTCGAGAGAAATCAGAGCGGCGTTTTGAAATTTGGGAGGGCGGCTGCGATCCACACTGGTAGGAGTACCTACCAGTGGCACCCCGAACGGATTGAAACTGCCGGCGTGAGGTCGGGGTGTTGCGGGGATTTTTTTCCGATCCGCACTGGCGGGGCCAGTGGCACACGAACGGCGAACAAGCTGACGGCGGAGTGGGCGCTTTGAAATTTGAGAGGGCGGATCTGATGCAACCCCTCACCCCTAACCCCTCTCCCCCAAGGGGAGAGGGGGACCGTGGCGCTATGTTGCTGAAGACCGCATCATGGATGAACATTTCTGGTTTCTCATTTCATTTTTACTGACGGTCAAAGGAGTGTTTGATTTTCAGGATTTCAGGTTCGACGGAGAAGAAGGCGGAGACGACTTGCGGGTCGAAGTGTTTGCCGCGGCCGTTTTGGATGATCGACATGGCTTCGGAAATTGGGAACGCGTCTTTGTAGGGGCGCGAGGTGGTGAGGGCGTCGAAGACGTCGGCGATGGCGACGATGCGGCCGTGGAGCGAGATTTTTTCGGCGGCGAGGGCGTTGGGGTAGCCGGAGCCGTCCCATTTTTCGTGATGCGAGAGCGCGATTTCTTCGGCGAGGCGGATGATTTCGGAGTTGGAGCCGGAAAGGATTTTGGCGCCGATGCGGGTGTGCTGGCGCATCACGGCCCACTCATCGTCGGAGAGTTTTCCTGTTTTGAGCAGGATTTGATCGGGGATGCCGATTTTGCCGATGTCGTGCATTGGAGCGGCGTAGAGCATCTGCGCGACGTCGGCTTCGGAGAAACCCATGCCGCGCGCGACGGCGGCGGAGTATTGGCTCATGCGCATGACGTGTTCGCCGGTGTGCATGTCTTTGTATTCGGCGGCGCGGGCGAGACGGAAGATGGTATCGAGCGCGCCCTTCTTCACGTCGCTGAGCGCACCGGAAAGTTCTTTGGTGCGCGCGGCGACTTGATCTTCGAGAATGGAATTTTGATGCGCGAGACTGGCGCGCGCGTGTTTGAGTTCGAGATGCGTTTTGACGCGGGCTTTGACGACGGCGGGGTTGAAGGGTTTGGTGATGTAATCGACGGCGCCAAATTCGAAGCCGCGCGTTTCGGCATCGGCGTCGGCGAGCGCCGTGATGAAAATTACGGGAATGTCGTGGAGGCGCGGATCGGATTTGATGCGGCGGCAGACTTCGAAACCGTCGAGACCGGGCATGATCACGTCGAGGAGAATGAGATCGGGCGGCGGTTGAGACGCCAGCCAGCGGATGGCGTCGTCGCCATTGAGCGCGAAGTTGCGTTTGTAATCAGCAAGCAATTCTCCGAGGATGCTTAAGTTTTCGGAACTGTCATCGATGATAAAAATGCGGCCGACATTGTCGGGAAATAGAAAAGATGTTTCGGGCATAGTACCCTCCCAGCGCGCGGCGACCGACAGCGTGATTCAATAGCTGTCGCCACTGCAATAACATAGTATTTTCGAGGGCATGAATCAAGGGAATTCGAGAGTTAAAATATATTAGGATTTAATTAGCATAAGGAGTCTGTCGAATAGGCCTTATAGGCCTTATAGGGCTTATAGGACGTTTAGGGCCTATAACTAACTCCGCGCTATAATTGCATAAGCCGAGTGATCCGGTGAAGGTCGTCGGGGGAGAAGAATTCAATGACGATGCGGCCTTTGCGGGAGTTTTCTTCGATGGTGACTCGTGTGCCGAAGTGTTCGCGGAGTTGGCGTTCGAGGTCCTGGATTTCAGGCGAGACGACGCGGGTGTTGCGGGAACCTTTGGAACGCGGGGCGGATTTTCGGGCGGGATGATGGCCGTCGTGGGATGGCGCAGGTTCGGGTGCCGGGCCGGTGATGAGGCGTTCGAGGTCGCGGACGGTGAGGTTTTCGGCTTGGGTTTTGGCGGCGAAATGGGATTGGAGTTTGGCGTCGGGGAGTGTGAGCAGGACTTTGGCGTGGCCGGGGGTAAGCTTGCGGGATTTTATGGCGTCTAGGATTGATGGCGGTAGTTCGAGGATGCGGATGAGGTTGGTGATGTGCGCGCGGCTCTTGCCGATACCGGAGGCGATCTGGTCGTGAGTCAGGTTGAATTTGTCGCACATTTTGGCGTAGGCGGCGGCTTCTTCGACGGGATTGAGGTCGTCGCGCTGGAGGTTTTCGACGAGAGAGAGGAGGAGGATGTCGCGTTCATCGAAGACGGCTTTGACGACGACGGGAATTGTGGTGAGGCCAGCGATTTGGGAGGCGCGCCAGCGGCGTTCGCCGGCGATGAGTTCGTAGTGGATTTCAGGTTGCCCGCTCCCTTGCGGTCGCGGCTCGTTTGTTGGTCGCGGTTCTTGAATCGGGCGGACGACGACGGGTTGGATGAGGCCGCGGGCTTTGATGGAGGCGGCGAGTTCGTCGAGGGCGACGGGATCGAAGTGTGTGCGGGGTTGGTCGGGGTTGGGGCGGATGGAAGATAACGGGACTTCGGCCGCGGTGATTGTCGGCGCGGGTTGATTGGGGTTAAGGGAAGTAGCGGATAGGAGGGCTTGGAGGCCGCGTTTGGGAGCATCCATATTCAAGATTCCATATTCAAGGATTCAAGATTAACGAGTGCGAAGTTTAGCGTTCATTCCCAGGCGAGTCAAACGAAAAAAGACGTGGAAATGATATTAATGAGACCCTACGTTCCACGTGGAACATAGGAATATGTTTGGCCCTACGATACCTAATATTACCCGACGTTCCACGTGGAACATTCACCATGTGCAACTTTTGCATGGAATTGGCGGCGGCGGCGAAGACCTCCTGAAGGCGCGACTACGAACGATGTGCAACTTTTTTTCGAGTCTGTTTTCATAGTGGATTTTCAGGAAAAAGCGAGTAAACTTCGCAAATGCCTACGGTTTTGATCACGGGTGCATCGGCGGGGATTGGCGCGGCGACGGCGAAAGTCTTCGCGGATGGCGGGTACGACGTGATCCTGACGGCTCGGCGGGCGGACAAGTTGGCCACGGTCGCGGACGTGATTCGGAAGGCTCACCCAGATCGGAAGATCGTGACTGTCGAATGCGATGTGGCATCGGACGAGTCGGTGAAGGCGCTGTTCGAGAAAGTCTCGGCAGACTTCGGGGCGCTGAATGTTTTGGTTAACAACGCGGGATTTGGGGTGTATGGTTTAGTGGAAGAGACATCTGTCGCCGATTACCGCGCGAACATGGAGACCAATTTCCTTGGCGTGATCCGCTGCGTGCAGGCAGCGCTGCCTCTGTTACGGCGAGCAGCGGCGGCAACCCCAGCGAGATGGGGCGCGTCGATTGTGATGGTCAGCTCCATCGTCGGAAAGCGCTCGATGCCAAGGGTTTCGGCGTACTGCGCGACGAAGTTCGCGCTGGAGGCGCTGAGCGAGTCGCTGCGGGTGGAGTTGTGGGACGAGCGGATTTCGGTGTCGGTGATTAATCCTGGCGTGACGAAGACGGACTTCTTCGATTCGGCGGTCGGCACGCGGCCGGGCGGGTTCATTTCGGCGGAGAGCGGGATGCCATCGGAAACGGTAGCGCGGGTGATCTTGAAGGCTGCGCGCAAACCAATGCGAAATAAGTACTTGACGTTCATGGGGAAAATCGGAGTGGCGTTGCAATGGCTAAGCCCGTCGCTTTTTGATGTGGCGTTGAAGTCGCGGATGAAAAAGCTCAAGAAGCCCTAGGCGACTCGTCTGTTATACGCGCGGCGAGTCAGAGTGACGCGGTATAGCGAAGAATTTACGAAACTGTGTTGGTGCCGTTCGATGTAATCGTAATCGTATCCATGACTTAATTTGCCTTGCACAGGTGGCCTTGAAGTTGCTCTTAATCCCGACGCTAAAATCAGATTGGGTCAAAGATTCACACGAAAAAGGAGAGAAGCATGGCCACGAACGTTGCCCCTTTGGGCGATAAGGTGTTGGTGAAGCGCTTGGAAGCAGAGGCGAAGACGGCGGGCGGGATTGTTCTGCCGGACAATGCCAAAGAAAAACCGAAAGAAGGCAAAGTCATTGCGCTGGGATCGGGCAAGCTGCTGGACGACGGTTCGCGTGGCTCGTTCCAAGTCAAGAAGGGCGACCGGATTCTCTTCGCGTCGTACGCGGGAACGGAAGTGAAGCTCGATGGCGAGGAATACTTGCTGATGCCGGAGGAGGATGTGCTGGCGATTGTGAAAGGATAAGTTAGTTTATCGCAGTCGCCATCGCGTTTTTGGTTCGGCGACGGAAAGGTAAAGATCATGGCTAAACCTTCTGTGCCGGAAACGGTCGTCGCGCTTGATGAACTAGTCGCGGCTAACAAAAAGCTCCGACAGTTCATCGTTTTTTTGGACAAGCACGCAAAAGCCGATGACAAGATTTATCGCGCGCTCAATACCGATCTGCGAAACCAGGTTGCGCGATTGATGATTGATGTTGAAAGTGTGATGAAAAAGACCGAGCTCATGGTCGAGGAATACGCGCATGCATAAAGAGCATGTCGAATCCTATCGGCAGCAACTTCGTGAACTGCAAGATAGGCTCGACAAGCTGCGCATGGTTATTCGAACCGATTTGGGTGAACTCGACGAAAAAGATTCGCGCCATTTCTCGTGGCCGCGGGTCAACGAGCGAATAACGAAACTCATTGATGGCTTGGCTGATTTACGTAAAGATCTTTTAGATTTGCAACCACGAAAGGGAGATTGATTCACATGTCCGCCAAAAAAATCGCATTCGATCAGGAAGCGCGCGAGGGTCTTCGCGTCGGCGTCAAGACGCTGGCTCGCGCCGTCAAAGTCACGCTCGGGCCGCGGGGCCGCTGCGTGATTCTTGAGAAAAGCTACGGCTCGCCGACCGTCGCCAACGACGGCGTCACCGTCGCGAAGGAAATCGAGCTTGAAGACAAGTACGCCAACATGGGCGCGCAGCTCGTGAAGGAAGTCGCGAGCAAAACCAACGACGTCGCCGGCGACGGCACCACCACCAGCGTCGTGCTTGCCGAAGCCATCTTCGACGAAGGTTTGAAGAACGTCACCGCCGGTGCGAGCGCCACCGCGATCAAGCGCGGCATCGACAAGGCCGTCGCGAAAGTCATCGACGCGCTGACCAAGTTGTCCGTGCCGGTCAGCGGCCGCAAGGACATCGCCGCCGTGGCCGCCATCGCCGCGAACAACGACAACGACATCGGCAGCAAAATCGCCGACGCGATGGACAAAGTCGGCAAGGACGGCTGCATCACCGTCGAGGAAGGCAAGTCGATCACGACCGACGTGAACCTCGTCGAAGGCATGAGCTTCGACCGCGGCTACCTCTCGCCCCACTTCGTCACGAACGTCGGCGAAATGAAATGCGAGCTGGAAAACGCGTACGTTTTCATCTACGAAAAGAAACTTTCGACGGTGAAGGACATCGTCCCGCTGCTCGAGAAAATCGCGCAGAGCAACAAGCCGCTGCTGATCATCGCAGAGGAAGTCGAAGGCGAAGCGCTCGCGACGCTGGTTGTCAACAAACTGCGCGGCACGCTGGCCTGCTGCGCCGTGAAGGCGCCCGGCTACGGCGACCGCCGCAAAGCGATGCTGCAGGACATCGCGACGCTCACCGGCGGCAAGGCGATCACCGAGGACTTGGGCATCGGTCTCGATTCGATCACGATCGACGACCTAGGCCGCGTCAAGCGCGCGGACATCGACAAAGAAAACACCACGATCATCGAAGGCGCGGGCGCGTCTGCCGACATCCAGGGCCGCATCGCGCAGATCAAGAACGAAATCGCGGTGACGACCAGCGACTACGATAAAGAAAAGCTGCAGGAACGCCTCGCGAAGCTGGCCGGCGGCGTCGCTCAGATTCGCGTGGGCGCCGCGACCGAAACGGAAATGAAGGAGCGCAAGATGCGCGTCGAAGACGCGCTGCACGCGGCGCGCGCGGCGGTCGAGGAGGGCATTCTCCCCGGCGGCGGCGTGGCGCTGATCCGCGCCGGCGAAGCGCTCAACGATCTGCGGTTGAAAGGCGACGAGCAAGTCGGCGTGGAAATCATCCGCCGCGCGCTCGAAGCCCCCTGCCGCCAGATCGCCGAGAACGCCGGCCACGAAGGCGCAATCGTGGTCCAGAAAATCCGCGAAAGCAAAGACAAGAACTTCGGCTTCAACGCGCTGACCGAAGTCTACGGCGACCTGGTCAAAGACGGCGTCTTCGACCCGGCCAAAGTGGTGAAGAGCGCGCTGCAAAACGCGGCCAGCGTCAGCGCGCTGCTGCTGACGACGGACGCAGCGATTTCCGAACTGCCGAAGCACAAGGAGCCGATTGGGGCTGGTGCGGGCGGCGGGGAAGATTACTAACGGATAGTAGACAGTAGACAGTAGATTAATGAGCCGGGCCTCCGAAGGATGGAGGCCCGGTTTCGTCTTGCGAAATCAACTGTTGAGAGATAATCTTTGAAGCAGACGGAGAGGAGACAGCCATGTCCGCAGTCACACTCAAAGCTCACTTCGATGGCGCGCATATCGTGCTGGACGAGCCTTATGCGCTGCCCCGAAATTCCGCGCTTGTGGTTACAGTGCTTCCCGCGCCGGCGCCCAGCGACATTGACGAGGACGCATGGTTGCGCGCGGCGGCAACCAGCGACGCGTTCGATTTCCTCGCCGATGCCGCGGAGGATATTTACACTTTGAACGATGGGGAGCCGTTCGTCGATGCGGTATAAAGTAGTCCTTGTGCCATTTCCCTTTGACGATCTTTCTGGCCAGAAAGTGCGTCCGGCGGTTTGTTTGACGGATTCCGTTGGCACGCACCGCCACGTCGTACTCGCGTTCATAACCAGCACGATTCCGCCCAAGCTGGAATCGAGCGATGTAGTGCTGGACCCGGCATCTCCGGACTTTGCCCAAACGGGCTTGCGCGTGGCTTCGGCGCTGCGCCTGCATCGAATTGTTACGGTTTCCAGCGCGATTATTCGCAAGCAACTGGGAACGCTTTCGCCCAACGTTCAGGCGCAAGTTCGCCAGCGCTTGCGGGATTTGTTTCTGGTGTAGCGATTTTGAATGATGAGCCGGGCCTCCGAATAAATAATGGTGGCCCGGTTTGCTATCCACGCTTAAGCGAAACATGGCGCTTGATTTTTCAATTTCCGAGGGTCTAATGAACGGCATGAGCGTTCAAGACATTAAAAAAGTCATTGCGCAGTTGCCGCCCGACGAAGTCGCTTCGCTGACCAGGTGGCTCTCGGACTACCACGCCCAACTCTGGGACGAACAGATCGCGGACGATCTGGACGAAGGGAATCTCAATGCGGTGCTGGAGGAAGTGGACAAAGAGTACCGGGCCGGTCTGGCGCGTCCGCTATGAAGCACATGACGCTGCCGCGCTTTTGGAATTGCTACGCTCAGCTCCCCGGTGAAATCCAAAAGCTTGCGGACAAGAATTTCAAATTGCTGAAGACCGATCCGCGCCATCCCTCGCTGCACTTTAAACAGGTTGGGCGAAAGAGAAAGCTCTGGTCGGTCCGTGTAGGCGATCATTACCGCGCGCTTGGCGACGAAAAGCCGGACGGGATCGTGTGGTTCTGGATCGGGCTCCACGCGGTGTATGACACGCTGCTGAAGCGAAAGAAGTCGTGAAGCGACGGCTGGTGCCGGGGCATCCGGAATCGCCGGATGAGCAGGTGGTGGATATGTATTGAGCGGCTAGTATTGCCACCGCTCGACTTCAAAGGCTGTGCTTAAAAAAGGTACTTATGGCGGAACGCAAATCTGCCGTCTCTCGGTATTTGAGTTCCATTGACGCTACTGGCGCGGTCAGCGAGACTGCGCTGTATAAGCCGTTCGTGCAGTACATTCTCAATGAAATTTTGGGCTACCCGGACAATTGTCTCGCGTTAACCGAACGCAAAGCAGGCGAGATTCCCGATATCAAGCTGTATCCCGCGCCGCGGACGCGCAAAATCGAAGGTGATGTCTGGGCGATCGCCGAGGGCAAGGTGAGCGATGACGCCATCCGCGACGCCGCGGCACGCGCGCGCGTTTGGGCGGATCAGGTCGTGCGCTACATTCGTCCGGAGACGTACTACGTCATCCTCTTCGCTCCGAGAACGATCTGCGTATGTGATGTCGCGGAGCACGTGCTGCTTGAACTTCATTTGAACGGCGCAAGCGCACGTTATTCGATGCGCGGAGGGGAGTGGCAGGAAACAGACGCAAACGATGCTTCATTGAGGTCTATTCTCAAAGACATTAGTTTCGCATCCTCGCAGGAAGGTCCGCAATACGAAAAGTTTCGCATTGGCGAAATTGCCGCGGGCCACATTCCGCTGACGCTTGAGACGCTGCCGATGTTGGAGGAGGTCTTTCATTTCGGCGTGCTCGAATTGCGGGCGATAGGCGAACAACTCTTCGACCGGGCGCGGGCCTTGTTTCACGAAGCTCTGCCCCGCATCAAGGACTTGGAGCACCGAGTCGAAATCGAGATCGACGACCGGCGCCATGCCCTGCTTGTGTCGCGGCTTTACAAATTGAAGCGGAAAAACCGGAAGCTGCTGCGCCTGTTTCAGGAGGACTATCCGGAGTTTTGTCACGATCAAGCCTACGCCGGCACCGAGGAGAAGGACTTCCGCGAGATTTTCGTGACGAACTCCGTGCATGTCCAGATGTCGCGCTTGTTCTTTGTCCGGCTGTGCGAAGACACCGGTTTGGTCAGCCACAGGATTTCAAACTCCGGCATCGGCCTTTGGGGCAAATTCGTTGCCGACATCGATCCCATGTTCCAGGACTTGCTCCAAATCGCCTTCAAATATGTGGCGTCGGTGTACGAGCGTCTGTTTGAAGAGAGCCTGTTCGATTGGTTCAACGACCTGAACGGGGAATTGAGCGGCATTCTGGAAAAATTGCTCTTCCGCCTGAATGCATTTTCCTTTGCGCGAGTCGATCGCGATTTGCTGGGGCGCATGTATCAAACATTTCGCCCGCGAGCGGAACGAAAGCGGCTGGGAGAGTATTATACTCCAGCGGAGGCCGTGTCGCTGGAATCAATGGCAAAGGAACTTTTCCCCGACGCGATTGATTCGGTGAAGGAGCGCTGAGACAAAAACATTTGTGGAGCCGGACCGCCAACTTTTGGGCTATAAAATATTCGAGTTTTCTGTTATGAGGACAATGCTCTAAGGGGCGTAGCGTGCCGCAAAAAGGCTAGACATCTTTTGGCGGGGAGGGGAGAATGGAACCGCATTGGAATGACGTTGCCGAAGAGCAACTTCGCGCGATGGGTATTGCGAAAGAACAGGTGGTCCCGCTGTTCCAGAAGAATCTCTCCGAGGGACTTTCGGCGATTCGCCAAAAGGCGCGAGGCCGAAAGGAAACATGGTGTGTCGTTCAAGGCAAAGGCCGGCTGGGCGTAACTTTTGTCGAAGTTGATGGACGAGCGTGGATTCAATCGCTGACATTGGAGCACGAAGACATTTAAGAGGTGACCGCCATGAAATACAAATTGTCGATTTCGCACAATTCTGCCAGCGACTCGCTTGACGTCATGCTGCGAGCGGACGTGCACGGTTTTGACGGTTCAGTTTGCAAAACTATTGGCCGCGACGATTACACGGTGGGAATCGGCAAGGACGGCACGCCCTATTATATACACATGGCGGACGCTGAAAATGCGGACGCGATTTTCAATGCTGTTCACACCCGGCTGAAGCAAGGCCAGAAGCCCGGCCAAGCGGATCAGGACCACATCGCGCAGGTCGCGCACACCTTGATGCTAGCGGTGGCCTACGAATATCAAAAGAAAACCTGGATGTCGGCAAAGAAGGATTTTCAAGTTGAGCTTTGCGCGTAATCCCGCTCGAAGGACTGGATTTGATGGTGGATTCGAAGCGCCAGCGGCTGGTGCCGGGCATCCGGAATCGCCGGATGAGCAGGTGGTGGATATGTATTGAATTATCCATATTTGTCCGCGAAATGCATCGTCTGTCGCAGTTGACCCCGTTGCAGAAAACCGCTGAGGTCCCGGAGAATCCACATGGGAAATGAAAGTGCAAAGGGGCCATTTTCCAGAGGCGTGCAACATATTGAGCGCCAGATTCCTCCCGAAGCGCACACGTCAATGTACGTTTGGCATAAATACTGGGGCAGGAAAACATGGAACGTCGTCGGTGAATTTATTGACAAGTATTGTCCGCCGGGTGGAATCGTGCTCGACCCGTTCGCTGGCAGCGGCGTGGTTGCTATGGAAGCACTTAAAATTGGCCGCAAAGTGATCGTGTGCGATCTGCTTCCAGTGTCGACGGAGATTATTCGGTTAACCCTAAAACACGTCGATCCGGAGAAGTTAGTGCAGGCATTCGATCGTGTCGAACGAGGCGTTAAAGATCAAATATTGGAATTGTATCAAACCCAGTGCCGAAAGTGCCGGCTTCGTTTTCCCATCGCATGCGCCATTTGGGACAACGACAAGTGCACCGAAATTCGATACGCTTCATGTCCCCGCTGTGGTGACCGGCGCGAGAAGAATTGCAAACCAAGTGAGTACGATTTGGCGCTGCTGGAGAAGATTGAAAAGACAAAAATCAAGGCGCACTACCCGAAGAATCGACTTTACTATACAGACGGAAGCCCATTTAAGGAGAAGCAGAAGTACGAGTCGTTGGATCAACTGTTCACTAAGCGGAACTTGCTCGCCCTTAGCCTACTTATGGAAGCAATAGAGGAGGAAGCAAATCGCGAACTGCGAGATTTTCTAAAGATTGCTTTTTCTTCGATGGTGCACTTATGTTCGCGCATGCTGCCTGCAATCAGTGCCGCGCCGGGGAACCATCAAACGTCATTTAGCTCCACGTGGAGCCAGCATAGTTATTGGCATGCGCCCAAACACATGGAACAAAACGTCTGGTATAAATTTGAAAGCTCAATTCTAAAACATCAGGGATTGGTGAAGGCCAAGACAGATTCAAATAAGTTTTTTGCTGGCGTTCGCCTTGGCCGCAGGGCAGCCGACGTGATCGACGGCACCGCAGACGCATACATTCATTGCGGCGATTCAACCGACCTCATGAAATCCCTAGCGGCAAAATACGGCCCATGCATCGACTACATTTTTACAGATCCACCTTACGACGCATCCGTTCAATACGGCGAACTGGCATATCTCTGGAATGCCTGGTTGGGCAAAGACGAAGGTTATGTCGAAAGAATTTTGGCGAAGGAAGTCGTCAGAAACGAACGTCAGCGAAAGGACTCAAATGTCTACAACGCTCTGCTTAGGAATTCCTTTCTTTCAATGTATGACGTGATCAAGCCTGACCGATATTTGACGCTTACATTTCACAATCCAACGTTTAAGGTGCGGAATGACACTATTCGCGCTGGCGTCATGTCAGGCTTCGATTTGGAAAAAATCCACCACCAGCCCCTCGGGCAAAAATCGCCGAAAGCAATGTTGCAGCCCTTTGGTTCGGCGCAAGGCGACTTCTACCTTCGATTTTACAAATCGGCCGTAAAAGGGAAAGCCGTTCCGCCGGAAACCTTGGATGCTGTTCGGTTTGAGCGCATTGTTTTGGAAAGGGCAAGACATGTTCTGGCGGAGCGAGGCGAGCCGACGCCGTATACAATTTTGATCAACACGATTGATCCAGAATTGGCGCGCCATGGCTACTTCTCCGAACTCCGTTCAGGTTTGGATATCCGGGGCGTATTGGAGGGCCATCTGGGCCGCGAGTTCAAACTGGCCTCGATGCAGCTTGGCGGCAAGAAAGGAAAGGCTTGGTGGTTTACTGATCCCAGTAGCGTACCGCACTTGGAAACCATTCCTCTATCGGAGCGCGTGGAGCAAACAGTTCTTCGCGAGCTACAGCGTCGCGGACGCGTAACCTTTACCGACATGTGGAAAGCAATAAGCGAAGAGTTTCCAAACTCCTTGACAACCGATACGACCAGCATAAAGGACGCGCTTGAGGTTTACGCACGGCGTGTCGGACACGGGGATTGGTTACTTAAGAATGCGTTCGAAACCGAAAGCGTTAAGCGCGCACACACGCTGGCAATTGCCATATTAGCTGAAATCGGGATGTTCCAAAAGTATGAAATTTGGATAGGACGTCGAGAGCAAAGTGACCTACTGCAAGAAGCATTTCCGAAGCGAAAAGGTACTCTTAACCAATACATAACTATAACGAATTTGAAGGCGCTCAAAAATGCTGCTAATATACGGGACGTTGAATTCATCGACGTTTTGTGGATTCTTGACGGATATGTGAAGGCTGCATTTGAGGTAGAATGCTCTACTTCAATGACAGAGGCGCTAAAGAGATGCTCAAACGTCGACGCCAGCGTGCCGAAGTTTATGATTATTCCTGAGGAGCGCGAGATGCAATTGCAGCGGAAACTCCGGTCGCCTCTTTTCAGTGAGAATTTTAGTAGCCATTCGTGGAAGGTGATCTTTCTCGACACCCTCGAGCGAAGCTATAGAATTGAGAAAGAGAGGCTGGACCTTAGTACGATAATCGAAAAGAAAACTGCAAAGCCAAATGTAAAACGGGGCGTCGAAGAACAGCCGGGCCTTTTTGATGATGCATCGGTAGGTGACGCTTGAATAAAAACTCGTTGGCAGCGAATACAAAACTACTCCATGACCCCCTACGCCCAAACTATCCTCCAACTCCTCGACTACGAAGTCCACTGCAACCTCCAGTCCCTCGATTTCCTCGCGCGCTTGGCGGATGAAGAGCTTCACCGCGACATGGGATTCGGGTGGCGGACATTGCATCGCACGGTTTTTCACATTGCCAATGTGCTGCGGACGTGGAGCAGGTGCGTGGGGCCGGTGATTGAGAAGCCGGAGCCGCTGGCGTATCGGGCGGAGATGCCGTTGGCGGAGATTCGCGCGATGATCGTGGAGTTGGGCGACGCGTGGCGGCTGGCGGCGAAGGCGTCGCACGAGCAGGGATTGCTGGATTCAGACCGGCGGCTGCATCAGGTTTTTCATCTGGTCACGCATGGAACGCATCATCGCGGGCAGCTTTTGTCCATGCTCACGCTGCTGGGTTATCCGCAGCCGTTCGAAGGCGGCGATTTTGGCGGGTGGTCGAAGGGGAGACATGGGGACAATGAGACACAGGAACACGGGACTGATTTCATTTAAAAGGAGATCACATCATGCCGTCTGAGTTGCAAATTCGCGCGCAGAAGTTTTTAAAGCGTCCAATCCCCAAGGGCATGGACTACGCTCCCGGCTCGATGGCGGAGCGGTTCATCGCCACGTTTGCGAAGAAGGGGCGATTGGAGGACGACGGCGAAGTGAGCGAGCTGCTGTCGCTCATCGTCGCCGAATCGTTTGCGACCGCTCAGGACAGGAAGGGAGAGGAAGCGGCGTATTTTCAGGAAAGCGCTGAAATTCTCTCGGCCATACAGGAGACGCTGGAGTAGGGCAGAGGTCAGGAGTAAGGGATCGGGACAGGCACGGAGTTATTTCAACGGGCGACCGCAATTCCCGACACGACGCAGGACGTGGACGTGTTTCGCATTTTCCATTTTACATTTCCCACCTTTCCCTTTGAATTCCATTAATGACCACCTGTTCCCGGTGCCAGCGCAATCTCTTCGCCGAAAAACCCGTGCATCTCCCCGACTCGCGCGACTATTGCGCCGCTTGCTGCGAAAGCATGGCGACCGATTCGTTCGAAATGGAAACCGGCGAGCGCTTCACGCAGTGGATCGAGAAACACCCGCGCCTGGTCATGCGCTACCAGCCGATGGAACTGAGCGTGCGGCGGCTTTCGTTCTTCTTTCCGCTAGCCGCGGCGGTTGGCGGCATCGCCGTCTTTGGGATCGGCTGCGTAAAATACATCGTCGCGGGTCTTCCGCTGTTGTATCTCGCGCTCGGCGTGACGGCGATTTTGATTCTCGCAGCTTTGATTCTGACCTATCCGAAAGCCTCCGCGCGTTTGGGCGGCGGGTTTGGACTTCTCGCTCTGAAATTATTCGTGACCGGCCTGTCGCTGGCCGCGCCGATTGTGGCCTTGCTGGGCATGATCCGCTTTGGCCGTCCCGTTGGTTTTATCGTGCTGGGCTTAAGTTCGATTTTGCTTTTTGGATGGCTGGCGTCGCGCGGGCTGGTTGCCTTCATGCGCGCACAGAATTTCGAACTCACGCTCGAAGACGGCGTCTTTCATCTCACGCACGGCCCGCGCGCCGAAACGTTTGGCATGGACGACGTCGAACGCGCCTGCGTGGTGCGCCCCGGCACCATCGGTGCCACCGAAGGCGCGCTCGGCCTGAAGAACGGACTGATGCTGACGCTCGATACCTGCCTCAGCGATCTGCACGCGCTGGGGGTGGTGATGGATTTGCATTTTAACCGCGAATTTCCGCCCAGCGCCGAAGACCTCGCGCGCGTGCGGCGCGACAAGCTGCGCAAGATTAGAGGGCTGTCTTAAGGCGACGTGCAGTGACGTTACGAGCCGCGACCGCAAGGGAGCGGGCCGGCCTGCAATTGAAATGGTTGCCGCTTCCTTCCGGTTGCGGCTCGTAAGCGAGGGGTCATGGAACCACTGCTAGTCGCCAACAATCTTACCAAAGTCTTCCACCCGCGTTTTCGCGCGCGCACGCTGACGGCCATCAACGACCTCAGTCTCACGATCAACCGCGGCGACATCTTCGGTTTCCTCGGCCCCAACGGCGCGGGAAAATCCACGACGATTCGCATGATCCTCGGCTTGATTCATCCGACCGCTGGCAGCGTCGAAATCGGCGGCTGCGATGTGCTGCACGACCGCAGCGGCGCGCTGCGCAAAGTCGGCGCGTTCGTCGAAGCGCCCTCGTTTTATCCGTACCTCACTGGCCGCAAAAATCTCGAAATCTTCAGCGGCCTTTCCGGCGGCGTCAGCGACGACGAGATGGAACGCGTGATCGAACTCGTCGGCTTGAAAGGCCGCGAAAACGATTTCGTCAAAGTCTACAGCCACGGCATGCGCCAGCGCCTCGGCCTCGCCGCCTGCCTGCTTCCCAAACCCGAACTGCTCGTCCTCGACGAACCCACCGACGGCCTCGACCCGCACGGTATCCGCAACACGCGCGAACTGATCATCCGCCTGGCGCGCGAAGAACAGCTCACGATTTTCCTCTCGAGCCACCTGCTCAGCGAAGTCGAAAATCTGTGCAACCGCGTCGCTTTCCTCGACCATGGCAGCGTGATTTTGGAAGGCGCGTTGGAGCAGATCGAACGCGAGCACCGCCGCCTCGAAGTGCGCGTGGACGACGCCGAAGCCGCGGCGAAAGTGCTGCGCGAAAATTTTGGCTTCGACGCGCGCGTGAACGCCGATGCGAACGCCGGCGATTCCATGCTGCTCGGCGCGGGCCTCGATTCTGCCTCCATTAATAGTGCGCTGGTCCACGCCGGAATCACCGTCCGCGCCCTCACGCCCGAAGTCGCGTGGCTGGACCGGCTGTTTCTGGATTTGACGACGGCGAAAGTGTGAACGGCAAACGATGAACGAGGAATGGCTTCCGCCGCAGTTCGCTCACCATCGCTTGCACTTTTTCTGCAACTTTTTCCGAAACTCGGCGTATCAGCTAATGTAAAGCTTATTGTTCAGGGCCCGCGATACTCTTAAGGAGGGCTAGAGTCATGATCGCCAACCCGCATCCGCACCATCCGCATTCGCCTCACGTCAGACATCACCGGCCCATCGCCTCTCATCAAGACAACACCAATTTGATCTTGGGCATCGCGCTGGGCATTTCCATTCTCGGAGCCGGCCTGATCTACGCCGCATTCCACAAGGACGCTCCGCCTCCATCCCAGCCGCGGCCCAACACCGCAGTGAGCGCCCCCGCGCCCGCGCCGCAGCCGGATCGCTTCGAATCGAGAAGCACGCCGCCCGTCAACTCCGCGCCTGTCGTCGTTCCGCCGGTCGCCGTCGAGCGCCCGCAAGCGCCGCCGCAAAAAGAAGTGAAGACCGACGCCATGCCCATCGACCCGAAAGCGCCATTGCCCTTCTGGATGGCGAAGGACGACATGCCTCCGCGCAGCAGCAACAACACGCCGCCGCCGAGCACCGAGAATAAAGAAAACAAAGAGAACACTGAGAACAAGTAGGATGGGTCCTTTAATTGTGCGGAGCGCCAGCTTCCAGCCGGCTGGTGCGCCGCGCGCTCGCCCCTTCCAACCCTGAAAATCCCTTTCCCATTCCCGCGAATCCGCAGGCCGCGCACGTGCCTGCGTCAGTATTCATTTCCTTCGTATTCGATTCTCCAAATCCAAACCCCGCTTGACTAACCGCGCGAAATTCGCCGCTCCAAAAGCTTCCTGACCCCGCCTTCAAAACTCTGGACAACCAATTGCTCTCCACTCCCGCCGTTGCGACAGTTGTGGTGCAGGCGGCTCGCCTGCTCTCGCCGGGGAGGTTGCTGATGGTTGCCGAACGTTTCTCTACAATGGATGCCAACGAAGCGGTTGCCGCGGTCGCGCACAGCCTCTCCGAAGTCATCGCGATTTACCCCATCACCCCCAGTTCCTCCATGGGCGAATTGGCCGACGAATGGTCCTCGCGCGGGCGCAAGAATCTCTGGGGCATCATCCCTGACGTCGTCGAAATGCAATCCGAAGGCGGCGCCGCCGGAGCCGTGCACGGCGCGCTGCAAGCTGGCGCCCTTTCCACGACCTTCACGGCAAGCCAGGGCTTGCTGTTGATGATCCCCAACATGTACAAGATCGCCGGCGAACTCACCAGCTTCTGCATGCACGTCTCCGCACGCGCGCTGGCCACGCATGCGCTCTCCATTTTCGGCGATCACTCCGACGTGATGGCCGTGCGCGGAACCGGTTTCGCGCTGCTCTGTTCCAACAGCGTTCAGGAGGCGCAGGACATCGCCGCCATCGCGCACGCTTCGACGCTCCGCGCGCGCGTGCCGTTCCTCCATTTTTTCGACGGCTTCCGCACCAGCCACGAAGTCGCGAAATTCAAAGTGCTCGGCGAAGACACGCTCCGCGCGATGATGGACGAAGACCTGATCGCCGCACATCGCCGCCGCGGTTTGACGCCCGACCGCCCCATGCTCCGCGGCACCGCCGAAAATCCCGACACCTTTTTTCAAGCCAGCGAAGCGGGCAACCGCTTCCATGCCGCCTGCCCGTCGATCGTGCAAGGCGAAATGGACCGCTTCGCCAAACTCACCGGCCGCCAATACAACCTTGTCGAATACCACGGCCACCGCGAAGCCGAGCGCGTCATCGTGATCATGGGCTCCGGCGCCGAAACCGCGCACGAAACCGTCGATTGGATGATCGCCCACGGCGAAAAAGTCGGCGTCTTGAAAATCCGGCTCTACCGCCCCTTCCCGTTTGAAGCCTTCTGCGCCGCGCTTCCCAAAAGTGTGCGCACGCTCGCCGTGCTCGACCGCTGCAAAGAACCCGGCGCGCTCGGCGAACCGCTCTATCAAGACATTGTCACCGCGCTGCATCAGTGCGATCAGGAAGCCTGCCGCGCCGCCAAAGATGTCGTCACTGTCGTCGGTGGCCGCTATGGCTTGGCGAGCAAGGAATTCACGCCCGCCATGGTCAAATCCGTCTTCGATCATCTCGCGAAGCCAAAGCCACGCCACGGTTTTACCGTCGGAATTCTCGACGACGTGACCCATCTCTCGCTGCCTTTCGATCCCGGTTTCGACATCGAACCGAAGAATGTCATCCGCGCCGTTTTCTTCGGCCTCGGCGCGGACGGCACCGTCGGCGCAAACAAAAACTCGATCAAAATCATCGGCGAGGAAACGGACAACTACGCCCAAGGCTACTTCGTTTACGACTCGAAAAAATCCGGCGCGATCACCATCTCGCATCTGCGCTTCGGCCCCGCGCCTATTCGCAGCGCGTACCTTGTCAATCAAGCCGAATTCGTCGCCTGCCATCAATTCAATTTCCTCGAACGCATCGACGTCGTTTCCTATTGCGCGCCGAAAGGCGTGCTGCTGCTCAACACTCCCTTCGCGCCCGACAAACTCTGGGACAACCTGCCGCGCGAAGTTCAGCAGGAGATTCTCACAAAGAAATTGCGCGTCTACACCATCGACGCCTACAAAGTCGCGCGCGAAAATGGCATGGGCGTGCGCATCAACACCGTCATGCAGACCTGCTTCTTCGCCATCTCCGGCGTGCTGCCGCCCGACGACGCCATTGCCCACATCAAGCACGCCATCGAAAAAACCTATGGCAAGAAAGGCCCCGAAGTCGTACGCCGCAATTTCGCCGCCGTCGATGCCTCGCTCGCCGGCCTCGACCCCATGCCCGCGCCGAAAGAACTCACCTCCAAGTTTACGCGCCCCGGCACCGTCTCCGACGCCGCGCCGGATCTGGTCAAGCGCGTCAGCGCGATCATGCTTTCAGGCAAAGGCGACCTGCTCCCCGTCAGCGCGTTCCCCGTGGACGGCACCTGGCCCACCGGCACGTCGCAGTGGGAAAAGCGCAACATCGCCCCGCAGATTCCCGTCTGGGATTCGGCGCTGTGCATCCAATGCAACAAATGCGCCATGGTCTGCCCGCACGCCGCGATCCGCGCCAAAGTCTACGAACCCGACGCGCTCTTCAACGCGCCTGAAACCTTCAAGTCCGTCGAATACAAAGCGCCCGATTTCCCCGGCTGCCATTACACGATTCAGGTCGCGCCCGAAGATTGCACCGGCTGCAATGCGTGCGTGGCCGCCTGCCCCGCGAAAGACAAATCCAGCCCGAAGCACAAAGCCATCGACATGGAGGACCAGGCGCCGTTACGAATCGAGGAGCGCGAAAACTACGCCTTCTTCCTGGACCTCCCCGAACCCGACCGCACCAAAATCCGCATCGACGTCAAAGGCTCGCAGTTCTTTACGCCGCTCTTCGAATATTCCGGCGCCTGCGCTGGCTGCGGCGAAACGCCCTACATCAAATTGCTCACGCAGCTTTACGGCGACCGACTGCTCATCGCCAACGCCACCGGCTGCTCCTCAATATACGGCGGCAATCTGCCCACGACACCGTATTGCTCCAACCGCGACGGCCGCGGACCCGCGTGGTCCAACAGCCTCTTCGAAGATAACGCCGAATTCGGTCTCGGCATGCGCCTCGCCGTCGATCACCATCGCAACTACGCCACCGAATTGCTCAAGCGCTTCTCCGTCAGCGTCGGCGATGAACTGACCAAAGCCATCCTCGAATCCGAACTCGCCGGCAGCGAAGCCGGCATCGCCGAACAGCGCGCGCGCATCGCCGAACTGCGCCGCAAACTCACCGGCATCGACAGCGCCGACGCGCGTCTCCTGCGCGAACTCGCCGATTATCTCGTCCACAAATCCATCTGGATCGTCGGGGGCGACGGCTGGGCCTACGACATCGGCTACGGCGGCCTCGATCACGTGCTCGCCTCGAACCGCAAAATCAACGTGCTCGTCCTCGATACCGAAGTCTATTCCAACACCGGCGGGCAGGCCTCGAAATCCACGCCGATGAGCGCCGCCGCGAAATTCGCCGCCAGCGGCAAGACCGTTCAGAAAAAAGAGCTCGGCCTGCTCGCGATTTCCTACGGCCACGTCTACGTCGCCCAGGTGGCCTACGGCGCGCGCGACGCGCAGACCGTCAAAGCCTTCCAGGAAGCCGAAAGCTACCCCGGCCCGTCGCTGATCATCGCCTACAGCCCCTGCATCGCGCACGGCTACGACCTCGCGCTCTCCGGCGAACAGATGAAACTCGCCGTCGATTCCGGCTACTGGCCGCTGTATCGCTACGACCCGCGCCGCAAAGCGGCCGGCGAAGCGCCCATGCTGCTCGACTCCGGCGCGCCCAAAGTCAAGCTCGCGCAGTTCACCAAAAACGAAGCCCGCTTCCGCATGGTCGAACAGCTCAACCCTGAGCACTGCAAAGAACTCGCGGCCGGCGCGCAAGCCCACATCAACGAGCGCTTCGAAATGCTCGAACGCGTCGCGAAAAAAGGCGTGGCCGCGGGGACTGTTCGTTCTTCACTTCTTTCGGAAGATGGTGGCGAGAAGCCGGCGGTGAAAATTAACGGCGTTCACGCAAGCGCAATGTAGAACGGAGCTCCGCTCCGTTCAATGGGGCATAGAGGAGCTTGTTATACGGGGAAACGGAACGGAGCAGAGCTCCGTTCTACGGAAACAACGGAACGGAGCAGAGCTCCGTTCTACTGAAAACTGAGCGAGGGAATAATTCTATGCCGAATCCCAATTCCATTCCACGGCGCTATGCGGCCCGGCCCGCGCCGCCGGCGCCGGCCAACCCGTTGCGCACCAAATACCTCGGCCTCGACCTCGACTCCCCGCTGGTCGTCGGTGCCTGTCCGCTCTGCGACGACATCGACGCCGTGCGACTGCTCGAAGAATACGGCGCCAGCGCCATCGTCATGCACTCGCTCTTCGAAGAACAGATCACCGGCGAACAGTTGGCCAGCATCTACATGATGGAATCCGTCGCCGATTCCTATTCCGAAGCGCGCAGTTATTTCCCGCGCGCCGACGAATACGGCCTCGGCCCGTCGCAATACCTCGAACAAATTCAGCGCATCAAACGCGCCGTGAAAATCCCCTGCATCGCCTCGCTCAACGGCACCACCGTCGGCGGCTGGACCAATTACGCACGCATGATCGAACAGGCCGGCGCCGACGCGATCGAATTAAACGTCTACCACATCCCCACCGACCCGACCGAAACCGGCGCCGAAGTCGAAATGAATCTCCTCGAAATCGTGCGCTACGTCCGCAACGCCGTGAAGATTCCCGTTGCCGTCAAGCTCAGCCCCTTCTTCTCCTCCATCGCCAATCTCGCCGGCAAATTGGAGCAGGCCGGCGCCAACGGCGTCGTGCTCTTCAATCGCTTCTACCAGCCCGATGTCAACATCGTCGATCAAACCGCGCTGCCCAATCTGCAACTCTCCGAACCCGGCGAAACGCTCCTGCTGCGTCTGCGCTGGCTGGCGATCATCTCGAACCGCTTCAACCTCAGCCTCGCGTGCAGCGGCGGCGTGCACAGCGCCGAAGATGTGATCAAAGCCGTGATGTGCGGCGCCCACGCCGTGCAGTTGGTGTCCGTCCTGCTCAAAAACGGCCCCGCCGAACTCAAGTTCATCCGCACCGAGCTGGCCAAGGCGCTCAAAGCGCTCGACTACCGCTCCATCGAGCAGATTCAAGGCAGCATGAGCCTGATCCACTGCCCCGACCCGCGCGCCTTCGAACGCGCCAACTACATGCGCATCCTCCAAAGCTGGAAACCCGACCTGGTCTGGACCGCCAACCCCGCGCTGCAAAAATCACCGCGTTAGTCTTTCTGTGCCGCGCGCTTCCGCCCCGCCCGCCACGCAATCCACCTCTCGCACACGAACCACATTGAACAGCGCATTTGTCAATTGGCATTTGTGATTTGCCATTTGTCATTTGAACAGCCTCGCGCGCGCATCCGTAAAATGACAAATGACAAATGCCAATTCACAAATGACAAATGGCCGTTTTTCAAACCCCCCCGCCGCAAACATCAGCACCACCGCCGTGCTCAGATGCACTTGCAGCCACTTCATTTTGAATTTTGAATTTTTCATTTTGCATTGCGCCGTTCAGCTCAACACCACGCTCGCCACCGCGCTCCACGGCCCCGGCTCGCCGGTCGTGTTCACCCACCGCGCCAGATAATAAAACGTCTTCCCCGAATTCGCCGGGTCTTCAGTGAACGTGAAACTCGTCTTGGTCTGAATATTCAGCGGCGTCATCCCCGCG
>DATGGK010000101.1:0-20004 GCA_035308565.1 Planctomycetota bacterium | reverse complement strand
CAATCTCGGCGCGCGGTTCTTGTCGGATATTGAATCGATTGGCGAAAAGAAAGCACGTGCTGGCGTGGAAGAAGCGGTGCGCGAACACTTCAAGCCCGAATTCTTGAACCGCCTCACCGCGCAGGTCATCTTCAACAGCCTGACCAAGGCCGATCTGCTGAAGGTTGTGGACATTCAAATCGAGCACTTCACCAAACTGCTCGCCGCGAAACACATTCATTTGCATCTCACGAAGAAGGCGCGCGAATATCTCGGCGGCGTGGGCTTCGATCCGGTCTTCGGCGCCCGTCCGCTCAAGCGCGCCATCGAAAAACACCTCAGCGACCCGCTGGCGAGGGAGGTGCTCTCCGAGAATTTCACGGAAGGTGCGAAGATTGAAGTGGATGCGGCGTCGAATGGCGAAGGGCTGACGTTTCATCAGGCGAAGTAGCTATGCCTAGTGGCTTGCGAGCCAGTGCTTGACCAATTCGGTCGCTCTGCCTTGCTCGCCACCCAAAACGCGCGAGTCGTTCGCTTCGTAATGGACAACGAGTTGCGGGTCGGGTTGCAGTGCATCATACAGTTGCAGCGCCAGAAAATTATCGGGCTGCGCAAGTGCTTCGACGACCAATGGCAGAATCTTCGACCCAAGAGAAACAAGCGCATCAAACTCCTTGCCAACCGAGCGCGCGTGAGGGTCGGAGCTTATCCCAAGGCCGCCTGCAAACCAGGTTTCTTTCCAGTCGGCGAATGCCCGCTCGAACTTCGCTCGCGTGCGTGAATCGATTTGCGCCGTGATTTTCTTAAGCGCAGCCCGCTCTTTGGCGGTAATTGTTGGAATGGCGTGTTCCACACTCATGGCCATTAGTTTAACCTTTCCGGCTGAGTTTGCGAGTGTGCGCCTGTAGAATCCGACGATTCGCCCATAGGCTGATCCCGCGAGTTCATTGAGTCCGTGTTGAATTCTCAAATCCGCGCCGCATTTCGATTCCCAACGCGCGCCATGTCCCGCGCCTGTAATCGAACCGTGTGTCATATTCGACGGGGAATTTCCCCACACTGCGATCGGGCCAGTGCCGCTTCGTATATATCCAAGTTGACTGTAAAATGCGTCAAATTGCAGAAGAGTTGGACTGGGCCAAAGCCACCGGTCTGTGAAGCCGAGCGTCCAGGCGATACAGTTATAGGCAGCGGTCGCACTCCCCGTGACGACAGCGGCGTTGACGTCAAGGCCGGGAAAATAGCTTTTGAATCGCTGCTTTTCAGAGGGTGTCATTGGGCGGGCCATTTTCAGTCTCCGTCGTCTCCTTTTCCGTAGCAATACGCCCACAATATCCAGATGCCGCCGAACACAATGGCTAGAAATATTGCCCCGGCGATGAAATAAGGTCGGGTGGCTTCATCGAGCGCCTCGGAAAATCCGCCAATAATTCGGATTGTGCCAATAATTCGGATTGTATTGAGCGGAACCATTTTTATTTCCCCCGCGCATCGCCTACAACCTTCGCCGGCACGCCCGCCACAATCGCATAATCCGGCACGTCCTTCGTCACCACCGCCCCCGCGCCGATCAGCGCGCCTTCGCCGACGGTGATGCCGCACATGAGCGTGGCGTTGCTGCCAATGCTGGCGCGCGATTTCACGTGGGTGGGGATGACCTTCCAATCGGCGGCGGTTTGCAGCGAGCCGTCTTCGTTCACCGCGCGCGGGTATGGATCGTTGATGAACATCACGCCGTGGCCGACGAAGACGCCGTC
This sequence comes from Planctomycetota bacterium, assembly GCA_035308565.1. Classification (GTDB taxonomy): domain Bacteria; phylum Planctomycetota; class SZUA-567; order H5-PLA8; family H5-PLA8; genus JANXLS01. The sequence continues at coordinate 18,268 of DATGGK010000101.1, read as the reverse complement.
GTCGATGGTCACGCCTTCGCAGATGAACGTGTGGCTGGAAATCTTGCAATTGCGGCCAATGAAAGCATTCTTTTGAATTTCGACGAACGCGCCGATCTTCGTTCCGTCGCCGACGGTGCAGCCGTACAGGTTGACGAGATTGGGATGAAAAATGACCGTGCCGGCGCCGAGTTTCACATCGTTTGAAATTGGCATGTGGGGAAGGTAAACGCAATTCGCGCGAAAAGCAACGGCATCATGGCGCCTTGGTGGATGCCGGCGCCAGTCCGCGGATCGTATTTAACAATTCGTCGATGTCGTAGGGCTTGGAGAGAAACGCGGCGGCGCCATCGCGCAGGAATTCGGCTCTGTCTTTGTCCGTGGCGAACGCCGACACCATGATTACCGGCGTGGGATTTGGCGGCGTTTTGACGCGGCAGACTTTCAGCACTGTCCCGCCGCTCAATCCCGGCATGCGCACATCCATGATTGCGAGGGCGTATTTTTTCTGATCAAGCCGGCGCAGAGCCATGTCGCCGCTGAAGACTGTCTCGACCGCGTAGCCTTCGTGTTCGAGAACATCGCGTAGAAAATCGGACTGGTCGGGATCGTCTTCCGCGACCAGCACGTGCTGCTTGCACAATCCGCCGTCGTCCAATGCCGCCGGCGTCCGCAATATGTTGCTGCTGCGCAGATTCATCGCTTTCTTTTCGCTGCCTTAAAAAAAAGGGGCGGTCAACCTCCCCGGAAAAACCGGTGTTGACCGCCCCGAGGTAAAACGTGCGCGAGTGTTGCGCACACTTCTTATAATCGCTTCGCCCGTTGCGCGGGCGCAAAACGCCTCCTCGCGAAGCAGCCTTGCATCCGGGCGCCGCCTCGCAGCCGCTCTCCCGGTCGCCCCGATACTTCTACGTTCGTCCGATGGACTCTACGCGGGTTTCAGCGTATGCCAGTTCACCGGATGCGCATGTTTCAGTTCCTCTTCATGCGCTTCTTCCTCTTCGTGGCCGTCGAGGAAGATGTTTGCGTACATCATCCCCATGAACACCACTTCGGACGCGAGCAGTAGCGGCATGGCAAACAGCACTGGCGACACCTGGCCACCCGTGACCAACAACATCGCTCCGAAGAACAGCACGAAGAACAACACACCGAACATCATTTTGGAGGCCGATCTCATGGGATCCTCCTAGAGCCAACAATCCCTTCCTCCACCACTCCTTTATTATACCCTACGGTTTACTGCCCTGCAAAACGGCGAGGTTGATAATTTAATGAGACTGCGGATGCTCCTCGCCGTGATAAATTGTTGCGTACATCATAGCGAACACGATTGCCTCGGCGGTGAGCACAATAGCGGCCGCCGCAAAAGCCGTCGCGTCCAAGGAACCTCGCGTGATCAGCGCCATGGCGCCCAAAAAACACAACACAAACAGAACAATAAAGGTCGTCTTTCCGGTCATTCGATCCTCCTTGATAAGGCGCTTTTTCCCGCGATATTTTCATTTCAGGCAAAGCGTGTGCCGCGACTTGGAATTGAAGTAAGTGACGCAGTGTCAAGAAATTGAAGTGGAGAGGGGTTGAGATGGCTTCTCAGGGTTGCGAAGGCGGGTTGTCAATTCTGGAAATACGAAACAATTTCAAAGGCGAGGATTTCAAGCGCGGCGATCCCTCACCCCCGGCCGCTCTTCCCCCTAAAGGGAGAGGGGGAACGGCGGCGCTTCGCTTCGCGAACTGGTAGCACGCACTTGTGCGTAATTCGCGGGGTAAATAACTTATAGTCTTGCACTTCTCACAGTGATCTTCCACTAAGATGGTGGCTTGTATTGCCGGACACGAGAACATGCTATGAACTGCGATTTGCGACTACGATGGGCGGTTGCGTTATCCGGGCTTTGCTTCTATTGGTTGGCGGTCGCGTTGCCATCGGTGGCGCAGGACGGCGAGATTGTTGGCGTGCCGTTGACCGGCGAACCGGGCATCACCGAATCTGTAGAAGAAATCATGGCGCGTGAAGCGGCGTCGCCACGGGAAGCGCCACAGCCGCGTCGAATCAGGCCATTGCGGCGGCCAGGACGTCCGGCTCCCGCTCTACCGTACGAGCCGGGACGGCAAGGGAGCGCGAACGCATCGCAGCCGTCCTTTGCTCAAGCGGGCACGCGCGCGGCGGTGGGTCCGCGCTTGACACAGACGCTGGCGACGAATTTTCTGGCGGAAACGTCGAATGAATCCAGCGATACGCCGCCCGACACCGACGGCGCGCCGGGGCCGACGCAGATTTTCGTGTGCCTCAATGGCCGCTTCAAGCTCTTCGACAAAGCGGGCAATCTGAACAGCGCGTTGAACGTCACGTCGGATACTTTTTTTTCGTCGGTGCGCGGCAGTTCAGGCTCGTCCGATCCGCGCGTGAAATTCGACCGCACGTCGAACCGCTGGTTCATCACGATGATCAACGTGGCGAACAACAGCAACCGCGTGATGATCGCGGTGAGTTCCGGCCCGACGATCACGAATCAGACCAGCTTCACGTTCTTTCAATTTGCGGAGGACGTCGGCACCTCCAGCGGCAATACCGACAACAAGGCTTTCCTGGATTACGACACGCTTGGAGTTGACGCGAATGCGCTCTACATCGGCGGCACTATTTTCGCAAGCGGTACCAGTACCGGAGGGCCGCTCGGTTCGTCTGTTTTTGTGGTCCGAAAATCGGACTTGCTGGCGGGAACACTTACGGTGACGCCGTTCCGCGACCTTTCGACCGACGCCACTTACTACGGCGTGGACAACGACAACTCGTCGGCGACAGAAGGATATTTCGCGGGGATCGACTTTAATACTCTTGGGCAGATGAACATTCGGCGCATCACCAATCCGGGCGCGACGCCGACGATTTCGGGAAACATGACCGTGAACATCGGCAGCACAACGCTTCCCCTTGGTGGCGCACCGGCCCAAGGGAGCAACATTCCAGTGGACGATCTTGACCAACGGCTTTATCAAGCGTCGATCCGCAACGGCAGTCTATACACGGCCAACACATACACTGTGAATTCCACGGGCAACACGTCGCCATCGCCGGATCGCGACGCGGCGCGCTGGTGTGAGATCATCAATCTGACCGGGACGCCGTCGCTGCGCCAAAGCGGCGTGCTGTTTGACACCACGGCGTCGAACCCGCGCAATTATTTTGTTCCAAGCTGCATCGGCACCGGCCAAGGGCACATGGTTTTGGGTTGTACGGCGTCGGGGACGACGGAACATTTGGAGGTGGCCATCGCCGGGCGGCTTTCGGGCGACGCGCTGAACACGATTCAATCGGCGGTGATCGCGCAGAGCAGTTCAACGACTTTTAATCTGCAAACCAGCGGGCCCGTGCAGCGCTGGGGCGATTATTCCTGCACGTACGTCGATCCGAGCGACAACATGACTGTGTGGACGTTTCAGGAATATTGCCCCGCGACCGACGAATACGGCGTGCGCGTGATTCAAGTCAAAGCGCCGCCGCCAGCGACGCTGGCGAACTGCACGCCGAATGTCATCGCGCCGAACGCGTCCAACGTGAGCATCACTGTGACGGGAACGTCGGCCTCGGGTTCGGGCTTTTACGATCCGGGCGCGGGCTATCCGAATCATCTAGGGGCGGCCGTTAGCGCGACTGGGATGACGGTCAACAGCGTAACGTTCATCAGCCCCACGCAATTTGTGATGAACGTCAACACCGTGAACACGCCGCTCGGCGGCGTCGCGATTACGGTGACGAATCCCGACGGGCAATCCACAATCGGCAGTGCGTCGCTGCTGACGGTTTCGACTAATTTCACTTGGAACGGCGGGGCCGGCACGTGGGCCGTCGGCTCGGGCGGTTGGGACGCAGGCAATTGGGCCGACGGCAATCTCGCCACATTTGGCAAGGGCACTGACACGGCTGGCATTGTCTCAATTACTTCGACGGTCAAACCGTTGGGCATCACTTTTAACGCGCCGCAATCGGGAAATTATGCGATCAGCGGCGGGACGATCGATTTCAATGCCAATCCCGCGGTGATTGCCGTCAATAGCGCTGCGACGATTTCGTCGGTGCTGGCCAATTGCAGCGCGCTGACGACGAACGGCAGCGGCGCGTTGACCCTCAGTGGCGCCAGCACCTACACCGGCACGACAGCGTTCAACACGGCGAACGTTTTTCTTAATGGTACGCTGAGCAGCGGCGGCGGGACGGTGACGGTGGGTTCGGGCGCGGCGCTGCGCGGGAGCGGCACCATCACGCGCGCGGTGGTCGCGGGATCGTCGGCGGTCGTGTGGCCGGGAGTTGCGACGCTCGGCAGCGGTGTGTCCGCGGGGGAGACTCTGACCGTATCGAGTCTCGATTTAAGCGGCGGCGGAAAACTCAAAATCGCCGCAAATGGAACGAATTCGCAGCAGCTTGTGGTGAATGGAGGGACGCTTTGCAATTTGAGCGGCGCGACGTTGTCGCTGGGCGTGACTGGCGGGACTTATACGAACAAGACGTACACAGTGCTGAATGCGACCACGAACATCATCACGAGTCCGTTCGCAACGGTGTCGGTAAGCGGCGCGGGATCGGTGACGGTGAAATATCTCAATGCCGCAGGAAGCACGATCACGACGCCAAGTGCGGGAACGCCGGCGAACCGCGTGCAGGTTGTGATCAACGGATCGGTGACGCCGGTGCGCGTCGATGGATTTGTGGCGCGCGCGGAAGGCGCGGGGGTGAGGGTGGGGTGGAACGCGGTTTCGGAATTTCAGAATCTGGGGTTCAATATTTATCGCCGCGTTCGTGAACGCGCTGTTCCGCCTGAAGGCGGGACTACGAACGAAGGCGGTACTACAAACGAATGGGCGCGCGTGAATTCGGCGTTGATTGCCGGGCGCATCACGAATCCGGATTTGAAGGCGTATGGGTTCGCGGATTGGCCGGAGCCGGGGTGTTACGAGTATCGCTTGGAAAGCATGAGTCTTTCGGGGGAGAGCGAAATTTACGAGGAGTTTGCGGGGCCGGTGGTGGTGGATCGAGTAGTGAATGGAGAGGATGAGGTGAGTGTTGATGCGGCAGTCAATAGTGTGGCGCTTGCGTATTCTAGTGCGCGCGCACGCGGCGGGGAAGAACCTGGAAATCGAACGCGCACGACAACGCCCTCTAGCACCCCTCCGGGGTGCGGGATCGTCTGGAGCATCGTAACCGGGGGTATCGGCCGAGTACGGCCTCAACCCCCGGCTACCCTCTACTACCCCTCCGGGGTGAACAGTGGAGTCGCGCTTCGCGCGACGGGCCGGCAGGACGCCGACGGTACAAGTTTAGGCGATCCTTTCACGGGATCGTCTGGGCTAACGGCGGACGTCTCGCTTCGCGAGGTACGTGCAGGCGGGCCGCCTGCGCCACAAGAAATTGTTCCGCGCTGGTTTGGCGCGGCGAATTCCGCGCCGGGCGTTGCGCGCGGGAAGGTGGTGAAAGCCGCGTATTCGGGAAGGGGCGTGTTGTGGATTCCGCGCGCGAAATTGCCGGCGGGGTACGACGCGGGGCATCTGGCGATTCAGCGCGAAGGGCGCGCGGTGACGGCGTTGGCGCTGACGGCGGACGGGTTGGCGCTTTTCGCGCCCGGTTACAGCGACGATTACACGGCCACCGACGCATTTTTTCTGGCGCGCTCGGTGACGCCAACTCTTTCGGGAACCATCGCCGCGGCGTCGGGGCTTTTTGCCGACGGGATCGCGCCGGCAACGCAAGTGAGCGCGTCGGCGCGGCTGGATTTTCACGACGTATATTTCGATTTCAATTATCGCCCGTACGATTTTCCGCCGTGGTTTTCGAATCAGTATTTGACGGCGGGCACGGCGCAGGCATTCACGCTGAATCTGCCCGATGCAAACGGCGCGGGCGGCACGCTTGCGGTGACGCTGTGGAGCGTGGCGCTACCCGGCGGCGGGCCGCACGCGCTGCAAGCGTTCGTGAATGGCACCGCAGTTGGGCAAGCGGCGTGGACGCAGAACGACAGCGCGCTGACGATTTCGCTTAATGTGCCGGACGGCCTCTTCAGCGCGGGCGACAACGCGATTGAACTCGTGACACCGGATTTGGACGGTTCGCCGCCGCAGTTGTCGTTCGTGAATTCGATTGCGGCGCAATATGGACGGAATTTGCGCGCGGCTGCGCCGCTGGCGTTCAATACGCTGGGCAATGCGCGGATTTTTGAGGTCAGTGATCTTCCGAGCAGCGAGGCGTGGGTCGTCGATGCGCGCTTTCCGGATCGGGCGCGGATGGTGGCGTACGAAGCTCAGGCGCGCGCGGACGGCACATTTACGCTGCGCTTTGCCGCTCCGCCCGGGGGCACCGGACAATATTTTGTCGTGCCGCGCGGCCAGGAGCTTGCGCCGAGCGTGCTTGAAGAGCGCACGCTTGCGCCGGTTCCGGCGAATGTGAAGTGGCTGGCGGTTGGCCCGGCGCAATTTGGGCCGGCGCTGCAGCCGTTGGCGATGGCGCGGTCGAAAGAAGGCTTGCGCGCGGCGTTCGTCGATCAGAATTCGATCTTCGATTACTACGGATTTGGGCGCTACGGGCCGGCAGCAATACAGAACGCCGTGCGCGCGACGCGGCCGCAGTATTTGCTGCTGGCCGGGCGGACGACGTACGATTATCGAAATTACAGCGGGGCCAACGTCGATCCGCTTTGCCCGGCGTTTTTGGTGAGCACCTCATTTTGGAGCCAGACGACGAGCGACGCGCTGTTTGGCGATTTGGGGCGCGGGTATGCGGAAGTGGCCGTCGGGCGCTTGCCGGCGAACACGCCGGATGAGATGGCGGTTGCGGTCGCGCACACGCTCGCGCATCCGGGCGCTTCCGATTCAGGGATGCGCGCGCTGATCGCGGCGGATGTGTACGATGCGGAGGCTGGCGATTTTGCGGCGCTCAGCGACAACGTTGTCGCGTCGCTTCCTGAAATTTCGTGGAGCAAATCGTACATGGGCGTGAATGTGCCGGACGCGCCGGCTGTTACCGCGGACATGCTGAACGCGGCCAACGGCGCCGCCGATGCGATTGTGTATGTGGGGCATGGAAATTCGGTGCGGCTGGGCGCGACGGTGCCGCGCATTTTGGATGTGGATCGGATTCAATCGTGGTCGGGGGATGTGGTGTTTTTGCAATCGACGTGCACGGCGAATTGGGTCGCGCAAGATGAGGCCGGTTTCCGCAGCATCGCGATTCAAGGATTGGTGCAGGCGCAGGGCGGATTGAGCGCGTCGATTGGGACGAGCACGTATTTGAATGCGGATGCGGGGAGCGCGTTTGTCGCGCGCGTGTTGCAAGAAGCTCAGGCGGGCGGGCGCTGGGGCGATGCAGTCATGCGCGTGCAGCAGTGGGCGTGGCAGCAGGGTTCGGGACAGGCGTTCGATGCGTCGGCGTCGGGAATTTATTTTGATCTTTCGCGGACGGAGGGGATTTTGGGGGATCCGGCGCTGCGGGTAATGCGAGCGGGTACGCCGCAAACGACGGCGGCGGTGGGCGGGAAGTTTTGAGAGCGGCGATTCCGATGCGGCACTGGCATGGCCAGTGGCGCGCGAACGGCGAATAAACTGACGGCGGGCGGGCGGTTTGAAATTTGACGCGGCGGTTCCGCATTGGATATTTTTTGAGTTTTATTGTCCCATCGCGCGCAGGACGACGGTGGCGTAGCAGCCTTTGGGGAGTTTGAATTGGAGGGAGCGTTTGCGGCGTTTGGGGTTGTCGGCGGTTTCGTCGCGTTCGGGTTTGCTCATTTGGAACGCTTCGGCTTGGGCGAAGAGCGCGCGCGGTTCTTCGCCGAAGAAGGGGCGGCGCACGCCGGGGATTTGAAGTTCTGAGAGTTCGATGTCTTCTTCTTTGAGCACTTCTTCGGCGGCGTCTTTCCAGGGGGCGGCGAGTTCGGTTTTGCGGGCGAGCAGCGGGAGATTGAGCGCGGCAAGTTCGGGCGGGATGGATTTGGCTTCGGGGAAGAGCATTTCGCCGAAGGGGTCGTCGATGGCGATTATTTTTCCGCGCTCGGCGCACAGTTTGACGATCGTGCGGCGAGCGATTTCATTCCAGAGATGCGATTGGTAGGCGTAGACGCTTAGTTGCTGGAAGAGGTACGGCAGCGCGCAGAAGGCGGCGCGGAAATCGCGGCTGGAATTGGCGAGGCGTTCGACGGCGCGGCGTTCGGGGCAGGGGCGCAGTTTGGGGAGGACTTCGCCGAAGCGGCCCCAGTGCGAGAGCAGCGTGCGTTTGAAGATTTTGTCCGACATGCGGTCCTTGCGGGCTTCGGTGGCGATGGCGAGTTTCAGGGCGGTTTCGAAATCGCCTTTGATCAGAAATTTCGCGAGGAAGCCTTGTCCGTGCCGCGCGGAACCGAAACGTTGATCGCCAAAATAATTCACGATCCACAAATTCGTTTCGCCGAGCGCGGCGTCGGCCAGCAGCGTCGCGGCTTCGTCCATGTCGAAGCAATCCTGTTCGGTGAGGTTGCGCGCGACGATGCGGAATTTGTTGCGGTCGATGTCGGCGGGCTGAAGCGGGCGCGGGATTTCGCGGAGAGGTTCGAGAGTCCAGCCGTCGCCGGCGATTTTTTCAGGCAGCGCGGATTGAGATTCCAGTTTCAGCGTGACGTGCTGGACCGTGCGGGCGTGTTTGTCTTTCAAGCCGGCGTAGGCGACGGCGCCGGGTTTTAGTTTCAATTCGCGGGCGATGCGCGCGGCGGCTTCGGGGGTGGAGAGGGATTCTTTGGTGAGGCGGCAGAGGAGGTGGCGCGGGGCGGGGGACTCGGCGGCGGATTCAGGCGCGCCGGAGACGCGCGCCACTGTGGGCGGCGCGTCGAGCAGGTCGGTGCGGAGGATTTCTTCGACTTGGAAATCGGCGGGGGAGCGTTTGATCATGGGGGTATTTTAATTGTTTGCCGGGCTTACAGCGAACGGCATTTGGGATTTGTGATTAGGGCGTCAAATAAATCCAGCGCCCACAATCTTTGGCGTCGCCGAAGCCAACGCCAATTGTTCATTGTTGATTGTTGATTTGTCATTTGCGTGACGTTCGGATTGGAGAGGCGAATTGCACGGGCTATTTAAAAGCCCGTGTTACTTGGCACTTTCGTTGACGGTGTCGAGGACGACGTAGATGGCGGTGACGAGGGCGAGGAGGGCCAGCAGGAGCAGGGCGAGGCGAATGGCGAGGCGCGCAGCTTTGTGTTTGCGGTGTTTTTTGTGGCGCTTGCGCTGATGAAGAAGCGCGGCTTCGCGGGCCAGGGCGGGATCGATGGTCCAGCCGCAGCCGGCGCATTGGAGCTCGGAGTTGGCCAGGCGGCGATGGCATTTGGCACAACGCAGGGTTTCGAGGGTTTGGGCTGGGGTGTCGATCATGGTCGTAATGGAAGAAATTCACTGAAACGACGAACACATGTCATAAATCGGTCAGTTGAAAAAGAAAGCGGAAAGACGGCGAGTACAACAAATTGTTTCTAGCAATCTTTTTCTCTCGCAAAGACGCAAAGGCGCGGAGAACGTGAGAAGACGGGGAAGGGTTCAAGGGTTCAAGGGTTCAAAATGCCGATGTGAGGTCAGTAGCGTGCGGGCATTCTGCTCCGATTCGCACTGGCGGGGCCAGTGGCACGCGAACGGCAAACAAGCTGCCGGCGAGAGTTTGTTTTTTTGCGGGGATTTTTTTCCAATCCGACGCGTTCCGCCTAAAGGCGAGACTACGAACCATTGGTGCGGACCGCACCGAAATATTTAAGCTTCACCATTTGAAGGAGAAGCCGCCGTAGAAGGCGCGGCCGTTGCCGGGCTTGAAGGCGTCGGGCGGTCCGCCGACGCGGGCGTCGGCTTGCGGCTCTACTGTGGCGGCGTAGGTTTTGTTGGTCAGGTTTTTCGCCTCGAAGAAGAGCGTGAAGCCGTGCGGGCTTTTGTAGCCGGTGCGGAAATTCAGCAGCGTGTATTGTTCGGCGAAGAGCGTGTTGGCGTGGTCCACCGGGTAGCGCGTGATGTTCCATTCCATGGACGGGCCGGCGTAAAATCCGAGGGGATGCTGGTATTCGAGGCGCGCCATGTACAGGTGAATGGGAATGCTGGCGATGCGGTTGTCGCCGAAGAATTTGTCGTTCTGGAAATGAAAGTCGTTGAGCGTGTAGGTCTGGCGCAGGAGTATGCGGTCGTGATCGCAATTGCAGCAGCGCGCGGCGATGCCGCGCCAGAGTTCGGTGTCGAGTTCAGTCTCGACGCCTTGATGAATGGTCGAGCGCGCGTTGACGGCGCCGATGGTCTCGCCGCGCGCGTTTGCCAGTGAGAGCAGTTCGTGCTCCAGCCACGTGTGATACGCGGAGATTTCCCATTCGACACGCCCGCGTTGGCCGCGGCTGCCGACTTCGACGGTGCTGCCGGTTTGCGCGCGCAGCGTGTGGTATAGCGATCCGGCCGAGGAGCGGACGGCGGTCAAATCGTCAAACGACGGCGGCTGAAAGCTGCGGGCAAAGTTGCCGAAGATTTGATCGCTGTCGTTTAGGTCGTAGAGCAATCCAATTTTGGGATTGACGCCGTAAAAGTCCTGCACGCGGCTGCGGTTGGCGATTCCGGATGGGCTGAATTGATCCATGAAATGGCGGCGCGAATTGATGAGTTGCAGGCCACCGATGGCGGAGAGCTTGTCGGTGATGTGAAACTGGTCTTCGCCGTACAGAACCGCGTTGGCGGCGAAAGTGCGGTCGCCGTCGGTTTGCGGGCCTTGAGCGCCGCCGTCATTCTCGTAGCTGACATCGGATTCGTATTCGATCGTCGGTGTGAAGCCGAGCGTGAGCCGGTTTTGATAGCAGGCGAGCTCGCGCACGTTGTCGTAGTTGAAGGTCAGACCGACGTCGTGCGAATGAAAGCGCACGATTCCTTGAGGGTCGTCCACGTCGAAGAACTGCTTGTCCGTTTGAATTCTGTATTGGTAAAACGCGGCGGCGCTGAAAGTCTGGTCTTCATCGAATTTCATCGTGATTTTGTCGGCCAGGCGCGCGGTTTCCCACTGCTTGTGAAAATCCATGGCGATGGCGTCGTCGTTGGCGTGAGTGGGGGTCGAGCGAAGCTCTTCGCGGGTCAAGCCGCCGGGGTCTTCGCGGTTGAGCCGCCCGACGGAGACGTAGACGCGGTTGTCGATGTTGCAGCCGAGCTTCATTCCGACGTCGCCGAAGAATTTCTGGTTGTCCTCGGCGCTGTGCTTGCGGTAGCCGTCGCTTTGCAGGTCCTGCGAGGCGATGAAATAATCGGTGTTGCCGATCACGTCGCCGTAGCTCGCCGATTCGCTGAAGTAGCCGAAACTGCCCGCCTCGAAGCGCGTGCCGAAGCCGCAGGAATCGTAGCCGGTGCGCGCGCGAAAATTAACCGCGCCGCCGAGGCCCAGCGCGCCGTAGCGCAGCGCGTTCGAACCGCGATAGACTTCGGCGCCGCTGACCGCGAGCAGATCGACGTCCGACAGGATGACCTGGCCGTCGCCTTCGTTGATGGGGATGCCGTCCACGAAAAACTGGATGCCGGTGCCTTCGCTTTCGATGCCCGAGCCGCGAATGGAGAAGCGCGTGTCCTGCGCGCCGTTTTCGGATTGAATGAAGACGCCGGGCGTGCCTTCGAACAAGTCCACTGCGGCGCCGGTGCGGCCTTCGATGAACTTCTGAACTTTGACGATGTCGGCTCCGCCGGGGGTTTGGCGCGTGGGGGCATTGGCGTAATCGTTTTGAACTTTGGGCGGTTCGGGAGGTGCGGGCGGTGGTTCGGGTTTGGGCGCTTTGGCGGTGACGACGACTTCGGGCAGCGTGGGTTTGTCTTCGCCGCTGTGCGCGCAGAAGGTTGCGGCGAGGGACAGCGCTATCGTCAGGGCAAAAGCCACTCTCACGTTCGAACTCCATTTTTCTGAGGAGGTCAGTTTACATTCATTTTCGTTCATGTCAGTTGGTTAATGTGCATTTAACACAGGGAGTTCGGACAGAGAGTTACGTTAACGTGCCGACGAAAGGTTGTTTTTCTTCGGATATTTTTTTCCGATCCAACACTGGCATGAACAGCACCAAACTGCCGGCGGAAGGTCGGCGTGAAATCCAAGCGGCGATTCCGATGCGGGCCGGCTGGAAGCCGGCGCTCCGGGTCGCGAACGGCGATGAAACTGCCGGATTCGATTTTTTGGATTTGCGGGCGTGCCATTCCAACACGGTGCCGGCTGGAAGCCGGCGCTCCGATTTGGCTGCCTAAAGGCGGGACTACGAACTTTTATTTTTTTTGCGCCCATGCGGGGAGCTTGGCCCATTGGCCTTGGGCGACGGTTTGATTGGCGTTGACGGAGATGTCGCCGTCTTCGTTGATGCTGGTGGAGTACCACGTCAGCGGGCGCGATGCGGGACCGCTGATGGGGGTGCCGGATAAGTCGAAGATGCTGTCGTGGACGGGGCATTTGATCCCGCCGTCTTTGTTGACTTCGAGTTTGTTGCGGCGATGCGTGCAAATTCCTGAGAAGCACGCGATGCCGGCGCGGGTGCGGGTGAGGATGGCTTCGGGGTTTGTGAGCAGGCGGGCGGATTCGTTGGGGAGGGCCATCAGGTTGGGGATGCTCGCGCCATCGGCGTGGGCGTGCGAACAGAGTTCGGCGGCGAGGGGGATGGAGGCGGCGCGGGCGAGCCAGGCAAGGCAGTCGCGGCGGGACATGGAGGGCATATTCAAGGTTCCAGGACGAGAATTCAAAATTCAAAATGCAAAATTCAGGACCTAAGTTCAAACGGTCATCGAGGGCTTGTGCCACACGAATGGTTTGAACCGCCGATGAGAGATTGTTGTGGTGCGGACATTTTTTCTCCGATCCGAAGAGTTCCGCCTGAAGGCGGGACTACGAACAAGGCGGGACTACGAACTTAGAAGCCCGTTGCGACGCCGAAGAGGACGGCGTCGGTGCGCTTGCCGCGGCCAGAGTCTGGGATTTGATCGAGGGTCAGGCCGGAGTGGCTGAAATCCAATTGGTAGTCGAGCTTGATCACGGTTTTGGCGAGCGGGCGGAAGCTGATGCCGGTGGTGAGGCGTTTTAAATCGCGGGCATCGGCGCGGCCTTCGTTGAGGCTGATGCAGTCGAAGCGCGAGGCGAAGACGAGGGTCGGGGTCGCGCGGGCCGGCTGGAGGCCGACAGTCCCAGTGGTGCGGGCCGGCTGGAAGCCGGCGGTCCATTTGTCGAAGATGCCGGGCTTCCAAGAATAGTAGGCTTCGGCGTAGAAACCGTGGGCGGATTGGGCCAAACGACCCCTCACCCCTAGCCCCTCTCCCCCAAGGGGAGAGGGGGACGCGGCGCCGGCGCTAACGTGGGCGTTGGCGGCTTCGGCGCGGAAGCCGAAGTTAGACTTGTTGGGCTTCAGCGTTTTTTCATAGGTAAAATCGACGGCTTCGATTTCGAGCGCGCCGTGAGCTTTGGGGAAGAAATCGCCGGCGGCGTCGGTTTGGTCTTGCGTGGAATAGTTGCTGATGTAACCGGAGAGGCCGAGTTCGAGATTGTCGGCGAACCATTTGGCGTTGCGGGCGGGTTCGAAGACGACGCGCATGGCGCCGGCTTTGCCGCGGAAGGCGGGCGAAGCGCCTTCGTTGCGGATTTCGCGGAAGCCGATGTCGGACGAGGCGTGACTGGCGACGGCAGGATTGTAGACGCCCATTTCGTAATTGATGCCGAGCGATTTGTTATCGACGAGATCGCCGTGCGCGCCGACGCCTTCTTCGTACCACGTGGTGGGGATGACCCAGCGGTTGACGAGCGGGCGATCGACGAAATTGTTGATGAAGCCTTCGTGGTAGAGATTGAAGCGGCCGACGGGGACGAGCATGGTGCCGGCGCGGAAAGTGAATTGTTTGCAGAGGTTGAAGTCGAGGTAGGCTTGTTCGACTTCCCATTCGCCGCCGTTGGCGTTGTCGCCTTCGAGCGTTGCGCCGGTTTCCTGTTCGAATTCGATGTAGAGTTTGATGCGGTCGGCGAGGGAGGCGCCGATTTCGAGGACGGTGCGGTCCTGGCTGAATTCGGGGACGCGGTTGCCGCGGTCGGTGTAGCTGAATTCGGTGTAGCCGCCGACGGTGACGCGGGAGGAGGACGCTCGTGCGGATTGCAGGCTGAAAGCCTGCACCACAAGCGAGCCGTCAGTTGCTTTATCGGCGGGGGATTTTTTGGCGAGTGCGTCGTCCACGGCTTGGTTGGTGGCTTTGATTTGTTGGACGGAGCCGGAGCGGAGGTCTTTGACTTGGGATTCGAGGTCGGCGATGCGGGATTCATAGGCGGCGCGGAGGGCGCGGATTTGGGATTCGAGTTTGGTGTAGTTACTGTCTTCGGCGGAGGCGGGGAGGACGAGAAGCAGGCAGGCGAGGAAGAGGAGGCGTGGCATGTTTGGAGGCTCCGATATGTTGAGAATGATTCTCAGTATATATTGTACTGTGGATTGTCAATGCGGTTTTTTTGAGAAAAATAGGAATAATTAAGGCGGTTAAGCGTCTTAATAATAGGGTAATGTTAACAACGTCGATTCGAGCCGTGCAACTTTTGCACGGTTTTGGAATGCGAAAGCCGAAACCGCCTAAAGGCGGGACTACGAACGAACATGGTGCAACTTTTGACTGAAAGATTCTATTTGCGAGAAACGGCGGAAGTCGCTCGGCGGCTGCTTGGGGCGTGCTTGGTGCATGAGACACCGGAGGGCTTGACTGCCGGGCGGATTGTTGAGACGGAAGCCTACCTTTATAAGGGCGATCCGGCGTGCCACGCCAGTCGCGGGAGGACCGAGCGGAATGCGGTTATGTTCGGACCGCCGGGACATGCCTACGTTTACTTTGTTTACGGCATGCACCATTGTTTCAATGTGGTGACGATGCCGGAAGGCATTGGTGAGGCCGTGCTTATACGGGCGCTGGAACCGCTTGACGGCATCGCGCTGATGGAGAAACGGCGCGGGACGCGGGAATTGCGAAATCTGTGCAGCGGGCCGGGGAAGTTGGTGCAGGCGTTGGGGCTATCGCGCGAGCAGAATGGGTTTCCGCTGACGACGGGGCCACTGACGATTTCGTCGCACAAGAGTTTTGGCGGTGCCGGGAAGTTTGAGGTCGAGGTGACGAAGCGGATTGGGATAAACGTGGGGGCGGATTTGCCGTTGCGGTTTGCGGTGAAGGGGAATCGGTTTGTGTCTCGCTAATCCAACAACGTGCACTTTTGCAAGAGGATCACACGCCGCGCGCGCCGTAGACGCCGGTTGTCAGGATGATCATCAAGTCCAGGAAGAAGCTCTGCTTTTCGATGTAATACAAGTCGTAGTCGATGTTTTCGTGAATGGGATTGCGCCGGTCGGCGGAGATTTGCCAGACGCCGGTAATGCCGGGTTTGACGGCGAGGCGCTCGCGCTGCATGGCGGTGTAGCGCTCGACGATCTGCGGCATTTCGGGGCGCGGACCAACGACGGACATGTCGCCGCGCAGGACGTTCCAGAATTGCGGCAGTTCGTCGATGCTGAGGCGCCTTAACCAGCGGCCAACGGGCGTAATGCGCGCGTCGGCGGGCGTTTGCGGCGTCGTGGCGTATTGCGGCGCTTCGGCGAACATGGTGCGGAATTTGTACATCGTGAACGCTTTGCCGGCTTGGCCGATACGCTTCTGCTTGAAGAACACAGGGCCATTGGAGGTGGCCTTAATAAGGAGCGCGATCAGCGGCCAGACCGGCAGAGTGGTAAAGACCAGCAGCGAGAAAACAACGTCGAAAACGCGCTTGGTAATCGGCATCGGCCGGACTTTGGGGCGCGGTTTGATCGAGAGCAGCGGCATTCCCGCGAGCGAATCGACGGTCACGGTTTGGAGCGGAATCTGATAGAGGTTGGGCACGAAGCGGCAGGGCACCTCGGCGTCCCCGGCGGCGTCGGCAATGGCGCGGATGGTGTCTTGTTTGGCGTCGGGGAGCGCGATCCAGATTTCGTCGGCGCGGAATTCGTCCAGCGTCTCTTCGACGCGGCTGAGCGCGCCCGCGACGGGAATCGGGTCGTGGCCGATCAGGCAATCGACGCGCGTGTCCTGCACGGCGGCGTCGTCATCGAGAAAGGCGACGGGGAGGACATGGAATTTGGGGCTGTGCAAACATTTTCGCGCGATGGTGCGGCCTGCATCGCCGACTCCGCAAATGATCACGCGGCGAAAAAAGTGGCCGCGCATCTGAAGATATCGGCGGACTTTGTATCCGAGCGCTCGCCCGCCGAGCACGAACACACTGCCGAAAAACGCGCCCATCCCGACGATCAAGCGCGCGATTTCGGTGGTCTTTTGATTGATCAGGAAGTAACTGCCCGCGGCCATGATCGAACAGGCTACGAAGAGGCCGTGCAGAACCGAAGACGCTTCGTCCATGTTCATCAAACCCGTCTCGCGGCTTTGGTAGAGGTGTTTGACAGCAAAGGTGAGCAGCACCAGCGCGGTGAAGGCCAGCGCGGGGGTGTAGTAGACTTCGATGCTGGGAGCGAAGTTGCGCGTTTTGACCGGATCGAGGAGCGAGGCGTGATTGTAGGCCCAATACGCGATGGCAAACCCGGCCAGACACGCGACGGCGTCGATGAGCAACTGGAACACGTTCAAAAATAACGCCGCATGGTCGATGCGGTGCAGCCGCTTAAGCATGATTCGCGCTCTAAGACCAATTCAAGACAGGTGGGGCAGACATTCTTGTCTGCCGCCGCAGTGCCGCAGGATTAGTGCGATTACTGTGCCCCCAGATTATATCCGATTTTGAAGAAGATTTCCATCCCGCTTCCCGCAGCTACTTCGGGGAAAAAGTTGCACATCGAGCGCGCCACGGCCATTTATCGCGTGGTTCCGGCGAACGTCCGTGGAAAAAGTTGCACAACGCGCATTGCCGTCTCCCCTCCCCAAATGTTCCACGTGGAACATCGGGTATTATTAGGTATCCGTTTGGCCTAGGCAATTTGTGCAAAAAGAACCGCGAAAACCGTTCATTTTTTCTCTCGCCTCCGCCACGCCCGCGCTATTATAGCGCCATCTTTCGCCGGCGTCGGCAGTCTGAAATCCCGCGGAGGCTAACGATCATGCGCAAAGTTGCCGTGGCGCGCTGCGCCTTTATTGTGCTGACGCTCTCGACATTCGCGGCCAGCGGCGCGGATAAGACAGTGAAAAACAGCGAGTATGGTTATGAGATCACGTTTCCGGAAACATGGAAGGTTAGACAAAGTGAAGGAGTTCAAGTTATCGCAGACTCGCCGCTAGCCCATAGTTACGTCACGGTTGACGTCAATGCACGGGACATTGCCGAAGGAACGCTCCTAAAGGACTTCGTTGAAAAAAACAAATTGGACATTCCCGTTGCCGAGGAAGTTGATCTAAAACTTGGTGGGAAAGACGCGCGAAAAGTCACGTACAAATACACGCCCGAAAACGTCGTACTCGTCCATTATTTTCTCGTGTCCGGCAAGCGCGGATACCTAATCGTGCTGGATTGGCTCAAAATCGACAGCGATGTACACGCCAAAGACATCGACGCCATCGTCAAGTCGTTCAAGCTGATTGAGGCGAAGTAAAATCGGAGGCTCGTGGATCATGCGCAAAGTTGCCGTGGCACGCTGTGCCTTTGTTGTGCTGACGGTCTCAACGCTTGCGGCCAGCGGCGCGGAAAAGACTGTGACGAATAAGGTCCGCGGCGTTGAGATTTCGGTGCCAGAAGCGTGGTGGGCTACTGACACCCCAGCGTTGAAGCAGAACGCTATACAATGCACTTCACCAGGGGATGAGCTTGAAGTTATCGTTACAGTTCAGGACACGGAATCTGGAGTGACATCAAAACAATTCGGAGATAACATGATGGTAATTTTTATGACACAATCAGGCAAAATTCTCGCTGAAGGCACGGATTCGAAGCTTGGGCGGAACGACGCGTACAAGATCATTAGGAAGGATGAACGGACAAAGGCCATTGAGCACTATTTGGTGGCGGGAAAGAAAGGGTACGTGTTATTTATCTCCGGGAGTATGGAGAGTGTCGACTTGCACGCCAAAGACATCGACGCCATCGTCAAGTCGTTCAAACTGATTGAGGCGAAGTAGGCGCGCCGCGCGGAAGGGAGCGTGAGAAATGCCTGAGCCTCCCCGCCGCGTGCGCTTTCAAATCCATCTCTCCACCGCCATCGTGTTGATGTTTACATCAGGGAAAATCGGGGACAGACCGGAATGGCGCATACTTAAGCATTTTGCACACGTGTATTTCGGCCGCAGTCCATTCGTGTGGCCTGACTAAAAG
>DATGGK010000100.1:0-3374 GCA_035308565.1 Planctomycetota bacterium | reverse complement strand
GTCGAGCTTCTCGCTCATCCACCAGTCGGAGAGATCGGTGGCGGTGTCCCAGCTTTCGGCTAACAGGATCGGCGGCCCGGAATCTTCATCGCCTTCACCATCTGCGGACTGGCTCGTGCGAGCGGAACGTTGCGGCAGCGCGCCACCGATGCGGGTTTCCTCCGCTGCGTCACCGCGAAGCTTGCGCAAATGCTTGCAGGTCCTTTTCTCGATGGCGTTGGATTGATTGCGCCAGGCCGGACAGGTGCAGGAGTAAACGCCGCCGGTATTCTTCAAGATGTAAGGCTTCGCACCCGAACCTTGCATCTCTGTGGATTCGCCGTCCTGGAGGTCAGGCATGGTATTGATCCTTTGGTTTTTATCAGCGTGAGGAAAATCAGCGCGAAGTCAAGGTCGCCAGGCATTTTCCTCACAAGGATTCTCACCGCTTTTATTTTGGCAGCCGCACCCGATCAGTAAGTCAGATTGGCGTAGGGATTCGTATTGGTTGCGATGCCGGCGCTCGAGATAATTGGGGCGACGGTATTGCCGGCTTCGATATTATAATTGGCGCCATTTTCAGTAGCAGTATTGCGAGTGACCAGATTTCCTGTGGCGGCGTTTAACAAAATGCCGGAGGCGTTTCCGGTCACGTCATTGCCGTCGATGCGGTTGTCGCCTTCACCCGAAGTGATTCCGGCCAATTTGTTGTTGAGACATTTGTTGTTCACGACCAAACCATTGATGAAGGTGCTGATGCCGTTGTTCGTATTTCCCTCGGCGAGGCAATCCCTGACGACGCCGCGGTCAATAGAAATCCCATCCAGGCCGTTATAGGAAGCAATGCAGTCCCTGACGTTCGCTTCGGTTCCCGCATTAAACCCGTAACCAGCGTTGTAACGGGAGACGCAATGCGTGATGATTGAGCCGGACTCGAAATTGAATCCATCCTGGCTGTTTCCTTCCGCCGAGCAGTCGGCGACGATGGCTGTATCTCCGGCCAAAATGCCGTAGCCGTTTTGGGACAATCTCAGATGGTCGAACTGGCAATTTTCTGAAAAGGCGGCATACAGTCCTTCACCCCATCGGGTAATGGAGCCATTTCGAACGGCGATATTTGTCGTGTCCGTCTGCGCAAGGATTCCCGCGCCGGAATTGTTGCCGGACATGGCGAACCCCCGCAAATCCAAGGTGACGTTGTTCGTATTTATTTGAATTCCTGAGGTGCCGGTCAAATTGGTCGTCAAATAGTAGGAACCGGAATTGGTGATGGTATAAGGAACTGCACTGATCGGCGTTCCAGGATCGATTTGGCTGAGCGTTTTCATGCTGGGCGCGGGTGGTCCTGGAGGAGTGAGGCTTCCCTGCGCCATGGATGCAAACGGAAGCGCGGTTAACACGGCCAATTGGAAAAAGAGAGTCGAATAAAGGTTTTTCATAAGCCAAATAAGTTGGGTATTATGGCTGCATTGGGAACTGCCGCAGCATATGGAAACGCGGACTGATAATCAATCCAAGTTCTTAAAATTCGGATGGCTCGAACGAGGCGGTTCTGAATGGGCTTTGAGGATGGCCTCTACTCGGCCGCTTTCTTCTTCGCGGCTTTTTTCTTGGGCTTGGCTTCGTCGGTTTCGGCTTCCGCGGGAGCGGGAGCGGCGGCGGGCTTTGGCGCGCCGACGAGGTCGAAGCCTTTGGTGACATTTTCTTCGATCAACTTTTTCACCAACGCTTCGGCGCGCGTTTCGGTGTGGGCGAACAACGTGGTGACCTCCAACGGCGTTTTGCGGCCCGCGGAGAAATCCGTCCAGAAGATCACATACGGAAATGCTCCGGCAGTGGCGGGGCGGCGGCCGACGACTAATTTGCGCACCGCGAGCGCGCCTTTGACTTCCTTGGTGTAAACTTCGCGGCGCATGATTTCGAGCGCGGGCAGATTGCGGTTGATCAACTCCGGCGTTGCGACTTCGCGGCCGGTGAGCTGGGTAAGGCGGACGGCTTGCGGCGTGAAATCTTTGTCGGCGCGAAGGCGGCCGAAGGTTGGCAGCAACAGGCGCGGGCAGGCGGCGAGGCCGTCGAAGCTCCAGCGCGAGTTGTTCCAGCCGAAGACCTGCTGGCCGCTGGCTTCTTCGTCGGCGGGCAAAATGTCCTCGGCTTCCAACTCCACGACAAAGCCGGGTTTCACAAAGCGTATGGTGCGGCCGTCGCTGTCGCTCATCGCGAGCGGGGCGTCGACGCGGAGTGTGGAGAGGCGGCTGAGCCAATCGACGCGGTCCTGGTCGTTGAAGCCAGAACCGACGCGCGCGACGGATTGGAGTTGCAGGCCGCGTTCGCCTGCGGGATAGGCCAGCGCCGTCAGCAGCGACATCATGCCGTAATTGCCTTCGAACTCGCCTTCGACGAAACCAACTACCGCTGCATCCACAGTGCGGCGCGGTTTCAGTTTGCAGACTTCGGGGCGGTCCAGCCGGCGAATGACGAGGCCTTCGAGGCCGCCGGTGGTTTTTTGCTCGAACAACTTCGTCAAATCCGCGCCGGACACTTCGCTACCCTCGGCGCGGTGAACGAGTTTCTCGACGTTCGTGCCGGCGAGATCGCCGATCAATTTCCAGATGGTGAGAAAATCAGATTGATGCGCGCGCATGTCCCGGCCGTCCTGCATAATCACGTCGAGCACGGCGAGCTTGAAGCGGTTGGCATCGGCGGGATCGTTGGAATAACTGGCGCGCGTGACGTCGGCGCTGGCGCAGCGGCGGCCATCGACCGTTTCGCGGATGTAAAGTTCGGCGCGCAACATCGCTTTTTTCAGGCCACGCGATTTGAGGTTCGCGGCGAGTTCCTTCAGGCACGGAAGCCCAACACGGGCGCGGCCCGATGGGGCGTTGAAGGTGAAAATTTCTGGAGTGCGGCCCGCTTCGAAATACACGAACACGCCTTCGCCGTCGTATTTGGTTGTTTCGAGCACGCGACTGTCGGGGCCGTAACGCGCGGGCAGGTCAGCGGGCTTGATGGCGATGAAACGGTTGGAGACTTCAATCTCGTATTGCTCGGCCACTTCCATGAGCACGCGATCGGTGACGGCGGCGCGCGGGCCGAAGGCGTAATCGCCGCTCTTCTTTGTCAATCGGGATAAATCGATCATGGGTCAGGGTCGGGGGTCGGGGGTCGAGGGGGTGCCGCTGGCGGGAGCCGGCGCGGCAGCAGGCTTTTTGAGTTCCTGGTCGGAGAGCAACAGCAACAAACGATAGCGCGCATCTTCGCCGCTGCCTTCGACTTCACCGAAGAGAAATCCGCGGAAGGGAGTGCCGCCATCGCGCAACACGAGCGGGGCCGCGCCTTTCGGCCCGGCGCCCAGCAGCGCCATGCTCTGGCTGTCCTGCAGCGATTTCGCCAGACCA
>DATGGK010000099.1:0-14643 GCA_035308565.1 Planctomycetota bacterium | reverse complement strand
TCCTCGGCAAGAGCGCGACGGGAATGGGCGACAACGCCATGGCGTTGCGCGCGTATTCGTCGATCGCCGAAATCGCGCCCAACCGCGCGGCGCTGCTCAATCGCGCCGGATTCCTGTTGCTCACCGCAAAAAAATATGACCTCGCCGAAGCGATGTTCCGCGAAGCGCTCAAGAACCGGCAGGACGATTCGAACATTTATCGCGGCTTGGCACTGAGCCTGTATCTCGCCGGCAATTACGACGGCGCGGCGACTGCCTACGAAACGGCGCTCATGCGCGATTTCAACCAGCGCTACGGCGACGTGAAGCGCGTGCTGCGCGAAGAATACGGTTACGTGCTGCGCGCGTGGCGCAAGAAAGAGCCGGCGAAGTCCGACGCCATCGTCACGCGCGCCGAAAAAGCCGGTGTCGATCTGCTGCGCGTCGATGCGCTGCGCGTCACCATGTGCTGGGAGACGGATGCCAACGACGTCGATTTGCACATCGTCGATCCCAACGGCGAGGAATGTTTCTACAGCCACAAGAACAACGCGTCGGGCCTCGAACTTTACTCCGACCAAACGCAGGGCCTCGGCCCGGAAGTGATCCGCACCGACAAAACGCTCGCCGGCACCTATCACGTCGGCGTGAATTATTTCAGCGCCGGGCCGATGGGCGTCTCGCGCGGAATCGTGGTGATCATGAAGCCGGTCGATGGCATCGATGAAAATCCGCAAATCATTCCCTTCGCGCTGATCGAAGGCGGGAAGGAGATGCGGTACGTGGGGAGTGTGGCGTATTAAGTGTGAGAGTGTGAGAGTAGAGGGTTTGAGAGTACGAAAGTGCGGAGCTCAGAATCTTACACTCTCACGCTCTTCACTCTCATACACTCGCACTCAAAAGCGCGGATAGACGAGCGGCTTCTCGCGCCCTTCCAGCACGTCGATAATGCGCTCAAGAATCCGCTGCGGATAGGCGCGCGGGCTGTTGGCGCCGGCTTCTTTCTTGACGGTGCTCATGAATTTCTTCAATGCCGGCAGCGTTGGGCGTGCCGCTTCGCCAAGGCGGTCGAGCACATTCGCGGCTTGTAACTCAAAGAATGGCGCGTCCGAATTCTGTACCCATTTCTCCAATACTAGCAGCGCCACATCAACTTTTCCGATGCGCGCGAGCGCTTCGGCGGCGGCGATCTGAATCGCGCCGGAGGTGTCATCGAGCCGCCTTCGCAGCGCAGCTTCGGCGGGCGCGGCTTTTTCGCGCAACATCGTACAGCCTTGCGCCGCCCACCAGCGCATCGCTTCGTTCGGATCGTCGAGCGCTTCAATGAGTTTGGGAAGATTCGCCTCGTTGCGCTCCGACGCGAGATTCGCCAATTCAAAGACACGCTCCAACGGATACGCGTCCGGCACGCGCGACGCGTCGTAGCCTTCGAGCGCCGATCCTTCCGGAATAAAACCGTTGTCGTTCACCGCGAGCGTGTGAGCTTTCAGCGCGGCTCGCATCCGGTCAAGCGTGTCTTTGTGCGCGGGATCGCGCGCGAGATTCTTCACACTGTCGGGATCGCTCTCCATGTCGTACAGTTCTTCAGTGGGTTTCTCGCCCCAGAATTGCGCGGTGGCGGGCGTGAGTTTTCCTTCGGTGGCCATGCGCTCCCACGATTGGTAGCCGCGCGCTTTGAACATGTAATCGAGGCGCTGGACATAGGGCAGATCGGGACGGTAATTGCGAATGTACAGCCAGCGCTTGTCCATCGCGGAGCGCATCATGTCGTAGCACTCGTCCATGCGGTCGCGCGTGCAGAACACAAATTCGTTCGGCGCGGCCTTCGCCGGGCCGGCGAAGGCGCGGCCTTGCATGTAGTCGGGAATTTTCACGCCCGCCAGCGAGAGCACCGTCGGCGCGAAATCGACGAAGCAGACCGGATCGCTGATGCGCGAACCCGGCGCGGCCGGCGCGAGATGCCGCCACTTCGGCGGAAAATAAACGATCAGCGGCACGTGCGTGCCGCTCTGCTGCAGCACGCGTTTGCTGCGCGGTAGCACGCCGCCATTGTCGCCGTAATAAAAAACAATCGTGTCCTCGGCGAGTCCGTCGTCAGTAAGCGCTTTGAGTTTCTCGGCGATCTGCGCGTCGAGAAGAGCCATGTGATTGTAATAGCGCGCCCAATCCGCGCGGATTTCGGGCGTGTCAGGCTGATACGGCGGAATGCGGATCGACGCTGGATCGGTCGGCGGAAAACTCAGCGGCAATTCCTTTTCGGGAAAGAGACAGCTCTCGTGCGTGACTTCGTGATTGAAGACGCTGAAGAACGGCTGCCTCGGATCGGGGCGTTTGCGCCAGTGCGCGCGGTTGCTCGATTCGTCCCACGTGTCGCGCGGAACGATCGGCGAATTGTAATCGGTCTTTGCGTTGTTGCTTGTGTAGTAGCCGGCGTTGTGCAGGAACGTGGGAAAACCTTTGAGCCACTTTGGGATTTTTCCCTGTGCGCGCATGTGCTCCGCGGGTCCGGCAGTGATGGCGTACATGCCCGTGATCAGCGCGAAGCGCGACGGCGCGCAGACTGGCTGCGCGAAACAGCGTTCGTAGAGCACGCCTTCCTTGGCGAGTTTGTCGAGCGTGGGCGTGCGCGCGAGTTTGTCGCCATAGCAGCCCAGAAAAGGATTGTTGTCCTCGCTGACCAGCCAGAGGATGTTGGGGCGGTCGGCGGCACTGGCGACAAATCCATAAACTAAAAGTGCCAACGCGCTCCAAATTAACTTACGCATGGCTCATTTGTTTCCTGTGGCCGCTTTGGGTTTGGGAACGATTGGAAACAACTCCGAATCGACGCGCGCGGATTTCACGAACTCTTCCACTTTCGCAATGATTTCTTTGTGCTGCTCAGCGACGTCGTGTTCTTCGCCAACGTCTTTGGCGAGGTCATAAAGCTCCCACGGTTTTTGCAGCCCGGGCTTCACCGCTTTCCAATCGCCCATGCGCACGGCCTGCGAAAAACCGCGCTCGTGAAATTCCCAATACAGCGGCGGATGCTCGACGGCGCTTTTTCCCAGCAGCGCGGGCAGCACTGAAACGCCATCAATGCCGCCCGGAATTTTCTGGCCAGTGAACTCCGCCATCGTCGGCAGCACGTCCCAGAACGCCCAGACTTGATCGCTGACAACGCCAGCGGGCACTTTTCCCGGCCAGCGCGCAATCGCCGGAATGCGGATACCGCCTTCATACAGATCGCGTTTGATGCCGCGCAGTGCACCGCGGCTTTTGAAGAATTCGGAATCGTGGCCACCCTCTTTATGCGGACCATTGTCGCTCGTAAAAATGACCAGCGTGCGTTCGTCGAGATTCAACTCCTTGAGCAGCGCCATGATTTTTCCAATGTCGGAATCCATGCGCGTAATCATCGCTGCGAAGTTCTTTTCTGTGGCCGGCCATTTCTCATCGGAATACGGCGCGTCGCTGGGCACTTGCATGCCGTTGGGTTTGGCTTCGTTGTTGGTGTGCGGAATCGTGAACGGCAAATAGAGGAAGAACGGCACGTCGCGTTTTTCGCGGATATATTTCAACGCTTCCTGCGCGAACAAATCGTGCGTGTACACACCCTGCTTGCCGCCGGCATTGCCGTCGAGCGGATATTTTTCGGCGTTCTTCCATATAAAGGGCGGATAATAATTGTGCGCGGCCTGCTGCGTGAGGTATCCGAGAAAATAATCGAAGCCCTTCTTGTTCGGCGCGCCCGTCGAATCGTTGAGCCCCACGCCCCATTTGCCGATCATCGCCGTCGAATATCCAGCGGCTTTGAATATTTCCGCGAGACAAATTTCGTCCGCGCGCACCGCCGGTTCGGGACTCATGTTTCCGCGAATGGTCGCGTGCCCCGTGTGCTTGCCGGTCATCAGCGCGCAGCGCGACGGCGCGCAGACGGTGCAGCCGGCGTAAACCTGCGTGAAGCGCGTGCCTTCGGCGGCGAGCTTGTCGATCGCCGGCGTTTTGATTTTCTGCTGGCCGTAGCAACCGAGATCGCCGTAGCCAAGATCGTCGGCGAGGATGAAGATGACGTTGGGTCTTGCGGCGTCAGCGGCAAATAGGTTTATGCAGACACAGGTCGAAAAACAGGCAATTGCGAGGAGGAATGTGCGATTCATTTGTCGAGTTCCGTTCAGCGGTTCAACCGAATTCGAGTGTCAATCAGCAAGGAGCGGAGTACCGCTCCTTGGCACCCGATGCTAATCCACATTCAATCGCACAATCGCCTGAGTATCCTTCTTATCCGTCAAATGCCAGCAATAAAAACATTTCGCCGGCGCGCTGTAAGCGATGCCGCTGGCTTTGAATGGCAGCGGCGGGTCGAGCTTCGTCCAGGTTTTTCCGGCGTCGGTGGAGACGTGAATTTGTTTTTCGACGAATCCGGCGAGACGCTTGCCGGGCAATTCGATGACGTTGCTTTTCACCGGCGCGGGAATTTGAGTCCACGATTTGCCCGAGTCGGTGCTCTGAAGCAACCCGCCGCCCCACACGCGCTGCCAATACATCGTGCCGTCGGAGGCAACCAGCGGATTGCCGGAGGGGCCGAAGTCGGATATTTTCGTCCACGTTTCGCCGGCATCTTCGGAGCGATAAATGCCCAGCGTCGATTTCTGCTTCCAGCCGGCGGTGTTGATCAGGAATGTTTTGGAATCGATGATGATGGGGTCGGTGCTGTGGTTGCTGTCTTCAGGCAATTTATCGCCGATTTTTTGAAAACTCGTGCCGCCGTCTTTTGAAATGTGCAGACTGCGCGCCTGTTCGTGCAAGCCGAGCAGCAGCGTTTTGCGTTCGGGGTCGCTGAAGTCGATGGCCACGCCGTCGGCGTGATTGGGCGCGTTGAGTTTTTGAAACGTCTTGCCGCCGTCTGTTGTTTTGAACACGGCCGAGCCGTAACAGCCGCTCACCCAGAACGTCGCCGGGTCTTTCGGATCGAAGACGATTTTGTGCGTGCGGTGCTTGATCTGCTCCTTGTCGCCGGCACCGAGTTTTTTCCACGTCGCGCCGCCATCGGTGCTGGACCAAACGCCGCGTTCGCTGACGCCGGCGATGACTTCGGTGCTGTTGGGAACGCACGCGACATAGGTGACGCCGGCGTAGCCCCAAGTGTCGCCGCCGATGTTGTTGGTGACGTTGAGCCACTCACCTGCGCGGGCGCGCGCGAGGACCGCGGCAAGTAGAAGTGCAATTGCAAGCCATTTTTTCATGTGAAATTTCCTGTACAAGTGGAGCGTTTTGCCGCCTAAAGGCGGGATTACAAACGATTACTTATCGCCGATGCAGTACAGAAATCCGGGCGTGCGGTAGTACATGCGCGAGGCGTCGAAGATCGGCGTGGAGACAAATTGCGTCTGCGATTTGCCGTCTCTGGATTCCTGAAGCATGTTTTGCGCGAGTTCTTTGTATTGGCGGCCGGGCTGCAGGACGATCGTCGTGCCTTGATTGTCCATCAGATAAATGTTCTTGCCCGCAAGAGTGGGGCTCGCGGACGTGCCGGCCCAATTCCAGTACTCTGTCTTGGCGTGCATCGGCAACACCTTGCGGTAAACCTGCTCGCCGCTCGCGGCGTCGTTGACCATCAGCCCGCTGCCTTCGGTGATTTGATAAATGAGGCCGTCCACGAGCAGCGGCGAGGCGACGTAGCCACGGTCGAAGGGCGCTTTCTTGTCCTCCGGCGCGGCGAGGTCATCTCCCCAATCCAACTTGAACATGTGCGTGGAAGTGAGCTTGCCGCTGTCGGTGCTGGCCGGAATTTTGAACGCGCTGAAAAGATCTTTTTTGTTGCCGTTCTTCGGGTAACCGATGTGCGAAAAAATATATCCGTTTTCAACGATGGGCGTGGCGACACAGTCGCCGAAAACTCCTTTGTCCCAGATCGGCGCGCCGTCGCGGATGCGCACGAAGAAGCCCCATTGAAACGCGGCGACGAGTTCGTTGCCGCTGATCACGCGGAAGAGCGAGCCGTAGGTGTTGAACGATTTCGCTGGGACCGTCCATTCAAGCTTGCCGGAATCGACGTCGTACGCGCGAATTTCCTGCGCCCACACGGCGACTTTGTTTCCGCACAACAGCGGGCTGGCGAAATTGCCGTGCTCGCTGCCGTCGCCTTTGCCGTAGTGAATCCATTTGCGGTTGCCGTCCAGGTCATAGCAGCAGGTGATGCCGGTCGTGAAAAACGCGCAGACGTGTTTGCCGTCGCTGGTGGGCGTCGGGCCGGCGTAGCCAAAGACGGCTTGCGCCCAGTTGTGTTCGAATTTTTTCTTGTCGATCAGTTTCTGCGCGTCTTGAACCTGCTTCTCCAAATCTTTTTTCTTTTTGAGCGCAGGCGCGTTTTGTTGCGCGGGCGCGGCGGACATCGCTTTGGGAGCTTGGGCATTCATCGCTTCGACGAGTTCGGCGTTGACCTTGGCAATTTGCGCAACGAGCGGCAGAAGTTTTTCGGCGTACTGCGGTTCGGCTTTGAGTTCCTCGTCGCTGAGGCCTTCGAATTCCAGATTGGAGCGAATCCAGAGAATGCGGCCGGTTTGTTTGTCGAGGCAAACGAGGTCGGCCATTTCGGTCGTAAGAAAAATGCGCGGGCCGACCACGATGGGTGTTGAGACGCCGATGTTGGGCAGCGGCGTCATCCACAGAATGCCCTTGGTTGTGTAGCCTTTGCCGTCCTGCTTGCGCTCCCAATTAATAGGAGGCGTGGCGCCCGGGTAGCGGCCGGTGCCGTCGCCGCGCCAGCCGACGGTGCTTTGCGGCGTGGGCTGGAAAGTGGGTGCGCCCAGTTGCGCATCGCCAGCGCTCGAAACGGCGGAAATAATTGAGGCGAGTAAAACGATCTGATGTAATGCGATTCGAGGCATGTACGCTCCAGGAGACGCAATTCGATAGATTATGTACAATGGAATCGAGCGGCGTGAGCAGGATATGCATAAAAAAATCGGGAGCGGCAATATCCCGTTCCCGATCGTTGCCAACACTGAGCGTTGTTTCACGCCCGGCATTCGCAATTTTTATTCGCCGCAGCAGCAATCGCTGTTGCCTTGGACTCGCACCGGCCGCGGTTCCCAGTTCGTGTTGTTTTGCTCGCGCGGCATGGGTTGAGCATAATCGCGCCGCATCGGCGGATTACTGGTCATCGCCGCACTGCCGCCGCGTGAAGCGTTTTCGATCATGCTGAGATGATGTTCCACCATTGGCGCAACACGGCCCGCGAACGCGCGCAGGTCAGCGTCCGTCAACTCCCTGCTTGCGCGTTGGAATTCGGACAAATCCCCGCGGTGATCCTGGATCATTCCGTCGACGTACGCGCGGTCAAATTCCGCGGTGCTCAAGGTGGACAAGTGATCCAGTTGCTGCTGGTGCTTTTCGTCGATCTTCGTGGGAAGACTCCAACCCTTCTTTGCCGCCAGCGCTTTCAAGTCCTCGTTTGCCTTTTGATGATCGACGATCATCTGCGCGCCGAACGAACGAACTTGTTCGCTGCCGCCTTTTTTCGTGGCCAGCTTTCCAGCTTCCACTTCGAACATGCCGCCCGACGCGGCCTCCTTCGCGAAATCCTGATCGCTCATTTTCGTTGCGCCATCCGCCGCAACGGCCATCGACATGGCCATGGCGAAAGCAAGCACCGAAAAGAGATGTCTTGCATTAATCATGTGTCTTCTCCCGGAAAAACGTTTTCTCTCGACGCCTTCGAACAATGAAGGCGAGCCACTCTGCTTTGACGCAGATCGGATGCCAGCCCAAATGATGGCAATCGGGGAAATTTTAGCGCAAGGATTCGATTAAGTGGGCGGTCTGCGGGAGGGTGATGACCAAATTGGGGCGGACGGACGGAGAATCGTCGGCTAAGTTCGTGGTGCAGGCGTCTCGCCTGCACGACTCGCAGGCGAGACGCCTGCGCTACGGTTTTTATGGAACGCCGCCGCCGCAGGCGACCCAGATTTTGTACCACTGCTCGCGCGAGAGCTTGATTTCGGCGGCCGCGGCGGCGGCGCGAATGCGGTCGGCTTTGCCGGTGCCGAGCACTGGAACAATGCGCGCGGGGTGCGCCAGAAGCCAGGCGAGCGCGACTTGATCGACGCTCGCGGGAATCGGAAGCGCGTGGCCGATTTCGTGCAAGACGGCTCGCGCGCATTCGGCTTGCGGAGTTGCGCCGAAAAGATTCCCGCCGCCCAGCGGCGACCAGGCCATTGGCGCGATGCGCTGGCGCTGGCAGTGGTCGAGCGAACCGTCGAGGAACGGGCTGAGTTTCAGCACGGAGATTTCGATTTGATTCGTGACTAGCGGAATCGAAAGTCTAGAGGCGAGCAAATCGAATTGGCTAGGAGTGAAATTTGAAACGCCGACGTGGCGGACTTTGCCGGATTGGACCAGCGCTTCGAATGCGGCGGCAGTGTCGTCGGGGTCCATGAAGGGATCGGGGCGATGAATCAGCAGCAGGTCGAGGTAATCGGTGTGGAGAACTTTCAGCGAATTTTCGGCGGAGGCGAGGATGTGCGCGCGGCTGGTGTCGTAATGTTTGAGCGTGTGGCTGGGGCGTTTGGCGGAGACGATTTTGATGCCGCATTTGGTGACGAGTTGCAGGCGCGAACGCAAGCTCGGTTCTTCGCGTAGTGCCACGCCGAAGAGTTCTTCGCAGGCATATTCGCCATAGAGGTCGGCGTGGTCGATGGTGGTGATGCCGAGGTCGGCGCTGGTGTGGATGAGTTGGAGCAGTTCGCGCGCGGAGAGTTTCCACGAGGCGAGACGCCAGGCGCCGAAGATGAGGCGCGAGAACTGGGGGCCGCGCGCGTGAAGATTAATGGTGGGGACAGGCATTGATGGATTCCAAGTAGGGCGGGCTGCCAGCCCGCCAATTCGCGGCATAGTCCAAATTCAAAACGGACGGGCTGGCAGCCCGTCCTACTTATCGAAGTCTTTTATCAAATCGGGCGCGGGCAAAATCAGCGATTGGACCTTACCGCCCGCTTCGAAAATCGCCACTTCTCCGCCGCCGTCGCCGCGGCCTATCGCGGGCGCGAAGGCGTACGTTGCAGCGGGACTGAGGCCGGCGATCACGACGGCGGTCAATTTGGGATCGAGCGGATTGGCGCCGACGGCGGCGACGGCGCTGCGCGCGTGCGCGTATAGATCGTTGCCGACTTTGAAGGAGCGCGGGCCGAATTTCACCGGCCACGCGCTCGCAAAATCGCGCACGATTTTATTGCAATCGGGCCGGCCGATCAGCAGCAAATGATGCGTGCGCAACTCGGCGTCCGTGATTTCCTTGTCGGTGCGGATTGGGATGAGCACGTTCGGGCCGCGGCGCAGAAGGGCTTTCTGCAATTCTTCGGCGGCTTCGAGATTTGTCGCGGTTTCGTCGCCGGTGCCGTAGACGATCAGCGTGTGATTGAGGTCGATCATGAAGGTGTCGATGCGAAATGCGTTGCCGTTGGCGAGCGCGGAGCGGCGGTATTTGTCGATGATGATCGGACGAATAGGGAAATTATCCAATCCGACCGTAAAATTCCCCGAGACTGGATCGGGCTTGATGGTGCTTGTAATCTCACCTTTTTCGGTCTCAATTGTAATCTCGATTGCGCTTGGAATCGGACCGTATAACGCGCGAAGTGTGCCGTATATCACGAATGGTGGTGGTGGTCGACCGATTCCGTGACTGGTGGCATCATGGCTATCGCGAAAATTTTGATAAGTCACTTTTTCAAATCCCAACCGCGGCAGGCCCGCCTGATTCAGCCAAAAATCGAAGAACCCCTTCAAATCCTTTCCCGCCGCCTTCTCCATGTGCGCGACAAACTCCCCGCTCGTCACTTCCTGCCCCGCGTGCTGCGTGCCGAAGGAATCCATGCTTTCGGCGAAGAGTTTGTCGCCGAGTAGCGCGCGGAGTTCGTGCAGGACCAGCAGGCCTTTGCCGGAGCAGATGCGGTACCAGTCGTCGTTGGCGTCGGTGCGTTTGATCTGCAGCAGCGGCACGTCGCCGGTCGCGGCGGCGGCGACGAGGTATTTGCTGCGCGCGCCGTGCAGGTCGAGCACGGTTTTCTTTTTGTCGTCGGCGCAGAGGCAATGCTCGGGCGAAGCTTCGATGCGCTGCTCTTCCTGGCTGAAGATTTTTTCGTAATCGGCGAACGCGGTGGCCAGCCACAAATCCGCGTCGGTTTTGGCGAAGAGGGTGCCGTGCCACCCGGATTTGGTGCCGCGGCCTGCGCGGATGCCGCGGCGCTTGGCCGCTCCCTTGCGGTCGCGGTTCGTATCGCCGTCGTCGTGCGCGGCGAGATCGACGGCGAGTGAAGTTCTCACGCCGGAATCATCGGTGCGGACGTCGGGGGTGACGCCGTTTCCCCGCACCCCTAACCCCTCTCCTCCCTTCTCGTTAAGGGGAGAGGGGGACACGGTGCTCACGACTGTCCACGGATTGGAGACCATCGGTTCGATCGCGGGGTAATTCGCGCGCTCGTCGAGGGTGGGCTGCCACGCGCGGCCCAGCGGCGGGCCGAAGAGCGCCCATGACTCCATGTTTTTCGCGGCGTCGGACGTCGTGTATTTCGCGTCGGCCGACGTGTACGCGCAGATCGGCGGCGAGGTCAGCGCCATGCGTCCGAAATTGGCGTCGATGTGGCCTTTGTATTTCTGATAGAGCGCATACCAGAGGCGGTCGCGATCTTTGGCGTGATAGACCGTGTTGACGGGCTTGTCCGAAAAAGTGGCGAGTGTTTCGAGCCGCACGTCGCGGTCCTTGGCATTGTTGTCGCCCCAGTAGAAACCTTCCGTGCCGCCGTACCATTCGTTTTTGCTGCTGCGATAAAGCTTGCTCTTCTTCGTGCCGAGTTCGAACATCGCGATTTCGTTGGTCTTGATGTCGCCGATCAGCCATTCGTTGGCGTAGAGTCCGTTGCCGCTTTGCAGCAGCGCGGCGACGAGCGTGTCGATCGAATCGCTGTATTGCAGGGCTTTGCGGATTTGCGAGGTGAGCGCCGCGCCGTTGATGTCGTAGCGCGTCTGCGCGATGGTGGTTTCGCTGCAGAGCAGGCCGGCGTCGGTGATGTAATAATCAAGGCCGCTTTGAATGCCGCCGGGGACCGTCTGCATCAAAATGCGGTGGCCTTTCGACGGTTTCAAGTCGATCCAAACATTGAAAAACGACGACGGATACAGATCGTACATGCTGATGTGGCCGAAGACAATTTTGCCGTCGGCGGTGGCGGGGCCAGTGGCGATGAAGGACGAGCAGTGCTCGCCTTGCGGCGGCGCGGGCGGCTTCGGCGATTCATCTTTATAATGAACGTCTTCTAGGCCCGTCGGCGTGGCGTGCAGCGCGGCGTCGAGCGTCATGATTTCGGCCCAGACATTGAGCGCGACGATGTCGGTTAGATCGAGCGGGCGGCCGTCCCATTTCGCGCCGCGGTCGGCGGCGCCGTCGGCGATGCCCTGCATTTCTTCGAGGTATTCCTTATCGAAGTGGCGCAGGAAGAGCGCGTTGACGGTGGTGCGCATGTGGTCCCAGCCGTCGTTCGGTGCTTTGGGGGACGAATGCGTGGCGAGGCATTGGATGTGTTTTTCGATTTCGCGATAAAGCAGTTTGCCGTGCTGCACGCCGCGTTCGTGTGGTTCGCCTTCGATGTGGAGCACGACCCAGCCGGCTTGCGGGTAGCAATACGCGGGGCCGTACCATTGGACGGTGACGGGATCGGGACGGAATGGCTCGGGAACTGTTGACGAATCCTGGGAATATGCAACAGTGAACGCGAACAGGACGATTGCTAAGTAACGCATGACTATTTCCTTGTCGGACGGTTTTCCCCTCACCCCGCGAGCGCAAACGGCCGCGCTCGTCGGCCCTCTCCCGGAGGGAGAGGGGAACGGCGGGGCTTCGCTTCGCGAAGCCATGAACTCGCCTCATGGACGCAACATACAATGTACACCATCGCAGTTATGCGCGCTAATGAGTCGAACACAGCGCCAAGAGCGGGTATACTATTAATGGCGGCTGATATAAGGAGGCTCGCATCATGATTGAATTCAAAAATATTCTGCTGACCACGGATTTGTCGAGCAATTCGGAGGCGGCTCGGCCGTACGCGGTGGCGCTGGCGAAGAAATATGGCGCGACACTGCATCTGCTGCATGTGTTCGAAGACGCGGGCTATTATCACGACGCGGGGATGGGCGAGAACGTGCCGTTCGCGCCGCTGGAGTGGATTGAAAATGCGCAGCTCGAACGCAAAAAGCGGCTGGATGCGCTCGCGGCGTCCATCGAAAAAGAAGACGGTGTGAAATCCGATGACGTGATGCGCATCGGCTTGGCGGCGCGCGAGATCATTGCGCACGCACAGGAGACGAAAGCCGATTGCATCGTGATTGCGACGCACGGGCACACGGGGCTGGCGCACTTTATTTTCGGGTCGGTGGCGGAGAAGGTGGTGCGGACGAGTCCATGCCCAGTGATGACGGTGCGGCCGAAAACAAAAGCATAGAGTGGCCGTGCGTCAAGGAATTGAACAACGAATCGCACGAATTTTCACTAAGGAAGGGTGGGTTTGTACACGCCTATGGATGAGCGCTCGCCGGGTGGTCCACCCATCGTACGCCGCCACCAAATTTAAAGCCACACAGTGATTACTTGAATCGTCCGAGCTTCGGCGTTTTTTTCAGCGGGAGTTTCACGGCTTTTTTGGTCAGCGCGCTTTGGTAGCTCGCGAGGATCACTTCGACGGCCTTTCGCGCTTCGTGGCCGTCCACCATTAATTTGCTTTCGCCGTTGAGGCACTTCACGAAGTTTTCGAACTGGCGCTGGTGGCCCACGAACGAAATCGCGCGGGGGTCGGCGGCGCCGCCTTTGCCGGCGTCTTCCTTCGGCGGGCCGAAGTCGATGCGGGCTTGCGCGTCGCCGGGTTCTTCTTTTTCAAATTGAAAGACGGACAGATGCCCGCCTTTGAGCCACGCTGAACCTTTTTCGCCGCTGATCTGCACTTCCATCGAATGGCCCGGATACATCGCGGTGCTGCCAATGATCGCGCCCATCGCGCCGCTTTTGAAACGCACGGCGGCGACGGCAGTGTCTTCGACTTCGATGCGTTTGTGCGCCAAGCACGCGGCGTAAGCGCTGACTTCGGCGATGGGGCCGGCCAGCCATTGGAGCATGTCGATTTGGTGAATCGACTGGTTCATCAGCGCGCCGCCGCCGTCGAGTTTCCAGGTGCCGCGCCAGCCGCCGGAATCGTAATAGGCTTGTGTGCGCAGCCAGGGGACGAAGGCGTTGCACACGGTCAGGCGGCCGAAGCGCTTCTTGTCGAGCGCCGCGCGAATGGCTTGCGCGCCTCCGGTGGAGCGCGATTGGAAGACGCCGCCGAGTTTGACGCGGTTGCGTTTGCAGGCGGCGATCAGCGCGTCGCAGCGTTCGAGCGTGATTTCGAGCGGCTTTTCGCTGACGATGTGCTTCTTCGCGTTGGCGGCGGCGAGTGCGGGTTCGAGGTGCGCACCGGAGGGCGTGGCGATGGTGACAATCTCGAGGCCGGACGTGTGAAGAAATTTGTCGAGGTCGCCAACGCTGACTTCGACGCCGAATTCCTTGGTGAATTTTTCGGCGCGTTCGCCGCCGCTGCGCGAAAACGCGCCGAGCAGGCGGCCGCCGTCCATGGCTTGAATGGCTTTCGCGTGAAAATCAGCGATCGAGCCTAAACCGATAATTCCGAAACCGCGGCCGGCGGACAGGGACATAGTTGGCTCCTATGCGTTGCTTTGCCCGCTCCCTTGCAGTCGCGGCTCGTAAGATTTTGCGATCGACGAAAAGCATTCTTTGCGGAAGGGCATTAATAATCAATGGCTATTTGGTGCGCGTCCAGGATTCGTCGGGATCGAAATTCTTGATGGCTTCGGCGATGCGCGCGGTATTGTTGCCGAAGTCTTTGGCGTAAATCGCGCCGTCGGGGCCGCGCAAAAAAGTTCGTTTCGCGTCGCCGTACTGAGCAGGATAGGCAAGGATGGCGTACTTCGATTTCATCTGGCCGCGCGCGTCGCGGTAGGTGACGGATCCGCCGGGCGCGTGCGCGCCTTGCGCGCTGAGGATGCGGAAGACGTATCCGCCGAAAGGCTTCGCCGGACCGGGCGGCGCTTCGGCGGCGGCGATGGCGTCGCTGCCGAGCATTCCGGCGGATTGGAGGCTGGGGTCGCCGGAGATGCGCGAGGAGTAAAAACTGAATTTATCGCGGTACGATTCTTCGGCGGTTTCGAGCAGATGAATGGTGCTCGGCGCTTTAATTTCGAGGTCGGTCGAGACAAAGCGGTTTTTAAACTGCGGCCAGACCAAGAGCCAGAATAGCACTCCGGCGATGGCGGCCAGCACGAACAAGACGCCGACAGCGAAAACCGCGAGCATGGCGCAGGAGAGGCTTTTTTTTTCCGGCGCGGTGGGCGCTAATCCGACGATGGCTTTAGGAGCAGTGGGCGCGCTTGCAGGCGTGGCGGGCGCGGTGGGCACGCTCGGTGCGGGGGGCGCGATCAACTCAGGTTCGACGATTTTGATGTCAGGATTCGGATCGGGCGGCTGGACGGGCGGAGGATTTTCGGAGGGTTCTTCGATTTCGATAGTGGAAGACGGGATGACGGTGATCGCGCCGCAAACCGTGCAGCGGCCTTTCTTCCCCGCGGCGCTGTCGGGCG
>DATGGK010000098.1:0-5405 GCA_035308565.1 Planctomycetota bacterium | reverse complement strand
CCGATCACCAGCGGGATGGTTTCGCCGTGGAGTTCCTTGCGGGCGAGCAGTTGGAGGCAGAGTTCAGGGCCGACGCCGGCGGCGTCGCCCATGGTGATGGCGATGATGGGGCGGGGGCGGGTTGTGCGGGGGAAGGGGGGCATGGTCAGGAGTCAGGAGTCAGTTTCGTAGGGCGGGCCTCCGAGCCCGTCCCGCACTCGAAGCGCAATATTGGACGGGCTCGGAGGCCCGTCCTAGTGAAATCCGCTCCTCATTTTTCATCGACGGTCACATAACCATCCAGCACGACGTAGAGCGACGCGGGGCCGGTGACCTGGGCGGCGATTTTTTTCAGGTCGTCGAGGCGCGCGAGCTTTTGGATGGCTTTGTCGCCGGCGTGTTTTAGTTCGGCGACGATTGCGCCTTCGTAGAGGCCGGCGCGGTCGGCGGGGGAACCGGTTTTTACGCGCACGATTTCGATGCGCCCGCCTTTTTTCTTGGCGTCGTCGGCGCTGAGTTCCATGAATTGCATGCCGCGCCAGATGAAGGGTTTGGTCTTCGCGTCTTCAGGATCAGCCTTGCCAATGTCGTTGAAGGGCGCTCGGCCCGGTTCGAGGTCGTCGAGTTCGAAGGCCATGCTTTCGAGGTCGATGTTGGGATTCTTCTGGCGCGCGAGAGCCACTTCGCCGAAACGCTTCGAAATACGCACGCTGTAATCGACCGTGCGGCCGGCGGTGTCGAGCGCTTTGACTTTGACCAGGCGCCCGATGGGCAGTTCGTTCACGGTCGCTTTCAATTCGTCCACGCTGCCCACGCGCGTGCCGTCCACGTCGAGGATGACGGTGCCGCGCGCAATGCCGGCGCGATCGGCGGGTGTGTTGGCGATGACGCCGTTGACCAGCACGCCGCGGTTGTCGGGGACTTTGAAGGTGAATTTTTGCGCGGCGATTTCGTCGAGCTGCACGCCCAGCCAGCCGTATTCGACTTCGCTGCCATTTTTGAGCAGATCGAGGCGCGGCTTGACGTGGTTGGATGGAATCGCCAGCCCGCAGGCTTGCGAGACGCCGGTGCGGGAATAGATCATCGTGTTGATGCCGATCACGTGCCCGCTGAGATCGAAGAGCGGCCCGCCGGAGTTGCCCGGATTAATGGGCGTATCCACCTGAATCAAATTTCCGTAAAAGACGTCGCCGCTCGGCCCGGGGCGGCTGCGTCCGCGCGCGCTGATCACGCCCAGCGTGACTGAATTCGAAAGCCCGAACGGATTGCCGACGGCCATCGCATACTGGCCGATCTGGATTTTGTCGGAATCGGCGAATTGCGCGCAGGGCAAATCCTTCGGCACGTCGTCGCCGGTGAGCACGACCATGGCCAGATCGCTGCGTGCGTCGGTGCCGGCGATTTTCGCGGGGAAAATGCGGCCATCGCTGAAGGTGACGGTGATCGAATCGGAGTCGCGGACGACGTGTTCGTTGGTGAGGATGTAGCCGGTGGGATCGACGACGACGCCGGAGCCTTCGGACTTGCGTTCCAGCGCGCCGGGGTTGTAGTGCTCGCTCATACTCCGCAAGTCGTCGTTCCAGTTGCGTGAGCGCGTGCTGACTTGGAGGCTGACAACGGCTGGCGCGACTTTTTTGGCGAGCTTTTGAAAGGCGCGTTCGAGTTTGAACGCCAGCGCCATGTCGGGATCGGCGTCGTCCGGCTTTTCCGCGGGCGCGGTTTCGGGCTGAGCGGCGCGGCAAAACGCGGCGAGCGTGAAGACCAGAGTAAAGAGGTAGCGGAATTGGCGCTGCATAAAGTCAGACTCACAAACAGAGCTATTTTGCACGAGGATGACGGAAAGTAAATAGGAAATGGGCTGAGTTCATCCGAAGCACGGATTTGAAAGAGTACACTCAAATCCGTGGCAACCCTCGCGCATTTTCAGATCGAAATCCCTTCAACTGCGGCGTACTCTCTCAACGGATGCACACGCATCCACACCTTTCATTTTATTGGAGACATTCATGACCATCGCACGACGCGAATTCATCAAAACCGGCGCCATTGGACTGGCCGCCATGAGCCTGGCGGGCACGGCCCGCGCCGACGAACCGTATGGGCCGTTCAAAATGGGCATTCAGTCCTATACGCTGCGCAGTTACAAGACGCTCGACGAAACGCTAACTCAAATCAAAATCCTAGGCTTGAAGTACGTCGAGTTTTATCCGGGCCACAGGCCGGTCACGACCGACGCGGCGAAGATCAAGGAATACAGCGAAAAACTCGCGGCCATCGGCGCGAAGGCGATGGCCTACGGCGTCACCGGTTTGGGCGACAAGCCGGACGAAAACCGCAAGACGTTTGAATTCGCGAAGGCGATTGGCTTGTACACGATCACGACGACGTTCGCGAAAAAAGCGGCGCTCTCGCTCGACAAGCTGTGCGAAGAATACCCAGACATGCACGTCGGCATCCACAACCACGGCCCGACGGACACATATAAATCGCCCGAAGACGTGCTCGAATGCATCAAAGACCGGCACAAGAACATCGGTGCCACGGCGGACCTCGGGCACTATATCCGCTCCAAGCAGGATCCGCTCGAGTGCATCGAAAAACTGAAGGACCGGCTCTTCGGCATTCATTTCAAAGATTTCGATGCAAAGGGCAAGGAGACCATCGTCGGCGACGCGCAACTCAAAGTGAAGGAGACGCTGGCGCTGCTCAAAAAACTGAATTTCCAAGGCTGCATTTCCCTGGAATACGAGGACGACAAAGGCGGCAAAGACAAGCTAATGGCTGACGTGAAGGAAGCGTTGAACCGCGTGCAGAAGGCGTGCAAGGAGATTTAACGGCAGGAGATAGGAGATAGGAGATAGGAGGGAAACAGCGCTGCGCTGCTTTCTCCTATCTTCTGTCTCCTAACTCCTTTTCTTTACGCGTGCGCCAGCCGATGAGCATGGTGCAAAACCCCCTCGGACGGCATTGGCCGTTCTGAGACTGCGGGGCGCAGAACCACTGGATTCGGCGTCGGCGCCAGCTTTTGTGACGGTTCTTTATTGCCAAAGAATGCGCACAGCGCGCAGATTCCAACCGCTGTACCAATGGTTAAGAAGAACCATGGCAGTATTAAGATGAAGAATGTCGTAAGGCCCATAACCTTGCTCCTTTACTCCCTCTTTCTCTATTAATTAGACGCCCGCGCGCGCGAATCAATTCAAGCTCAATTGCAGGCAATCCAACTCCCTCAATTTGCTGGATTTCCGGCGGCCGGCGCCTTTTTCCTGTAAAGCTTCGAAGCCCTCCACAAGTCTATCACCACACAGTGCAAACAGGCCGCCAAAGCTTGTTTTGGCTGGTTGAAAATGGATGCGCTTGGTTCACCTTAAGTTAAGGAAAGCAAGAGCCGATAATCTGAAATGATACCGCTGTTTTTTCGCAGGGATTCCGGGCATGTCGTGCGAAACGGTGCGGGAGCACCGTTCTACGGGCGCGGCGCTTGAAAGGAAATGATGGCACGCATGAATCACTTTTTCGCATTCCGGCGGTACGGCGCTGCGAAGTGGGCGCTGGTCCTCGCGAGCATTGGATTCTCCTACGCGCTCGTGACCTCCGCCCCTTCCGTCTCGGCCAGCGCCGGCGCGGAAGTCCGAGCGCTTGGCACAAACTGCACGCGCCTCCCGACTGAATTCGTGACCCTGTCGGACTTGGGCGCCGTCGTCGTGGGCAGCCAGTTCACGCGCCAAATCCTGGTCCGCTTCGGCTTCAAACCTCACACCTTTGCCCTCGGCGGCGTCACCAACATCCCCAATACCGACATCAACATGTCCGACGCCGGAAAAGTCAAAGGCGCGCTGACGAATTCCGGCATCAATTTCTTCGAAGTTTTCGTGCACGACAGCACCGTCGGCGTGCCGCTCACGCCGATTTCGCAGCTCTTTTTCCTCAATGCCGTCGATCAGCAATTTGGCGAAGCGCCGCTGCATTATGAAACCGGTGCGGCCGTCGCGTTCGGCACGACTGACCAGACCATCGCCCTCCCCGCTGGCGTCGCGGGCGAAGTTTATTTCTTCTCGCTCTCGGCCAACGGCGGCGTCCCGCCGTATCAATTCACGCTGCTCGAACAAGCCGGCGGGCGCTTCCTCCCGCAAGGCATGGCCTTCGACGCCACCAACGGATTGATCTACGGCAAGCCCGCGTCACCCACGCTCGCTGGCCAGCCCGCCAACATCGACATCCTCCTCACCGATGACGGCGGCGAACAAGTCACCGGCCATTTCCAGCTCGACATTCTGCAAGGCACGATCACCTCGCAGGCCGTCGCCACCGCGGGCAGTTTGAACCTGCGTTTCGGCAACGAGAATCTTCCCGATTCATTGAGCCTCACGCTGCTGCTCGACAAATCGGAACTCGGCTCGCTGGGCATCCGCACCGCGGCGGACCTCAACGGCCTGCCCATCGAAATGACCTTCGGAGGCTTCAAGCTTCCGCCCGACAAGCAGCCCAAAAGTACCATCACGATCGTGAACACCTTCGACGCCAAAGGCCAAATCAGCGTGCCGCAGAAATTTGCGCTGCTCGGCGAGGTGGTCGGCTCGGGCGTCAAAGACGTGATTTACAGCATCAAGCTCGATCCCAAATCCGGCATCCTGACCGCGAAGTTCAAGAACATCGACGTTAAATCCGCAATCGGCGCGAACTTCATCGGCTTCGAAGGCCAGAACGATCCCGTCAACCGCGGGCC
The DNA here is from genome assembly GCA_035308565.1 of Planctomycetota bacterium. Lineage (GTDB taxonomy): Bacteria > Planctomycetota > SZUA-567 > H5-PLA8 > H5-PLA8 > JANXLS01. The sequence goes on along the minus strand of DATGGK010000098.1, from coordinate 700 downwards.
GGTGATTCCGATCAACATCCGCCTGGGCCTGACCACGACGACGATGATCGACACCGACGCCAACGGCGTGCTCGACAAAACCGACTTGATCAAATTCGTCTACAAGCGCACCGGCTCCGTCGCGCACGGCACTGCGCGCCTCAACGACAACCTCGCCCCCGCCGGCATCTTCCTGTTTGACAAAGTGCTCGGCACCGAACAGCAGGTGCTGATCGACGCGGCCACGAATTTCAAAGCTGACCGCGTTTTCTTCCAGATGAAAGGCCTGATGCGCCAGCCCGGCGCGCAGCCGGTCATCCCCAAACCCGGCGATTCGTGCAGCGTGTTCATCAATCGCCTCTGCCTGGGCATGTTCCCCACGACGAGCTTCTCGATGATGAACAACCAATTGATCTTCCACAACGACGATCCGAGCAAGGGCCTCAAGGACCTGATCATCGACAACAAGAAAGGCACCGTCCTGATCACCACCCACGGCTTGGACCCCAACGACGAACTCTTCGGCTCAGACATCCTGATCGCCGGCGAGCCGCACACCGTGCCCATCACGCTGACCATCGCGGGCGCCGACCCGCACAATCCGACCTTCGACGGCCAATCGACGGTGACGCTGTTCCGCACGGGATCGACGATTAGGAATAAGTAGCGTGTGCGTTCGTAGTCCCGCCTTTAGGCGGAACCACTCAAATTCCGTGCAAAA
>DATGGK010000097.1:0-10780 GCA_035308565.1 Planctomycetota bacterium | reverse complement strand
GATCCGCCGCCAAATGCCGGCATCAGCCGCATCATCACGTCCGGCTGCGGCACGTCGTCTGGCCCAAGCCGAATTGTGGAATTGCCGTGCACTTCCACGCCCGGCGTTTCCGCCGCGTAAAGAAACATCGGGCCCTGCATCAGATTGTCCGGAGTTCCATGTTTCGCCGCGCTCACCGGTGAGGTCATGAGATAAACGACTCCTTGGATCAACTCGGCTTTTTTGAGTTCCGGCATCGCTTCGTAGCGCCGCATGAATTCGTCCGCGCCCAAGCGCTGGCCGTGAATGAGCGGCGGCACGCCGGTTCGCGCCCCGCGCCGCCCGTACGGCGCGCGCTGCTCCGATACTATTGTACGATTGCGCATTTTAGAAAATGCCTAGAAGCTATCCGGCCCTTCGGTCTTGGTGGTCTTTGTGTCTTCGGGCTTGGGCTTCGGCGTGTTGGCTTTCGCGTTCTCGCGGTTCTCATAGTCGGATTTGCCGGCGGCGTACTTTTTCTGGAGGCCGGCGAGCTTGGGGTCATCCGGCAGGACTTGATTGACGCGGCTGATTTTGTCGCGCGTCTGCGACATCGTTTCATACACAGTGAACGGCGACGCCAGCGCTTTTTCGATCTCCGGAATCAGCGCTTCGGTCTCCTTGATAATCTTCTGGCGCTTGCCGTCAACGCGCGCGACGCCCGCGTCGCTGGGCAGCCGCCTGACGAAGCGCGTCACGTCGTCAGAAGCTTTGGGGAAACTGCCGATCTCGACGAAGACGTTTTTGTCGAGGAACTTCTCGACTTCAACGAGCTCCTTCTGCACGCTGTCAGTCTGGTCTTTGATCTCCTTGTCAAGCTTCGGAATCTGCGCGTCGCTGGGGAAGAGCAGCGCGGCTTTGTCCAAGTCCTTCTTCGCCGCTTCGAGATTCCCGCTTTCCGCGCCGGCATTGACCGACGCAATCGACTTCTTGAACGACTCTTTCCAATCGGCCATTTTCTGAACCAGCGCCTGAGACGCCGCGTCGCGCGGGAACATCTGGCTGCACTTCTGAATGCGCTCGCCGATCTTTTCCAGTTCCTCGCCCGCCGCCAATTTCGGGCTCAGCGTCTTCGTTTCCTTGTCATAAGTGGATTTCAACTCCGTCAGCGCTTTGTCGGCTTGAGCCGTGCCCTCAAAATTCGGATACGCTTTCGTGACTTCATCCAGCAGCGCAATCGCGCGGTCCAAGTCCGCCGATTTTGAAATTAAATCCGACACGCTCGCCACCTTCTGCTTCAATTCGCCCTTCACGCGGTCAACCAATTCGCGCTGTTTCGCGAACGCTTTTTCGCCGGGGAAAGTCGTCTCTGAAGCGATGAGCTTGGTTTCAAGTTCTTTCAATCCGAGCACGCCGCCTTGATAATCTTCCGTCGCTTTCTTCAAACGCCGCGCGTGGCCGATGACGGACTTCGCTTCTTCGATGTCCCATTTGGACTGGTAGGCCGTGCGCATTTGAACGTTGCGCGGATCGTTGGGAACGGCCGCGGCAATTTCGTTCAAGCGCTTCTCAATCGCATCGTACGCGCTGCCGTCGCCAAAGGGTCCGAGCGCGGTCAAATCGCTCGACCATTTCGCAATCGACGCCGCGCGCAATTTTTCCTGATAGGCCTTGTATTTCGTGTCGTACTGAGCCTTCGCCGCCGCGGTGCGCTCGTCGTTGCGCACGCCCAAACAGGCGTCCACTTCCTTGCCGACGACGTCGAAATTTTCAATCTTGTCCACTTCGCCGAGCGCCGCTTCGAGCTTGTCCAAGCGGCCGCGGAAAGCCTTTTCGCCGGCAATCAGCGCATCGCAATCTTTCAACGACGCTTCGCGCGGCTTCATCTGGCGCGCGGTGGCAAGCTTCGTCTCGGCATCGGAAAGCTTCTTCACAAAATCGGCCTTGACGCTTTGAATCAAGCTCTCGAATTTGTTGTTCGCCTCGAGCATCGACTTCTGCAAACTGGGCAGTTCGGCGTTCGTGCGCCAGATTTTCTCAGCGGACTTCAACGCCTCTTCGGCCACGGGCACGTCCGAATTTGAATCCAAATGCTGCTTCGCATTCGCGATGAATTTGTCGAATTCGGCACGCGCCGATTTGGCTTTCTCCTCGCGCGGTTTGCGCGTGGGATCGTCGCTGGCAAGCTTCTCGACCAGCGGCGTGACATTGCCCAGATCGCCGGCGCCGGCGTCCAGCGCGGACAGCTCCTTGTCGATGTTCGCGAGCAATTTGCGGTGCGCGTCTTCCTTGGCGATCTTGTCGCCCAGCATCGCAATGGAAGCGTGTCCCGGTTCAATCTGCTTGATTTCGTCCAATCGCGTGCGAGCGCCATCCAAGTCGCCGCCGTTTTTGACTGCGTCTTCGATGGCCGTCTCGGCTTTAATGCGACGGATGTCCTTGCCCAATTGCACGACCGTGGCGTTCTTCTCGTCGATCGCGCGCGCGACCTCAATGGTCCGATCCGCCGACGCGAAATCCAATTTGTTCAACGCTTGCTGCGTGTCTTGCAGCGCTTTGTCGAAGCGCAACTGGCGGTTGCGCTTGGCCGCGTCCAATTCGCCCTGCAGCGTTTCGGTCTTCTCCGGAAGGTACTGCTTGAGTTGCTCTTCCTTTCCCTTGAGCACCTCCTTGAGCCCGTCCAGTTCCGCATTGGCGCGCACGAAATCTTCGTCCTTGACGTATTTGCGGAAGTTGGAGATCGACGTGTCGAACGATTTCTTAAGTTTGTCCTGTTCGTCCTTGATCAGCGCGTTGACTTCGGTTTCGCGCGCGATAATGTTCGGATCCTTCGCCTTCTTGCTTTGCAGGCGAATCAGTGTCGCCTGGTTGATCAAATCCTGCGCGCCCTCAAAGTCCTGTTTCTTGACCGCTTCTTTCGCCTGGTTGATCAGATTCAAATGGCTGGCCAGTTCCGGCCCAAAGAAGGCTTTGTAAGCAAACACGCCGCCCAGAATCAGCGCCGCGGCGACGCCCGCGCCAAACCACATCGTGTTCTTCGAAATCTTGCGCCGGCGCTGCTTGGCATACGGTTCTTTGCCTTCGAGCACGCGGACCATGTCGTCGAGCAGATCGCTGGCGCTGGCGTAGCGCTCTTCGGGCTTTTTGCAGAGGCATTGTTCGATGATGGTGATCAGCCCGCGCGAAAGCTTGCTCTTGTTCTTGGTCGAATGTTCATTAACCGAAACGTGGCTCGAATGCACGGTCGCCGCCGCGGTCGCCTGCGGGCCCATCATTTCGCGGAAAGGCGGCACGCCGCACACCAGACAATAGAGCGTCGCGCCCATCGAAAACACGTCGCTTTGCGCGGCCACGCTGGAACAATCCAGCACCTGCTCGGGCGACATGAATCCGGGCGTGCCCAGCAGCGTGCCTTGCACGGTTTTTTCGTCGTCGTGCCGCACCACCGATTGGCCTTCGTTCTCGTCGGTGCGGGCCAGTCCCAAATCCATCAGCTTGGCGTCGTCGAAGCGCAATTCCTCTTTGGTGCGGCCAAACGGAATCATGATGTTCTGCGGCTTGATGTCGCGGTGCATCACCCCGTTGTCGTGCAGCATCTTCAAGCCTTTGCAGGCGGCGATGCAGATGCGCAGCGCCTCTTTTTCGGGCACCAGCGACGGCTGGCCGGGCTTGGCGAATTGCTTCTGAAAACGGCTGGCATCGATCCCGTGAATGTACTCCATCACGAGGAAATTCAGCCCGGCTTCCTTGCGCGCGTCGAACGTTTTGACGATGTGCGGCGAGGAAAGTTTCTTCGACAGCCGCGCTTCAAGAAAAAATCGGCTGACGATGCTCGCGTCGTATTGCACGATCGAGAGCTTCAGCGTTTTCACCGCCACTTCGCCGAAGAGCCGCTGGTAGCCGAGGAACACGGTGCCGTTGCCGCCTTCGCCAAGCCTGCGGATTAATGCGATTTGATCGAGCAGCGGGCACGAATAGTGGTCCACGTCGATTTTTTCGGCGCGGATCAAATCCGGTTCGGAGAGCAACTGCGTCGGCGGTTCCTTCGGGTCGATGCGCGAACGGACGCTGGCGATGAATTTGTCCCGTTCCGACGTGTCGGTTTTCGGCACGTAATCCACCGCCGAATCGGGAAGCAGACTGTCGTATTGCCCGGGCATCGTGTCGAACCGCATCCCGCTCGCGGGCGCGGACGGCGCCGACGGTTTCGATCCGGTTTTCGACGGGCCGACCATCGTCGGCATCTCGTGATTGTTTTTCGGAGCGCTTTGAGTCACCGTAACGGGCTGCCCCGGCGCGGGTTCGAAGCGCGTGGTCAAGTTGCCGACGCGCGTGGGCAGCGCCGCATAATCGTCTTCCGACGGCCGTGAAATGGCCGAAGGCGGCGTCCCCGGCGACGATTGCACGCTCGCCGGCGGCGTCATCGCGCTCACCGCATCGTCGTCCGAGCCGGATTGAATCGAATCCGAATTTGCCATGTCTTTCCAGATAACAAGCCGAGCCTATGGAAGTTAGTCTGATTAGAGTGAAAGTCAACGGGAAAACGTCTACGGATTTTTGGCGTTTATGCGTTTAAAAAAAGACACGGAGCCGCGCGGCTCCGTGTCCATTTTAAAACGGACCATTTGTCATTTGGCAGTTGTCAACTGTCATTTGTCATTTTCGATGCATTGGTGATGCAAATGACAAATGACAAATCAAAAATGACAAATGACAAATGAGTTTTTAAAACTGCCCTTCATCCGCCGACGGCCCGTAAATCGACGGCACCGCGATGTTGTTCATCCGCAGGTACACGCCCAACTGCGCGCGGTGATGGATCACATGCGAAATCACGAAGCTGCGCACGACCGCGATCTTCGGCATGGTCATCAAAGCTTTCCCAGTCTTCAGCAGCGACCACGGTTTGAAGAACTCGGCGTCTTCCGTCGAGCCGATCACGCCGCGGCCCGTCTCGACATTCTTGTCGAACGCCGCCAGCAGTTCCTTGGTGGTGTTGAGCGACGGCGGAGTGTAGGCCGGGCCGCCCGCGGGCGCGATGTCCAGCGAATCCTGCTTGAGGATCCCGCCCAGCCACCCGGGAATCTCGACGATGTGCGACGCGAGCCTGCCCATCGTGAACGACTTTTCGTGCGGCTTGTAGCCGAACTTCCCGTCCGGTATGCGCTCCAGCGTCTTGCGCGTGTTCATCATCTCGTGCTCGAACTCCGGCATGATTGCATCTCGAATCGCCATGATCGATCTTCCTTTCATTGGAATGTGGAGTGAGTGGGTTGCGCCAACTTTCGCGAACAGATTAATCCGTGGAACACGTGACGCAATCCGATTCGCGAAGACTTAACAAAGACGCAGTGCGCGGCGGCGTCTTGGACATTTCTGGGGATTCATGAATTCATCTTCGGTTTGTCACAAATTGCTGTTCAGCACCTCTCGCGCACGCTTTGCCGTCTTGATTCCAATCCAAAAATCAAGGACCAGCCCGGCCGCAGCCAAAATCAGCAGCGGCCAGCACCACCGGCGCATTTCGGCGGAGACGAGGTTGCTGCCGTCGCCAAGGATCAGCATGGCCGCACCAAGACCGGCCAGCGCCATCCAGGCGATGCCCAGCCACGCCGCGAAAAGATGCGCGACCGTGGCGAGCGTTCCCGTCACGTCCAGCAGACGGGCGCGAGAGAGGCCAACGACTGCGCCGTACAAAATCCACGCCAGCACCAGCGGCGAAAGCCAGAGCGCGATGCGGGTGAGGCCCGGCGTGGAGAGCATCAGGCCTTCGAACAAGCCCAGCACGATAGTCATGGCCATGAGTTCAAACAGCCCGCATTGCAATCGAAAGAGGAGAATGTGGCCGAAGTAAAGACAGAGCGCCCCGCCAAAAATGCAGCCGGCCATCCAGGCGTAGGTCAGGTAATTGTTGTCGTAAATAAAAAGCCCGGCGACGGCAAAGGGCATCGCGGTGATGAGCCAGCGGAGCGGCCAGAGGTCGAGGGGTTTCTCGCGCGGTTTGGACGGGGCGACTGATTCAGTCATGGTTGTTTTGCTTTCAAAGGAGGGAGGATGAAGCAGGGGTCGTCGCCGTCGCGTTTGCCGGCATGACCAATCGACCAGCTATTCTGGCCATAGTCATCCTCGCCGTTCATGCCGAATGAATACACACGAATCGTCCCGGCGGGATATTTGACCTTCTGTCTGGCTGAGATCACAAGTTCTTGAGTATCGACGCAGATTGCCAGCGGGCGCCCGGTGGAGAAATCGGCGGTGCCCTTCAAAACAAGAGTGCCGCGATCATCCAAGGTGAATCGTTCTTTGCCGTTGCGTGCACGAAATGCGAGCTCGATTAACGCCATCTTCATGCATTGCAGGGTGTCGGCCTCCTTTAGCAACTGTAGCTGAATCCGCCGTATGCCGCTATTGACGCTGTACAGTTTGGCAAACACAACAGGTCCATGTTGATGCTTCCTCCACAATTCCTGATCGTCTGGAGCCAGTTCGTCTCTTTTCGCGCACTCAAGTGCTTCGGAATTTGTCTCAATTAGGGCCTTGCGGTCAGAGCCGTAAACCATCGCGTACGGTAATCTCGAAGCAATAGGATCCGCTCCGAAGAGCGGAATGCTCATCATTCGATGGAGCGTTTGCTCGTCCGTCTCAGCAAACCAGTCGATGATGTAGGTTGTGTTTGCAAGCTCTTGCAGCGCCACTTGGCGCGCGGACGCGCGAGGGTCGGGAAGCGGCCCAAACGAATCACGATACGTTTCGATGTCTTCCGCCCGCTGCGGAGTGTAGTAAAGCACGATAAGTTGCATGCAAGTGATTGCGATCGACCGAAAGGATTCGCCCATCATTTTGTCGAACAGAAATCCGTCCGAATCTACATGCGACGCAAAAATCCATATCGCTTTTAAATCGTGAGCAGCGCCCGCGTGATCCCCCGCGCGCGCGCGAACAAGCGCTCGGAGCGACATGCGGCGCGACGCGTCGAGCAATCTATATCTGTTATCGTTGCCGAGTCCGGCGGGAAGCATGTAGTCGTGGCCCCAATTTATTTTTGACTTCAACATGGCAGCGTCAAGCCATGCATACGAGGCAATATTCGCGTTTAGGAATTGTTGAACTTGCGGCTGATCAAGATCGCTTGCCGGCACACCCAACATGAATACCGGGTCTTGCGGTATACGATCATCATTGAATGATTCCTTCCCCGTGAGTTTGCCATACGACACAAACAGCTTGAACGCCTTCTCATACTCCAGCGCCGCATTCTCTTCATCCGGCACCGGCGGCGGCTTGAAGGCCAGCAGCGCCTTGCGCGATTCAATGAGGTTGGTGTGCGGATTTTCAGCGGTGCTGCGCACAAGCAGAATGGCGAGCACCGCCAGCATTCCCGCTGAAAGGACCAGCCGCCACACCGCGCGATGAAACGGGCGGCGCGTCCAGAGGGCAATTTGACGGAGGCGGGCGGGTGGCTGCATGGCGCCAGTTTATGGTCTATGTCTTCCTCGGCAAAGAGCCGAATTTCGCCTGAGACGCCAGTTCAGGATTCAAAGTTCAAGATTCAAGATTGCGTGTCGTTAATCTTGAATCTTGAATTTTGAACCTTGAATTAACTGTAGTTGACACGCGCCTCTCGCTCGCTAAAAAGGCTCTATGGAAGCCTTATTTCGCAGACACTCGCCTCATTTTCCCGCTCCCTCGTTCGTAGTCCCGCCTTTAGGCGGAACAGCACGCGCCCCGTCGCCCATTCCACCTAAAGGCGGTACTACGAACAGCTCGCAGGCGGCACGCCTGCGCCACGGGATTAGCATGGAGGTTCAGCCATGAGCAACTCCTCCGTTTCGAAAATTAATCCGGCCAGCGGCGCGTTTGAACGCGACGACCGCTTCGCGGGGTTGGGGATTACGTTTGACGATGTCTTGCTGCTGCCGGCCAAGAGCGATGTGGTGCCGGCGGAGGTCAATACGTCGTCGCAGCTCACAGATAGGATTCGACTGCACATTCCGCTGCTCTCGTCGGCGATGGACACGGTCACCGAAAGCCGGCTGGCGATTGCCATCGCGCAGGAAGGCGGGCTGGGGATTATTCATCGAAACATGAAGCCTGAGGATCAGGCGCGCGAAGTGGTGAAGGTCAAACGCAGCGCGTCGGGGATCATCACCGGCGCGGTGACGCTCACGCCGGACCACACCATCGCGGAAGCCAAGACGTTGATGGCGAATCAGAATATTTCGGGCATTCCCATTGTCGAAGCGGAAGCGGGCGACCCGCCCGGATTCGCGCGCAAGCATGGCAAGGTCGTCGGGATTTTGACCAAGCGCGATCTGCGCTTCCAAGTGGACAACATGGCGCGCATTCGCGCGGTGATGACGACAAAATTGGTCACGGCGCCGCCGGGGACGAGTCTGGAACAGGCGCAGACAATTCTGCACAAGAACAAAGTCGAGAAGCTGCTGCTGGTCGATGAAAGCGGGCGGCTCGCCGGATTGATCACGATCAAAGACATCGACAAAACGCTGCGCTTTCCCAATGCGTGCCGCGACGAAAAGGGGCGGCTGCGCGTGGGCGCGGCGGTCGGCACGCACGACGAAGCGCGCATCGACGCGCTGATCAAAGCCGGCGTGGACGTGCTGGTGGTGGACACGGCGCACGGGCATTCGTCGCGCGTGATCGAGACGGTGAAATTCATCAAGAAAAATCACGCGGGAACGGAAGTGATCGCCGGAAACGTCGCCACCGCCGACGGCGCGCGCGCGCTGGCCGAAGCCGGCGCGGACGCGGTCAAAGCGGGCGTCGGCCCCGGTTCGATTTGCACCACGCGGATTGTCTCCGGCGTGGGTGTGCCGCAGATCACGGCGATTCTCGAGGCGCTCGAAGGCCTTAAGGGCACGGGTTGCCGCTTGATTTCGGACGGCGGGATTAAATATTCCGGCGACATCGTCAAAGCGATGGCCGCTGGCGCAAGCGCCGTGATGATCGGAAGTTTGTTCGCAGGCACAGACGAATCGCCCGGACAGGTCGTCCTCTATAAAGGGCGCCAATACAAAGTCTATCGCGGCATGGGATCGCTGGGCGCGATGCTGGCCGGCGGCGCGGCGCGCTACGGACAGGAAGGCGCGCCGCCCGAAAAATTCGTGCCGGAGGGCATCGAAGGCCGCGTGGCTTACACAGGGCCGGTGGCGGCTTTTTTGTACCAACTCGTCGGCGGCTTGCGCGCGGGAATGGGGTACCTCGGCGCGCAGACCATCGAAGAAGTGCCGAAGCGCGCGCGATTTATTCGGCAGACCAGCGCGGGCTTGCGCGAAAGCCATCCGCATGACGTACAGATCACGACGGAGGCGCCGAATTACAGACTTGATGAGGGGCAGTATGATTGAGGAGACACGGGGACGCGGAGACGCGGGGACACGGGGACGGATTAGCGTTATGAAATTCGACTATTGTCGCGAAACAGACTCGCTTTACATTGACCTGAACGCAAACGTTGCGTCGGACACCATCGAAATTGCCGACGGTTTTCTCGTCGATCTTGACGAAAAAGGAAATGTCGTCGGACTCGACATTGAGTACGCATCAAAGAAATTGGATTTGACGACGGTAGATGTGGAAGCATTGCCGATTCCGGTGCCGGCGGCGGTTTAGCCGGCGTGGGAATCGGGCCTTGCTTGGGTTTCACATTATTTGCGCGCAGGGGATAATTTCCGTGAAAGTCGATCCATATTTTAAGTGGCGTGTTTTGAAGCTTCGACCCTTTCTCAAAATCGACTGGTGTCGGAAAGTAATCGAAAAGCCGCTGAAGGTAGAGGTTCAAAAAGATGGACGGATTCAATATTGGGGATATGCGCCGGAGATGAAAGGACAGATTAAGGTCCTGCGCGTAATTATGCGGGCGGATGGAACATTGTTCAATGCATTCCCAGATCGCGACTTTCAAATGAAATTGATCAACAAACAGTCGGAGACAACGTAACATGAAACTGCATTACTTCTCAGATACTGACACTTTGGCGATTACATTGAGTTCCAAGCCTAGTGCTGACACGCGCGTACTCGCCGACGGCGTAACGGTCGATTTTGATGAGGACGGTAACCCCATCGCATTGGACATTGACCTCGCTTCCAAAAGGAAAGTCGACCTCTCGAAGCTGGATGTAGTGGATTTACCCGTCTTGCCGAAAAAGAAGCTTCGCCGCCCAATCCGTGAACGCACGAGAGCCTTGGCCCACGCGTAATTTTGAATTTGTCGAGGATTCCGTTCTCCGCGCCTTTGCGCCTCTGCGAGAAAAAAATGCACGAAACCGTCTTCGTCGTCGATTTTGGAGCGCAGTATGCGCAGTTGATTGCGCGGCGCGTGCGCGAGGCGCATGTCTTTTCGAAGATCGTGCCGTTTCACCGCGCGCTGGCTGAAGCGAAGGCCGAGCGGCCCAAGGCGATCATCTTCTCCGGCGGGCCGGCGTCCGTGTATGCGGACAAAGCGCCGCGCATCGAGCCGGAGATTTTCACACTGGGCATTCCGATTCTCGGCATCTGCTACGGCGTGCAGATCACGGCGTTCACGCTGGGCGGCAAAGTCGAGAAGCAGCAGCGGCGCGAATATGGCAGCGCGGTGATCGACGTGGTGGCGCAGCGCGATTTGTTCGAAGGCATCCCTGCGCACACCGACGTGTGGATGAGCCACGGCGATGCGCTCACCGCGCCACCGCCAGGATTCAGCGTGCTGGCGAGCACACCGAGCTGTCCGCTGGCGGCGATAGGCGACGCGGCGCGCAAAATTTATGGCGTGCAGTTTCATCCCGAAGTCACGCACACGCCCAAAGGGCGGCAGATTCTGCGC